>NZ_CP097752.1:0-783790 GCF_023585865.1 Blochmannia endosymbiont of Camponotus sp. C-046
CCTAGCAATTTTATTCAAATATTTAACAATGATGAAAATGGAAAGGTTAATTCTTCCTTTATCCAGATAGAACCGAATCAGAAATATTACCATGGAATTCGGCTAATTCAAACTACAGAATCGTTCAGCAATATGGAGCATAATATCTTAACCATGATACCACCTGGGAATCAAAACTTAATAAACACATATGATCAACATACAAAACACCTAATATCCGAATGGTTAGTACTCGAAGGTGAGTATTTTGTAATGGGAGACAACAGGGACAACAGCGCAGACAGTCGTTATTGGGGATTTGTTCCTGAACGCAATATCATAGGAAAAGCCATAATAATTTGGATGAATATAAAAAAACAGCATGAAGGAATATGGCCAATTAGCATTCAACTCCATAGAATTGGCAATATACGATAAGATATTTACATTCTCTAATCATAGATTAAAATTATCAATTACACTTTTTGTAATTAATCTAATCCAAACAACTACAAAAAATTCCTCTATCAACATTGTAAGGAATATGTAATACATAAATATTATGTTAGTGAACACACTGCAAAAAAAACTTGGTTACATTTTTACTCGATACGATTTATTATTACAAGCACTGACTCATAGAAGCTCTAGTAACCAACACAATGAAAGACTAGAATTTTTAGGAGACGCTATACTAAATTATGTAATAGCTAATCTGCTATATCATAGATTTCCTCATATTACTGAAGGAGATATGAGTAGAATGCGTTCAAATTTGGTACGCGAAAATACTTTAGCAACACTAGCTCGAGAATTTAATTTGGGAGACTATCTACAATTAGGACAAGGAGAACTAAAAAGTTGGGGGTATCGACGTGAATCCATTCTAGCTAATACAATAGAAGCATTAATAGGCGGTATATTTTTAGACAGTAATATTCAAACTGTTGAAATATTAATTATTAATTGGTACAATATCCATATAGATCAAATATATCCTTATTCTTATGATCATCAAAAAGATCCAAAAACTCGACTGCAAGAATATATGCAACATCGGCGTTTACCATTACCTGTATATTGGATGCGGTTCTAGTCGACGTAAAGCTGAACAAAATGCAGCAGAAAAAATTTTATCAGCATTGACAAACATAACTAAAAAATGATTTAATCACGCACATAGCCATTGATTTATCAATGGGTGTAACATATTCGTTTTTTTAAACAGAATAACTTAATGCGCCATTAAGTTTGTGCAATAAACATATATACAATTGTTAAAACCAGTATGTTGACCATTTTTAAAACGACTACAGAAATCTAAATATCAAATTAATTAATTTATTTGATCGACCATATCTCTAAAAAAAATGTGATCACCCTATTGAGGGTGATCACAAAAACTATATATACACACAAATATTACCTCCTATCTAAAATAGGTTAGATAGGAGGTAATATTTGTGTGTATTACAACTTCAAGAATGCTATATCATTGCTCCTGAATCAACATCAATGATCCCAAAACTTTCACTATCAATATTTATAGTATTGTATAAAAGTTAAATATAAATTAAATTGATATAAATAAATATCCACGATAATATAGTAACATACTCTTATGTAATGAAATTCATACATCCTAACAAAATCCATTCAACCATCAAAAATCATATTAAAAATTATAATTTTGAGTAAAAACAGGTACTTATCAACAATAAAACATCGTAATAAATCAAAAATACAGCACAATATTAATTTAAACTAAATATACATTAAAAAAAGATACATTAAAAATATAAATATATATATAATCTATATTTATATTCAATAACTAACAATACTATATCTACGGTATATATGCGATGCCAAATTTATTACTAGGTGTAAACATTGATCATATCGCAACATTGCGTAACACAAGAAATACCATGTATCCTGATCCTATATATGCCGCATTCGTTGCAGAACAATCAGGAACAGATAGTATTACTGTACATTTAAGAGAAGACCGTCGTCATATTAAAGATCAAGATGTCGAAATGCTACGCAAAACTATACAAACATCTATGAACTTAGAAATAGCAGCAACAGATGAAATGATTAATATCGCATGCACATTAAAACCAGATTATTGTTGCTTAGTACCTGAAAGACGTCAAGAACTTACAACTGAAGGTGATTTAGACATAATTAATAATGCAAATAAATTAAAAAATATGATATTTAAACTTACGGACTCTGGAATTAGAGTATCATTATTTATTGACCCTAATGAACAACAAATTGATGTTGCATATAATATAGGCGCGCCTTACATAGAACTACATACCGGAATGTATTCTCATGCTATAGATGCAACAACTCAAAATTTAGAATATAAACTCATTAAAAAAAGTATGCAATACGCTATAGATAATGGTTTAAAAGTTAATGCTGGACATGGTCTGAATTATTACAACGTGCAACCTATTGCAATGTTATCAGGAATACAAGAATTAAATATAGGACATGCTATAATTAGCCGATCAATATTTTGTGGATTACCTAAAGCTATTCAAGACATGAAAAAATTAATACAAGACTCAAGAAGAGGTGAATAGTGATTCACGGAATCGGTATAGATATCGTTGATGTTAGGAAAATAAAAAAAATAATAACACGTAGCGGAGACAAGCTAGCTACACGCATACTTAGTGAATCAGAATGGAAAATGTACAAAACTAAAAAGTATCCTGTGCATTTTTTAGCAAAACGTTTCGCTGCAAAAGAAGCGGTAGCTAAAGCGTTTGGTACTGGAATAAGCCAAGGAATAACATTTAATCAAATCGAAATATTTAACGACAAACTAGGAAAACCAATGTTACATTTATTCTCATGTACAGCTCTATTAGCTAATAAATTATCATTAAAAAAAATGCATATTACCTTATCTGATACCAACTCATATGCATGCGCATTTGTTATATTGGAGCGATAGAATAAATAAGATACAAATATGTAAATTCTATACAATCAAAAAAAATACACGATGTCTCATTGTAAGACAAATATGACTATATCAGAAATACTTATGGATTGTATGCTTATAATATTTTTATTGGCTCACAAAAAAACACCAAATGTATTATAAAATAGAAAATACAGATATAATATGGATGCGTCATGCTATTGCATTAGCCGCCTATGCTGAAATTATTGGAGAAATGTCAGTAGGAGCTGTTTTAATTCACAATGGTAAACTGATAAGTTACGGTTGGAATTCTTCTATTATATACCATGATCCAAGTGCTCATGCAGAAATTGTAGCATTACGAACAGGAGGGAAAATTTTAGGTAATTATCGATTACTAGGCACTACACTTTATGTTACTTTAGAGCCATGCATGATGTGTATTGGTGCAATAATTCATGCTCGTATTTATCGATTAGTTTGCGGTGCAAAAAACAATAAAACTATACAAAGATCATGGCTAAAAAATACACTTTGCCACCCCATGAATAATCATCACGTATCTTTAACAACTGGGGTCTTAGAAAAAGAATGTACTTATCAATTAAATAATTTTTTTAAACATCGACGTCAACCCTAATATCATTATACAATATATATACTATTAAATAATCTAAACCGACATTATATTTATTTAAATTAAAAATAAAAACTCATGAAAAAATGCCATAACACCAGAGATATAATCATACCTATATACTAGGTAAATGTATTAATTCTATTAAAAATAAACATAAAACAGTCAATTTATATTACAGTACATAACCATCATTAATAAAATTATTCCTGAAAATAATAATTGTTTCATTTCAATCAAAATAGCCTTATGTATTTTCTAACTTATCAAAATAAGAGGTTATATATGTGCATACATTCAAATTATGATACTGAATTATGGGAAATAATAAAACAAGAAACTATTAGACAAGAAGAACATATTGAATTAATAGCATCTGAAAACTATGTTAGCCCTCAAGTGATGAAGGCACAGGGATCTCAACTTACTAATAAATACGCTGAAGGTTATCCGGGTAAACGTTATTATGGTGGATGTCAATACGTTGATATGATTGAACAATTAAGTATTGACCGCGCAAAAAAACTATTTTTTGCGGATTATGCAAATGTACAACCACATTCTGGATCGCAAGCTAATTTTTCTGTTTACAATGCTTTATTACATCCTGGTGATACAATTTTAAGTATGCACCTAAACCATGGAGGACATTTAACGCATGGAGCACAAGTAAACTTTTCAGGAAAATTATATAACGTTGTATTTTATGGGGTTGACGAAACTGGTTGTATTGATTATGAAGAAATACATCATCTAGCTACAAAATATCGACCCAAAATGATTGTAGGGGGATTTTCCGCGTATTCTGGTATTATAAATTGGTCTACAATGCGACACATCGCAGATTCTATTCAAGCATATCTATTTATTGATATGGCTCACATTACAGGATTAGTCGCTGCAGGTATATATCCAAATCCATTACCTCATGCACATGTAGTAACTGCTACTACTCATAAAACATTAGCGGGGCCTAGAGGCGGTTTAATTTTGGCTAGTGGAGGTAATTATACATTATATAGGAAATTAGATGCATCAGTTTTCCCTGGCTCTCAAGGAGGCCCTTTGATGCATGTTATCGCAGCTAAAGCAATTGCTTTGAAAGAAGCAATGGATCCATCTTTTAAAGTATATCAACAAAAAATTGTTCAAAATGCCAAGATAATGGTTAAAGAATTTGTATCACGCGAATTTAAAGTTATCTCTGGAACGACTCATAATCATCTTTTCTTATTAGATTTAAGAAATAAAAACATCACCGGGAAAGATGCCAGTATAGCTTTAGAACGATCTAATATTATTGTTAACAAAAATAGCATACCAAATGATTTTAGAAGTCCTTTTATTACCTCTGGAATACGTATTGGTACGCCAGCCATAACTAGACGTAACTTTAAAGAAAATGATATCAAACAACTATCTCATTGGATTTGCGATATATTAGATCATATTAATAACAATAAAATCATTTCATCTATAAAAACCAAAGTTTTGAATATATGTTCTCAGTATCCCATATATGATAAAAATCATTAGAAATGATATCATCACATATACTCTATATAGAATATATAGATACAAGTTATTCTTTCAAAATAAATAAATTTTACTAATCCCTTGTTAAAATAGTCATTCAAATAATTTGTATAATTGATAAAATGGTCCGGATTATTTTCACATTGCCTGCAATTAAATTTCCAGACAATAAATAATCATCGGTTCCTGAAAAATCTATAATTAACCCTCCCGATTCACGAATTATTAAAAAACCACTAGATAATGTATTGGTATAATTAATATTTTTTAAAAACATAGAAATGCATCCATCTACACGCCCAACCGCAACATAGGCTAAATCTAAAATAATTGATCCGGTACAACGAAAACATACACATTTACTAATAAACTTATTGATCAAATTAATAACCATATCCTTCTGTTCATAAGAACAAGATATAGCAATAATAGCCTTATGTAAATTGTTAACAGTACCTACACGAATCCGATAATCATTAAGATAAGCTCCCTTTCCACGACAAGCGCTAAATAATTCATTATGTATAGGATCGTATATTACTCCTATTTCGATATGTCCCTTAATAAACACGGAAATAGATAAAGCAAAAAAAGGAAATTGCTTAATAAAATTAACATCATTATCTATAGCTCCAATTACCCAATAAATATCTTCTTTGTAATTTACATCATTAACATTATGGTTATTCCATGCATTAACAACAGTATGTAACGGATAAAACTTTTGAATAATTGTCGTAATAATATTATATGATTCCTTATTTATTTTATAAATAAGATTATTTATGTAATTTAACTGTATACTGTGTTTATCAAGCAATTCATATTGTTTAACGACAAAGCTCCCTGCCCTTCTTATAGCTTGAATAGCAATGTTAAGCATCGGATGCATAAACATTCATCCAGTAAATTCTTATTAAATAAAAATAAAACATATCAAAACTCACCATGTATTCTATAAAATTATATTTTTTAAAATAAATGTTATAATTGTATCTTACCACGTAAGATATGTGTTCTTAACCACATATCATTGTATAAAAACCTACAATTTTATTTTTTCATTACAAGTATATGATGAATATATGACCTTATTAACAAACCTACCTAATTCTTTCAACATCAATCAAAATCAAATCTTATGTATCAGAATATTAATACCATATGCGCGCAATATAACAACGTTATTATTCAATATATTCGTTAAAAATAAAAATTTGCATTATTTTCGCTACAAATATTATTTATATAAAAAGTTAATTTTCATTACTACAAATAATACTAATAATTTTAATCATTTGTGTATAATGCAATTTTTGTTATAACATTAGGTACAAAAAATATTGACAACCTAAAATAATACCTATTAATCAGTTAATTTATATTACCCACCAACGTATTGCATACAATGAAATATTCATTAATACATATTTATATAGCCTTAATTAAGTGCTTATAAAAATAAAAATATAAAATATGTTTCAATATTTTTTATAGTAACGAATAATAATATCATATAAAATAAACGTTTTAACTTACAATACAAATTAAACTCAAGAATAAATATGTTGTAGAGTATTCAATGCATATTTTATATAAATAGTACTGATTTCATAATTTTTATATTTTTTATACATAAAAATAAGGTTTTTATTTTTTGGAGTACGTTAGATGAAGTTACCAATATATTTTGATTATGCTGCTACTACTCCAGTAGATCCCAGAGTAGTGGAAAAAATGATACAGTATTTTACTTTAGACGGTATATTTGGTAACCCGTCTTCTCGTTCTCATTATTACGGTTGGAAAGCAGAGGAAGCAGTAGATATAGCTCGCAGCCAAATTGCCCAATTAATAGGCGCAGAATCACGTGAAATTGTTTTTACTTCAGGAGCTACTGAATCAGTAAATTTAGCGATTAAAGGGATAGCTCAATCTTATCGAAAAAAAGGAAAACACATTATTACTAGTGTAACGGAACACAAATCAGTTTTAGATGCTTGCCAATATCTTGAAAACGAAGGGTTTGAAATTACCCGTATAACTCCACAGTCTAATGGTTTAATTACTTTTGAACAAATCAGTAATGCACTGCGTGATGATACAATTTTATTATCTATTATGCATGTAAATAATGAAATCGGTATAATTCAAGACATCACAAAATTTGGAAAATTATGTCGTCTACATGACATAATATTTCATGTAGATGCAACTCAAAGCGTTGGTAAATTACATATTGATCTATCTGATTTACCAGTAGATTTAATGTCTTTCAACGGTCATAAACTATATGGACCCAAAGGTATAGGTGGTTTATATATACGTCAACATAGATACCCAAAAATCCATATTACCGCTCAAATTCATGGAGGAGGACATGAAAATGGCATACGTTCCGGTACATTGCCAGTCCATCAAATTATTGGAATGGCTGAAGCATATCGTTTAGCCAAAACAACAATGACAACAGAAATGATATATTTAAAAAAAATGAGAGATCGCTTATGGCAAGGATTACAACAAATAGAAGGAGTATTGATTAATGGTGATTTAAATCATAGTATAGGTACATTGTTAAATATTAGTTTTAGTAATATTGATGGCGAAACGTTAATGATAGCATTAAAAGATTTTGCATTATCTTCCGGATCTGCTTGTACCTCTGATACTTTAAATCCATCACATGTATTGCAAGATTTAGGAAGAAACAATGAATTAGCATATAATTCAATAAGATTTTCTCTAGGACGGTTCACAACTAAAGAAGAAATAGAGTACGCTATCCATGACATACCCGCTACTGTTATGAAATTAAATGCTATGATACATTTATTATAACTTTATATAATAAAAATAATTCATTTATTTAAAAATACGATATTTCTGACAATAATCAATATATCTATACAAATCTATTAAATTTTATTAATTTCATTTAAAATATAAACAAAAAATAATTATTTAAAGAATATTTTTTTGTAAATTAAGTTCTATTTTTTTATTTTTTGATATTTTTTGTTGTTGAGTTTTCAAACAATTGATTGCGTTATAATCATATTTATGTATTGTAAAATATTAAAGTTTAAGATACTTCATTGATATTAATTATGAAACGGGGTAGGGTTTTTTATTAATAAATATCTGAATTATATAGTTAAAGATCTATGAAAGTATTTCACATTGTAAAATATACAAATGTAGATATTTCTATTTATTATCTATTGTGTGCTTATTTGTCAATTTAATTCATAGTGCTTTATTAAATAAATAATTTTTAAGAAATTAAATAATATACACAACATTATCTATAATAATTATCATTTTTATAATTATTTCCTATACAATAAATATTAACAAAGATTAAATGGGGAGTTGTTATGTTTGATAAAGAAAATACGCTATCAATCATCAAACCAGATGCCGTTGCTAAAAACATAATCGGATCTATAATTAGTAGATTTGAAGCTGCCGGCTTTATTATTGTGGGAGCTAAAATATTAAAATTAACACATGTACAAGCATCCGAGTTTTATTTTGAACATCAAAAAAAATATTTTTTTGACAGTTTAATAAATTTTATGATTTCTGGACCAATATTTATACAAATATTAGAAGGCAATAATTCGATACAACGCAATAGAGAAATTATGGGAGCCACTAATCCAGAAGATGCGTTAGCAGGCACTATTAGATCTGATTATGGTTACAATTATACTAAAAATGCTATCCATGGATCAGATTCTAAAGAATCCGCTGCACGTGAAATTTCCTATTTCTTTGATACATAAAAATATTCGTAGATACTTTTATATTTTAGCAATAAAAGTAATCATTTTATTTATAAAAAAGTTTCAAAATAATAAATTATTTTTATAAAAAACCACTTAGACACGAAATATAGATAAATTTAAGTTAAAAAAAACAACGGTAATTTAATCACAATTTCCATTACGCTAACACTCATAGAATATGAGTATTAATCAACTGACATAAAAAAATGGATCTTGAGGAATATATTTTATATATGCAAAAAAAAATTAATTTACTTAATATGAACAAAGAAGAATTACTAATTTTTTTTGATAAATTGGGTGAAAAACCTTTCCGTTCTCATCAAGTCATGAGGTGGATATACCATCACTATTGCGACAATTTTAATTACATGACAAATTTAAGTAAATCTCTAAAAATTAAATTAAACCAAATAGCAGAAATCCGTGCACCAATAATTGTAAAAGAACAATTATCTTTAGATGGAACAATTAAATGGGCTATGCAAATTGATAAACAACAAATCGAAACAGTTTATATTCCTGAAAACAAAAGAACCACTTTATGTATTTCATCGCAAATTGGATGCCCTTTAGGATGTAGTTTTTGCGGAACAGCGCAACAAGGATTTAACAGAAATCTGAATGTATCAGAAATAATTGGTCAAGTTTGGAGGGCAGCACAACTGATTAATATCAATAAAAAAATAAACATGATAAATAGATTTCCTATTACCAATATAGTGTTTATGGGTATGGGAGAACCACTATTGAATATTGTTAACGTTGTATCGGCGATTAAAATTATATTAGATGAACTTGGTTTTAAATTATCAAAACGACATGTTACACTTTCAACTTCTGGAATTGTACCAGGTATAGCAAAACTAAAAGATATGATCGATATACCATTAGCTATATCTCTACATGCTCCAAATGATCTGATTAGAAATAAGATTATGCCAATTAACAAAAAATATAATATTAATAGCGTATTAGAAGCAATACGTAAATATTCGACACACTCCAAATCTAATTATGGTAAAATAACGGTAGAGTATGTGTTGTTAAAAAACATTAACGACGACGTACTACATGCCCATCAGTTAGCCAAGCAACTTCAAGGTATTCCATGTAAAATTAATTTGATCCCGTGGAATCCTATTCCCAACATACAATACACATGCAGTTCACAAAATCGTATACATGCATTTCTTAAAGTTTTATTAACATATAATATAACCACCATCATACGAAAAATAAGAGGTGCAGATATCAATGCTGCTTGCGGACAATTAACAGGAGAAGTAATGAATCGTATCCAATTACGACATAATTCCTTATAAACACAATATCATTATGTATAATATAATTGAAAAAATAGTAAAAATCATTTTTAAAAATAAAAAACCATAAATCTAATAATCATAATCACATATGTTTACTATACGTCATCAAAAATGTAAAATAACTATCCCTATTTTAAATACCATTAAAACACTTACTCAACATCATCAATAAATTCAAATAAATATAATTATTTTTAATATAAATATATGAAAATATAGGAAATCATATGAATGATATCACGAACATTATTCGTCGCAAATCTACACGTATCTATATTGGCACTGTCCCTATTGGAGATGGTGCGCCTATTGCAGTACAATCCATGGTAAATACTCGTACTACAAATATTTTAGAAACAGTCGCTCAAATTAATTCCTTAAAAAAAGCAGGAGTAGATATTGTTCGAATATCAATACCTACTATGGATGCAGCTGAATCTTTCAAGATAATTAAACGACAAATAATTAATATTCCACTAGTAGCAGATATTCATTTTGATTATCGTATCGCATTGAAAGCAGCTGAGTATGGAGCAGATTGCTTGCGTATCAATCCCGGTAATATCGGCAATAATAAACGTATTCGATCTGTAGTGCATTGTGCTCAGGACAAAAATATACCCATTCGTATTGGTGTAAATTCTGGATCTCTCGAGCGCGATTTACAACAAAAATATGACGAAAATCCAACAGGACATGTCTTATTAGAATCAGCAATGAGACATGTAGATATTTTGGATAAATTAAACTTTCATCAATTTAAAGTTAGCGTTAAATCTTCGGATGTACTGGCAACAATACAAGCCTACCGTGCATTAGCATCAAAGATAGATCAACCATTACATATAGGCCTTACTGAAGCCGGAGCTTTACGTAATGGGACAGTAAAATCTTCAATAGCTCTAGGTTTCTTATTAAGTGAAGGCATCGGGGATACAATACGTATATCATTAGCTACAGATCCTGTAGAAGAAGTTAAAGTAGCATTCGATATTTTAAGAGCTTTGAGAATTCGTGCTCATGGTATCAATTTTATAGCTTGTCCAGGATGTGCGCGACAAGAATTTAATGTAATCAAAGTAGTGAATGCTTTAGAACAAAAAGTAAGTGATATTACAACGCCTATGAATGTATCCATTATTGGATGCGTAGTTAACGGACCAGGAGAAGCACTAAAATCAACAATTGGTGTGGCCGGCGCACGCAATAAAAGCGGTATATATGAAGATGGCATACGACAACGAAAACGCTGCGATAACAAATCACTAATCGAAGAATTAGAACACCGTATCCGATTAAAATCTAAATCATTACATAAAAATCACCAATGACATTACTCTATCACACATAATAAATAATTATTGAAGACTTAATATATAAATGATTAAATATCATAAAAATATCCAATCTGTTCGCGGTATGCATGATTATGTACCAAAAGATACGATTCTATGGCAATACATAGAAAATACCTTGATAACTATATTAAATAGTTATGGATATAATGAGATTAGATTTCCTATTATCGAGGACACAAATCTGTTCAAACGTTCAATCGGAGAAGTGACAGATGTAATAGAAAAAGAAATGTATAGTTTTACCGATCGTAACGGTAAAAATTTAACATTACGCCCAGAAGGAACATCTGGATGCGTTCGAGCAGGAATTAATCATGGGTTATTTTATCACCAAGAACAACGTCTGTGGTATCTTGGTCCCATGTTTCGACATGAACGCCCTCAAAAAGGACGTTACAGACAGTTTCACCAATTTAGTGCTGAAGCTTTTGGTCAAATAGGACCTGATATAGATGCTGAATTAATTTTAATCACTGCTCGTTGTTGGAAAAAATTAGGAATTCATCATCATTTATCATTAGAATTAAATTCAATTGGTTCGTTATCATCGAGAATAAAGTATCGAAAAAAACTAATAACCTTTTTAGAAAAAAATTTAAGCAATTTAGACAACAATGCTCTACGTCGTTTATATTCTAATCCAATGCGCATATTAGATACTAAAAATACTAAAACTAAAGAATTACTACTCAATGCCCCCATATTAAACGATCATTTAGATGATGATTCACATGTTCATTTTTCAGAATTGTGTCAGTTATTAAATCTCTTAGGAATATCATACACAGTTAATCCATACTTAGTGCGCGGTTTAGACTATTACAACAAAACAGTTTTTGAATGGGTTACCGATAGTTTAGGAGTAAAAAAAACTATCTGTGCTGGTGGTCGTTATGATGAATTAGTCCAAGAATTAGGAGGACATTCAGTCCCCGCGATAGGATTTTCCATAGGATTAGAACGTATAATATTATTAATGCAAAAAATTAATAACAATACTTTTTTAAATAACAATATATATATTGATGTATATTTAATTAGTATAGGAAATCATTCTCGAAAATATGCAATGTTACTTGCTGAAAATATTCGTTCAAAATTACCATCTGTGCGATTAATGGTGCATCATGGAGGAGGTAATATAAAAAAACAATTTTATTGTGCTAATAAACATAAACCACGAATCGTACTAATCATGAACGCAAAAAATGTTCTTGAAAACACAATTGTTTTAGAAAATTTACAATCAAAAAATCAAGAAATATTAAAACATGATGCAGTTACCGAAAGATTGAGACATATACTGGATATTAAATAAAAGATTATCAAAAATGATATTAATTTTCTTCTATAGAAGAGAATATCATAAATATTTAATGCATCTTAATAGGTTGTGGTTATAAGAATATAATGTATATATAATTAAAATTATAACAATACAGATTAAAATTATTAAAATATTAAGCTACCTATAAAAATATAAATTTTTACAATCAACAAAAACTATCTCTATTATTTTAAGTGATTATATTATACTTACTTACTGCTAAAATAACGACCCAAAATATCAACAACTTTTATGTATTATATCACACTGTGATACGATTATTTATGGATAATTAAATAATGCTACCTATCATTACACTAATTGGACAAAAAAACGTAGGAAAATCTACTTTATTCAATAAATTAACACATACACACGATGCTTTAATATCTAACTGCCCAGGATTAACACGAGATCGTCAGTACGGATATTTTCAATGCAAACAATTTAAATCTATTCTTATTGACACTGGGGGTATTGATAAATTTTGTAGTAGTACACAAACAGAAAACATTCAAAATTATGTAACCTATCAAACAACTCTCGCAATACAAGAAGCTAATATTCTATTATTTGTTATGGATAGACAATCTGTAGAAACATCTATAAATTACGATATTTTTAATTTTTTAAAAAAAATAAAAAAAAACATACTGATCGTCATTAATAAAATCGACAATATCCCATGTCATATAAACACAATGACATGGGATTATTGGTCTTTTGGTACAACAAATATTATCTTTATTTCCGCTCTTCATGGACATGGAATTGATAATTTATTAGGAAATATATCTTCATTAATTTCAAAAAATATATTGATTTTCAAAAATCACATATCTAAAAATGAGATAAATAACATTTTTTATCCAAACGCCATCACTAATTCGTCATGTGATAAAATAGATCCTGCTATCACAGTAGCTGTAGTAGGACGTCCCAATTCCGGTAAATCTACTTTTGTTAATCATGTTCTAAAAGAAACCCGTATGATTACTTGTAGTACACCAGGAACTACTCGGAATTGCATTCATACCCCTACAATATATAACCAACAAAAATACATATTAATTGATACAGCAGGCGTACAAAAAAATAAAAAAATAGATAATGTAGAAGATCAAATTTCTATTGCAAGAACATTAAAAATCATTAAGACCGCGCATATCTTATTATTTGTAGGCGACGTAAATCTAGGGATATCTGATCAAGATTTATATTTACTACGATTTATCATGCATCACGGTAAAACATTAATAATTGTTATTAACAAATGGGATTTAATATCCCCAGATTTACGTAATACAATCAAAAAAAATTTATACAAAAAAATAAATTTTATTAACTTTACTCAAATACATTTTATTTCGGCATTACACGGACTCGGGATAAAAAAATTGTTTGAAACAATTAACACAACAAATTTGTATTCTCATTATGCAAAAACCATTAACACAGCATGTTTAATGCGAATACTGCACGATGCCATTTCTAAATATCCTCCCCCACTTTTATACGGAAAAAGAATTAAACCTAAATATGTCCATGTCGGAAAACACGAACCATTCACTCTGATCATCCATGGCACTCATGTCAGTAAATTATCTGATGATTATAAACGATATCTAAAAAAGTATTTTTATCGTATGTTAAAGATCACTGGCCTTTTGATACACATTCAATTTAAAGATAATATTAACCCATTTATTAATAAAATAAACAATGTTTAAATAGAACACTCTGGCGCAAACGATTAAGATACCAATCTCTACATACAATTAAAACAATCATCAACATGTTGAATCGTAACAACGATCTGTTGTTGCCTCTATATAATTTAATCTCAAAGCATTACAAGTATATTGTCTAATTTTATTTACTAATGTAATATCACCATTTAAACTTTTAGTATACGAAGGAATCATATCTATGAGTTTATGTTTCCACACATCACTATTAATTTCATTATTAAACATTGTATTCAAAAGATTTAATACTATTGAAACTACAGTAGATGCTCCTGGAGAAGCACCAAGCAGCGCCGATAAAGTACCATCGCTAGAATTAACTAGCTCTGTTCCAAATAATAACACACCTCTCTTATTACTATCTCTTTTTATAATTTGAACACGTTGTCCTGCTGTTACTAAATCCCAATCTGACGGATTAACTGTCGGATAAAATTCTCTAAGTTCATCAATACGTTGTATGTTGGACATAACTAACTGACCGATCAAATACTTAATTAAATGAAAATTATCTATCCCAGCTTGAAAAATAGGAATAACATTACTTTTATTTAAAGAACGAAATAAATCTAACCATGAACCATATTTTAAAAATTTACTACTGAAAGTGGCAAATGGACCAAATAGCAAAATTTTACCGCCATTTAATATTCTAGTATCTATATGAGGCACTGACATTGGAGGCACGTTAACGGATGATGCTCTCCCATACACTTTAGCTAAATGTTGTACAACTATCTTCGGATTTTTTGTGACTAAAAATTGACCTCCTACTGGAAACCCAGCGTATCCACTAACTTCAGGAATCCTAGAAGTTTGTAAGAGACTAAGAGATCTTCCTCCAGCTCCTATAAAAACATAATTCGTACGAATACATTTTTTATGATTGCACCGACGATCAATTACATGTACATCCCAAGTTGCATCATTATTGTTCTGCACAGACTCAACATCATGCTGCAAATACAATTTAAAATTTATATTTTTTTTTAATTCATTCAACAATTGTTGAGTAAGTTCTCCAAAATTAACATCTGTACCCATTTCCATGCGAGTAGCTGCTATTTTCTGAAATACATCACGTCCATTAATAATAAGGGGAGCCCACTGATGAATTTGCTGTAAATCTTCCGAATACACCATACCGCTAAACAACACACTATTTTGTAATGCTTGAAAACGTCTTTTTAAAAAACAAACGTTTTCTTCGCCCCACACAAAACTCATATGCGGTACATTATTAATAAAAGAACTCGGGTGCTTAAGCACTTTTATTTGTACTAAATATGCCCAAAATTGACGCGACATTTCAAATGCTTCATTAATAGCAATAGCTTTTGAAATATCAATGGAATGACTGTGATTATTATACTGAGTATAATTGAGCTCACAAAACGCTGCATGTCCTGTTCCAGCATTATTCCACTCATTAGAACTTTCCTGTGCTGGCTGATTAAGACGCTCATACAGACTAATTTTCCAAGTCGGTTCGAGAATCGTTAAGAACATACCAAAAGTTACACTCATAATCCCAGCGCCAACCAGCACAACGTCTACTGAAGATGTAATCTTAATCAAACGATGTTCTTTATTAACAGCAACATTACTCATATCATCACTCAATAATACTATACTTAACGTACTTAGTTATCGCAATAAAAACAATAAACTTTTAACAAAAACATAACCCACATCAAATAAAATGTCCTGATAATTAAACCACATTTCAATAAAAAAAGATAAAAAAATAAATTTTCAAAACACAATTTAATAATATTAAGTCATACTTTTAGAGTTTAACACAAATAACATTATCAAAATAACAGTTTTTATATTAATAAAAATTGTTATTAACACTCCATAGAAACAATACACCCGATAAGTAATAGCATATCAACTTATATAACATCAACAAAATTATATAATAACTAAATCCATATAAATCGTACTCTAAACTTGATTAATTACTTAATTCATGCTAAAATTTACACCGTTAGGTGTTGTAGAGCTACTAACCACACATATTAATATGTGTGGTTAGTATACACGTTTTCTTTGGTTTGTTGGAGTTGCATTGCTGCCTTTCCGGCATTGGTGGTGTGCGACTAGACCGTGGTGGTGATTGTATTTCGCGAGTTGTTGGGCATTGCTGAGTGTTTAGGAAGGTGTGGTATGGCATCGGCTTGTTGTTGTAGCAATGTTAATATTGTAGTCTCGTCTATGTTAGATATTTATAATGTTGAATTTTGTTAGAGAGGCTTTAACTTTTGATGATGTATTGATCGTTCCGTCCCGTTCGAGTATACTGCCTGCAGAGACGAATTTAAAAAGTTTTCTGACTAATTCTATTTCTTTGAATATTCCTGTTGTATCGTCGGCGATGGATACAGTGACTGAATCAAATTTAGCTATTGCTTTAGCTCAGGAAGGTGGTGTGGGCTTTATTCATAAGAATATGTCTTTAGATCAACAAATTAACGAAGTACGTCGGGTTAAACGTTATGAAAGCGGAATAGTAACGAATCCTCAATGTGTTACTCCTGATATGACTTTACTGCAATTGAAAGAGTTGACCTCTCGTAGTGGATTTGCTGGCTATCCAGTTGTGATGGTGGGTACGAATGAGCTAGTTGGAATTGTTACACGTCGCGATGTTAGATTTGTTAGTGATTTATCAAATTTTGTTTTTTCTGTCATGACTCCTAAAGAACGTTTGGTTACAGTATTAGAAAAAGAAAACAGGGGGATAGTATTAGACAAAATGCACGATAAAAGAGTAGAAAAAATATTGTTGGTTGACTCTTTATTTCGTCTTAAAGGTATGATCACTGCAAAAGACTTTGAAAAGGCAGAACGTAAACCGTATGCGTGTAAAGATGATTACGGAAGATTATGTGTTGGAGCTGCTATAGGGGTAGGAGAAGATTATAAAGAACGTGTTGAAGGAGTGGTTGATGCGGGTTTAGACGTGTTACTCGTTGATTCTTCTCATGGGCATTCGGAAAAAGTTTTAAATTGTATTAAAACTGTTAGAAATATGTACCCTAATTTATCTATTGTAGGAGGTAATGTTGTTACGCAAGAAGGTGCGTTAGAATTGGTCGAATCTGGTGCTAGTGCAGTGAAAGTTGGTGTTGGACCTGGCTCTATTTGTACAACTCGTATTGTTACTGGTGTAGGCATTCCTCAAATCACAGCTATTTCTGATGTAGCGGAAGCATTAAAAAATACAAATATTCCAATTATTGCAGATGGTGGTATTCGTTTTTCTGGAGATATCGCTAAAGCAATAGCGGCTGGAGCGCATTGTGTAATGATTGGTTCGTTACTAGCAGGTACAGAGGAATCTCCAGGAGATATAGAATTTTATCAAGGTAGATCTTTTAAGACTTACAGAGGTATGGGTTCTTTAGGGGCTATGTCTCAAGGTTCTTCTGATCGATATTTTCAACAACAGGATTCTGTTGCTACTCATAAATTGGTTCCAGAAGGTATAGAAGGACGTGTTCCTTATAGAGGGAAGTTAGAGACGATTATACATCAATTGATGGGTGGTTTGCGTTCTTGTATGGGCTTGACAGGCTGTGTGACTATTAATGATTTGAGGATGCAAGCTAGGTTTGTTCGTGTTAGCTATTCGGGTATTCAGGAAAGTCATGTGCACGATGTGATGATAACAAAGGAATCGCCGAATTATCGCTTGCGATAATTGGTAATTCATTAAATTTATGTGTGAATAAGTGTTGTTGTTATGCTACTATTTTGTTTTCTTGTGCGTTTAGTGTGGTAAATATTATTGGTTGTTAATACTTAACGTGCGACTGATTGATGAAATAATTAATGTACATAATAGAATAAACTATAATGTGAAATATAACAAACATCGTATTTTAGTAATAGATTTTGGATCTCAATACACTCAGTTGTTGTTGAGAAGAATTCGTGAATTAGGAGTATATTCTGAATTTTGCTCTTGGAATATTAGTAAATCTCGGATATATTCATTTAATCCTAGTGGTATTGTTCTGTCTGGAGGTCCTCACAGTGTTATCGACAACTGTCCTCCTCTTATTCCTGAATTTGTATTTCAGTTAGGTATACCTATATTTGGAATTTGTTATGGTATGCAAATTATGTCGTTGCAATTAGGCGGTAAAGTACAACGTGTGATTGCGCAGCGTGAATTTGGTTGCACTCAAATAACAATTCTTTCTCAAAGCGTTCTAATCAATGATATTTATGACTATGTTGATGATGTTACGGGACGTGTATCGCTTGATGTGTGGATGAGTCACGGGGATATTGTTACTACTGTTCCTAAGGATTTTACAGTTGTTGGTGTTAATAAATATCAACAAGTTGCAATTATGACGAATGAGGCCCGTCATTTTTATGGTGTTCAATTTCATCCGGAAGTGACTCATACTAAACAAGGAAAAAGTATTTTAGAACGTTTTATTATGTGTATTTGTCGCTGTCAACCTTCTTGGAAGGTACCTAACATTATTGATGATATTGTTATGAATACTCGTGCAAAAGTAGGTAATGATAGAGTAGTTCTTGGATTTTCAGGTGGAATCGATTCTCTTGTTACAGCGTTATTGTTACAACGTGCAATTGGGCATCAATGTATCTGCATCTTTATTGATAATGGTTTATTGTTAAATTATGAATTTGATCGAGTGAAGAATTTTTGTAATGAAAATTGCAATTTAAATATTATTTATCTGTCGAAAGAACAGCAATTTTTCAATGCTTTAATTGGAGTTAGTGATCCAGAGAAAAAAAGAAAAATAATTGGTAAAGTTTTTACAGAAGTTTTTGAAGAACAAATTCGTAATTTAGTAGCTATAAAATGGTTAGCTCAAGGTACTATATATTCAGATGTTATTGAATCTGGTGTATCCCTATCTTCTTTTAAAAATGTAATTAAATCGCATCACAATGTGGGTGGTTTTTATGAAATTAAGAATGTTCAACTACTAGAGCCTATAAGAAATTTATTTAAAGATGAAGTTCGTAGTATTGGATTAGATTTAGGGATACCTGTGGATTTAGTTTATCGTTACCCGTTTCCAGGGCCTGGATTAGCTATTAGGATATTGGGTGAAGTAAAAAAAGAATATTGTGATATTTTACGTAAAGTAGATATCATTTTTGTTGAAGAACTGAAGCATGAAAATTTATATCCTAAAATTAGTCAGGCCTTTGCGGTGTTTTTACCGACACATTCAGTAGGAATACAGGGTGATCAACGTAAGTATAAATGGGTAATTGCTCTTCGTGCTGTGGAAACTGTAGATTTTATGACAGCACGTTGGGTTTGTTTACCTTATGATTTTTTAAATAAGGTATCTAATCGTATCGTCAATGAAGTTGAGGAAGTGTCTCGTGTAGTATATGATATTTCGTCTAAACCTCCGGCTACTATTGAATGGGAATAACTGAATAGGTTACACATTTTGTTAATTTTGTTGTTTTGTGTAGTATGTCATTTAAAATATGTTAAGAGCATTATAAAATTGATCCATCGCACATGTGTCGCCAGTACAAAAATTGTATATAATAAAGGAAGGTCTGCTCAAACTCAATGCGTTTTATTTTAAGGACTTTTTTTATGCGAATCATATGTACAGTATATGAATATGCGATAATCATTTCTCAGTATTTAATAACAGTTGATGTAATCATTGTTCTTTAAAAGTGTTTGTATTAGATTGATTGTTTTAATTTTGAAAAATATTTCATTTTTATTTAAATGAGTGACAAATTATCTCAAAAATTGATTGATGGTTGGTTAGGAGAATTAAGATTAAATTTTGCTTTACGGGACGGACGTAGTGTGTTGACTAAATGTAAGCATGTTGGTCCATTTTATGTAAAAAGAAGTTTTTATTCGGAAAATGATAATACTCCGCATGTGTATTTGCTACATCCTCCTGGTGGCTTAGTTGGAGGAGACGAGTTGATACTAGATGTTAAATTAGAATCAGATAGCCGAGCATTATTAACGACGCCTGGTGCTGCTAAATTTTATCGTAGCAATGGTATGTATGCGGCACAGAAATATACATTTAGATTAGAGCGTAATACTGCTTTGGAGTGGATTCCTCAAGGCAGTATTTTTTTTCCTCAATCTAAAGCAAAAATAGATACTACTTTTATTTTAGAACAAGGATCTAGAATTATATCATTTGACATGCTATGCTTTGGAAATGTATCATTAGGCACTGCTAATTTTCCAGAAGACGTAGATGTTTGTTTAAATATTTTTTTATCTGATTCTATTGGATTACGAGAACGTTTGAGGATTAATAAATTAAATTGTGTTATGAAGTTAGGGGGGTTCCGAATCAGTGCTTTACTTTTCGCCATCCCATCGGATGAAAAAATATTAAACGAGGTACGTAATTTAATAACATCAGATAACCATCACCAAGTTGGAGGAGCCACGTTATTAGATGATATTCTTGTAGTGCGACTATTAAGTAATGATAACCAGTGTTTAAAACAAACGCTATGTCGTATTTGGTGTGTTATACGTCCTTTTATAATGGGTCAAAAAGCTGTACTCCCTCGTATTTGGTTTACATAATTCAGGAAAAACTATGAAGTTATTACCTCGTGAAAAAGATAAATTATTGTTGTTTACAGCAGCATTGTTAGCAGAAAGACGTCGAAATCGAGGGTTAAAATTAAACTATCCAGAGTCAATAGCATTAATTAGTGCTGTAATTTTGGAGGGTGCTCGTGACGGGAAAAATGTTGCTGAATTGATGGATATAGGTAAAAACGTATTAACTAGAAATGATGTTATGATAGGAGTACCTGAAATGATTAGCAATGTACAAGTAGAAGCTACTTTTACTGATGGCACTAAATTAGTAACAATACATGACCCAATAATTTAATAAAAGATGGGATACCAACAATATTATGATCCCGGGTGAATTCTATATTTTACACGGAAATATAGAATTGAATGTTGGCAGACAAAAAGTGTTAGTAACTGTTATAAATAATGGAGATAGGCCTATACAGATTGGTTCTCATTTTCATTTTTATGAGGTAAATGCTGCCTTAAATTTTAATCGGGTTGTCGCTCGTGGATTTCGTTTAAATATTCCATCAGGAACAGCGGTACGTTTTGAACCAGGTCAATCTAGAACTGTAGAACTTGTAAAATATGCAGGTGCGTGCAAAATTTATGGATTTCGTAAAGCTATTATGGGAAAGTTAGATTAATTATGCTAGTATCTAGATACGATTATGCCTCTCTATTTGGACCAACTGTCGGTGATTCTATACGATTAGCAGATACTGAATTGTGGATACGAATAGAAAAAGATTTTACTGTATACGGGGAAGAAATGAAGTTTGGAGGAGGAAAAGTTATACGAGATGGTATGGGTCAAGGACAGATGAGTAGTAAGGATTGTGTTGATTTAGTATTAACCAATGCAGTAATTGTTGATTATTGGGGAATAATAAAAGCAGATATTGGTATTAATAATGGACGTATATCAGGTATTGGAAAATCAGGGAATCCGGATATACAGCCAGGTGTTACGATATTTATTGGACCTGGAACGGAGGTAATATCAGCGGAAGGAAAGATTGTTACAGCTGGAGGAATTGATGCTCATATTCATTTTATTTGTCCTCAACAAGTAGAAGAAGCGCTATGTTCTGGAATTACTACATTTATTGGAGGTGGAACTGGACCATCAACAGGAAGTAATGCGACTACTTGTACTCCAGGTCCTTGGTTTATATCTCATATGTTACGAATGGCTGATACCTTACCTATTAATATTGGGTTTACCGGTAAAGGTAGCGCTTCTTTACCTGACGCTTTAGAAGAACAAATAACTGCAGGGGCGATTGGTTTAAAGGTGCATGAAGATTGGGGTGCAACTCCTGCTGCTATCGATTGTTGTTTAGGTGTGGCTGATCGTTTCGATATCCAGGTATCTATTCATACTGATACTTTAAATGAATCAGGATTTGTTGAAGATACCTTATCTGCAATCAAGGGTAGGACTGTGCATGCTTATCATACTGAGGGCGCAGGTGGCGGACATTCTCCAGATATTATACGCATGTGTGGATTTGATAATGTGTTACCATCATCTACCAATCCTACTATGCCTTATACTGTTAACACAATAGATGAGCATTTAGATATGATGATGGTTTGTCACAATCTTAACCCTAATCTTCCTGAAGATATGGCATTTTCAGAGTCTAGAATTCGAAGGGAGACAATTGCAGCTGAAGATATATTGCATGATCTTGGAGCTTTGTCTATGATTTCTTCTGATTCTCAAGCTATGGGGCGAGTCGGAGAAGTTATTTTACGTACTTGGCAGACAGCGCATAAGATGAAGCTGCAGAGAGGTTCATTACTAGGTGATGCTACTAAATATGATGATAACATTCGCATAAAACGGTATATTGCTAAATATACAATTAACCCAGCAATTACTCATGGAATTTCTCATGAAGTTGGTTCGATTGAAATAGGAAAGTTAGCAGATTTAGTACTATGGTCTCCTGTTTTTTTTGGAGTTAAACCAGATTTGATAATTAAAGGTGGTATGATTGTTTATTCTGCTATGGGAGATCCTAATGCTTCTATACCTATTTCTCAGCCAGTACATTATCGATTAATGTTTGGAGCACGTGGTAAATCAAAACAAGCTACACGGATGACTTTTGTATCTCACATTGCTTATACTTCAAAATTAGCAGATTATTTAGGGTTGGTTAGTTTGATTGGAGAAGCTCGTAATTGTAGAGATATTCAAAAAAAACATATGATTAATAATTCTTGGCAACCAGTTATTGAAGTAGATTCTCAGACTTATCAAGTGCATGCTAATGGAGAGTTATTAACTTGTGAACCTGCATCTGTATTACCAATGTCACAACGTTATTTTTTGTTTTAATATTATGGAATAATAGCGTATATGTGATCTATATAATAATACAGATTTTGTCTGGCAATGAGATGTTTGACGATTATATTTGGTTGGAGCGGAGCTAGTAACAAAATTATTAGGTTTGTTTTTTTGTAATATTTGATGATCATGTAAATTGTATGCATGGGTTATGATGCGTGGTAATTTAACTATATTATGTAGCGTCGTTAGGAAATAGCTATAGATCCCCACGAATGGATGTTGTTGAAGTGACGTTATAGGGGAGGCAGGAGAAAGAAAAATCATATTTATGGATGCATCATATTATTAATATGATGTATTATACAGCATATTACTGATGTATAATCCGTCAAGAAATATAGTAACCAAATTTATTATATATAACGAAATAAATATTGTTGAATTATTATACATGTCTTCTGGTCATGATATTAATCCATTATTGTCTTTGATGCAATTGGTTAGTTCTAATTTTCCTCTAGGAGGATTTTCTTATTCACGAGGGTTAGAATGGGCGGTAGAATGTAATTGGGTTAATTCAGTAGAAACTTTTTTTGATTGGCAAGAACAATGGGTTGTTGGGCCATTAATCTATTTAGAATGGCCTATGCTTAAACGTTGTTATTATTATACCCAAATTAAAGATGGAATGAGTTTTTTTCAATGTTCATTAAAAATATTATCATTTCGAGATACTCATGAGCTTAGATTAGAAGAACAACAACGCGGCAAAGCACTTTCAAAATTAATATTGCAATGGTATCCACTTACTGATAATAAGGTTTGGTTATCAGCTTTAGAACATAGTGGTTTAGCATCCATTGCATGGTTAGGGTGTACGTGGGGTATTCCTTTAGAAAATCTAGCATTAGGGTATGCTTATAATGTACTGGAATCTTCTACAATGACAGGACTAAAATTAGTGCCTTTTGGGCAAACAACTGCTCAGAGATTATTAAGATCTTTGATAGAGCGTCTTCCGAATGCCTGGAAGAAAGCTAATAATATAAGAGATCATGAATTAGGCGATAGCTTCCCGCTGCAATCTATAGCATCCTCTTGTCATGAGACACAATACTCACGATTATTTCGTTCCTAAAATGTTTTGATTTTAACAAAATATATGTGTTTATAAATAAATAATATTATGCAATAATCAATTTAAAATTGAGGAGAGTATATTTTGTTATTAAATCAATATAAGAAGCAACCATTGCGTATAGGTGTAGGTGGTCCAGTAGGATCAGGAAAAACTGCGTTACTTGAAGTGTTATGTAAAAGAATGAAAGATAGTTATCAATTAGGGGTGGTGACCAACGATATTTACACTAAAGAAGATCAGCGTATTTTGATAGATGCAAATGCTTTGCCTTCTGATCGTATTGTTGGAGTAGAAACTGGAGGGTGCCCACATACTGCTATTCGTGAAGACGCTTCTATGAATTTATTAGCTATAGAAAAATTGATATTGAAATTTGATAATTTAGATATTATCTTTATTGAAAGTGGTGGAGATAATCTAAGTGCTACTTTTAGTCCAGAATTGTCAGATTTAAATTTATATGTTATTGATGTAGCTGCAGGTGATAAAATACCCCGAAAAGGAGGGCCAGGTATTACACGTTCTGATTTTTTAATAATTAATAAAATTGATTTAGCTGAATATGTGGGAGCATCGTTGGAAATTATGAATTGTGATACGCATCTTATGCGTAAAGGTTTACCCTGGTCTTTTACTAATTTAAAAACAGGTTATGGTGTACAATCTGTTATTGATTTTATCGTAACACAACGCTTGTCTTTACAATAGACGACATAGTTATTAAAATTTTCATAATCATGTTCTTATTATGTGTAATAATAATATGAATTTAAAAAAACAATTATATGAACATATAAAAATATGTTTTTGATGTTTATGTTTTATATTGTATTTGCATATATTTTATGCTTTGTTTAGCACATGTTGTGTACAGCTGATAGAAAAGTGTTTAGTCATGCAATAATTAAATAAAATTAATTTATGAACGATGAGTTTCGTATGTATGAAAATTATTATAAATACTATGATTATTACGTATAATTGTTATGTGTGTATTAAAATATGTAATAGTTAGTAGAGGTAGGAGCGACGGTGTCTTTATTACGGCAGTCTTTGTGGTAATGCCACGCGTTTATAGAAGCGTAGATTAATCTAGCAAATAATATCGTAAAACTGATTAACAGTATCCATTTGGCAATGCGTATTTTTTTCTTTTTTATTTTCATAAAACAATGAAAAATTTATATATAATAATCGTGAATATTAAAGACTCTTGTTAGAGTACTACAAGTATTCTATGAAATATATGTTTTTATTCAATACTAGTATTATTTTTACTAAATATGTAATTGTTACAAAACACATTTCTCTGTAAGAAATGTATAATGTATTAAAATATTATTTTAAAATTAATAAAAAATTATTTATCCATTTTGGATAGGTTAATTGTTATGGTTTTTAAATTAATGTTAATTAACGATTTTTGTTTGTTCTTTATCGTATTCATTGGATATGAATATATTTATATGAACGTAAATATATATAAGAAGTCATGATTTATTTTTAGTAACTCTATGAAACGATAATAAAAAAATATTTTTTGATATAGATATCGTATAAGAATGCAATTCACATTTTTATATATTTTGTTTAAATCTAAATATATCATTATCATAATAAATACACTGCATCATAACACATATTTCTTCTAAACATAAGATACAGGAATACTATTTTGGTAATAGTTTGTACTTATAAATGATATTTAATTAAATTAAGTTATTAACATGTATAGATTATATTATATAATTTTGTTGTTTAAATTTAATTTGCATTGTGTATGGGAGAGTAAATGATTTAGAATATTATATATGTGAGTTTTTATTTTATCAATAAAATTCTTCAAATATCAATTTAAATAATATCCCATATTTGTGTGTTTAAAATATGGGATATTATTTAAATTGATATTGAGAGTATAATTCTTCAGATTGGAGTATTTACTTTCATGGAGAACAAAATTTATATGAAAATAGTTGAAGTTAAACATCCATTGGTACGTCATAAATTAGGGCTAATGCGTATTTGTGACATTAGTACTAAACGTTTTAGAGAATTATCTTCAGAATTAGGAAGTTTATTAACTTATGTAGCTACTGATGATTTAGAAATGGAAATAATAACTATTAAAGGGTGGTGTGGATTAGTAAAGATTGCACGTATTAAGGGAAAAAAAATAACGGTAGTACCAATATTGAGAGCTGGATTAGGTATGATGAATGGTGTATTAGAGCATCTTCCAAGCGCACGTATTAGTATAATAGGAATTTATCGTAATGAAATCACTCTTCAACCAATTCCATATTTTCATAAATTAGTTTCCAATATTAATGAACGTATGGCTATGGTGTTAGACCCTATGTTAGCTACTGGTGGATCAATAATTGCTACTATTGATTTATTAAAGAAATTTGGATGCAGTAATATAAAGGTGTTATCGATAGTAGCAGCTCCAGAAGGAATTAAAGCTTTAGAAGAAAAACATCCAGATATTGAATTATATTTAGCTTCTATAGATCAAAAAATTAATAAATATGGTTATATTATACCAGGATTTGGAGACGCTGGCGATAAAACATTTGGAACTAAATGATATATAATTGATTGCAGTTCAATATATTTTTAAACAATTAAAAATATATTGAACTGCATAAATATTATAGCTATAATTGTTGTAGAAAATTTAATATCGATAATATAAAAACATGCATCCATGTTTATTTTTTGGTAGCATTTTATTTACGCGATTAATTGTTATCAATTAGATAACGTAATACGATCTGATCATGATCAACTGGTTTAAAATGTTGAAATACTTGTTCGATCATTCCGGTTTGGTTTATTATGAAACTCACACGATGTATACCATTATATGGTTTACCCATAAATTTTTTTTCACCCCATACTCCAAATTTCTTGGCAATTTGGTTGTTTTCATCAGTAAGTAAAGTAAAGTTTAACATTTCTTTTTCAGAGAATTTTGCAAGTTTTTCTGATGTGTCGTTACTAATTCCAATTATTTCTATGTTCAATTTTCTAAATGCATGCATGTTATCTCTCAATTTACATGCCTGTATAGTGCATCCTGGTGTCATAGCTTTAGGAAAGAAATAAACAAGAATTTTTTTTATTCCTATAAAAGAATTCAGACTGATCAAAACACCATTTTGATCAGGTAAATTAAATTGAGGTGCTGTATCCCCAATTTGTAGTGGTATCATAATATAACACTCCATTAATAATTTAAATAGTTATATTTCATATAAAATAGTTTATTGTTGTCAGATTTTAATATTATTTTAAACGTATGTATAGAATACAAATAAATTTATTTAATAAAAAGTTTACGTTATACACGAACATGAAAAATTTGGAGTTTCATATAAAAAAGAATAAAAAACTATTTTTAAAAAATTTTTTAAATTACTATATTTTAGATGTTCTTAACGAATAATAATTTACTTATTAAGTAAAAATTTAATGAAAATAATTTCTATTTAATATAAAATATTAAACTGTAGTAAAAGATAAGCATGTTTATTAATAATATTATATATATAATTAAAAAATTAATTATAATGTTTATTACTATATGTATAGGATAGCCTAGTATTTTATTTGATATTTATTGTTATTTTATTTAGATTTTATTTACTAAATAACGATATTTTGTAGATTTTGTTTATTGGAGATAATAGTTCATGTTTACGGGAAGTATAGTGGCGTTAATTACCCCAATGGATCTCAATGGTGCTGTAGATCGAATGAGTTTAAAAAAACTTGTTGATCATCATGTAGTTAGTGGTACGTCAGCTATTGTCTCCGTTGGTACAACTGGAGAAATGTCTGGACTAACACATGAAGAGCACGTTGATGTAGTTATGCGCACCTTAGAGTTTAGTGATGGTAGAATACCCATTATAGCGGGTACTGGTGCTAATTCGACTGCCGAGGCTGTTGCATTAACTAACAAATTTAATGATAGTGATATAGCAGCTTGTTTAAGTGTTACTCCTTATTATAATTGTCCTAATCAAGAAGGATTATTTCAGCATTTTAAAGCTATCTCAGAAAGTACAGAACTGCCTCAAATATTATATAATGTTCCAGTACGTACTGGTTGTGATATGCTACCGGTTACTGTTGCCCGTTTATCAAACATAAAAAATATAGTGGGTATTAAAGAGGCGACAGGAAACTTAAATCGAGTAAATCAATTGAAACAGTTGGTTCATGAAAATTTTATTTTATTGAGCGGAGATGATTTAAGCGCATTAGATTTTATGCAACTTGGGGGGGGTGGAGTGATTTCCGTTACAGCAAATATTGCTGCGAAAGAAATGGCTGAGTTATGTAAGTTAGCTAATGAAAACGATTTTTTAAATGCACAATATATTAATCAACGTTTGATACCTGTACACCAAGCTTTATTTATTGATTCTAATCCAATTCCAGTGAAATGGGCTTGCAAAGAGTTAGGATTAATATCGCACGATGCTGCACGGTTGCCCATGACTGCTTTATCTGCAGTACATCGTGATGTATTAAAGAAAGTTTTAATAGATTCAGGATTATTTTAATAAATCATCATACTTATTTATGAATGAGTATTTATAAGGGCTATAATGTTAATTTTTTTAGAGATTCTGTCTGTGATATTATTGTCGGCTTGTTCTTTTGGAACGTATAAGGAATCTCGTTGTAAACTTAATGGTGATTTATCATATTTAGATACTACATCTTTGGTGGAATTAAATATACCGAAAGATTTAGATGTTGCATTGCCTATATCATATGATGATTATGTTGTTCCTAATATCAATATCGGTGATCAAGAAGTAGGTAAACAATTAAACATATGTCCTCCGTTAATTTTATCTACAGATGTGTTAAATGAATCTTGTTTAATTAATGTTGAGGATTAATTTTAGTATAAAATATTAAATATAATCGCAGTATTTTTGTTGAGTTTGTTTTTAAACATATGCAGAATATAGTAAAACTATATATTTATTAATTTAGTATTGAAATAGTTTATATATGAAGTTCAACAATCACGTTCTTAGTTTCAGAGTTGTTGTCATAATATGTTATAAAATGTAACAATAATTATTGTATTTATCATTAAATCTGCTATTATCTTTTGATATATAGCGCTAAGCAATTTTAAATCAATCAAGTCAATGTATTCGTTAACTTTGTGGATTGTATGATTGAGAGCACCTAATTCTATGATTTCTGCCCCCATTTTAGCTATAAACCGCCCATCAGAAGTACCTCCTGTGGTTTCTAATCGAGGTTTAAATTTTTGATGACATTTAATTGCATTCACTACAACATTATATAATTTTCTAGGATTACTAAAATAAGGTTCCGCAGAAAGTTTCCAATCGATATTACAAGTTACTGTGTAACGCGCGAATATTTTACTTGTGTGTCGTTTAATGTCGTCAATAGAACATTTATCATTAAAGCGTATATTAAAATTTAATATAACCGTATGGGGTGTAACATTGTTGTTGTTACTATTAGAACAAATATTAGTCATTTGTATAACAGTAGGAGGAAATAGTATACTTTTTTCTTGATCCCATGTAGTGTGTAGTAAATCTGACAGAGCTGGAACGATTAAATGTATTGGATTTTTTAAAAATTGAGGATACGCTACATGGCCTTGTGATCCATGTATTGTTAGTTGTCCAAGAAGTGAACCCCGTCTACCATTTTTTATAATATCTCCCAGTTGATGTTGACTGGATGGTTCTCCTACTATGCAATAGTCTATATGTTCGTTACGTTTGATTAGAGATTCTACGACTTTTGTAGTTCCGTTGATGCCGCTTCCTTCTTCATCAGAAGTAATGAGAAATGCGATCCGTCCTTGATGATTGGGATGTTGATTGATAAAATTAGTAGCAGCTACTAACATAGCTGCTAATGCACCTTTCATATCAATCGCACCTCGTCCATGCAATATGTTATTATGTACTAATCCTGAGAACGGGGGGTAATCCCAAAGTTGCAAATCGCCAGGTTCAACCACATCAGTATGCCCAATAAACAGTAATGTACGGTTTTGTTGTTTTTTGAGACCATGAAATGCCCAAAGATTAAGAGTGTTATCAAAACGCATTAATTCTATATCAAAATTGAATTTTGATAAATAATCTACAATTATTTTATGGCAACCATGATGATCTGGGTGTACTGAAGGTTGTTGAATTAATTTTTGAGCTAATTTTATTAGTGTTGAATCATTCATTTTTTGTTTTTCCGCAATAATAGTTTTGTGACAAAGTTATTGTGAAGTTAATCACTCACACACGTTTAAACCCCATAATTTTATTAGTATAAAATTCATATGTATAAATTTATACAAACATATTGAAATAGATATTTTTTATGGAAAATTAAATATTGTTGGTAACCTGTTGATTTATGATGTTTTGAGTAATTTATATGATTTATTGATCACATAGTCTACGGTAAAGTCAAAAAATTTAAATAATTGATTGGATGGCGCTGATTTTCCAAATGTATTCATGCCAATGATTTCACCATGTAATCCAACGTACTTATGCCAATAGTCAGCGCTGCTAGCTTCGATAGCTATTCTATTAATTACTGAATTTGGTAATACGTATTCACGATATGATTGATCCTGCTGATCAAATATATCAGTAGAAGGCAATGAAATAACTCGTATTTTGTAACCTTCATCGGTTAATCGGTAATATGACTCTACTGCTAATGTTATTTCTGATCCAGTAGCGATTATAATTAATTCAGGAATATTTTGACAATCTTTCAGAATATATCCTCCGCGAGCAATGTTGCTAATTTGTATTGATGTGCGTTCTTGTTGTGTGAGATTTTGTCTAGATAAAATCAATACGGTTGGTCCACGATTTTCAATTGCTAATTTCCAGGCAACTGCTGTTTCTACTTGATCACAGGGACGCCATACTGTCAAATTGGGCGTCATACGTAAACTTGATAATTGTTCTACGGGCTGATGAGTTGGCCCATCTTCTCCTAATCCAATAGAATCATGAGTATAAATTATAATATGATGACTATTCATTAATGCTGCCATTCGAACTGCGTTGCGTGCGTATTCAGAAAATGTTAAAAATGTAGCAGTATAAGGTAAAAAAGTTCCATAATTAGCGATTCCGTTAGCAATAGCAGTCATTCCAAATTCACGTACACCGTAATGAATATAATTTCCGGAAGGATTTTGCATAATAGAACAAGATTGAGAGCAAGCGGTCAAATTGCTGGGAGTTAAGTCTGCAGATCCACCAAAAAGTTCTGGTAATTTTCTCGAAAAAGATTCAATGATAATTTGAGAAGCTTGACGTGTAGCGATATTTTTGGAGTGTACCTGTAAATTTTCAATAAATTGTTGTGTGTCTTTATACCAATCATCAGGTAATTTTCGTTGTATTCGTCTTATTAATTCTTTTGCTAAATTAGGATAAGTAACCTGGTATTTATAAAACAGTTGTTGCCAGTTATTTTCCTTTTTTTGCCCTAGTATCGTAGCATTCCATAATTTATATATTTCTTTTGGAATGACGAATGGGGGTTCATTCCAATTCAGTGCTTTTCGAGTAGCAACAACTTCTTTTACTCCTAATGGTGCGCCGTGAGCGCTATGTGTTCCGCTTTTATTTGGAGATCCAAATGCAATAATAGTATTACATATTAACAATGACGGTCTATCTAATGTGGATTGAGCCTGATTAATTGCAGTTTTAACAGAATCCCTATTATGGCCGTTGATATTGCGTATTACATGCCATCCATAAGCTTCAAAACGCACGGCAGTATTATCTGTGAACCATTCTTGTACATTTCCGTCTATAGAAATGCCGTTATTATCATAAAATATAATTAATTTATTTAATTTCATAGTTCCAGCTAGCGCGCAAACTTCATGAGAAATACCTTCCATCATGCACCCATCTCCTACAAATACATAGGTATAATGATTGATGATATTAAACTGTGCGCGATTAAATTGAGCTGCTAGTGTCCGTTCAGCAATTGCAAACCCTACAGCGTTAGCAAGACCTTGTCCTAGTGGACCTGTTGTAACCTCAACCCCATCGGTATTCTCATATTCTGGATGGCCGGGTGTTTTAGAATTTAATTGTCTAAAATTTTTTAAATCTTCTATGGATATTTTATATCCGGTTAAATGTAGTATGCTGTATAACAGCATTGATCCATGTCCATTAGATAAAACAAATCGATCTCTGTTAATCCAATTAGGATTATTTGGGTTATGGTTTAAGTAGTCTCTCCATAAGACTTCAGCGATATCGGCCATACCCATGGGACACCCAGGATGTCCAGAATTAGCTTTTTGTATAGCATCTATACTTAATATACGTATGGCATTAGCTAGTATTTTTTCTGATAACATAAAACGTTTTCCTAATGTTGAATATTTTAATCAAAAGGGCCATTAAATATTGTCTCTTATAGAGAATTATTGAATATGTTTAGTTTAATTTTTCCATAATTATTTTATTATTTTTTAAAAAAGTTGATTGATATATAGAAATAGATTTATTACATACTTTTTTTAAAAAATCAAATATACAGCATTTGATAGGTTGCATATGATTGATTTGCTTGATTAATTGTGTAGTAGTATTTCGTTAAGTGATCACGTTCATTTATAGCTATAGCTATCATGATTAAGTTAGTTGTATTAAAATTGGTGTTTGTAGTAATATTGTTGACGTAATATTTATTGTGGTAACAATGATTTTTATTTATTTTTTTGCATGTTAAGAGAATTGTAAATCCTATATTTTTAATAGTAGTACATATTGATGTATAACAGTTAAAAATAAGATTCATAAATAGAGAGATTAAACATAAATTATATAGATGATGGCTATACCGAATAGTATCAATATTTTTAATATTTTCTGTAATTACGGAATTTTTTTAAACTATTTGATTGATACATTGCTGACTCCGTATTTCAATTTATAATTGAGTAATATTGAAATATTATAATTATTTTAAATATATAAAGTGAAATATATTTTTTCAGTTTAAAATATTATTTATCGCTGTTTCATCTCTAATTCAAATGTGTTTTCAGTAATAAATATATTCGTATCACATATAAGTTGTGTCACATGTCGCAATATGTACTGTATGATTATTATGTATCTAGAAATCATTTATTAATTCATGTATATACATTTGTATGTAATGCAGTATTATTAAAATATTGAAAATTGTTATTGTTATCATTTAATATTAATTGTAACTTTTATTACATAACTATAAATATTATTATGGTTGAAGTGACGCTCTCGACATGCAGTTATTGCAGTATTAATTTTTTAGATCGTATCAAAATTACATATCTGTTTTCTTTTTTAATATGTTATATATAACACATAATAGAAAAATGATTTAAAATATGGGTATTATGTAACATTTAATGGAATTTAAGATTGTACCAGTTATTTAGTATATTACTTATTTTTCCACAATAAAATTTATATGGATATGTAGCATATATCCAATGCATAGTTGAACATAATGTTTTTAATGTGTTTAAAATAATTATTTTTTTTGTATTTTATTTCGTAACAGTCTACTTTGTTTAGGTTATAATTATAGTATATAACAAATGTTATTGTAATATTAATTATAATAAGAATTGTCTTAAACTGTATAAAAAGTAATCAAAATTTTTATACATACAGATGATCATTTGTTATATAAATCATTTATTGCAACAGAATTATTTTAATTTTAAATGTTTTAATTATTGATATAATTATATTGATAATGATTTTTTGGATTTTAAATCATCTTAATGCAGATATCCACATATTGTATAGGAATCATTTGTGAATTGTCTTTTATTTTATAAAATATTTTTATATGTTTTTTACAAAAAATAATATTACTATATTTTATTATAAATTATAATATTGAATATGGTATTATTTTTACGGAGAGAACTATATATAATCTTCATGTAATATGATTAATGGAAAATTTTATTCGATTAATAATTAGCCAATATATGAAAATTCATCTATACAATAACAGATATCATCATAATATTATTAATTGATTACAAAACTTGTGTAAACATAAATTTTATCAAAGTTGATATCGTAATTGTATGTATTATGTATTATAGAATAATATTCTATTAACTGAAGGAATATCTCTATTTGATCGGGTATATGTTTGTATTCGGATATAATAATGATTAGTATACATACTATTTTAAACATAATGAAGTTAATAGTATTGTTATGTTGTGTTTTTTATGTTCCGGTACATGGAACTGTTTTATTAAATAGTTCTTATGACGTGTCTAGAGAATTGTTTTTAAAGATTAATTCTGATTTTATTAAATATTGGAAAGATCTTCATCCTGAGGATACGTTAATTATTCGTCAATCTCATGCAGGATCTACTAGACAAGCTATGGCAATATTACAAGGATTACGAGCGGATGTGGTTACATATAATCAAGTGATAGATATTCAAATTTTGTGTGATCGCGGACACTTAATTCCTAAAAATTGGCAAGATCGATTTCCAAATCATAGTTCTCCATTTTTTTCTACTATGGCTTTCTTAGTGAGGCGAGGCAACCCAAAGGGAATTCATAATTGGCATGATTTAACTAACGAAGGTCTGCAAATAATATTTCCTAATCCTAAAACTTCTGGTAATGGACGTTATACTTATTTAGCTGCTTGGAATTTTTTTTTAAAAAATAGCGACGGAAATATAGAACAAACTCGCATTTGGATGCAAAAATTTTTAAAGAATGTAGTGGTCTTTGATACTGGAGGACGTGCTGCTACTTCTACTTTTGTTGATCGTAATCAAGGAGATGTACTAATTAGTTTTGAATCTGAAGCAAAATTAGTCCAAGATCAATATGGATTTGATAGTTATGAAATTGTTATACCCACACCCAATATTTTGGTAGAATTTCCAGTAACTTGGATAGATAAAAATGTCATTAGAAATAAAACCAAAGATGTAGCACAGGCTTATTTAGATTACCTATACGTTCCTGCAGCACAAAAGATTATTACCAAGCTTGGGTATCGTGTTAATCCAAACGACATTGATCAGGTATATCAGAATGGATCATCTGGGAGTCAATTATTTAGGATAGAAGATCAACTTGGTAATTGGAAGACTATCATGAATACACATTTTACGCGTGGTGGTGAATTAGATCAATTGTTATCAATAGGACATCGTTGATGTTATTTTTTTCAGCTAAACGTACGTTACCTGGATTTGGAATGGCACTGGGCGGAAGTTTATTATTTGTTTGTTTGATTCTATTATTACCTTTGAGCGCGTTGATTATGCAATTATCTCAGATGAGTTTTTCTCAATATTGGGATATAATTACAGATCCAGAATTATTAGTTTCTTATAAAATCACTTTATTATCTGCTGGGTCAGCGACATTATTTAATGCTATATTTGGAATGTTAGTATCATGGGTAATAACTAGATATCAATTTCCTGGTCAGAAATTATTAGATGCATTAATAGATTTACCTTTTGCTTTACCTACCGCGGTGGCAGGACTAACTTTGGCAACATTGTTTTCAACATCAGGTTGGTACGGAATGTGGTTATACCGAGTTGGCATCACAGTATCGTATACGTGGATAGGAATATCCATTGCTATGATTTTTACAAGTATTCCATTTGTAGTACGGACTGTACAACCCGTTTTAGAAGAATTTACTATAGATTATGAAGAAGCAGCAGAAACTCTTGGAGCTGATCATTGGCAAATTTTTTGTAATGTAATTTTTCCGGAATTGGCACCAGCTTGGTTGTATGGTGTAGCGTTGTCTTTCATCCGAAGTTTAGGTGAATTTGGTGCAGTTATCTTTATAGCTGGAAATGTTGCTTGGAAGAATGAAGTTATTTCTTTAATTATTTTTATTCGTTTACAGGAATTTGATTACCCGGCAGCCAGCGCTATTGCTTCTGTAATTTTAATTATTTCTTTATTGTTGTTGTGTTTTACTAGTATGTTTCAATTACGAATAAACCAGAGGTTTAAAGGATCTTGATGATAATAAGCACGTTGAGTCATTACGTCAATAGACATTACAACAGTAATTATAACTGTAATATTAGGTGGAATCAATGGATTCTAATTAGTTTTACTTTGTTTATATCAATGATGTTATTGTTAGTTCCTTTAATTGTAATTTTTGTATCTGCTTTTTCAGAAGGTCTAAAAACAGTAATCATAAATCTAACAAATCAAGATATGATACATGCTGTTTTTTTGACAGTTATTGTAGCGCTATTTACGGTACCGATTAATGTATTTTTTGGTATATTAATGGCTTGGTTGATAACTCGTTTTCAATTTTATGGAAGACAGTTGTTGTATATTTTTATAAATATACCCATTGCTGTTTCTCCAGTAATTGCTGGATTATTGTATTTATTGTTTTATTCAAATAATAATATAATAGCAAATTGGCTTGATTTGAATAATATACAAATAATATTTACATGGGTAGGATTAGTATTAGTTACTATTTTTGTTACTTGTCCTTTTGTTGTACACGAGCTTGTTCCTATGATGATAAATCAAGGAAAACAGGAAGACGAGGCAGCGATACTTCTTGGAGCATCTGGTTGGATGATGTTTCGTTATGTTACTTTTCCGAATATTCGTTGGGCATTATTATATGGTGCTATTCTTACTAATGCTCGTGCTATTGGGGAATTTGGAGCGGTATCTATAGTATCAGGATTAATACGAGGTGAAACATATACTGTGTCGTTATATGTAGAATTATTATATCAAGATTATAATACTGTAGGTGCATTTGTTGCGGCGTCATTATTAGCTTGTATATCAATTTTTATGTTATTTATTAAACATTATTTACAAAGTCGTTTAAAACGTATTGATTAATATTATGATCAAAGGATAAGAAATGAGTATTGAAATAGATGGAATTACCAAATTTTTTGGTCATGATAAAATATTGACTAATGTTTCTTTGCATATTGAATCTGGAGAAATAATAGCGTTATTAGGACCATCCGGTTCTGGAAAAACAACATTACTACGTATTATTGCTGGGTTAGAACATTATAATAGTGGTTGTGTGCGTTTTAGAGGTAAAGATGTCAGTCATCTTAGCGCTCGTGATCGTCATGTTGGTTTTGTTTTTCAAAATTATGCTTTATTTCGTCATATGACAGTATCAGATAATATTTCTTTTGGAATAAGAATGCTCCCACGTCATAAACGCCCAAGTGTTCATATAATTAATAAAAAAGTTACACAATTATTAAGAATGATTCAATTAGAATGTTTAGCAAATAGATATCCCACTCAACTTTCTGGAGGTCAAAAGCAACGTGTAGCTTTAGCTCGTTCTTTAGCAATTGAACCAGAAATTTTGTTATTAGATGAACCATTTGGTGCGTTAGATACACAAGTGAGAAAAGAATTGCGTCGTTGGCTTCGCAAGTTGCATAATGAATTTAAATTTACTAGTGTTTTTGTGACGCATGATCAAGAAGAAGCTATGGAAGTTGCTAATAGGATAGTAGTCATGAATCGAGGAGTTATTGAGCAGATAGGTACACCTACAGACATTTGGTGTGTTCCGGCTACTCGTTTTGTTTTAGAGTTTATAAGCGAAGTTAATTGTTTACAGGGGGTAGTGTGTGGATCAGAGTTATTTATTGGATCTTATCATTGGTCTTTACCGTATATTCCGGATTTACAAGGAAAAGTAGAGTTATTTTTTCGTCCATGGGAAATGGATATAAGTAAAGAAAATAATGTGCTTTATCCGTTACCAGCTAAGATTGTTAATGTTAGTTTGCATGGTTATTATTGGCAATTGAGTGTGGAGCCTTTAGGGTGGCATCAAGATTTATTGACTATAATTTTAGGGATTAAAGATATTTTTGGTGTTCCAGAGTGTGGTTCACATTGTTATTTAAGTGGTCGTAATGCACGATTATATTCAGGAGAGATAGTATTATAAATAATGTTTTTTGAGATTCTGTAATTGCACGTGGTAGCGGTAGTATTGTTTTAAAATGTATGGTGTATATTATATAGATTATAGTGTGTTTAGGTGGATAATGTAAAATAATTGATAGTTTTCATGTTTAGTTGTTTTGGTGTGCAAAGTTATCTTTTTATTTATTAATTTTATAGTTTTAAGATGGTTGATTAATTAGATTAAAAAAGATGTTATAAAAAAATATATAGAATAATTAATATACATATATTAATTATTCTATATATCACATAGATGATTATATCCATATACTATATTGGTTATTTTATTTAATACATACAATATATGTGTAAATATCAGGTTTAATTTTTTATAATAAACTATTATATGATGGTTTATTTATAAAATTAAAAGAAATTTTTTTGTTCCAAATCATATGGTTATATAAATATGATAATGTTTTAATCAAAAATAGTTTTATAATTTTTGTGTATTATTTGATACACGTGTATGCATAAGTAAATGCATTAATGATTCTGTGGTTGAATAATTTAATGCTTTTTGTGCTATTTTTTTTGCATCATGATAATATGAATTTCGAATTATATTTTTTATCTGTGGAATAGATATGGAGCTCATGCTAAATTCATCTAACCCCATTCCTAGTAATAACAGAGTAGTACGTTCATCTCCTGCCATTTCTCCGCACATAGCTGTCCATTTCCCTACAGCATGTGAAGCTTCGATTACTTTTTTAATTAATATTAAAATAGACGGAGATATGGGGTTATATAGATGAGATATTAATTTGTTGCCGCGATCCACTGCAAGAGTATATTGAGTTAAATCGTTAGTGCCGATGCTGAAAAAATCTACTTCTTTAGCTAAGTGATGAGCGATAATCGCAGAAGCAGGAGTTTCTATCATGACTCCTACTTTAATATTTTCGTCAAATTTTTTCCCTTCTTTTCGAAGTTGTGTTTTTAAAAAATTTAATTCTGTATTTAAAGTTTTTACTTCTTCTACTGAAATAATCATGGGATACATGATTCGCAATTTACCAAAAAAAGAAGCTCTCAAGATAGCACGTAATTGAGTATGTAGTATATCTTTTCTGTCCAACATAATGCGAATAGCGCGCCATCCAAGAAATGGATTTTCTTCGATTGGAAGATGCATGTAAGGTAAATTTTTATCACCTCCAATATCCATAACACGTATGACTATAGCTTCGTTAATCATTGATTCAGCTGCATGTTTATAGGCTTTAAATTGTTCCTCTTCTGTGGGCAATGAATTGCGATTCATAAATAAAAATTCAGTTCTATATAATCCTATACCTTCAGCTCCATTTTCTTTAGCTCTAACTATATCGTGTATTGTACCGATATTAGCGCATATTCGTACTTGATGTCTGTCGAGAGTAATAGCTGGGAGATTTTTTAATTTGGTTAGTTCATGTTTTTCAGTAATATATTTTTTTTGTAATATATTTATATTTTTAATGATGTTTGGGGTTGGATTGATATAAATTTTGTTATTTAAGGCATCGAGTATTACAAAGTCCCCATTGGAAACTCTTTTTGTAATTATACCGGTTCCTACGATGGCTGGTAATTCTAAAGAACGTGCCATAATGGAGGTGTGTGAAGTTTTTCCACCAGCATCAGTAATAAATCCTAAAACTTTTTTTAAATTTAATTGAGCAGTTTCTGATGGGCTCAAATCTACCGCAATAATGATTACTTCTTCAGTAATAGCATTTAAGTCAATAATTGGAATTCCTAGAATATTTTTTAATAAACGATTTCCAATATCTCGTACATCAGTAGCACGTTCTTTTAAATATTCATCTTCTAATTGTTCTAAAGCTTTTGCTTGGGTTTCTATTACTGAATGTACGGCGGCATCAGCGCTGAATAATTCTTCTTTAATAAGAGTAATAATATCTTGTTCGAGCTCTTCATCTTCTAGTAAGATAATATGACCTTCAAATATAGCTTCTTTTTTAGAGTCTAATTGTTTTTTTACTTTGTTTTTAATTTCTTTTAATTGCCTGGAAGTTTCAGCACGTCCTGAAAGAAATCGATTGATTTCTTGTTCAATGGTTCCAATATTGATTTTTTCTAAATTAATGAGGATTTTTTTTTCTTGTAATAGCAACGCTTTTCCGAAGGCGATGCCAGGTGATACTGAGATTCCTGAAATCATAATTCTACCTTCATTAGAGTTATAAATAATGTATTATACGAATATTAATTTGATTATATTGTATTTATTTAAGCTCAGTAATAAACTTGATTAAATGTTGCACTGCTTTTTCTGCATCTGTACCATCGGCAGAAATGATAACTGTGGAGCCTTTGCTTAAACCGAGTGTTTGTAGTTTAAACAAACTTTTAGCACTTGCTTTTTTTCCGTTAGAGATTACTGTAATTTCAGAATTAAATTTTTTTGCTGCTTTTACAAATTGAGTAGCTGGACGGGTATGTAAACCATTAGAAGCAGTGATTATAGTTTCTTTTTGATACATTTTTATCTCCATTTGATTCAATGATACGATGAGAATAATATTTCTCTGTAAATTTAATACAAATTAAACATTATTATTCATGAACATAAATGAATAAAATTGTTTGTGCATATAAATAATGTACTAATTTTTGTTTATTTTTATCTATATCACATTTAAAATAGAATATGTACTCAAAGATATTTTTCATTTGGATTACCTATTTTAATGTCTTAAAAAGATAGTATTCTATTTACATAATGTAATGAATTCAATATTTTTATAAATTCTGCAATAAATAAAATACATAAATTGTTTTTATCTATATAGAAATAAATAATAGAAAACACCTTATATGAATGTTTTCTATTTTTTTGAGTATCAATATAAAAATTTATTTTTTTATAACTTTGAAAATAATACGGTACTTAAATATCGTTCACCAGATGATGGAAGTATAACTACTATATTTTTAGTAGCATAGGACTTATTTTTTTGTAATTGTATCGCTGCTGCTAATGCGGCTCCTGAAGAAATTCCAGCTAAAATTCCTTCTTTTTCCATTAAATGCTTAGCGTAGCTAATAGCTGCATCTATGTTTACTGTTTCTACATGATCAATTAAAGTTAAGTCGAGATTTTTTGGGATAAAACCAGCACCAATACCTTGAATTTTGTGTGGCGCTGGTTTTATATTTTGACCAGATAATGTTTGGGTAATGATTGGAGAGTCTTCTGGTTCTACTGCTACAATAATAATTTTTTTATTTTTTTGTGTACGTTTTAAAAATCGTCCAACTCCGGTGATAGTACCTCCTGTACCAACTCCGGCTACAAATACATCTATTTGTCCATCCGAGTCATTCCAAATTTCAGGTCCTGTGGTTTTTTCATGAATTTCTGGATTTGCAGGATTGCTAAATTGTTGTAATAATACATAATGTTTAGGATCAGAAGAAACGATCTCTTTTGCTTTAGCAATAGCTCCTTTCATTCCATCATGTCCTCTTGTCAATATAATTTCAGCTCCTAAAGCTTTTATTAATTTAATACGTTCAATGCTCATGGTATCCGGCATGGTCAAAGTTAATTTATAATTTCGTGCAGCTGCTACGTAGGCTAGAGCAATTCCAGTGTTACCACTTGTTGCTTCTATAAGTCTCGTATCCAATTTTAATAAATTTCTTTTTTCTGCATCCCAAATCATATTAGCGCCAATACGACATTTAACACTAAAGCTAGGATTTCTAGATTCAATTTTAACCGCAATATAACCATTTCCAATATTATTAAGACGAACTAATGGAGTATGACCAATAGTATAAGAGTTATCTTGGTAGATTTTATACATACCTAATATTCCTTAAATGTTATTTAATATTACATAGAGTGTTTATATAGAAAATTTTTTCAAATATAGTTTGGATTAAAAATAAAAATATAGTTTTTTATTCTAATATAAATATTAGATTAAAATTAATTATTATGCATCAATTATAAACGGATAATTGATTATCATTTTTTTCGATATAAATAATTCATAAAAATTAATTTGATATTTAATTGATAATTAAATAGAAATTACATTAATCAATTGTATATTTGCAAGTATTTGTGTCGTAAAATATCAAATCATGTGTAAATGCAAGATAATCATTTTTAAGTATTAAATTAGTTATTGGAACCCAATATAATTGGGATGTTTATCTTATGAAATTTGTTAAAAAAAAAATACAAAACTTAAGAAAAAAATTACGTCATTGGGAATATGTATATTATACAAAAAATGAATCTGTAGTATCTGATGCAACGTATGATGCGATGTTATCAAAATTAAATCAGTTAGAACAAATGTATCCGAATTTAATGACAGAAAATTCTCCGACCCAACGTGTAGGAGGTATATCTCAATATAATTTTAAAAAAATACATCATAAGGTACCAATGTTATCTTTAAATAGTATCGTTGAATCACTTCAATTGTTATCATTCGATAAACGAATAAAGATAAAACTTCATGATAATCATATGATGTTATATTGTTGTGAATTAAAAATAGATGGGGTGGCAGTTAGTTTATTGTATAAAAATGGGAAATTAGTTTACGCAGCAACTCGAGGTGATGGTAAAATTGGAGAGGATGTTACCAAGAACATATGTACTATTCGTTCAGTACCTATTCATTTACAAATTGATGTTAATAACAAATATGGTACGTTACCATATTTGTTAGAAATTAGAGGAGAAGTATTTATATCTAAATTATGTTTTTTAAAATTGAATAAAATAACGATACAGCAAGGTGATAAACCTTTTTCTAACGCGAGAAATGCTGCTTCTGGTTCGTTACGTCAGCTAGATCCTGGTGTTACAGCTACACGTCCGTTGAGTTTTTATTGTCATGGTATTAGTAATTATGCTGGAGAAGAGGCATTACCAGATAGTCATTGGGAACGATTAAAATTATGTAAAAATTGGGGTTTACCAATTAGTAATTGTGTTCGTTTAATCAGAGGAGCTAATAAAGTATTAGAATATTATTCTTATATAAAAACAATACGATCCAATTTGGAATTTAATATTGATGGAATAGTTATTAAAGTGAATAGTTGTGCATATCAAAGTAAATTAGGTTGTGGATCAAAAGCACCTAATTGGGCTATTGCTTATAAATTTCCTTCGGAAATAAGTTCTACTAAAGTAGAGAATGTAATTTTCCAAGTTGGACGAACGGGTATTATTACTCCAATAGCTTGTTTAGAACCTATTGTAATTTCTGATGTTGTAATCAAAAAAGTAAACATGCATAACATGAATGAAGTTAAGCGACTTGGATTAATGATTGGTGATACAGTGCGTGTACAAAGATCTGGTGACGTGATTCCTAAAATTGTAGGAGTAGTTTTTTCAGAACGCACTGATGATCGTGTAAAAGCTATAGAATTACCTCAGTTTTGTCCGGTATGCGGGTCTCGTATTACAACATGGCGCAATCAATCAGTGTTGCGCTGTACGGCTGGATTAACGTGTCTTGCTCAAAGAAAGGCAACACTTGAACATTTTGTTTCTAGAAAAGCAATGAACATTTACGGAATGGGAAATAAAATTATTGATCAATTAGTGAACCAGGGTTTAATATTTACTTCATCTGATCTTTTTCGTTTAAATAAAAATAAGTTACTTTGTCTAGATGGATTTAGTTTGGAAAACATTGAACGTTTATTAAGGTCTATCGAGGATTCTAAAAAAATTACTTTGGCTCGTTTTATATATGCATTGGGTATTTATGGTGTAGGTGAAACAGTAGCTAATAATTTAGCTGTTGTGTATCAAACCATAGGAAATTTAGTTGCGGCTGATTTACAATCATTATCACATTTAAAATATATAGGGCCAATTGTAGCGAATAACATATATCATTTTTTTAGAAATCCAGATAACTTAAAAAATGTTCAAGATTTAATTGATCCTTCTATTGGTATTCAGTTAAATACTATCGTATGATAATGAAAATTTAAAAGATTAACAGAATCATAGGTATGATGTAAAATTAGAATTTTGTGTCTTATACAATATTTATAGATATATAGAAAGGAACTTACATGCAAATTGGGGTGGTGAATAACGTAACCGGTTTAATAAATAGAGTTTTATTCGTTTGAATTCAATTGTAAAATGAATGGATATATTTTTTAATTCGGTGTGTTGGTTTAATTAAGTTTGATGGGCATTGATATGATTATTTGAAACAATCACAAATTGTTATCAGGGGTGAAAATAGATACATAAATACAATTTGGGTCGTGCAGGAGTCGAACCTGCGACCAATTGATTAAAAGTCAACTGCTCTACCTTCTGAGCTAACGACCCTAAAATAAAAATTATAATGACTATAAAATAGGTGATGGCGGGTTCGAACCGCCGACCCTCTCCTTGTAAGGGAGATGCTCTACCAAACCTGAGCTAATCACCTCGTCTGTTGAATTGAATTATATGGATTCATTGGTACGAGTCAATGGGTTTTTATAAAAATAGAGATTTTTGATTGTATTTTATTGACTTAACATCAAATTATATTTTGTTTTGACTTAAATGAGTAAATTATATGATTACCTATATTCATCAGGTACTTAATTTGTATGCATATTAAAACTCGATTCGCACCTAGTCCTACAGGTGATATACATATTGGGAGTATTCGTACTGCTTTGTATTCTTGGTTATTTACTCGAAAGCAAGGTGGTAAATTTTTATTACGTATAGAAGATTCTGATGCACAACGCTCTATAGATGACTCAGTTGAGCTTATTCTTACAGGAATGAATTGGCTTAATTTAAATTGGGATGAAGGTCCATATTTTCAAACTGATAGGTTAAGCCGTTATAATAGTATAATAACTTATATGATTCAACATGGTATGGCTTATAAATGTTATTGTTCATCAGAAAGGTTAGAATTATTGCGATCAAATCAAATAAAAAATGGAGAAAAACCTAAATATGATGGTTATTGTCGTTTTACATCATCTACAGCTGCATATAATGCTTGCGTTAATTCTTATGTGGTACGTTTTTGTAATCCTCAGGAAGGGATAGTAACATTCCATGATCAAATTAGAGGTACAATTACATTTGACAATAAAGAGTTAGATGATCTAATTATTCGTCGATCTGATGGATCTCCAACATATAATTTTTGTGTTGTAATAGATGATATGGATATGCAAATTACCCATATCATACGAGGTGAAGAACATATTAACAATACTCCGCGTCAGATTAATATTTTACAAGCATTGAAAGCTCCAATACCAACGTATGCTCATGTGTCAATGATATTAGATAATAATTTAAAAAAACTATCAAAACGCTGTGGAGCGTGGGGTATTATGCAATATCGTAATGATGGGTTTCTCCCTGAAGCAATACTGAATTATTTAGTAAGGTTAGGATGGTCTCATGGAGATCAAGAAGTTTTTACTCTGGAACAGATGAAAAAATATTTTGATTTGAGCAAGATTAGTAAATCTCCTAGTATTTTAAATACTGAAAAATTACTTTGGTTGAATCATCATTATATTAATCATTTACCAATAGACTATGTAGCTTCACATTTATTATGGCATATGCGTCAACAAAAAATCGATATACAAAATGGCCCTAAATTGACTGATATAATAAAATTATTTGCAAAACGTTCACGTACATTAAAAGAAATTGCAAATAATTGTCGTTATTTGTATACAGATTTTGATATATTTGATAATAAGGTAGCAAAGATCTATTTAACACCTATTATGATAATGCCACTAAAATTTTTAAGAAAAAAATTCAGTATTACAGTTGATTGGACGCCAGAGATTGTTAAATCTATAATTATAGAAACCGTCAATGAATTTAATACTAGCATAGATAAAATAGGTATGCCTCTTCGTGTAGCATTAACTGGAACAGTTTGTTCTCCAACACTTAGCATCATTATACATACTATTGGGCGGTTTCGTGTATTGAAGCGTATTGATCAGGCTGTACGCTATATTTCAACATTGTATTGTTATAGGTAAAAATAATAGAAATTTTTATTTATTTGATATTCATATACTTTGAATTTCTTATATAAAGTTTGATTTGTATGTATAACATGGTGTTGTAATAGTTATTATTGTTCAATAAAATAAAAATATACAAACATTGATATTGTTTTTTAGGAAACAGAGAAATAAAGGGAGAGATCTGTGCGCAACTATTTGTATATTTTATAACGGGGCTGTAGCTCAACTGGGAGAGCGCTTGCATGGCATGCAAGAGGCTGGCGGTTCAATTCCGCTTAGCTCCATTTATTTTTTATATTATATATAGAATGTGAACTATTAATCTTTATGTATGTGTATTTTTATTTTATTTGTTATGTTTGTAAGATTGTGTTTTGATTACATCAAAATAAAATTGTTTACTACATATAATTTAGATTGTTGATAGCTTTGGTTTTCAATGTATATGCAATGTTTTTATTTATTTTTAATTGTTAGTAATAATCATATAACTAAACCAACTATTGTGGCGGATAGCATATTGATGAGCGTAGAGCTATATATTAGTTTTAATCCGTAATGTGTAATTATATTACCCTGTTTTTCATTCAATGCTTTAATAGCACCTGTAACAATACCAATAGATGAGAAATTAGAAAATGAAACCAAGAACACTGATACTATTCCTACAGTTTGGGGTGATAAATCACCAGCAATTGTTTGTAAATTGATAATCGCAATAAATTCATTAGAAATTAATTTAATTGCCATAATACTGCTGACTGGTAGTATTTCATCAATAGGTATACCTATAACCCAAGCAAAAGGAAAAAAAAAGTATCCTAAAATTTCTTGTAAAGATATATTAAACAATATTTTAAATGTTGAATTAAGAGCAGAAATAAGCGCAATAAATCCTATCAACATTGCGGCAACAGTAACAGCTATTTTGAGTCCAATTAAAATATATTCTCCTATAATTTCGAAAATATTTTGATTATTAATGTAGAAATTGGTGATATCTAGGTCATTTTCTTTGTCTACTATGTAAGGATTAAGTAATGATAGTATGATAAAAGCGCTAAACATATTTAATGTTAATGCCGCTACAACATATTTTGGATCTAACATGGTCATATAAGCTCCAATTATGGAGAGAGACACAGTGGACATGGCAGTTGCCGCCATGGTATACATTCGTGGTGCAGATATTTTTTCTATAATATTTTTGTATACTATAAAATTTTCAGATTGCCCTAAGATCAATGAACTAACAGCATTGAAGGATTCTAGCCTTCCCATTCCATTGATTTTAGACAGAATAGTTCCGATTATTCGAATAGAAAATGTTAAAATATGAGTATATTGTAAAATACCAATTAAAGCGGAAATAAAAATTATTGGACATAATATATTTAAGAAAAAAGTAGCTAATCCTTGCGCGCACATACCTCCAAACACAAAATTTGTTCCTTCTGATGCAAACATCGATAGTGTATTAAATAAAGTACATAATTTTCTTACAGAAGAAGATCCTAATTGGGAATGTAAAATAACATACCCAAAAAAAATTTCTATTATTAATAGTTGGACAATGAAGCGTATGCGAATACTTTTTGGATTAGTGCTTACCAGTAATGACAGAGTTACTATTGCGGAAAATCCTAAGATAAAATGCAAAATGCGAACCACAATATTTACTCCATTAATATAATACAGAAGTTGTTTGATTTTTCTATATAAAATGGCAATTAAATAAAATTAGTTGTACACCTTATGATTCAACGAAAACTCTATTTGTACGTTACAGTATTATAGGTTATCAAAAGATAATTAATGGATTTAAAAAAGTATAATTTAAAAAGTTAGCCTATGCTATACTTATTTTTATTTGAAACTATACCCATCTATAGGAAATGACATCTTAAAATTTCGATCGTTAATCATATATTGCCTATTATAGTGTAATTACTTTATTTAAGTATAAAAAAATAAGATCGAATAAGATGATTCTATGAAGATTGTTAAGTATGCTAAATGAGCAAGATTCAGTAGTGGAACATCGATCTACAAGAAAAATTAAGTTTGCGTTGCTTGGTCCTGCTTTTATAGCTGCTATTGGATATATCGATCCTGGAAATTTTGCAACTAATATACAAGCTGGAGCTACTTTTGGTTATCAGTTGCTGTGGGTTGTAGTATGGGCAAATATAATGGCTATGTTAATTCAATTACTTTCTGCAAAATTAGGAATTGCCACTGGTAAGAATTTGGCAGAACATATTCGAGATCAATTTCCAAGATCAGTGGTATGGATGTACTGGATCCAAGCTGAAGTTATTGCTATGGCTACGGACTTAGCGGAATTTATTGGAGCTGCGATTGGATTTCAAATATTACTCGGTATATCTTTATTACAAGGTGCATTCTTGACAGGTTTGATTACTTTTTTAATTTTAACTTTGCAAAGGTATGGAAAAAAACCATTAGAATTTGTTGTGGGAGGTTTGTTATTTTTTGTTGCAATTACTTATGTTATTGAGCTTTTTTATTCAAAACCTAAATTTATTATGTTAGGTATGAGCATGTTACTTCCAATACTTCCAAATAGAGAAGCAGTATTTTTGTCAGCAGGAGTGTTAGGCGCTACGATTATGCCGCATGTTATTTATTTACATTCTTCTCTTACTCAAGATGACAGCATACCTGCAAGTAGATCTGAGCGATATTCTTCTACAAAATTGGATGTTGCAATTGCAATGACTATTGCTGGTTTTGTAAATTTATCTATGATGGCTACTGCAGCAGCGGTGTTTCATTATGGTGGATATACTGGTATTTCCAATTTAGATGAAGCTTATTTAACATTGTCTCCTTTGTTAAATCATACTGCTGCTATAGTTTTTGGTTTAAGTTTAACAGCGGCTGGATTATCTTCAACAGTAGTAGGTACTTTAGCGGGTCAAGTAGTCATGCAAGGATTTGTTCGCTTTCACATTCCTTTGTTATTGCGCCGTGTTATTACTATGTTGCCTTCATTTATAGTTATTTCTTTTGGAATTGATTCCACACGTATTTTAATAATGAGTCAAGTTTTACTTAGTTTTGGTATTGCTCTTGCATTAATACCGTTGTTAGTATTTACTGGAGATGTTAAATTAATGAATGAATTAGTCAATTCTTTATGTATTAAATTAGTTGGTTGGTTAATAACAATAATAGTAATAATTTTGAACATATATTTATTAATTGGTATTATTGTTTGATTGTATTAATGAATTGATTACTTTATTTTAAAAAATTCTCTGTTTTACTGCGTAGTGGTTCGTTTATATATGTTTTCGCTGTTATTAAAATTTATTTTTATTTAATTAAGTAAACGTTTTATAGATTTATATATAAAGGTAAAGATTAGTAGCGCATTATTATATTTATTATATAAATATAATAATGCGCTATTTTCATATTAAATGACAATGTTGAATGGTATTTGTTTGAAATTGTTTAATTTAATAGTAACTAGATTATATTTGATGTTGTATTAATAAATACACACTTTAAGTGTATTTATATCAGATAATATGCTGTATGATTGTAAACAGCTAACTATATATTATGTCTTCGAAAGGAATCGAACCTGTAATTAGCCTTTAGGAGAGGCTTGTTATATCCTTTTAACTACGAAGACTTTTTTAATTAATTATATATTAATATAAAATTATTATGTTTTATGAATATACAGAATCCATGTATGTTGTTTATATGTTGTTTTAGGATACTTCAAAATGGTAGATGTTTTATCATATATAAAGCAGATGCGTATGTGTATAGAAGCATTTAAAATATAATATTTTTAAAAATAATTGTATTGGTCCAACACATATAATATGATATTTTTTTATGTTTTGATTTTAAATGAATAGTTACACAAGTATTATGTATGGTTTTAGTAAACATCTATATATATTTTTTTAATTTAATTTTACATTTTTAGTTTGAATCTTATTATATTTTGTCGCATTGTGCGCGTTGTCTAAGTAGATGATCCATTATAACAATAGCCACCATAGCTTCTGCGATGGGTACTACTCTAATTCCTATGCAAGGATCGTGTCGTCCTTTAGTAATTACTCTGGTTTCTTTGTTTTCGCATGTAATGGTTTTTCCTGGAACTGTTATACTGGAGGTCGGTTTAATAGCTATGTGCATGATTACTGGTTGTCCATTACTAATACCACCTAATATTCCTCCAGCATTATTGCTGTTAAATCCATTTAATGTCATTTCGTCTCGATGCTCGCTACCATATTTAGTAATAACTGAAAATCCATCCCCAATTTCTACACCTTTTACTGCGTTAATGCTCATCAATGCATGGGCTAAATCAGCATCCAGTCGATCGAATACAGGTTCACCTAAACCAACTGGTATATTTTCCGCTATTATTGTTATTTTTGCTCCAATAGAGTCCCCAGATTTTTGTAAATTATTTATTAATGTGTCTAATGCAGTTAATTGGTCAACATCTGGGCAAAAGAATGGATTATTATTAACTTGCTCCCAATCTTTTAAATTGCAATGAATGTTACCCATTTGCGCTAAAAATCCACGAATTTTTATATTTTTTTTATTAAAAAGATATTTTTTAGCAACTGCTCCTGCTGCTACTCGTATTGCCGTTTCACGTGCTGAAGAACGTCCTCCGCCACGGTGATCTCTTAAACCGTATTTTTTTTCATAAGTATAATCAGCGTGTCCAGGACGGTATAGGTTTTTTATTTTTTCATAATCTTGAGATCGATGATCAGTATTTTTAATGATTAATCCTATGCTAGTGCCCGTTGTTTTTCCATTAAAAACACCAGATAAGATTTCTATCGTATCTAATTCTGATCGTTGACTAGTGTAACGAGAAGAACCCGGCCGTCTACGATTTAGATCGTATTGAAGATCTTTTTCTGTTAAAGGAAGATTTGGAGGCACTCCATCTATAATACCACCTAGTGCAGATCCGTGTGATTCTCCAAATGTTGTAACCCTAAAAAATTGTCCGATACTATTACCAGCCATTGTTAAAATTTCCTAATTTGTTGACTATTTGGTTTCGTTAAAAGTTAATAACTGTTGATAAGTTAGCATAAATACACCTTCTCCCCCGTTATAAAGTCGCAACCAGAAGAATGGTATGTTTGGATAACGTTTTATTAATTCTGTTTTAGTCTCACCTACTTCACATATTAAAATGCCATTTTTATTTAAATGATGTGTAACGTTCATTAATATTCTTTGAATTATCTTTAATCCATTATTATCTGCAGATAATGATATCACAGGTTCATAATGAAATTCTTTTGGTAATTTATATATATCCGAATTATTTACATAAGGAGGGTTAGTTATGATTAAATCGTATTTTGATTGTGGTATATTACTAAACAAGTCAGAATGAATAGGGAACACACGATGTTCTAAATTATATAGTTTAATGTTGTGTTCAGCTACTTTTAACGCATCCATAGAAATGTCTACCGCATCTACTTCAGATTTTGGATAAACTATAGCGATTGCAATAGCGATACATCCGCTACCAGTGCCCATATCAAGAATACGGTATGGGTAATGTGGTAATAGATCATGAAAATATGATGTAATTAACTCTCCAATTGGAGAGCGGGGAATAAATACTCGTTTATCTACATAAAACTCTAAACCACAAAACCATGCTTGATAAGTTAAATAAGGTACTGGTATGCGTTTATTGATGCGGTAGTTAACTAATTTGATTATCTTAGTGCGTTCTTTAGAGGTTAAGCGAGCCTGATATATTTGAGTTGGAATATTTATAGGTAAATATAAACTAGGGAGTATTAAATGTAATGTTTCGTCCCAAAAATTATTGGTACCGTGTCCATAAAAAATTGAGTTAGCATTAAATTGACTGCTACTCCAACGTAATATATCTAATATAGTATGAATTTCTGTCAGTGTTTCTTTGGTTATGTTTTTCATAGATTGTAATTCCTTTGATTATGTTGATATGTAGATCTTGTAAAGTTATTGTGTTTGGAATGTAATTTGTTTTATAAAACAATTAAAGTATTATACTTTTTTAATTTATGATCAGATATGAATAGATAATGATATTAGTGGTATCGTTAGTTGAATAAAATGTACAGTATGCGAATAGTGCTTATGTAATTATATAGTCATGGTTATCAACTTATGCTGATAATTATCATTATAGTATTTTATGTATGATTTTTCTGTGTTTTGGTTATATGTTGATTACAATTTATCAAATTATTGATTCGCATATATACAATAAATATGTAATCATTGTATATCTGTAATTAATACAAGTATTTTGATGTAGAATCAGCACTCGTTATAAATATACATTTAATGTTCGTTTGTAGTGAACAACGATTGTTGTTTTATATTTTTTCATAAGTGCGTTACGATTTTTTATGAGATGTGATGCTATTTATTTTTTGAAACAGTATACTTTATGATGAAGGTATCATTCTAGATCATATCACAATTTATTTTGAATATTAATTATATCAGTATGTGTTTGGATACTGTCATGTATTATCATGATATAAATCATTATTCATTGTAAAGTAATGAAGTCTTATGTTAGATAATGACTGAAGGAGATATGAGATATAGAGGTATATCTTGAAGATAAGTAAAAATATCCTTTTAAAATATTTATGTAAGCAACAATTAGTTTTACAATTATTGAGTTGTTTCTTATGTTAATAATTTTCCGCACGATTTAATATATTAACTGGATATATTTAAAGTGCAGTATGATTTCGAATGACAAAACATTACTATCATGAGGTATATTAAAAAATGAAACGTGCTGTTGTCACTGGTTTAGGGATTATATCAAGTATTGGAAATAATCAAAATGAAGTTTTGGTTTCTTTAAAAAGTGGTCGATCCGGAGTTACTTTTTCTAAAGAATTAGAAGAATCTGGTATGCGTAGTCATGTTTGGGGTAATATTAAGCTTAATACGTCAGGGTTAATTGATCGTAAGATTGCTCGTTTTATGAGTGATGCATCTATTTATACTTATTTATCTATGGAGCAGGCCATAATAGATTCTGGATTACCTGTGGGTATGGTTTCTAATGACCAAACGGGATTAATTGTTGGATCGGGAGGGGGGTCTCCACGTAATCAAGTTTCTGGATCCAATGGAATGCGAGCACGTGGTTTGAGAGGAGTGGGTCCTTATATGGTAACTAAATCTATGGCGTCAGGTGTATCGGCATGTTTAGCTACTTCTTTTAAAATTCGTGGGGTCAGTTATTCTATCAGTTCTGCTTGTTCTACGTCTACACATTGTATCGGAAATGCGGTTGAATTAATTCAATCAGGAAAACAATCTATTATTTTTGCTGGGGGTGGAGAAGAGTTATGTTGGGAAATGGCTTGTGAATTTGATGCTATGGGTGCATTGTCTACGAAGTATAATACAACGCCAGAAAGAGCATCTCGTCCTTACGACATTAATCGAGATGGATTCGTAATTGCGGGAGGAGGAGGAATAATCGTAATAGAAGAATTAACACATGCTTTAAGTCGTGGAGCCTATATTTATGCGGAAATTGTTGGATATGGAGCTACGTCTGATGGATGTGACATGGTTGCTCCCTCTGGGGAAGGGGCAATTCGATGCATGAGAATGGCATTGAGAAATTTTGGTGGTGTAATAGATTATCTTAATGTGCATGGCACATCCACTCAAATAGGTGATATTAAAGAAATATGGGCTATTCGTGAAATTTTTGGTGATCAACATCCTTTTTTTTCTTCTACTAAGTCTATGACTGGTCATGCATTAGGTGCCGCTGGGGTTCATGAAACTATTTTTACTTTATTAATGTTAAAACATAATTTTATTGCTCCAAGTATTAATATTGATCATTTGGATCCATATGTGAAAAATATGAAAATTGTTATTAATAATCCTGTTGATCATAAATTAAAAACAGCTATGACTAATAGTTTTGGGTTCGGAGGAACAAATGCTACATTAATTATGAGTAAATATTCTTAAATATTTTTTGATGTGTTGGTTATATAGTTTTGGCGTCGTATCTTGTTTGTATTTTACAATATATATATAAAATTACAGTCTAATTTTTAAATTTATATATTTAGGGGTATTATTAAGGTTGTAAATGTAAATATTACTTATTATATATATTGTTGCTATGACCAAATTAAATTAATAGTGAATAGTTATTATGATGATTATTATTGTCAATAATGTACTTGTTAATGATTTATATTTACCTGGCAATAATAGGATTATTAAGTTTATATTATTTTTAAAAAATATAGATTGTAGGCCAATTTTATAATACTGCTTTATTTCTGAATAAGAGATGCGCAGTATTATTTATTTGTATTTTTAATTTATAATTATAAAAAATTAAACATATGAAGTCATGTAATGATGAAAATTTATATTTTCATATAACTATTGTCAGTATAATTAAAATTATAAAATTTTGAAACTGTTTGTTTTAGCATTTACATATCAATTTTGTTAGAGGATTAATTTGAGAATTTTAGCTGATAAAAATATACCACATATTTGTAAATTATTTGGGTTGCATAACGAAGTAACAATTAGTGAAGGACGTGTTATTTCTGAAAAAGATGTAAGAGATATAGATATTTTGATAGTACGTTCAGTTACAAAAGTTAATCAACTATTACTAGATAATAGTTCTATAAAATTTGTGGGTACTGCAACTGCTGGAGTTGATCATATTGATCAAAATTATTTAAAAAAATATGGAATTGATTTTTTTTATGCTCCAGGACACAATGCTACAGCAGTAGTAGAATATGTTTTTTCGGCATTACTTTGTTTAGCGCAGCGTGGTAATTTTTTTTTGCGCGACAAAATTGTTGGAATTATTGGAGTAGGACATATTGGTAGTTTATTAAATAAAAGATTACGTAACTTCGGTATACATACTTTGTTGTGCGATCCTCCATTGGAAAAAATAAATTCCAGTAAATCCTGGAAGTCTTTTGAAACATTAGTTGCTGAAGCAAATATTTTAACTCTTCACACCCCATTAATTTATAAAGGAGATTATCCTACATGGCATATGGTTGATATTGATGTGCTAGAGGCATTACCTTCTGATCGTGTTTTAATCAATACTTGTCGAGGCGCTGTGGTAGATAACGATGCTTTACTAAAAGTTTTGAAACATGGTAAAAAATTAAATGTGGTTTTGGATGTATGGGAAACAGAACCAGAATTATCTTTACCCCTATTATCTTATGTAGACATAGCTACTCCTCATATTGCTGGATATTCTATTGAAAGTAAAACACGAAGTATTGTGCAAATATATAACGCATACTGTAATCTTTTTAATATTTTTGATATAGTTAATTTATCAGAGCTAGATTTTTCTGTGATTCATTATGTGAAAGTTCATAAAAAAATAGATGAAATATTGTTATATAAATTGAGTAAATTTGTATACGACATACAAAATGATGACATCATATTGAGACGATTTGCTACTATATCAGGAGGATTTGATAAGATACGTAGATATTATTTAGCTCGTAGAGAGTGGTCTTCATTATATGTAGACACACAGATAGATTCTAATAACGAAATATTGACTGAGTTGGGTTTTAACATATCTTGTGTGTAGTAATATTATATTTTTATATATGTATTGCGTGGTATATTGATAATTTGAATATTACAATGGATGTTGGGTTATGAGTGTATTTTGAGGGCTAAGGATTTACATATATGAATTTTTATAAAGAATTATGTGTCTGTATATTTTGAAAAATATTTCGTCTATAATGTATATAGAATGAGGTATATTCTATTTTATATAAAAGTAGATAAGTACTGTTTTGTTGATAAGAATCATATTATTGGTATTATGGATTTTATTTAAATAAATAATGATGATACTTATTTTAAAATAATATGGATTATTATTTCATTATATTTTGTGGTTGTATTGTCGTTTAATTGAATTAGAGTATGTTGTGTGTGTAGATATTATTTTTTAAACATATTGAGTATATGCTATCATGTTTAATTAAAAATGCATACAACAGCATTGGTCTTGTATGGATTCATCATCATTTTTGTATATATATTTTAAATGACAGTTGGTAATGTAATTATAATGTAATGTGTAATGCAAAAATTGGCTTTAGGCATTGAATACGATGGCACTTTGTGCTGTGGTTGGCAAAGACAAATCGATGTACCTAGTATCCAGGGTTATATAGAAAATGCTGTAAAAAAAATAACAGATGAGTCAATAACGGTATTTTGTGCAGGACGTACCGATGCTGGAGTACACGCTTTGGGGCAGGTTGTTCATTTTGAAACTCGTTCTCAACGCTCAAAATCTGAATGGACATTAGGTATGAATCGTTATTTGCCAGAAAGTATTTGTGTACGCTGGGCTCAATTAGTAAATGAAGACTTTCATGCTCGATTTAGTGCAATTTCTCGTCGCTATTGTTATGTAATCAATAATAGTTGTATAAGATCTGCTTTGTTGTTTAAAAAAACTTGGCATTATAAAAAATATTTAGACATTAATAAAATGTGCGATGCTGCTCAGTGTTTATTAGGAGAAAATGATTTTTCTTCGTTTCGTGCTGCAGGCTGTCAGTCATATTCAGCACGAAGAAAATTATATCATGTACGCATCATACGAAAAGGTCAATGTATTATTGTGATAGATATTAAAGCTAACTCTTTTGTGTATCGTATGGTACGGAATATTGTAGGTAGCTTAGTGAAAGTCGGTTGCGGAGAACGACCAGAAATATGGATTGAAGAATTGTTAAAAAATTGCAATAGATCACTAGCCGGTGTAACAGCTCCATCTAGCGGTTTATATTTAGTGGAAGTTAAGTATCCTTCGTATTTTTCTATTCCTTCTTCTTTCATCAAAGAATTGTGGTGCGCATGAAATTTTATATTGACATCATGTTGAATATATTTTTATAAATCTACTTTTTAATAAAAATGAAATAAATACATTGTTATAACTATTTTATTAAGGCAATCTTAATACGATTGGATTAATGTATTAGATTTTACAAAATATATCTACAAGAATGATTATATAAATCATATGTTTGATATGGTATATTACGATCAATGAGTCGTTAATTTTATTACGTTATTATATTTTAATAATGAATTTATTTTGTATAAATAATTTGTGAATATAGAATTGTTAAATATTTACAGTATATGAATATATACAAAGTATGTTTGATTATATTAAAAATTTAAAGGTCAAAAAATGAGTTGGATTGAACGAATTCTTAATAAAAGAACCATTATACCAAATCGAAAAATAAATATTCCAGAGGGAATGTGGACTAAATGCGATCATTGTGGCCAGTTGTTATATAAAAAAGAGTTAGAACGTAATTTAGAAGTATGTCCTAAATGCGATCATCATATGAGGATCGCAGCGAGAGTGCGTTTGTTTTCTTTTTTGGATAAAGGGAGTACGTTTGAATTAGGAAGTGAATTAGAACCTAAAGATGTGTTAAAGTTTAGAGATTCTAAAAAATATAAAGATCGTTTGATTTCAGCTCAAAAAATAACAAAAGAAAAAGATGCATTAATAGTTATGCAAGGTACTTTATGCGGCATGAAGATTGTTGCTGCTTCTTTTGAATTTGCTTTTATTGGTGGATCTATGTCTTCTGTAGTTGGAGCACGTTTTGTGAATGCAGTAAACCAATCCTTAAAAATTAAGTGTCCGTTAGTTTGCTTTACTGCAAGTGGTGGAGCTCGTATGCAGGAAGCACTGATGTCTTTGATGCAGATGGCGAGGACTAGCGCTGCGTTAGCTAATTTACATGAACAATGTTTACCATATATTTCTGTTTTAACGAATCCTACTATGGGGGGGGTATCCGCTAGTTTAGCTATGTTGGGTGATCTAAATATTGCTGAGCCAAAAGCGCTTATAGGGTTTGCTGGGCCTAGGATTATTGAGCAGACAGTGCGAGAAAAATTACCGTTAGGATTTCAACGTAGTGAGTTTTTATTGGAAAAAGGATCAATTGATCTAATTGTGCGTAGACCAGATTTACGATTTAAAGTAGCAGGGTTGTTGGCTAAGCTAACTCAAAAACCAATACCCAATAGTTGATTATAGAAATTATATTAAATAGATATTTATATTTTTTATTAGTTTATGTCCATTAAAAATATTGAGTCATTGAAATTGTTGTAAAATATGAATAATATTTTTCATGTCCCTACTATTCGATCATCTCTGGAGAAATGGCTGTATTATATTGAATCTTTAAGTCACGTATCAATTGATTTAACTCTTGATAGAATGCGAAAAATAGCGATTGATCTTGATTTAATACATCCTGCAGAGTACGTTATCTTGGTAGGAGGTACAAATGGTAAGGGTACTACGTGTTGTTTATTAGAAACTGTTTTATTAAATAATAAAAATACAGTTGGTTTATATACTTCTCCTCATCTACTTTCTTATCATGAACGAATTCGAGTGTGCGGGAAAGAGCTTCCAGATAGTACGCATATTGAAGCCATGTCTGTTATAGAGTCTGCACGTCATCATATTGCACTGACTTATTTTGAATTTATTACTTTATCTGCTTTGTATATATTTAAGCGGGCTAAGTTGGATGTAGTTATCCTGGAAGTTGGATTGGGTGGTAGATTAGATGCGACAAATATTGTTAATCCTGATATTTCTGTAATTACTAATATCGGAATAGATCATACTGATTTTTTAGGTATCAACCGCGATGTGATTGCACAAGAAAAATCAGGTATTTTTCGATTTAGTAAACCAGCAGTAATTGGTGAACGTTGCTTGCCACCGATCGTGTTCAAAATGGCACAATATTCTGGAGCGATATTGTTTGCGCGTGGGAGAGATTGGAATTTTCGTGTTTATGGGAATAAGTGGATTTGGTGGGAATGTTTTCATTATCATAGATTATTATATGATTTACCATTACCTATAATCCCGTTAGAAAATGCTGCTACTGCATTAAGTGTATTGTATTGGTTACCTTTTTTGGTTGATAAAATAGCTATATCTTATGGGTTACAAGCAGCTACGTTGCCAGGACGTTTTCAAATAGTTATGCGTAGACCACTTGTGATATTAGATGTAGGCCATAATCCTAATGCTGCTCATTATTTAGCAAAACGATTAGCTGTTATTCTTTTAAAAAGAACAGGTAATATGAGAATAGTCATAGGAATGTTAAGAAATAAAGATATTCAGGGCACTATATCTTGTTTAACTCATTTAGTTAATACTTGCTGGTATTGTTCTGATTTAAATGTCCCATTTTCTGCGAGTGCTGTAGAACTGTCTGATTGTTTAAGGAATTATCATGTTCAGAGATTTAGTAATATATTAGATGCCTGGAATCAAGCTGTGCTAGATGCATCATTTGATGATTGTGTTTTAGTATTTGGATCTTTTCATGCTGTAAGTCCAATTATGAGAAATATAATAAAAAAGTTACGATGAAAAGTTTTATATTTTTGGTGTATAGGGATAATTATTTGAAACGATAGTTTTGATGCTGATTATTCAATAATTTAAATTCATCATTTAATAATAATATATGTAGAAAATAGAAAATTAAAAAACTAATAATTTTAGGTCTATAAGATATTTTAGTTGTATTCCAAATTATGTGTGTCATCAGATTTGTAATAAATTAATTAAATAAGTTCATGAAAATTATTTTCCTATATTATGTGGCTGTTTATTACAAATGCATTTTTTGAAAGAATAATAGTAATAGTAGTATATCGAGTTTTTAAATTTTAATTAATTTAAGTAGATTATTTAATTGTGATGCTCTATATATGTACACATAATTAAAATATTTATTATCTATATTTTGCTCATAAGATAGAATGAACACTGATTACTATATGTAATGTAGGATACCATTACAATGGTACTGTATAATATGTATATATCTTTTATGTGATTTGTTAGTTGAAATTTATATTAAATCCAAATGCATATAGTAAATAGTGTTATAGATTAGATAAATTAAGTAAATTATGAAATAAATCGCCATATATGGATCTTGATTAATAAATATTCAAGTAAAAATTTGAATATTTATTTTTTTATCAGTTAAACTTATAATTTGGTATCAATTTAGTATTCGATAACAAAAAAGAAGGTATATAAATTTGTGTGATACTTGTCATTGGGGTTTAATAGGATATGTAGTTGGTATCTTATTTTTATGTATTTTTATGTTGTCCTGTGGATATCTTATGGGAGGACGTTCAAGTTCACGTTTTAAAAACGTGCCGTTTGAATCGGGAATTAAATCCATAGGGAATGCTAGAATACCATTCTCTATTAAATTTTATTTAGTTGCGATGTTGTTTGTGATTTTTGATGTAGAAGGAATATATGTATATGCTTGGGCTATATCTATACGAGATGTGGGTTGGATAGGATTTATTGAGATGTTTGTTTTTATTTTTATTTTATTAGTGAGTTTGCTATATTTAACAAGAATTGGTATGTTTGATTGGGTAGAAGAATCTTCACGATATGTTCATAATGTAGATTATTTTAATGTTGATACCTCAAGATGTTTAAAAAAAGTAATAAAAGGCAGCAGATATGAAATATACTTTAACGATAGCTCGAACAAATAATAGTGAAGTTGAGCAATATCCTCTTCAAGATAAGAAGGTCACGGAAGATCCTTTAGAAAAGAATATTCAACGAAATGTCATTTTTGGAAAATTAAGTGCTTTTTTACATAAAATTGTTAATTGGGGACGAAGTAATTCTTTATGGCCTTATAATTTTGGATTATCTTGTTGTTATGTTGAAATGACTACTGCGTTCACTGCAATACATGATGTTGCACGGTTTGGTTCAGAAGTGCTGCGCGCATCTCCTCGTCAAGCGGATTTTATGGTTATAGCGGGTACTCCGTTTATTAAAATGGTGCCAGTAATACAACGATTATATGATCAAATGTTGGAGCCTAAGTGGGTAATTTCTATGGGGGCTTGTGCGAATTCCGGAGGTATGTATGATATTTATTCTGTAGTGCAAGGAGTAGATAAATTTCTTCCCGTGGACATTTATATCCCTGGATGTCCTCCTAGACCTGAAGCGTATATTCAAGCGTTGTTATTGTTAAAAAAATCTATCAATGAAGAACGACGTCCACTTTCTTGGGTGTTAGGAGACGGGGGAATATATAGGAGAAACATGCAATCAGAACGTCAACGTAAACATAATACTCGTGTTGCAGAAACTATTTTTTCTTCTCCAGATGATGAACTTGATGTATATTCAAAACAAAACAATGAGACTTAATCAAGATTAAGAGTTTGGTAATAATTATAAATTGGTAGATATTATGCATAATGATTTGACAGATGCGTCTTCAATTAGAAATATTTACCCAATATTAGATGATTTATTCTCTGTATTTAGTTCTATAGATTTTGCGCTACAACCTACTCATACTGGAATTTTAATAATTTGGATAAAACGTGAAATGGTGATTCCGATATTGACGTTTTTAAAAACAATATCAAAACCGTATATTATGTTATATGACTTACATGGAATAGATGAAAGGTTGCGTATACATCGCGAAGGATTGCCAGAATCAGATTTTACAGTATTTTATCATTTAATTTCTATATCACGTAATGATGATATAATAATAAAAGTTCCTTTGATGGAGGAGTCGTTGCACGTACACACAATAGTGTCTTTATTTACAAATGCGAATTGGTATGAACGGGAAACGTGGGAAATGTTCGGAATTCATTTTGATCAGCATCCTAATTTAACGCGTATAATTATGCCAAAAAACTGGGATGGATATCCGTTACGAAAAGAATATCCAGCTCGTGCTACAGAGTTTAATCCTTTTACTCTTACAAAACAAAAAGAGGATTTAGCAATGGAAGGATTATTATTTAATCCCGAAGAATGGGGCATGCATAAACATAGTAAGCGTGAAAATTTTATGTTTCTTAATTTAGGACCTAATCATCCTTCAGTGCATGGAGTATTTCGTATTATTTTGCAATTAAATGGGGAAGAAATTATAGATTGTGTTCCAGATATTGGTTACCATCATCGCGGTGCCGAAAAAATGGGGGAACGACAAACTTGGCACAGTTACATTCCTTATACTGATCGCATTGAGTATTTAGGGGGTTGCGTCAACGAAATGCCTTATATATTAGCTGTCGAAAAACTTGCTGGAATCACAGTGCCGGATAGGGTAAAAGTGATCCGTGTTATGCTGTCTGAATTATTTAGAATTAATAGCCATTTGTTATATATCAGTACTTATTTACAAGATGTAGGTGCTATGTCTCCAGTTTTTTTAGCGTTTACTGATAGACAAAAGATTTATGATGTTATTGAAGCAATTACCGGATCACGTATGCATCCGGCATGGTTTCGTATTGGAGGGGTCGCTCACGATTTACCTAGAGGTTGGGAGTGTTTATTAAGAAAATGTCTGGATTGGATTCCAAGTCGTGTTTCTTTTTATGTTAAGTCAGCGTTAGAAAACGGTATATTAAAAAAACGAGCGTGCGGTATTGGCGCATATAATGCTAAGGACGCATTAGATTGGGGGGTAACTGGAGCCGGATTACGTGCTACTGGTGTTGAGTTTGACATACGTAAGTCACGTCCTTATTCTGGATATGAGAATTTTGATTTCGATGTGCCAATAGGAAATGGTATTAGTGACTCTTACAGTCGAGTAATGTTGAAAGTAGAAGAAATATATCAAAGTATACGTATTTTGGAACAATGTTTGAAAAACATGCCAGTGGGTCCGTTTAAATCAGATCACCCTTTATCTACTCCTCCTATGAAAGAATATGCTCTACAACATATAGAGACTCTTATTACGCATTTTCTTCAAGTATCATGGGGTCCTGTTATCCCAGCTAATGAATCCTTTCAGATGATTGAAGCCACAAAAGGTATTAATAGTTATTATTTAATTAGTGATGGGAATACTATGAGTTATCGTACTCGTATTCGTACTCCTAGTTTTCCTCATTTACAACAGATTCCACATGTTATTCGCGGTAGTTTAATATCCGATTTGATTGTTTATTTGGGTAGTATTGACTTTGTTATGTCTGATGTAGATCGTTAAGAAACGGAGAAATATGAGCAATATTGAAATTAATAATATGTCGTTTACTGATTTGGACAATCATGATGTGTTTCAATTAAGTCAAGAAGAATGTGATGCTATTCAAGAAGAATGTACACATTATGAAGATACACGTGCCGCTTCTGTTGAAGCTTTAAAAATTATTCAAAAAAATCATGGATGGGTACCAGATGAAGCAATTATATTAATTGCTAAAATATTACGTATTTCTGCTGCCGATTTAGAAGGTGTCGCTACATTTTATAGTCAAATTTTTCGTCAGCCGGTGGGTCGTCATATCATTAGGTATTGTGATAGTGTAGTATGTTATTTGATTGGGTGTGAAAAAATTAGAAATACTTTAATATATTTATTAAATGTTACAGTGGGTAGTACAACTGTAGATAATCGCTTTACCTTATTACCTACTTGTTGTTTAGGTGTTTGTGATAGAGCTCCAGTCATCATGATAAACAAAGATATTTATTCTTGTATAGCTCCAGAAACAATTAAAAAGTTGTTAGGAAAGTATCGATGAAAAAGATTTACGATACTAGATCAGAAAATAATCCACTTACTTGGAGAATACGTGACGATAAACAACCAGTATGGGTGCATGAATATAAATCTAAAAATGGGTATCAAGCTGCGTATAAAGCTATTACTTGCATGTCTCCAGAAGAGATTATTGAGTTAGTGAAGAATTCAGGATTAAGAGGTCGTGGTGGAGGGGGGTTTGTTACCGGAATAAAATGGTCCATGATGTCTCAAAATAAGTCAAGTTGTTCTCGTTATTTAGTTTGTAATGCGGATGAAATGGAACCAGGAACTTATAAAGATCGATTTTTGATGGAACGTTTGCCTCATTTATTATTAGAAGGTATATTAATTGCAAGTTATGCTGTAAGAGCATCGCGAGCGTATATTTTTTTGAGATATGAATATACAATCGTAGCTGAATATTTAACTCGTGCTATTGCTGAGATGAAATCGATTGGATTGATTGGTAAAAATGTTTTGAACAGTGAGTTTAATTTTGAGTTATTCTTACATACAGGAGCTGGAAGGTATATTTGTGGAGAAGAAACGGCGTTGATTAATGCTTTAGAAGGTCGTCGAGCAGTACCACGTGCTAAACCACCTTTTCCAAGTCATGTAGGATTGTGGGGGAAACCTACATGTGTTAATAATGTTGAAACATTATGTAATGTTCCAGGTATTATTGAAAATGGGATCGCGTGGTATAGAAACATTTCTTCTAAAAAAAGCAATGATTCAGGTACAAAACTAATGGGATTTTCTGGTAGAGTAAAAAATCCAGGGGTTTGGGAGCTGCCTTTTGGTACGACTGCTAGAGAAATTTTAGAAGATTATTCCCAGGGGATGTGTCCTGGTTTTTCTTTAAAAGCATGGCAACCTGGGGGTGTAAGTACAGATTTTTTAACTCAAGATCATTTAGACATACCTATGGATTTTGAGAATATAGCTATTGCTGGTAGTAGATTTGGAACCGGTATGGCAATAGCAATAGATAGTACTATAAATATGGTGTCTTTAGTGCGTAATTTAGAAGAGTTTTTTTCTCGAGAATCTTGTGGTTGGTGTACTCCTTGTAGAGAGGGTTTACCGTGGATAGTGAAATTATTGATTTCTTTAGAAAATAAAGATGCCAAGCCTGGAGACATAGAACTATTAGAGAAATTGTGCTGTATACTCGGGCCAGGGAGAACTTTTTGTGCTCATGCTCCAGGAGCTATGGAACCTTTGAAAAGTGCTTTAAAATATTTTAGAAATGAATTTGAATTAGGTATTTATAAATTTTATCAACAGGAAAGGAATCGTATTAATTGTGTGCAAATTGATTAAATTTGTATAAATAGTTGTAATTGTTGATACATCAACATGTACATGTTATGTACATTGATAATTTTTATATTTTATGCAGGCATATAATAAAATTGGTATATAAAAATGATGATTTCTATTTATATAGAAGGAAAACAGTATACAGTGGAAGACTCAAAAAATATACTAGAAACGTGTCTGTCTCTTGGGTTCGACATTCCTTATTTTTGTTGGCATCCTGCTTTAGGTAGTGTCGGAGCTTGTAGGCAATGTGCAGTGAAACAACATTTTGAAGGACAAATAAAAGATACGAAAGGTCATTTAGTGATGTCTTGCATGACACCGGTATCAGATGGTAGTTTTATTACTATTTTTGATCATGAGGTAGAAGAATTTAGAAAAGATATATTAGAATTGTTAATGATAAATCATCCTCATGATTGTCCGATATGTGAAGAAGGAGGTAGTTGTCATCTTCAAGATATGACAGCAATGGTTGGACACAATTATCGTCGTTATAGGTTCAATAAGCGTACACATTATAATCAATATTTAGGTCCGTTTATTGGACATGAAATGAATAGATGTATTACTTGTTATCGTTGCGTGCGATATTATAATGATTATGCTGGTGGCGATGATTTAGGGGTATTCGGAGTACATGATAACATTTATTTTGGACGAGTGCAAGATGGTATGTTACAAAGTGAGTTTTCTGGAAATTTAATAGAGATATGTCCTACTGGAGTGTTTACTGATAAGACACAATCAAAGAATTATACCCGTAAATGGGATATGATTTTTGCGCCGAGTATTTGTCAACAATGTAGTATTGGATGTAATATTATTGTAGGTGAGCGTTACGGGAAGTTGTGTCGCGTTGAAAATCGTTATAATGGTAATATTAATAGTTATTTTTTGTGTGATCGTGGTCGATTTGGATGTGATTATGTCAATATTAATGGTAGACCTAAAATCCCCTCGAATAAGCAAGGAGATGGAGATGGTTGGGTGATGTTGAATGAAAGACAAGCGATACAAGAGGCTGCTGATAGATTAAGATATAATTGTAATCGGATAATTGGAATTGGATCTTCTCGCGCCAGTATGGAAAGTAATTTTGCTTTACTAAAATTAGTAGGGCCAGATAATTTTTATAATGGGATAAATAATTTTGAACAAGAGCGATTGTTATTAATAATTGAAATACTATGTAATAGTGGCATTTATGTTCCGTCATTACGTGAAGTAGAAAGTTATGATACAATATTGATATTAGGAGAGGATCTAACGCAAACTGGAGCACGAGTGGCGTTGTCGATACGGCAGGCTGCTAAAGGGAAATTCCGTGAAAATGCAGAAGCTCAAGGAATTTTTGATTGGCAATCTGCGGCTGTTATAAATAGTTCTCAAGGTATTACAAATAATATATTAATAACTGGGATCGATAAAACTAAATTAGACGATGTTGCTACATTAACATATTATGATTCAGTACAAAATCAAGCACGTTTTGGTTTTGCTATTGCGCATGCATTGGATCATACAGCTCCTGAGGTGAAAGATTTTGATTCTAAACTAAATGATAAATTAGATATAGTTGTAAAAAAATTAATGGAAGCGCATAAGCCGCTAATTATTTCAGGCAGTAATGCAGGTAGTAAGGAATTGATTGCTTCAGCAGCAAATATTGCTCGTGCTTTAAAAAATCGTGGGAGTGAAGTTGGAATTACTTTTATTGTAGGTGAAGTAAATAGTATAGGTTTAGTAATGTTAGGAAAAAAAAGTTTAGAGGCTGCTATTGCGGATATTTGTAATACTCCTAAGACTTCATCCGTTGGTTTGATCGTATTAGAAAGCGATTTGTATCGTCATGCACAGGCAAATCAAGTTGATGTTGCTTTAAATAAGGTTAATTATTTAATTGTGTTAGATCATCAATATAATTTGGTTCAAGAGAAAGCAAATTTAGTTTTACCCGCTGCTAATTTTGTTGAAAGCGATGGTACTGTGATTAATTATGAAGGGCGCGCACAGAGATTTTTTCGTTTATATAAGCCGCAAAATTATGAAAAAAATACAGTTATTTTAGAAAGTTGGAGATGGTTATATTTAATACATGATTATTATATAAATTATTTTAGAAAAAACACTTTGAACATTGATCATGTTATAGATGCTATTATTTATTATTTTCCAAAGTTAGTTAGAATTAAACAGGCATCTCCGGATGCATCATTTCGTATATATGGTCAAAAATTAGCTCGTGCACCGCATCGTTATAGTGGACGTACAGCGATATATGCGAACGTTGACGTACATGAACCTTATATATCGCAAGATGCTGATACGATGTTTTCTTTTTCTATGGAAGGTAATCATAACGTTCAATCTTCTCATAAACAAGTAGCGTTTGCATGGGCTCCGGGATGGAATTCTCCGCAAGCATGGAATAAATTTCAAGATAAAGTAGGGGGGCATTTACATTCTGGTAATCCTGGGACACGTGTATTGAGCACTGAACAGGATGCTACATGGAATTGGTTTGATATGATTCCTCAGTATTTTAAAATTATGAAAAATGTTGATCGGTGGTTGATAGCGCCTTATTGGCATCTGTTGGGTAGCGAAGAAACTTCTCAGCGATCTAAGCATATTCAAGCTTGCATGCCACATCCTTATGTAATGCTCAATCAATCAGATGCGTTAGAATTAAAAATAAAGAAGAATATGTTGCTTAAATTTACCTGTGCTGATCGAATTTTATGTTTACCGATTAAATTTAGTATTCATTTACCTATAGGCCATATTGGATTACCTTTGGGTTTTCCAAATATTCCTTTATTTTTATCTGGTATGTATGCGCAAGATGTTCAAGGAGTATTATTGTGATGTTTAGTTCGTCAGAAGTTGTTATAAAACATTGTTTTTCTTCTATTTTTCATGCGGTAATTATTTTGTTAATCGTAGTTGCTTGTGGTGCATACATGAGCTTTTTAGAACGTAGATTATTAGCGTTATTTCAAAGTCGTTATGGTCCTAATAGAGTAGGTTGGAATGGTTTATTACAATTATGGGCTGATTTAATTAAAGTCATGTTTAAAGAGGACTGGATCCCTCCATTTTCTGATCGTATCGTATTTGTTTTAGCTCCAGTGATAGCTTTTGTTTCATCATTAATGAGTGTATTGATTATTCCTTTTACTCCCACATGGGTAATATGGGATTGTAATATTGGTGTATTATTTTTTCTTATGATAGCAGGGTTAATGGTTTATTCGGTGTTGCTTGCAGGGTGGGCAAGCAACAACAAATATGCTTTGATTGGAGCTGTTCGTGCTGCAGCTCAAACTCTTAGTTATGAAGTGTTTTTGGGATTATCTACAATGGGTGTCGTTGCTAAATCTGGATCGTTTAATCTAAAAAATATAGTAGAAGATCAACTATATTTATGGAATGTAATTCCTCAATTTGTGGGATTTATTACCTTTTTTTTAGCGGGAATGGCTTTGTGTCATAGACATCCATTTGATCAACCAGAATCAGAACAAGAATTGGCAGATGGTTATCATATTGAATATTCTGGTATTAAATTTAGTTTATTTTTTATTTCTGAATATATTAGCATGATCGTCGTTTCTTCGTTTATCGTAACATTGTTTTTTGGTGGATGGCAAGGGCCTTGGTTGCCTCCTATTATTTGGTTTATTACTAAAACTTTTTTATTGTTGATTTTATTTATATTGATACGAGCAGCGTTACCTCGTCCACGTTACGATCAAGTTATGTTGATAGGTTGGAAGATTTTTTTACCGTTGACGTTGTTTAATTTATTAAGTACTGCTGTTGTTATTTTATTATAATTTTTAAGATAGGTTAATTAAATATATTATGATGAATTTAAAAAAGATTTTTATAGACATTGGTTCGATATTACGCAGTATTTGGATGATAGGAATACGAGCATTTAGTAAACGAGAAACTCAAATGTATCCTGATGTTCCGTATATCCCTTCACCTAGGTATCGTGGCCGAATTGTATTAACTCGGGATTCTTCAGGTCAAGAACGTTGTGTAGCTTGTAATTTATGTGCTGTAGCTTGTCCAGTAGGGTGTATTTCTTTAAAAAAAAGTGAATCTGAAAGTGGTCGGTGGTATCCAGAATTTTTTAGAATAAATTTTTCAAGATGTATTTTTTGTGGTATGTGTGAAGAGGCATGTCCCACAGCAGCCATTCAATTGACGCCAGATTTTGAAATGAGTGATTTTAAAAGACATGATTTGGTGTATGAAAAGTCTGATTTGTTAATATCGGGTCCTGGTAAATATTTAGAGTATGATTTTTATCAATTTTCTGGTAAAGAAATATTAGATAAAAAAAAGGGGGATGCCGTAAAAGAATCAAAGCCCATAAATGTTAAAAACATATTACCTTGATTTTAAAGTGACAGTCGATGGAGGTGTGGTATGACGACTTTATTTTATATGTCCGGAATTACGGCGATATTATCTACGGTATGTGTAATATTACATTACCATCCAATGCATGCTTTATTATATTTAATAGTTTCGTTTTTATCTATATCGTGCAATTTTTTTTCTTTAGGAGCATCGTTTGCTGCTTTCGTGGAAGTTATTGTTTATGCCGGAGCTATTATGATTTTATTCGTATTTGCGATAATGATGTTAAATATGAAAACTACTATATTTGGTATGCAGAAAAAAAGTAGATTTTTCAACCCCATATTATGTTGTGGTTCTGTTTTGTTGATAGGTATTTTGTTTTTAATTTTATTGTATATATCCTTTGGTCTACAAGATGATTTGATAAATATAAACAAATCAGTAGTAGACTCAAAACAGGTCGGTGTCGCATTATTTGGTCCATATATATTAATGGTGGAATTAGCATCATTTTTATTATTAAGTTCGTTGATTTCTGTGTTTCATTTATCTCAAAAACATCAATTATCTGATGATTGCATTGATTCTATTTAATCACAAGAATATACAATATGATTCCTTTATCGAATGCTTTTGGTTTATCTGTAATTTTATTTATATTAGGCTTAATAGGTATAATAATAAGACGTGATTTATTGTTTATATTATTAGGGCTAGAAATTATGATTAATGCTGCTGCTTCGGCGTTTGTAATGGTAGGATCTTGTTTGGGGCAATCAGATGGTCAAGTTATGTATATTTTAGTCATTACTTTATCTGCTTCTGAATCTGCAGTTTCTTTAGCATTATTACTTCAGTTATATCGTCGTTATCATACATTGCATATTGATAATATTAGTGAGATGCGTGGATGAATTTGCTTTTTTTAACTATACTCTTTCCATTATTAGGATTTATTACTTTAGCTATTTCTCAAGGAAAATGGTCAGAACATACTTCTTCTTTAATAGGAGTAGGCACGGTAGGTATATCAGTGCTTGTTGCTATATGTATCATATTTGATTTTTATTGTAATTTTGATCATGATGTCACTTTCGTTTTTGTGCAGGAACTTTGGAATTGGTTTACTATTAATGCTTTATCTATTACTGTAGCACTGAGATTGGATGGGTTGTCTCTGATTATGTTATCAGTAGTTATTGGAGTTGGATTTATCATCCATTTATATGCCGCTTGGTATATGAGTGGATGTGAAGGATATTCTCGTTTTTTTGCTTATACTAATTTATTTATGGCAAATATGGTGTTGTTGGTCCTTTCAGATAATTTATTATTGATGTATGTTGGATGGGAAGGCGTAGGTTTGTGTAGTTATTTATTAATTGGATTTTATTATTCTGATGCTAGAAATGGAATAGCAGCATTAAAATCATTGATTATGACTCGTTTTGGAGACATATGTTTAATATGTGCATTATTCATGATTTATGATCAATATCATACTTTGAGTTTTAATAAATTACTAACATTAGAACTAAAATATTCATCGTCTTATTTTTTTAATAATAATAATGTTACATTGATATCTTTTATGTTACTTATTGGAGCAATAGGTAAATCAGCTCAGTTACCTTTACAAAATTGGTTAATTAGCGCTATGGTTGGTCCATCTCCAGTTTCAGCTCTGATTCATGCGGCTACCATGGTTACTTCTGGTGTGTATTTAATAATTCGTATGAATAAATTTTTTTTGATGACTCCAAATATTTTGTACTTGACTGGTGTTATCGGTTCATTAACTGTAGTTTTATTTAGTTGTTCAGCATTATTTCAAAGTAATATTAAAAAAATTTTAGCGTATTCTACTATAAGCCAAATAGGATATATGTTTTTAGCGCTTGGAGGGCGACATTGGGATGCAGCTATATTTCATTTAGTAACACATTCTTTTTTTAAAGCATTATTGTTTTTATCTGCGGGATCATTAACTTATGCTTGCAGAAATGAACAAAATATTTTTAAAATGGGAGGATTATATAAATTTGTACCTTTGATTTACGTTTGTTTTTTAATAGGCGGGGCATCCTTATCTGGAGTACCTATAGTTACTGCTGGAGTCTATTCAAAAGAAATGATTATGTTAAAAACATTGGCTAATCATGATTATTTTTTTCTATTCTCTGGACTAATAGGAGTGTTTTTAACGCCTATTTATACGTTCAGAATGATTTTTATTGTGTTTCATGGTGAAAAAAAAATAGATCCGAGTGTATGTAATAATATCATTCAAAATTTATCCTTAATTTTATTATTATTGTTATCAACGTTTATTGGTGGGTGGATAAAATTACCGTTGTTAACAAATACTATAGTTGTTAACGTTGGCGAGGTGTGCAATCATAGTAAAATATACTTTGAAATAATATTAGGATTTTTGGTGATTTTTGGTATTTGGATGGCATTATTTTTTTGGATGGATTCTGTGTGTAGGGCCACAAAACAGATTATTAAACCTCGTTTAACAGAAGTAATAGAACGATATATAGTATTACTATGTTACTATGGTTGGGGATTTGACTGGTTTTATAAATTGATATTTGTAAAACCATATTTATTTATAACAAAAAAATTATCTCATTCTGATCCAGTTGATGTAATCGTGAATGTTATCGTATCATTATTCTGTTGGCTTAGGAATGGTTTGATATGTAGTGAAAATGGTAAACTTAATTGGTACATAGTATCGATCAATATAGGGGCAGCTATAATATTAATTATGATACTAACTAATGATCGTATATAAATCAATGTGACATTATTGATTTATAACATGAGAAAATATAAATATTTAATGTATATATGTTAAGTGGGAAAAATAAAAAGTAGTATGTTATTAGTTATTTTAATACTTATTCCTCTTATTTTTGGGTTGTTATGTTGGCAGTCAGAGCGTATTGGAGATTGGGTGCCGCGTTGGGTTGCTTTATCTGGAATGAGCATAACACTTATTACTATTGTTTTTTTGTGGAAGTATAAGTGCCATGATTTATTAAATGTGTATCCACCAACAGAACATATGCTTGCTCGATGGCAATTAGAATATATATATCCTTGGGTTCCAAGATTTGGAATTAGCGTCCACTTAGCATTGGATGGATTTTCTTTGTTAATGGTGACATTAACTGGATTGTTAGGGTGTATGGCGGTGTTATGTTCTTGGTGTGAGATTCAGCGTTATCAAGGTCTTTTTTATCTTAATTTATTGTGGATTTTAGGTGGGGTTATTGGTGTTTTTTTGTCGATTGATATGTTTTTATTCTTTTTTTTCTGGGAAATAATGCTGATTCCAATGTATTTTTTGATATCTTTATGGGGGCATCAAGAGGTTAACAAAAGTGATCGTATTAATACTGCTATTAAATTTGTTGTTTATACTCAATTTAGCGGATTATTTATGTTACTTTCTATTATTACTCTTGTTTCCATAAACCATGATATACATGGCGTGTGGTCATTTAATTATCAAGATCTATTGAATATATTGATTCCAGTACATATGGAATATTTGATTATGTTAGGGTTTTTTTTTGCTTTTGCAGTAAAAATGCCAATTGTTCCGTTTCATGTTTGGTTGCCTGATGTTCATGGTCAAGCTCCTACTGCTGGTTCAGTCGATTTAGCAGGAATTTTAATAAAAACAGCAGCTTATGGATTTTTCCGATTTGTTTTACCGTTATTTCCTTGTGCTTCAAAATCTTTTGCTCCAATTGCTATGTGTTTGGGGTTACTGAATATTTTTTATGGAGCTTTTATGGCGTTTGCACAAACTGACTGTAAACGTTTAATTGCATATACCAGTATATCTCATATGGGATTTGTATTGATTGCAATTTATAGTGGTGCTCAATTATCATATCAGGGCGCTGTTATACAAATGATTTCTCATAGTCTATCTGTTTCTGGAATGTTTATACTTTGTGGTCAATTATATGAACGAACACATACCCGAGATATGCGTTTGATGGGAGGGTTATGGAGTCGCATGCATTTAATGCCTGCTTTTTCTTTATGTTTAGCAGCAGCAACACTTGGTTTACCTGGTACTGGAAATTTTATAGGAGAAATTACCATTTTGTTTGGTAATTTTAGAGCAGCACCTATAACTACAATAATAGCTTCTTTTGGAATAATATTGTCGTCAATTTATTCTCTTATTTTAATGCAGCGTATATATTATGGTCCAATATCGATTAGTAGTGTTGTCAATAAGGGGGGATTGTTACAAAATATGACACTACGGGAAAAGAACATTATTATAATAATATTATTATGTATATTTTTAATTGGTTTTTTCCCGCAATATATTTTGAATACTTCATATATGACAATGCATAATCTTTATGTTTGGTTACAAGAACACAATTGTTCAATGTGATTACACACTATAACAATAATAGGGACTTAATTTATTATGTTAATAAATTGGACACAAATAATTTTATTGCTACCTGTTTTGATTATTGGAACGACAACAGTTATTATTATGCTTTCTATTGCATATCGTCGCAATTTATTTTTACATACTGTGTTGACAATTTTAGGATTTAGTATATCGATGATATCGATTGGATTAGTATGGGATCAAAGAGTGCGAAATGTTTTACAATTGATATGTGTTGATAATTATTCTATACTATATACAATATTGGTATTAGTTTCTAGTTTGTCCAGTGCCGTATTGGCGTATAAATGGTTATTAAATTATCCAAGTAATCATCGTGATGAGTTTTATTTATTATTACTTATTTCTAGTATTGGCGGTATTCTACTCACAATTACGAATCATTTGATAATATTATTTTTAGGAATAGAACTGATCTCATTGCCGTTATTTGGTTTAATAGGTTATTCTTTTTTTAAAAAATTTTCTTTAGAAGCAAGTATTAAATATATTATATTATCTGGGGTATCTTCATCATTTATATTATTTGGTATAGCATTGATATATGCTGCAACTGGTTTTTTATCTTTTACTAGTATTAGTCAATTGTTGCGTTTGCATATTATTACATCGAATCAACCTGTACTTATATCAAGTATAGGATTAGGTATGATGATGGTTGGATTTGGGTTTAAATTATCATTAGTGCCTTTTCATTTGTGGACTCCTGATGTATATCAAGGAGCGCCGTCTTCAATATCATTGTATCTAACTACTAGCAGTAAAATAGCTATGATAGCTGTATTGACACGATTGATTATGGTATTTCCTGATCAATATAATCAGATATTTTGTATATTTTTATCAAGTATTGCATGTTGCTCAACATTGTTTGGTAATTTAATGGCTATTAAACAAGATAATATTAAGCGGGTTTTAGCCTATTCTTCAATTGCGCATACAGGTTATATTTTCATTGGTGTAATTGCAGTATCACAGGCGAATCCCATTGCTTTAGAAATGATCGGTATTTATCTCATCAGTTATGTATTGACTAGTATTGGTGCATTTGGTGTTATCAGTATAATGTCGTTTTTTTATTCTAAAGAGAACGCAAATATAGATTCTTTATTTGTATATCGTGGTCTTTTTTGGAAAAATCCAGTGTTATCGGTATTATTTACGATTATTATATTATCTTTAGCGGGTATACCTATGACATTAGGTTTCATTGGGAAATTTTATTTGTTTGTTTTAGGAATAAATAGTAAATTATGGTGGTTTACTATTTGTATAGCAATGAGTAATGTTATTAGTATATTTTATTATTTAAGAATTATAATAAATTTATATCGTAATCCTATAAATCGTTTGAATATTAACTCTTGTTCTTTATTTAGTTGGAGTGTTACTCCTGATGGGATAATAGTGATTATAGTATCTTTTTTTATATTATTTTTAGGATTATATCCAAATCCTGTGATTTATTTGATGGATTTCATGCGCCTAAACGGCAATATTCTTGAATTATATTGATAATGAAAATGCGTAGTAACTAGAAAGATTTTATGTTGTACAGTATCTAATAACAAATCCAGTTTGTGTGTTCATTAATTTGAATGTTTTATAATTTTCAGTGTGTTACAGTAATTTTAATATAATATGTTCTGTAGGTACACAGCAGCAAATTAGAATTTCATCGGGACGAATATAACCTAAAGGTTCTGTATGATATTGTACTTTTCCTTTTATTAATAAGGCACGGCAGCTGCCACAGTAACCTGATCGACATTGGTAATTTAGTGATGGTATATGATGTATTTCCAATGCTTCTAATAAAGAACGATATACTTTGCTGTTATGAGAAAATTGTACATTAAAATGTTCTTTTTGAAAAAGAAATATTTTACAATTGAAAGTCATTAAATTCATTTTCGTCAATATTTGGATCTATTTGACCTACCAAATAAGAACTAGATTCTACTTCTTGTGGTGCCACTTGGACATTATCTGATGATAACCAAGAATTGATCCAAGGTATCACGTTAGATCTAGAGTTGAAGGGTGTTCCTAACCCGATTGCTTGCATACGTATGTTGGTAATATATTCAATGTATTGGCAAAGTATATCTTTGTTTAAACCTATCATAGAACCATCTTTAAATAAATAGTTAGCCCAATTTTTTTCTTGTTCTGCCGCCATTAAAAACAATGCATAACTTTCTTTTTGGCATGCTGTACTGATATCAGCCATTTCTGGATCATCTGATCCCGAGCGCATCAAGTTAAGCATATGTTGAGTAGCGTTTAAGTGTAAAGCTTCGTCACGTGCTATAAGTCGGATAATTTTTGCATTACCTTCCATTATTTTTCGTTCAGCAAATGCAAAAGAACAGGCAAAGCTTACATAGAAACGAATAGCTTCTAGTACGTTAACACTAATTAAACATAAATATAATTTCTTTTTCAGTTCATGTAAGTTTACTGTGACAGTGTTATTATTGATTTTATGAATACCGGGGCCTAAGATATGATAATAACTAGTTAATTCAATCAAATTATCATAGTACATTGAAATATCTTTAGCACGTTTTACAATTTCTTTGTTGCTAATAATATCATCAAATATTACAGATGGATGACTGACAATATTACGAATAATATGGGTATAGGAACGGGAATGGATGGTTTCAAAAAATGACCAAGTCTCTACCCAAGTTTCCAGTTCTGGTATAGAAATTAATGGTAGTAATGCTATATTGGGACTGCGTCCCTGAATAGAATCTAACAAGGTTTGGTATTTTAAATTGCTAATAAAAATGTGTTTTTCATGGTCTGGTAATGATTGAAAATCTATACGGTCTTTAGAAATATCTATTTCTTCTGGGCGCCAAAAAAATGAAAGTTGTTTTTCAATTAATTTTTCAAAAATGGAATGTTTTTGCTGATCAAATCGAGCGATATTTACTGGTTGTCCTAAAAACATTGGTTCAAGCAGTTGATTGTTTTTGTTTTGAGAAAAGGTTGTGTAAATCATTTTTATCCCTTTATTAAAAGTAAACATGAATATATGGATGTTGTGTTATAAATGTAATAGTAGTTAGTTATATTGTTAAATCGTACAAGCATCACTTGTACAGATGTTTGATTGATTATTTGGTAGTATTTTTTGTACATCTTGAGCTCCATCACGGGTATTATGATAGTATAACGTTTTAATACCAAGTCTATAAGCATACAATAAATCTGAAAGTAGCTGTTTCATAGGTACTTTGCATTCTGGAAATCGGGAGGGATCATAATTAGTGTTAGTTGAAATGGATTGATCAACGAATTTTTGCATAATTCCTACTAATTGAAGATATCCTCGATTATCTGGTATTTTCCATAATAACTCATAAGAAGATTTTAGTTTAATAAGTTCAGGTACTACTTGACGCAAAATTCCGTCTTTTGAAGCTTTGATGCTAATATAACCTCTGGGAGGTTCTATGCCATTAGTGGCATTAGAAATTTGTGATGAAGTTTCTGATGGCATTAATGCGGATAATGTAGAATTTCGTAATCCATATTTTTTAATATTAGAGCGTAAATCTTCCCAGTTATAATGTAATGGTTCATTAATAAGTGAATTAAGATTTGTTTTATACGTATCAATAGGTAAGATGCCTTTTGAATATGAAGTATCAGTGAACCATTCGCAAGATCCTTTTTCTTTAGCTAAATTGTTAGAAGCTCTTAATAAATAATATTGAATAGCTTCGAAAGTACGATGTGTTAATTTATTAGCACTACCATCTGAATAGCGGACTCCATTTTTAGCAAGATAATAGGCATAATTAATGACTCCAATTCCTAAAGAACGTCTTTTTACAGCACTGCGTTGTGCAGCAGGAATGGGATAATGTTGATAGTCTAATAGAGCGTCAAGAGCACGTACTATTAAATTAGAAAGTTCAGATAAGTCGTCAAGATTTTCAATATTACCAAGATTGAAAGCAGATAGTGTACATAAAGCAATTTCACCGTTATGGTCATTAATATTATTTAAAGGTTTTGTTGGTAACGTTATCTCCAAGCATAAATTGGATTGACGAACTGGAGCAACAATACTATCAAAAGCACTATGAGTATTACAGTGATCGGTATGTTGAATATAGATTCTTCCAGTAGAAGCTCGTTCTTGCATCATTAAAGAAAATAAATCTATTGCTTTAACTTTTCGATGTCTAATATTCTGCATATTTTCATATGCGTAATATAACTGTTCGAATTTATTTTGATTATCAAAAAAAGATTCATACAACCCTGGAACATCAGATGGGCTAAATAATGTAATACATTTTCCTTCAATAAGACGTTGATACATTAGTTTATTGATTTGTACACCATAGTCTAAATGACGTATTCGGTTGGAATCTATGCCGCGATTATTTTTTAAAACAAGTAAGTTTTCTATTTCTAAATGCCAAATAGGATAAAATAATGTAGCAGCTCCTCCACGCACACCGCCCTGAGAGCATGATTTGACTGCTGTTTGGAAATGTTTATAAAATGGGATACACCCGGTGTGGAATGCTTCTCCGTTACGTATTGGACTGCCTAATGCTCTAATGCGTCCACCGTTAATACCTATTCCAGCACGTTGTGCAACATATTTGACAATAGCACTAGATGTTGCATTGATAGAATCAAGACTATCATCACATTCTATTAACACACAGGAACTAAATTGACGTGTTGGTGTACGAACTCCAGACATAATAGGTGTCGCTAAGGAAATTTTAAAAGTCGATATTGCATTGTAAAATTGTTGAATGTAATGCATTCGAGTTTTTTTTGGATATTTAGAAAATAAACAGGCTGCAGTTAATATATATAAAAACTGAGCGCTTTCATAAATTTCTCCGGTTATTCTGTTTTGTACTAAGTATTTACCTTCTAATTGTTTTACAGCAGCATACGAAAAATTCATATCTCTCCAATGATCAATAAATGTATCCATTTGGTTAAACTCTGCCTCATTGTAATCATCTAGCAAATGTTGATCGTATTTACCAATTTTTATTAATCGTAACACATGATTATATAGTTTTGGCGGTTCAAATTGACCGTAAGCTTTTTTACGCAAATGAAATACTGCTAAACGTGCCGCTAAATATTGATAGTCTGGTTCTTCTTCAGAGATCAAGTCTGCTGCTGATTTTATGATTGTCTCTTGAATGTCAGAAGTTTTTATGCCGTTATAAAATTGTATGTGAGAACGTAATTCTACTTGTGAAACAGAGACGTGCCTTAAGCCTGTGGCGGCCCAATTAATAACTCGGTGAATTTTTTCAAGATTAATAGGTTCGTGATGACCGTTTCGTTTAGTAACTAGTAGAGTTTGGTTCATATAAGTGTATACCTGTTATGAAATACTAATAATATTAGGCCACAGCAATTCATTGTGAACAAATTATGGCTTAGATTTGTGATAAATAGATGAATTAATAAATGACGTCATAATTTTCATGTTTTAAAAATAATAATTAATTAAATAGTAGTATAGGTGGAGAATATTCCATTGCTCCTATTTAGTATAAATATTTTGAAGATTAATTATAACTGATTGTGTTTAGAAATACATATGATCATGTTGTACTGATTATTTTTATTTTAATTACGTAAAATAATGATATGTATTATTACTGTAATATAATTGAACAATTTGATTATTTTTTAGTATTATATTGATCACATTAAAAATTATCCTACAACAGTACAATATTTATTGTTTATTAATTTTTAAAAATCGCTTTTCCATTATATAGAGCGATTACTTTTTAGTTTAGCATGTAAGATATAGTTTGTATTAACGTTGCGTATTAATGCGCACTTATTCGTGAAGGGATTATAGCATAATCCAGTGATGTTTTGTTCTTCTAAAATGGTAGAGTCAATCCATTCTAGTAGTTCAGATGGGGTAATAAATTTATTAAAATTATGCGTACCTTTTGGAATAATGCGAAAAATATATTCGCCTCCTATTACAACGAACAGCCATGATTTAAATGTGCGATTTAATGTGGAAAAAAATACTGATCCATTTATCTTAATCATAGTAGAGCAAGCATGAACGATTGATGAAGGACACGGTACATGTTCTAAAACTTCCATACAGGTTACTATATCGTAATGATTAGCATGGTTTACAGCGTGGTTTTCTATTGTTTCGTGTATGTAATGAATATTTAAACCTTGATGTAAGGCATGTGATTTTGCAATTTCTAAAACAGAAGCATTGATATCTAATCCAACGACTTCTGCGCCTGATTGAGCCATACTTTCTGACAAAATACCTCCACCGCATCCAACATCTAATATTTTTTTACCGAATAATCCATTACTTTGATCGATAATATAATTAAAACGTGTTAAATTAATATGATGCAACGGTTTAAATGAATTAAAAGGGCCCCACCATTGCGATCTAGATGTTTTAAATTTATCCATTTCTTTTTTATTCATGTTCTTTTCATTATCTGTAAGTTCATCAAGAATTATGTCTTTCATATGTTAAGATCTCTTTAAAATAAGGGAATGAGAGTGTTATTAATTTGAATATTAGTATATAAAGTTATTTATAACTATTAATTTATTAGAATATGGTTATAAACATGATTTATCTATAGTATGATAGATTTATGTGTCTATCTTTATAGAATCATTTAAATACCACTAAAACAGTTTATATTACAGTTTCATAAATTATTTAAATAATTGTTAATATACATACGCATTAAAAAAAATAAATAGAGGACATAAGTGCATGAATGATTTTGCTAAAGAAATCACACAAATTAACATAGAAGAAGAATTAACGCATTCTTATTTAGATTATGCTATGTCAGTAATTGTTGGGCGTGCATTGCCAGATGTTCGAGATGGATTAAAACCTGTGCATCGTCGTATATTATTTGCCATGCAAGTGCTTGGTAATTGTTGGAACAGAAGTTATAAAAAATCAGCTAGGGTAGTAGGTGACGTCATTGGAAAATATCATCCTCATGGGGATACTGCAGTATATGAAACTATAGTGCGAATGGCACAACCTTTTTTAATGCGCTATGCTTTAGTAGATGGACAAGGTAATTTTGGTTCAGTCGATGGTGATTCAGCGGCGGCTATGCGTTATACTGAGGTACGTATGTCTAAAATAGCAAATGAATTATTGTTAGATTTAGATAAGGAAACTGTTGATTATGAACTTAATTATGATGGCACTGAAAATATTCCAGGAATATTGCCTGCTAGAATTCCAAATCTTTTGGTTAATGGTTCTTCTGGTATTGCCGTAGGAATGGCTACTAATATTCCTCCACATAATCTTTCTGAAGTAATTAATGGATGTTTGGCGTTTATAGATAATGAGGATATTACTATTGCAGGATTAATGAAATATATTCCGGGTCCAGATTTTCCTACTGCTGCCATCATTAATGATAGCAGTGGTCTACAAGAAGCATATAGTACCGGCCGAGGTAAAATTTATATTCGTGCTCGTGCGGAAATTGAAACTGATATTAAAAGTGGCCGTGAATCTATCGTAATATATGAAATTCCTTATCAAGTTAATAAGGCTCGACTGTTAGAAAAGATCACGGAATTAGTCAAGTTAAAACGCATCGAAGGAATATATAATCTGCGTGATGAATCCGATAAAGATGGTATGCGAATAGTTATTGAAATTAAGCGTGATGCTATTAGCGAAATAATTTTAAATAATTTATATTCTTTAACTTCATTGCAAACTTCATTCGGTATTAATATGGTAGCTTTGCATCAAGGGCAGCCTAAAATTATGTCGTTAAAAGACATTTTATCTGCTTTTGTGTCTCATCGTCGCGCAATAGTTGTACGTCGTGTTAATTTTGAATTAAAGAAAGCTCGGGGTCGTATTCATATTTTGGAGGGGTTAGCAATTGCATTGTTTAATATTGATGCAATTATTGAACTTATTCGTCACTCTAATAGTTCCGTAGAAGCTAGTTCTTGTTTAACATCTTCCTCATGGAAGATAGGAAATATGATTGACATGACACGAACAGATTCTGTTAACTTGATACAATCTGAAGGGTCGAAAGTAAAGAATGTTATTCACGATAACCAATATTATCTTACCAAGAATCAAGTTCAAGCTATTTTAGACTTAAAATTACATAAACTTACTACTTTAGAGCATGAAAAATTATTAAAAGAATATAGCAGTTTGTTAGAAAAAATAGAAAATTTAATCTCTGTTTTGAAAGATCCTAAATGCTTGATGCAGGTAATCCGTCAAGAATTATTGGAGATACAAAAGGAGTATAATGATCCTCGTCGTACTGAAATTAGTAATAATGTTGAAAATATTAATGTAGAAAATTTAATTAATCAAAAAGATGTAGTAGTAACTTTATCATATCAAGGTTATGTTAAATATCAACCATTAACAGATTATGAAGCTCAAAAACGGGGAGGAAAAGGAAAGTTAGCAACGCGAATTAAGGAAGAAGATTTTATTACACGATTGTTGATTGCTAATACTCACGATACGGTGTTGTTGTTTTCTAATTATGGGCGTATATATTGGATGAAAGTCTATCGATTACCTGAAGCTAGTCGTGGATCACGAGGTAAACCAATTATTAATCTATTGCCATTGGATGTGAATGAACGAATTACTGCTATTTTGCCAATTCAAAATTATACAACGGGACATCAAGTATTTATGGCGACTAGTAGTGGAGTTGTAAAAAAAACACCACTTGTTGAATTTAGTCGCCCCCGTAATGTTGGTATTATTGCATTGAATCTTAATGATGGGGATGAGTTGATTGGAGCTGATATAACTGATGGTAGCAATGAGGTAATGTTGTTTACTGCTTATGGAAAAGTTGTACGATTTAAAGAAACACAGGTGCGAAGTGTAGGTCGCTCGGCGATTGGAGTAAAAGGTATTCATTTATTACAAGGTGATCGTGTAGTATCTTTAATTATACCAAAAGATAAGAGTTCTATTCTTACTGTTACTCGCAATGGTTTTGGAAAACGTACTAATCAATCAGAATATCCAATTAAATCTCGTGCGACTCAGGGTGTGATTTCTATTAAGGTTACCGAACGAAACGGCAATGTCGTTGGGGCCGTTCAAGTAAATCAATCTGATCAAATAGTAATGATTACTGACTTAGGTCGATTAGTTCGAACTCGTGTTTCTGAAGTTAATATTATTAGGCGTAATACTCAAGGAGTTATGTTAATTCGTACCGCATGTGATGAATATGTAGTTGGGTTGCAGTGTGTTGTGGAATCAGTAGAGAATTAAAATTGTTTTATTTAATTTAGTATTGAAGAGAATTTTGTGTTATTAAAAATTGGTGTTGATAATTAAAATATTATTAAAGATATGATGTTTTAAGTTCGTTAAATTAATATTGCATTATGTGTTATTTAGTTGTGTATTTTTTTATATTTATTATGTTAGTATATATGGTGTATAGTAATTATTTCTAATATAATGGTGAAAATGATTATTATGATTTATGCAATAGTTAATTGAGGAATCAATGATTTCGGTAAAAACAATCTGACAAATATGCGTTATATTATAACGTTAGCATTTTGTTATTCATGTTGAATATTATGATCGTAAGTAATATGATATTTGTTTATAGAAATTGTTGGGTAAATTTTGATTATATCAAATAAGAGGTTGTTATTAATTAAGTAGTAAATAGTTATAGATAGAGAGAAAAAATGGAGCTTTTTTATTTTGTGTGTAGAATATGCTCTTTGTGTATCACTCTTGATATGAGTTAAATAATTAGAGAATTTTGTTTTATGTAACATGTTGATAATAGTTGATATAATATTGCGAAGTAGGTGATGTATATCATTTAATATTAGGTTTTATGAGTTGGTTAATAGTGTTTTTACTTACTATATGGTGAGGTACTGATATGAAATTACGGTGTTTTACTAGCCTGGTTGCGACTATGGTTATGGCGAGCACTGCCGGGGCTTCTGAAATTTACAATAAAGACGGAAATATATTAAGTATGTTTGGTAGCCTTGTTGGGGGGCATTATTTCTCAAGAGATAATACTAAAAATGGAGATAATTCGTTTGTAAGATATGGTTTTTCTGGTACAACCTATATTAATGACCAAATTATTGGTTTTGGTATGTGGGAACATGAAATTTCTTTAAAGAATGTTGAAGGAATCAGAGTAAATAATAATGATAAGGTGTTGCTTGGCTACGCAGGAATAAAATTTGGAGATTTTGGAAGTATCGATTATGGAAGAAATTATGGAATATTATATGATGTGGGAGCTTGGACAGATGTAATACCAGGATTTGGAGGAGATATATCGCTTGTAGATAATTTTTTATCTAGTCGTAGTTCAAACGTGCTCACATATCGTAATAAAAATCTTTTTGGTTTTGTGAATGGATTGGATTTTGCTGTACAATATCAAGGAAAAAACGATGCGAATAAAGCGACAGGTCGTACTTTTCAAACAGCTAATGGAGAAGGATACGGAGTATCTGCGTCTTATTCCTTGGATAATGGATTTTCTGCGTCTGTGGCTTATGCCAATAACAAACGTATCGCTGAACAAACTGGTTTAGATACTAATCTTTGTTGTAATGACAATGTCGAAGCATATTCCTTGGGAATAAAATATGATGGGAAAGGTATATATGTAGCAGCTACTTATGGGGAGACTTATAATATGACTCCATTTGGTAGTTTTTGTGATAATGTTAATTCAAATTATATTTATGGATTTGCTAATAAAGCCAAGAATGTTGAATTAGTAGCCCAATATCAATTTGATTTTGGATTACGTCCTTCTATATCTTATTTGCATTCAAAAGCTAGTGATGTGGAAAATGATGGTTATAGCAATTTCTTAAAAAAATGCGTCACGGTTGGAACAAGTTATGTTTTTAATAAAAATATTTGTACTACTATGGATTATAGAATCAATTTGTTAAATAAGGATGGGTTTTCCAGTGCATCTCAGATTTGTACCGATAATATCATTGCATTGGGCGTAGCTTATGCATTTTAAAAACAGGTCAGTATAAATAAGAAGTTAGTATTTAATACCAAAAAAGGCGAATTAAAATAATTTTAATTCGCCTTTTTTGGTATTAAATACATCACATAAAAGGATGTAATATGTCTAAATTATGTATTGGTATTATTTGTGGAGGCTGTTCTTTAGAACACGATATTTCATTGAAATCAGCTATGTGTATTGCTCAATTTATTGACAAATTTCGTTTTGAAGTGATGATTTTATGGATAGATAAAAAAGGATATTGGCATTTAAAAGACGTTAATTTTAATAATTTGTCATATCATAAAAATGATAGAATTTCTATTCTATTACAAAACTGCCCTCATCAATTTGAATTGCGTACTAAAAATATAAATTTTTTATTGAAATTTGATGTTATTTTTCCTGTGATTCATGGATCACTAGGAGAAGATGGTGCTTTGCAAGGTTTATTATGTATGATGAACTTGCCATTTGTTGGGTCTAACGTTTTGAGTTCATCTATAGGGATGGATAAAGAGGTATCTAAATGTTTATTGCGTGATGCGGGTTTATCCGTAGTACCATTTAAAACTGTTTTGGATCAGGATCAGCATAATATAGATTTTGATGATTTAGTCTCTATCTTTGGTTTACCTTTGTTTGTGAAACCATCAAATCAAGGATCATCGATAGGAGTATCAAAAGTTACTCAACGCAAAGATTTTAATTTAGCCCTAATGAAGGCTTTTTCTTTTAGTTCTAAAATATTAATAGAACCAGCTATTATTGGGAGAGAATTGGAGTGTGCGGTATTGGGTAATGAGAATCCAGAAATTAGTGTATGTGGTGAAGTTATATTGTCAGGTGATGATTTTTATACTTATGATAATAAATATATGAAACATACAGTACAAACCATGATACCTGCTTTAATTAAGGATACCATAAGTGATGACATTCGTCATGTTGCTTTACGTGCATTTCAAGTATTAAATTGCTCCGGAATGGCGCGGGTGGATGTTTTTTTAAATTTGAATAACAAAGTTTTTATCAATGAAGTTAATACATTACCTGGATTTACTTGCGATAGTATGTATCCTAAATTGTGGGAAGCAAGTGGATTAAATTTTCAAGCGTTAATTACGAAATTGTTAGAATTAGCATTAGATCTACATGATAAGAATCATTATTCTTATCATGTAGATGATGGTACTTCGGCATGAGAGGATTTGAACCTCTGACCCCCGACACCCCATGACGGTGCGCTACCAAGCTACGCTACATGCCGTTTTTGATTTATGATGCAAAAGTTAGTTATTATAGTAGAAGAAATATTAATTTTTATAAATATAAAACTTTAGAAGCATGCCATGAATGTGCAAATATGATTGTTATTTTTTGTTTACAATCCTACAAATTTTATATATGTATATATTTACATATATAAAATTACATGTGTTAGTATTTTATTGATTTTTACAATTAGTATATATTACTACTAATTGAAAAGTCATTTAGTTATTAACTTCAGTTTTATTGAAGACTCAATGTATATATGCTTATATATAACATGTTTCATATAAACTGCATGTCTTTCTCATGACATAGAGAAAGATAGATTGTGATTATACGTTAAAAGATTAAAATTTATCTTTATAATCAAAATTCAGTGTGATCTATAAAATAAATTATCTCATTAAACATAAGTAAAATCAATATGTATTAACTTAGGCTTGAAAGGATGATATTGTAGTTCTTGTATTTTAACTGCAATAGGTTGTTGATCGTCAATAAGTAATAGAATAACATTATTTTTGTGTAATTGTGTTGCAGCTGTAGGATGTAACATATCCTTTTGATCCAATGTAATGGATACACTTGGTATATTATTCTTATTATAGATAATAGCTGGGCATTTGTTTTGTTTACGTAGTCGTCTTGTTGCGCTTTTTTTGTGATAAATACGTACACTAGCTTTGATTGTTAACATTATTATTACACCTAATTAAATATTTGTATTGATAATAAAATTTATAATTATTTATAGATTGCAAGGGTCATTTCTATTACCACATGATACAAGATAAATAATTGTTTATATAGTTAAATGTTTATATTGATATTGAATGAATATTATTTGGTATTTATTGTTGCAATAAAATTTTCGAGTGGACTATTTCAACAAGTTAATCTGTGCAATAATATAAGTAATTTAAAATTTAATATCCGTATCTTATTAGGTTTATTTACTGTGTATCGGTCTGTCATATTTTATTTTATTTTAAGTATATTGATATGCGAAAATCATAAAAATTTTTTTATGGTTTTTGATCCCTATACTCGTGATAGATATGATTCAATATGTTATTTCTCAAAATGTTTATGATTTTTAAATGAAACATAGAAGCAGTATACAAAATATGTTTAAATAAAAAATAATAAGTATAGTTTTATTTTTCATATTTTAATATGTTGTTTTGTATATTATTGAATAAATTATTGTATTTGTGTAATACAATACATAAAGTATTGGTGAATATTCAAGTGTTTTATTAAAAATGATTGTATAAGTATACGCTTATAGTAATGTAAGAATTAATATACTTGGTTGTAGATGTATGATAATAAAATACATATCTTTAATATTAATCAATGTCTACTTGATTTAGTTAAATTATTTAAAAGTTTATACCTAATTAGAATATGTAACATAAAAAGGTTGGTGTGAATGTATTTTTTAGAGAAAGTTATATGTCTATGTTATCACAAGAAGCTCTATTAGTACGTGACGCTTTATCAGTTCGAGGATTAGAAAATCCATTAATTGAATTGAATATTAATCATCAAATACGTAAACGTCGCATTGAAAATCATATGAGAGCTGTTGTGCATCTTCTTAATCTTGATTTAGAACACGATAGTTTGTCAAATACTCCTAAACGTATAGCTAAGATGTATATAGAAGAAATTTTCTCTGGGTTAGATTATTCAAATTTTCCTAAAATTGCAATTATTCCGAATACAATGCAAATAAATGAAATGATTACAGTACGAGGCATTAATATTACTAGTACTTGTGAACATCATTTTATTGTTTTTAATGGTACAGTGACTATTTCTTATATTCCAGAAAATAATATGATTGGTTTATCCAAAATAAACAGAATAGTTCAATTTTTCTCTAAAAGACCGCAGTTACAGGAACGATTGACAAAACAAATTTTTTTAGCATTACAAACGTTACTTAATACAAATAATGTGGCAATATTTATTGATGCAGTACATTATTGTGTAAAAGCTAGGGGTATTAATGATGTTAGCAGTACTACAACTACCACTGTGCTTGGGGGTGTATTTGAATCTGATACAAATATTAGAAAAGAATTTCTGCACGCAATTATGTATTGTAAGCGTTGATTTGATATGTTTTATTTAAAAATTAATTAGGTTATTATTGTATTTTATAAATATGCATGCTAAGGAAATAGCATGTCGATCGTGATATGTATTTAAATATTTAATAACCAAATGGATAATTGTCGTAATATTATTGGATATATTTCGGTATAAGATATGCATGATGATGTGAATAAATATCAGAGTATTTTTAAAATTTATCTTTTATTAATAATAAAATCTGTAACTGTATATTAAAATATAAATATAATTAGAAAATTAATTTTTATATCTGTTTATTGAGTAATAAATCTATGAATTTATTTTTTTATGGATTAAATGTGTTAAAAGAGATCATTAAAATATGAAATTTTTCAGTGTAATTGTATTTGTTTTGTATTAATCAATATGAATTTGATTATGATATATTATAACTGGATTGGTGAAACTGTTATGATGTAACTAATTGTTGTCTTGGAAAATTCTATTTTTATAGAAAAGTGAATAAGTTTTATGAAAAATTGAAGTTTTTAAAATTATATAGGAAAATCGATTTAAATGTTTTAAATTAATAAAAATAAATTTAAATTGGGTAATGGTTGTTTGAATAAAAGAAATAATTGTAACTAAATTTTATTATACTTTAACTGTATTTATTATCATTGATTTGATTACAATTGTTTTGTTTTGAATGGCATCTATTAATATAGTGTTTTTTTAAACTGTTTCAACAAGATTAATAGCATTGTTTACTGCTATATCTTAATGATATTAAGAATATACATTTGTTTTATTTATATAAATTAAAATGTTGAGTAGTATTACGTTATATTTATATACATATGCGTATATCTAATTTTAGGGAGCAGCTGTTTGTTTGGAACAAGAGATTACCTTTTGGATAGATATTTGAAATTTTGATTATAATGAATTTATGTAGTAATTTTTACATTTTGTAAGACATATGTCATTATTTGGGAGGGAGTTTTAATATTATTGTGTGATATCATAATTTATTTTTGTGTATCTTTATAGGATATCCTATAATAAGGATTAGGATATGTTTTCATTTAGTTGAGATTTATTTGTTATAGATTTAATTTGATCAGGATGAATTCGAGAAAAAATTATTTTAAATTTATTAATTCGATGGTTTGATAAAGGCATAGAAAGGCTCTCCCATGTGAGACGAGTGTTGAGAAAATATTCACTGTAATCAGCTAATTTAGGTAATACGGGTTTTAAATATACCATAAGAATACGAAACAATTGAATACCCATAGAATAAATAGATAATGCTTCATGTCTACGGCCTATTTTTTTTGCGACATGCCATGGAGCATGTCTGTCTATGTAACGATTAGCTTCATCTGCTAATTTCATAATTTCACGCATTGCGCAATTAAACTCTCTTTTTTGAAAAAATTCTCCTATAGAGTGTCTGGATTCAATAAACATATTATATATAAATGGATGGGTCAATGTATTTGATAAATGACCATTATAATATTGATGTATAAATCCGGAATTTCTAGATGCTAAATTCAATATTTTATTAATAATATCTGAATTTACTCTAGTAATAAAATCTGATAGATTTAAATCTATGTCGCTAGTATGCGATGAGAGTTTTGTAGCGTAATAATATCTCAAATAATCTGGGTTTAGACATGATAAGTAAGTACGTACGTTGATACAAGTACCTTTAGATTTCGATATTTTAGATCCGTTTATAGTAACATGGCCGTGAACAAATATATTAGTTGGTTTACGAAATTGACTGCCTGATAAAATAGCTGGCCAGAAAAGACAATGAAAGTAGATAATATCTTTACCTATGAAATGATATAAGTCTGTTTTGGAATTTAAGTTCCAAAAATCATTAAAAGATATGTTTTTGTTTTTTTTACATAAGTTTTTAAAGGTGCCCATATATCCTATAGGGGCATCCATCCATACATAAAAATATTTTTCTGAAGCATTAGGAATCTTAAATCCAAAATAAGGAGCGTCTCTAGAAATATCCCACTGTTTTAAACCTGATTTGAACCATTCTTCTATTTTATTGGTTACTTCTTTTTGTATGTTTCCTGATTGGATCCATGTACGTAATATATCAGTAAAAACTGGTAAATCAAAAAAGAGATGTTTCGATTTTCGTATTATCGGAGATGTTCCAGAAATAACTGATTTGGGATTTATAAGTTCTAAAGAGGTATAAATAGTACCGCATTTTTCACAATTATCTCCATATTGATCATCTTTTTTGCATTTTGGGCATGTACCCTTAACAAATCGATCTGGTAAAAACATATTTTTTTTAGGATCATATAATTGAGAAATAAATTTAGACTTAATGAGTCCACGTTTCTTTAATCGAAAGTAAATATCATGTAGTAATTCACGAGTTTCTTTACTGTGCGTAGAATAATAATTATCATAATTAATCCCAAATTCGTAGCAATCTCGTTGATGTTCTTGTTGCATTCGGGTAATCATTTGTTCTGGTGTTATATTAAGTTGTTGTGATTTTAACATAATAGCGGTGCCATGTGCATCATCTGCGCAAATAAAATATACGCAATTGCCTTGCATGCGTTGATAACGAACCCAGATATCTGCTTGTATATGCTCTAACATATGTCCGATATGAAGAGAACCATTAGCGTAAGGAAGCGCGCAAGTAACTAACATTTTTTTTGCAGTCATATAGTTTTTTGATTTAAAAATTTATATATGTTGCATAACAACACATATTGTAGATTATTAAAATATATTTTGTTTTTTGTAATTTACATTATGAACGTATAGTATATATGCTGTTTATACATTACAATAATTAAAATTATATTTGGTTATTTTAATGGTTTTGTTAATATTTTAGTATCATTATAATAATGGTTTTATATTCAATAAAAAATTATTTATTATTATTATAATTGATTACTTATTTTAAATTTAATTTCGTACGAGTATATCATAATTTTATTATGATACATAAAATATGTATGCACATGTAGTGATATGTTGTAGGATATTTTTTGAAAATTAATATTTTATCATGATTGGCCTTTAAGATCACGAGTTAATAACATTTGAAACTTATATTTGTCGTGATGTTTTATGTTTATGTATATTAATATTGTTTAAAATGTTTTATTTTATATTGAAATATTTATGTAATAATATGTTTATATTGTAAACTAAATATAAATTAGTCGTTATTTAACTATTATTAAAATATACAACATACTTATACCATAGAGGAGCAGATATGTTCAAACAAGAAAAAATTGGTATTATCGGTATGGGTGTTATGGGTCGAAATTTAGCTTTGAACATCGAAAGTAAAGGTTATTGTGTTGTTGTTTACAATCGTTCTAAAAATAAAACTGATGCAATTGTTGCTAATAATTCCAAAAAAAATATTATTCCATGTTATTCAATAGAAGAGTTTGTACTATCTTTAAATAAACCTCGTTTTATATTTTTAATGATTACGTCAGGAACATATATCGATAGTATTATAAAAATATTATCCCCCTATATGAATCCAGGAGATGTTTTAATTGATGGAGGTAATTCATTTTATAAAGATACTATGCGTCGTAATCTTGAGTTATCAAAAAAAGGGATACATTTTATTGGTACTGGTATTTCCGGGGGAGAAGAAGGAGCTTTGAAAGGACCATCCATCATGCCTGGAGGACATATAAATGCATATAAAATGGTGGAGTCGGTTTTTAAAAAAATTGCCGCTCGTGTTGATGATGAAACTTGCGTTGCATATATAGGGCCGAATGGATCTGGGCATTATCTCAAGATGATACATAACGGTATAGAGTACGGAGATATGCAAATAATTGCTGAAATATATTTTTTTTTACAAAAAATATTTCATTTAACTTATGAAGAATTGGGAGAAATTTTTAATCAATGGAATCAAGGAGAATTAAATAGTTATCTTATTGAAATAACAAGCTATATTTGTGTTAAAAAAAATGCCAATAATGATCATATTCTTAATTCTATATTAGATGTGGCTGGAAATAAAAGCACTGGAGCATGGACTAGTCAAGATGCGATAGATTTAGGAATACCGTTAGGTATGATTACTGAATCAGTGTTTGCTCGTTATATGTCTGTTCTTAAAAAACAACGTCTTAAAGCTTCAAAAATATTATCAGGGCCTAATATAAAAAATTGTTGTGAGAGTAGGTGTTTATACTTAGAAAAAGCTCGAAAAGCATTGTATCTTGGTAAGATTATTTTATATGCTCAAGGTTTTTATCAATTAAGAATTGCGTCTGATAAGTATCATTGGGATTTAAATTACAAACAAATTGCTCAAATTTTTCGTGCAGGATGCATAATTAGATCAAAATTTTTAAAAAAAATTATTGATATTTATTCCCAAACTCCAGATATCAATAATTTATTATTGTCTCCGTATTGCAGTACTATCGCGAATGATTATCAACAAATGTTGAGAGATATAGTAATGTGTGCTATTAAATACGGTATTCCAATGCCTGCATTATCCACTGCTATAGCGTACTATGATAGTTATCGCAGTAATATATTACCTGCAAATCTTATTCAAGCACAACGAGATTATTTTGGAGCGCATACTTACATGTGTTTTGATAAACAAGGTACGTTTCACACTGATTGGTTAAGATAAATGTGAGGAAAACATTGTTAATATTGATTAAGTAATTTAAAGTAACAAACAAAATTCCCGTATATATAATAATGAGGATTTTGGAGATATTAAGTTTGTTATTCCTATTCTTTAAAAGAATAGTTTGTTGTTATTTTTATAGTGAATTACCTTAATGTTCTAAAAATCTATTAATGTTAATTACATATCGACAATACTAAAACGAGTAATTGTTTGGTTTTATTGTATTATTTTATGTATATTATGTATTATCTTTTGTCGATTAAGTGGTTCTTATTATTTCTAATTTTCAATTCTTGGATGATTGCATTAAAGTTTAATGATTTATGTTGTAATAGGACTAATAAATGATAAATTAAATCTGATGCTTCATTAATGAGTTCTTTTGTATTATAGCAGGAAATTGCTGCAAGAGCTGTTTCTAGACCTTCTTCTCCCACTTTTTGAGCAATGCGTTTGATGCCACTAGCATATAAACGAGATGTATAAGATGTATTAATGAGATGGGATGGTATATTTTTTTTTGAAGATATAACGTTTTCTAATTGATGAAGAAAACTTAATTCTGCTATCCCAGGATGGAAGCAGCTGCTAGTGTTATTATGGCAAGCAGGTCCATCTGGTAAAACAAAGATTAATAACGCATCTTGATCGCAATCTGAATACCAATTGATTAAGTTTAATATATTTCCGGATTTTTCTCCTTTAGTCCATAATCTATTTTTTTTGCGTGAGAAAAAAGTAACATGCTTAGTTTTTTCTGTTTTTATCATTGATTCTTTATTCATATACCCTAACATTAATACTTCTCCTGACTTCGCATGTTGTATAATAGCGGGTATTAGACCGTGATTTTTAGTCCAATCTAATTGATCATGATGATTTTTAATTAGCATAATCTAATATTTATTCCTTCTTTGTATAAAAATTGCTTCAATTTATGAATATCAATAATTTTTTTATGAAACACTGAAGCCGCTAAAGCACCGTCCACATCAGCATCGCGAAATGCTTCTAAGAAATGTTGATAGGTACCAGCTCCTCCCGAAGCTATAAGTGGTACTTTACAATGTTTTCTGATATTTCGTAATTGATCTAAATCGTAACCATTTTTCATTCCATCTTGATTCATCATATTTAATACTATCTCTCCAGCTCCATATTCTTGTACTTTTTTAACCCAATCCAATGTTTGCCATGTTGTGATGTGCATACGAGTGCTGTCTCCAGTATAGCATTTTACTTGATAAATTTTTTTTTTAGGATTATGCCAAGTATCGATGCTCACTACAATACATTGTGTACCTAAATGGTTAGCTAGTTCTTGGATTAGTATTGGGTTAATTAGAGCGGGAGAGTTAATTGAAATTTTGTCTGCTCCAGATGCAAGAATTTGTTTAGCTTGTTTTAATGTACTTATGCCTCCAGCAACACAAAATGGGATATTTATTATCTCGGCAACCTGAGAAATCCATTTTTTATTTACTACTTGATCATTCGGTGATGCTGTAATATCATAGAATACTAATTCATCGGCTCCTGATTTTGCATATCTTTTTGCTAAATCTAAGATATCGCCTACAATTTTATGATCTTTGAATTGTATCCCTTTAATGACTTTATTATTAGCTACATCGAGACAAGGAATTATTCGTTTTGCCAACATGATGTAGCCTCATCGATAGTAAATATATTGTCTAAAAAAGCACGACCAATAATAATTCCTGCTACTCCAGCAGAACGTAATTTAGATATCTCTATTAATTTATTGACACCTCCAGATGCTTGAAATGATATTTGTGGCCAACAATGACATATTGATTGATACAAAGATATATTACTACCTAACAACGTTCCATCTTTAGATATATCCGTGCAAATAATATGTTTTAAACCTACAGTACAATATTCTTCTATTATTTGTTCTAATTGTAAATTACTTTCTTTTTGCCAACCATAAATAGCTACTTTTCGATTTTTTTTAGAATAAACATGGATATCTATCGCTAAAACTAAGGCATTTGGATCAAAATATTCAAACCATTTTTTTACTGTCTTTGGTTGTGTAACTGCTACAGAACCTAATACTATACGTGTTGCTCCTGATTCTAACAGAATTTCTACATCTGTAGCGTTACGTATACCTCCTCCTATTTGTATTTTTGATAGAGGAGTAGTTTCTTTTATTAATTGACTAATTAATAAACTTTGTCTGTTTAATGGATTTTTTGCTCCATCTAGATCAACCAGATGTATCATTTTTGATCCTTGCTGTATGTATTTTTTCAATAATGAAATAGGTTCACCGTAATTAGTTTGCATGCGATAAGATCCTTGATACAACCTAACTATATTTCCGTTAATAATATCTAGAGCGGGAATAATCACAAATTATATCTCCAAAAAATTTTTTATTAATTGTTGTCCAGGTATCCCAGATTTTTCTGGATGAAATTGTACGCCAAAGAAATTTTTATATTTTATAACTGAACTAAATAATTGTCCGTAATTTGTTTTAGAAATTGTTGCAGAACATATTTCTATGCAATAATTATGTGCAAAATAAAAATAATCACTCTTCTTTATACCATGAAAGAAAAAATGTTTTTTAGGGATAGTAATGGTATTCCATCCCATATGCGGAAGAGGAAATCCTCGGTATTGCATACGTGTAACAGGTGTATGAATAATATTCAACGTGTTTACGCCATCATTTTCAGAACTTATAGATCCAAACAACTGCATTCCTAAACAAATACCTAATATTGGTTTAGTATAATTTTGTATCAACGTAACTAGATTTTTTTTTTTAACTGCTGCATTACAGACGCAGCTGCACCTACTCCTGGTAAAAACAGTTTGTCCGCCTGAGATATAATCTCAGCTCTGTCACTTATTATTGGGTTATGTCCTAACCTATGTAGCATGGTTTTGACAGATAATAAATTAGAACAGTTGGTGTTTATAATCACTATATTCATAGCAATGTTCCCTTAGAACTTGGTATATTATTATTATTGATATAAATAGCTTGACGTAATGATCGCCCGAAAGATTTAAATAAACTTTCTGCTTTATGGTGATCATTTTTTCCAGTTGCGTGTAAATGTAAAGCGCAACCCATTTTTGAAGATAATGAACGAAAAAAATGTTCTATCATTTCAGTACTGAGATCTCCAATTTTTTGGAAAGTATATTTAGCTTCATAGTAAAAATATGTTCTTCCAGAAAGATCTAATACACATCGCGCAATACTCTCATCCATAGGTAGGATAAAACCGAACCTTCCAATACCACATTTGTTGCCTAATGCAGTGTTTAAAGCTTCTCCTAATACTAAGGCTGTATCTTCTACAGTATGATGATCATCTACATGTACATCTCCTTTTGCCGTAATATTCATACATAATCCAGCATGAACAGCTATTTGCTGTAACATATGATTAAAAAAATTGATTCCGGTATTAATGTAACTTTTATTATTTTGATCTACCCATATCGCTATATCTATGTTAGTTTCTTCAGTGACTCGATGAATATATGCTGCCCTGTGATTTTGTGTTAAATAATTTTTAATTTTTTTCCAACCAAAATTAATACGATCATATTGTATTCCTTGAAGACCCATGTTAGTTGCTAACATCATATCAGTATCTCGATCTCCGATAACATAACTATTAAATTTATTTAATTTTTTATCGATTAGCCAAGAATTTACTAATGCAGTTTTTGGTTTACGACAACTACATTGTTCCTCAGGGAGATGAGGGCAGATTAATATTTGATTAAATTTAATACCTTGAGATTGAAAGATTTGTATCATTAGATGATGTGGTTTATTGAATTTTTCTATAGGAAATGAAGCGCTTCCTAATCCATTTTGATTAGTGACTATAACAAACTCAAAACCTATATTTTTTAACTCTATAAGAGCGGGAATAACATATGGTTCTAATGAGAATTTATCTAAAGAATCAATTTGAAAATTGACTTTTGGTTCGTTAATTAAGGTTCCATCACGATCTATAAATAAAATTTTATGATTCATGAGCGCTCCTATTTGCTGATATGGATAATGATGTAACATGTAATTTTTTTAAAACAGAAACTACATGTTTGCATTCATTATATGTGCCAACAGTGATACGCAAGCAATTCACTAACCCTGGTTGATTGCTTTGATCCCTTAATACTATACCTTGATGCAACAATGTCTTGAAAACCTGATATTTTGGATAGAATCTAACCAATACATAATTAGCGTTACTATTGAATACTTTTTGGACACAAGAACATTGCTTTAATCCTGTAATTAATATAGTTCGGTTTATATTGACTGTAGCTATTCTATTCTGAGTACGTTGTATATTTGTAGGGGTTAGAGCTTGTTCTGCAATATCAATGACTGGAGTAGATAATGGGTATGGTGCGATCACTTTTTCTAGTAATGTAATAATTTCTGGATTAGCTAAAGTGAAGCCGCAGCGTAATCCTGCTAATGCGAAAGCTTTAGATAAAGTTCTTAAAATAACCAGATGAGGATACGCTGATAGCCACCGGGCTAAGCTTGCGTCCGGGCAAAAATCAATATATGCTTCATCGGCTACTAATAACGCTCTATTTTGAATAATATCTAATAATTTTTTTAAACTATTTAAATGAATGATATTACCAGTGGGGTTATTTGGGTTGCAAATATAAACTAACTTAACGTTGTTAAGTTGTGATTGAATGGATAGTAAATCAAGTTGCCAGTTTTTATTTTTAGGTATAACTCGATAATTAATGCCTAAAATTTCTGCAGTAGTTTTATACATACCGTATGTCGGTGGACAAAATATAATAACGTCTTTTCCAGGATTACAAAAAACTTTCATTAATAATTCAATACTTTCATCAGCTCCTCTCGATACTAAAATTTGATCTGATCGAATTCCGGCGTAATCAGCGTAATTATTGATCACTTCTTGTGGTTGACAAGTAGGGTATCTATGAATGTTTTTATAACGAAACTGATAGTCGGGATTGATTGGAAATTCATTAGCGTTCAGCCATATCTTTCCTGAGTACGTGAATTTTCTAGCAGATTGATAAGGTTTGAGAGTTAATATATTATTTCTAGCCAAGTAACGAACGTTCATTTTGTTCCTTGATATAATTTATACGATGTGTTACAGCATATTCATGAGCTTTTAATTGCTCGATTTTTGTTAATGTTGTGATGGTTGATGATAATTGTAATAATCCATGTTGAGTTAATTGTTGCACCGACATTCTTTTTTGAAAATCTATAACTCCTAGTCCAGATGTGGTGATTGCATGCCCATATGTAGGTAAGACATGATTGGGTCCACTAGCATAATCTCCAGCCGTTCCCGGAGACCAATGTCCAAGGAATATTGACCCAGCGTTGGTAATATGATGTAAATAATCTGATGCATTTTCAATTTGAATGCTCAAATGTTCTGGAGCATAGCTATTACTTATAGAAAAACATTCCATTAAATTAGAAGTAATAATCATGCGGCTATTTAATAATACATTATTAATGATATTACTACGTGGTAGTATTTTCAATTGCTTGTGTAGCTCATGTTTTGTTTGTTCTACAATGTATGCGTGGGGTGTGATAAGTATTACGTGTGAATCAGGTCCGTGTTCTGCTTGTGATAAAAGATCTGCAGCAATAAAAATAGGATTAGCTGTATGATCTGCAATAATTAATATTTCGGAAGGTCCAGCTAACATATCAATCGCTGTTCCATTTGGTGAAAGGTTAATTTGTCGTTTTGCTTCTGTAACCCAAATATTACCGGGTCCAAATATTTTATTTACTTTTGGAATAGATTCAGTACCAAATCCCATAGCGGCTATAGCTTGACTACCTCCTACTTGATAAATTTCGTCGATACCGCAAAGTTGTGCGGTGTATATTATTATATCTGGAATCGGTGGTGGTGAACATAATATCACACGTCTACATTTTGCGATATGAGCTGGAATACCTAACATCATTACTGTTGACAACAAGGGAGCAGTGCCTCCTGGTATATACAATCCAACAATATTTAATGGACGAATAATTTGTTGGCAATGTACACCTGGAAAAGTTTCCAGGTGTACATCTGAATAACAGTGTGCTTGATGAAACTGTGTTATATTGGCCATGGCAGTATGTATTGCTTGTTTTATTCCATTAGATAAGTTACGTCCTGAATGCATGATAATTTCGTATGGGATTTGCAATTGTTTAGTTTGTGCGTTATCGAAATCAAAATTAAATTTAAATAAAGCATGATCGCCTTCGTTATAAACTTGTGTGAGTATATTTTTAACATTTGTATAAATATCATTTAATTTATTATTTATTGGACGGATAAGAAGTGTTTTTTGTTCAGATGTGGAACAATCATTCCAATAAATAGATCTAGGGTGTTCATGAGAATTCATAATATTATTCCATCATTTTTTCTATTGGTAATACTAAAATAGAACTAGCTCCAAGGTTTTTTAAATTTTCCATTGTTTCCCAGAATAATGTTTCATTGCTTACCATGTATATTGCCACACGATGTTGATTGCCTGCTAGTGGTAATACTGTCGGACTTTCTGCTCCAGGTAGTAAATTAATAATTTCCTCTAGTTGTGCAGCAGGAGCATGCAGCATGATGTACTTAGATCCTCTAGCTTGGATGATTCCTTGAATGCGAATTATTAATTTGTTTATTAATGACTGTTTTATGGTGGACAATTTTCCAGATCGTTGAATAAGACACGCTCTAGATCGATAGATTACTTCCACCTCATGTAATCCATTAGCTTCTAATGTAGCTCCAGTAGACACTAAATCACAAATTGCATCTGCCAATCCAGCGCGTGGAGCTACTTCTACTGATCCATTTAGTAAACAAGATTTAAAATTAATACCTAACTCATCTAAATATTTTTTTAGAAGATGCGGGTATGACGTGGCAATCCGTTTTCCTTGCAAGGATTTTGGGCCATTCCATGGTTCGTCTATGGGTAGGGCCATAGATAACCGACAATCTCCAAAATCTAATCGGAGTAATGTAATGTAACAAGGATTATCTCCTTGCGATCGTCTTGTTAACAACGCTTCTTCTAATACATTTTCACCGATAATGCCTAAATCCACTATACCATCCATAATTAAACCAGGAATATCATCATCTCGTACTCTCATTATATCGATGGCCATGTTTTCCGCAAACGCTAGTAGACGTTGTTGTTGTAAATTAATTTTAATTCCACATTGTTCGAGAAGTTGTTGGGATTCTTTGCTCAATCTTCCTGATTTTTGTATTGCTATTCGTAATCGTGATCTATCCAGCATGATATTTTACCTTATGTCAACAATTTTCCATAATTAAACATTTTTTAAAATTCTTTCAAAAAGAAATATCTTTGATTTTTTTAATAAACAAAAGATTAAAAATGATTTCTATTGTTAAATTTTATTTGAAGGATTTAATCAGGGTCATGATGATAAATTAACATATGCAGTACAGCTTTCCCATTGAAAATTTTCATTACCTTAGTATTTTAACGAATATAATTAAATTTGTATAGGGTTAAATTTTATAAAGTTACTTTATTTTATACGTATATAATTAATATTATAACTAAATTAAAAAATGCTTTAAAATATTAGTGCGTATTATTACAAATAGTTATGTGTAATTTAAATTGTAATCACATATTATATATGTACATATGAGATATACATGTATAAGTACTTATTTTGGTAAAATTATGTGATTTTTTAAATTTTTTTCATATATTCTAGTTTAAATTAGAATATGCATGTATTACATGTATGTGAAAAAATGAAAACTGATTTTTTTTTTAATAAAAATGAAAACACGTTTTATACAGATGTTGATAATATTTTTGCAATAAACGTATAAGTGTAATGTTTTGTTCGTTATATTTGTAAATTGAAAGAAGTGTATTCAGTTGATCATTATAAGATGGTGATTGATCTTTATTAAACAATTTGTTTTTTTTATAGTTTAACCATTTTTGTTGTTCTTGGTAATTTAAAGTATTAGGAAAATTTCGGGCTCTATAGTAGAACAAGAGTGGTTTTAAACGAGTATCAACGTGGTTAGTGCATAAATTTTTTAAGTCTTTTGAATGGGTTTTACGAATATTTTCAATTATTTTTCGATCAGAATTACTAAAAAATTTGTGATATAGTTGACTGTCTACATGAAGATTGTTATACAAATTTTGTTGATTTACGTAAGAATCTATCATGGTATACAGTGTGTTTATTTTATTGCGTAAATGCACTCCATTTTCATTCATTCTAAGAAAATTTAAATGTTTAAAACAGTGTCGATAATTTTCAGAGAACTGCATGATATAATTGCTCTGAATCTTGTTGTTTTCAACAAATTTTATTGGTATTAATATAGGGCACGCATTCAATCGAATTAATCGTAGTGGTATTTTTTTGAAAATATCATGTATTGTTATGTGATCAGAATATAATTTTTGATGTATTGTATTCACATTGAAATTCATTAAGGCATCTATGTTTCCATTTAAATCACATGCTATTAAAATATTGGGGTTTGTGGGATGTTGAGCAATTGGAGCTACGTAAGTAATAAAATTTTTGTATTTGTTATTCATTTTATTTGTTATAAATATCAAAGGATTCATGCTATTTAGATCGATTATTTTTTTTAACTGATATTTAGTCCGATGATTAAATAAAAATTGAAATAATTGTGGTTGAGCTTCTTTTATCAGTTTTGCTAACTCTAAAGTAGCGTATACATCTGACATGGCATTATGTGCGTTGATATGTTTTATAGAATTTGCTTGCGTTAAATCTTTTAGACGAAAACTAGGTTTATTTTGAGTATTCAATGGCCATGTAATCCCATTGGGACATAATGAATAACAAGCACGTAGTATATGTAATAAGTCCCATCGGGAATTACCTCGTTGATAGGCCCATGAGTAAGGGTCATAAAAATTTCTATAAAAAATGTTTCTACTAAATTCATCGTCAAAATGAATATTATTATATCCAAGGATGCAAGTATTAGGAATACAGAATAATTGATGAATACGACTAGCAAATTCCGATTCAATTAATCCATGATATGAAGTATCTTGAGGAGTAATTCCTGTGATAAGGACAGATTGTGGATTGGGAAGATAATCATTTGATAAACGACAGAAAAAAACTTTTTCTTTTTCTATAGGTTGTAATGTGCTATTAGTACGAATTCCGGCAAATTGGGCTGGTCTATCTAACGCTGGGTTTATACCAAAAGTTTCATAATCATAAATAAAAAAACTAGGTTGTGTAATATTAATCTGTATTATCATAATTATATGAGTTGTTTTTATTAAATAAAAATCAAATTATTTATTAATATTATAACGATTTCATTAGATTTGATTATATATGTATTGTATATAGGGTGTTTTAATTTATTATTGTTATTCATGCTCTATCTATTAAATATTTATGATATGTAATAATCTTACATGATATTAATAATATTTAATTATATTAATTTTTTTATTTTGTTTTAATTAAACATATGGAGTTTGTAATGTAGGGATTTTTCAAATAAATATAAATAGGATGTAATTATGAATGATAATGTTGATCAATCATTTTATGATGTATTAGAATTTGTGCGTATATTTCGCCGTAAAAACAAACTGCAACGAGAAATTATTGATAATGAAAAAAAAATTCGTGATAATCAAAAAAGAGTGTTATTGCTGGGTGATTTAAGGGATTATATTAAGTCTGAAACTTCTATAGAAGGGGTACAAGTTATTATTGCAAATATGCGTAATGATTATGAAGATCGAGTAGATGAATATATTATAAAAAATGCAGAGTTATCAAAAGAACGTCGCGAGTTATCAAAAAAATTAAAAAATTTTAAAGAATCTTCAAGTGATTAAATTGGATAATTATTGGGTTTTAAAATGTTAATTTTAATAATTAAATTGAAAATATTTTGTAATATCTAAATATATAGATAAGAAAGATAATTCATTTTATACAGAAGTGTTAGATATAATAGAATTATATGAAATAAAACATTATTATCTATTATTTATGATCATGATGTGAAAGATATCGTTTGTGTAATATGATTAGTTTTAAAAATTTATGAAAAATTAAACGATTGTTATTCAGGATATTTTTACATTTGTTGTTATGTATTAAATATGAATTTATATTGTTGTGATTAGCATACAAATATCGTTTGGTAATAAATTAAATCAATTTTAAATTGCATTTTTGTGATATATTGGATGTTGATTAAAATATTTATAAATTTTCATTATTTTGATATAGAATGTTATTCTATAGTTTTTGGGTGGGTTTGTGTTCAAAAAGGTAAAGTATAATAATTTTATAATGTTTGTAATTGCTGTTATGACCTCCACAGATATACATATTCCAGTGTTGTGAAAAGAATGTAACTTATATTGAAGATGAGTTATTTGTAGTGTTATAGTTTTTATATTTATCATTTTGATAATTATGGTAATCATTAATGACGCGTTGCTCTTGGGATATGCTAAAGAAACTTTAGAGATCGAAATTAACGAAGCTCAAAGAATGTTAGATAGGTTGGATGAGAGCATTGTGTTAGCTTGTCGTATATTATTGAATTGTACAGGAAAAGTTGCAGTTTCTGGTATAGGTAAATCAGGCCATATTGGGAAAAAAATTGCCGCTTCTTTAGCTAGTACAGGTACTCCAGCTTTTTTTGTGCATCCTGCGGAAGCTTTACATGGTGATTTAGGTATGATTGGAACACAAGACGTAGTAATGTTTATTTCTTATTCAGGTCGTTCTTGTGAAATAATCACTTTAATGCCATTGTTAGCAGATAGCGGTATCCCTGTGATTGCATTTACTGGAGATGTAAGTTCTCCTTTAGCGAAAGGAGCTACATGTGTTCTTAATATAAAAATACAAAGGGAAGCTTGCCCTATGGAGCTTTCTCCTACTTCAAGTGCAGTGAATACTTTAATGATGGGTGATGCGTTAACAATGGCCCTTATGAGGCACAGAGGTTTTAGTTTAGAACAATTTGCTCGATCTCATCCAGGAGGTAGATTAGGGGCTCAATTATTAAATTGTGTGCATCATTTGATGCGTACTGGAGAGCAAATTTCGAAAGTTTTTTTGAAAGTTACGGTAATGGATGCTATGTTTGAATTGAGTCGTACTGGACTCGGATTAACTGCTGTATGTGACAATCATAATTGCGTTACAGGAGTATTTACCGATGGAGATTTAAGACGTTGGATGGTACAAGGCAAATCTCTCGACGCCCCTGTTGATATTGCCATGACTAAACCTGGATATCGTATTCCAAGAGAATGGAGGGCAAGTGTAGCATTAAAAGCTTTGCATCATCGAAAAATTACCGCAGCACCAGTAGTAGATAAATTAGGAAGATTAGTAGGATCAATTAATATGCATGATTTACATCAAGCTGGAATAGAGTAAATAATTGTAAGTGTATCGGTAGCATAAGATACGATCAACTGAGCACTACATGAATTTTAATTAAAAGTGATTCCTCTAATTAATACTATCATTTGGCTCCCCTGACTGGGATCGAACCAGTGACATACGGATTAACAGTCCGCTGTTCTACCAACTGAACTACAGAGGAACCAATAATATATAATTATGTCATTTTATAGGGATATGCGAAATAATACAAGTATTTAATGATAATCAATTTCGTTTGATAAAGTATTTATAATATACGAAAGATAATGTTTTTATGTACATTACATATGGTTATATTAATAACTTAGGATTATATATGGGGATTGATTCTTTTTGAGAAGGGGTAAATAATGAACTTGTATGATTATGATCTTACATGTAAGAGGTATGTCGACAAATATTATCTTATGTTAAAGAATATGTGATATTTTAGTGAGAAAATTTATTGAATAAGGGAGAGATGCCGGAGTGGTTGAACGGAGCGGTTTCGAAAACCGTTTTAAAGAAATGATATCTTTCAAGGGTTCGAATCCCTTTCTCTCCGTTATTTGGAATATATAATACTGTATTGTATGACATTTTTAATGTACTGATTATATAGCAACAATATAATAAAATTGTATTTGTTGAAGGTTTCGTATCTCTCGTATGATTATTTATATATAATTGAAAATTATTAAATAATTAATAATAATGTTTCGTAATCATTAAAATGATTACTGGTGTTCTAATGTATATATGTAATTATTGCGCTATATTTCAGTAAATGCAAAGTTACTCATATTATGTGTTTTTTTGAGATAATATGAAAAGATCATGTCCAGTGATAGTATAATGATCAACTGTTATTGATAACACAGTTTAATAGTTAATTTTTAATTTTTGAAATATATGATTATAGTAATGCCATTTGCAAAAATACTGAATTTTACAAAAACTGGTGTACATGATTGTGGCGGTGAGGAAGGGATTCGAACCCTTGATACATAAGGTTTTGTATGTATACATGCTTTCCAGGCATGCTCCTTAAGCCACTCGGACACCTCACCATATTGTTGCGCAATAATAACAAAGAACACTAAAAATAAATAATTATAAAACAATGTATTTGATTGAGTTCAAGTATGATTAATCAAATTGCTTCATGGTTGATGAGTAATGTTAATCATTATGTATATGTTTTTTGTTTAGATATAATTAAAATTGTTTATATCTATTGTAAGTTTTAGTAGTCTATAGAATAGGTAGTGTAGTGGAAATATTTATATTGTTGTTTTTATTCATCACAGTTTATGTTTTTTATCATGATTATTATTAAGTAAAGATTGAAAAGAATAATATTTGAATTGACAATATAGCCCTAACAAAGTAATCAAACCTATTATGCTTAAAACGATCCAAGGTAATTGCATAAAGTTTTGTTCTTTTCCAATATCATACAACCATCCGCTGCCACTATATCCTACAGTACCTCCTAAAGCTAGACTTAATTTGCTAAAACCTATATAACTGCTACGTGCCTTATAGTCTGTTAGTAACGCCCCTAAAGTTTCTCTTGCAGGTTCAGCGATAATAGATCCTATGTAAAATAAACTAATTAGAACCAATAAAGTATTTAAATTTTTGACTGATCCAATAGGAAATAAACTGATTATCATAGTTATTAGTCCTACCATCAAGCGTGTTTCTAGTTTAAAATATTTTTCGCTCCACCAAGTTATAGGCATGATTAACAATAAAGATAAAATTGCTTCTATGATATACATCCATTTGATGTATGATAATTGACCGGATACTTCATGAATGCGAATAGGTAACATTAACATAACTTGAGCTGATAGAATATAGTAACCAGTTAGAGTAAAAACATAAATTACAAATCGTTGATTATTGAGTACTTTTTTTATTCCTTCTAATAATGAAGCATGAGAACTAGAAATTTTATATGCAGGTAATCTCCAAGCGTTAAAAATTCCGGCAATAAAAAATAATATTGCTCCAGTAAAGCATACTAATTGAAAATTATATTGTAATAACCATGTACCCAGTACTATTCCAATAATAGCGCACATGCTGTCTTCTAGCATTAATACAGAATAAAATCTCCCTAATTCCCATGGACGAACTAATTTAATTACTAATGCAGTGCGTGGCGGATCAAATAATGTTCCGCCTAATGCTGATAACACACATGATAAGCATAATAGCATAGGGGTGTTTGCAATACTCATTATAATAAATCCCAAAGTACGGATGAATAACCCAGATACAATCATAGGTTTGGCTCCTAATTTGTCGGCAAAAGCACCACTAAGAATGCCTAGTCCTTGTTGAATAAATTGTCTTAATCCTAAAGCAAATCCTACTAAAAAAGCACCCCATCCCAATTGTTCTACGAAATATATTGAAATTAGCGGAAAAACAACATAAAACCCTACAACTACAAACATGTTATCTATAATTAAAAAATATTTACCCAGTCTTCTAGCTTGAGATATTGTATACATGGTTCACCGTTTATGTATTTTGTGTACACTAGTATTTTATTGTGTGCACGAAAAAATACTTCAAAATAATTATAATTCTTAATTTTTAAATATAGTGTAAATTAATATGTGTCTTGTATTTTATATGAGATACTTTAATATAATGATATTTGGCATTGTTATAGTTTATTTTGTATATGTTATTTAGGCATAATATTTTTAAAATAGGAGTAACTATATTTATTGAAGATTTAAAAAATTATGCGTATATACTACATTATTTATGTATAGCGAAATTTTTTGTCAACATTAAAGAAGTATTTCAAGTGATCATCTGTAAAATATGTGCAATAAGAAATATGATTTCTTGTTATCGGTTATTATATTGTGAGTGTTGTTTTTTTGTATTTGTTAAGATGCATATATTATACCATATGTATGTAATAATTGTAATTATATGTGAACTGTATTAGTGTTTTAAATGTATGATTTTAAAAAAATTTTTTAAATGTTTTCATTTGTAGAAACAATCTTAAAATTGCAATAAAACTGGATTAATTATTTAAATTATAAAAATAGTTTTGTTTGTTATTATGTTTATATTTTTGATAAATATTTTGAAATATAATGAATTTGTTAAAATCTTTGACCGCGATGAGTTTTATAACTATTTTATCTCGTATTTTAGGTTTTATTAGAGATACTATCATAGCTCGCATGTTTGGAGTCAGTATTATGACAGATGCGTTTTTTATTGCTTTTAAATTGCCTAATTTATTAAGACGTATTTTTGCTGAAGGAGCATTTTATCAAGTTTTTCTTCCTATATTATCAGAATATCAATGTCGTGAAAGTCAAAAAGAAATACGAGTGTTTATTTCTAGAGTATCTGCTTTATTAATAGTTACCGTAACTTTCATAGTGCTTATTGGTTTATTGACAGCGCCTTGGATTATTATGGTAATTGCTCCAGGTTTTAATAGTTCTTCAGAAAAATTTGTTATAACTATTGAGATGTTTCGAGTGATGCTTCCTTATATTTTATTAGTGTCGTTGACATCATTAATGGGAGCAATTTTGAATGCTTGTAATTTTTTTTTAGTTCCAGCATTTACTCCTATTTTTTTAAATATTAGCATGATAAGTTTTATGTTATTTTCAGAATATTTATATTTTCATACTCCTATTATGGGATTGGCTTGGTCAGTTATTATAGGGGGAGTGTTGCAGTGTTTTTATTGTTTGCTATTTTTAAAAAAAATTAATATGTTAGTTATTCCAAAAATGCAATTTTATGATAATAGAATATATAGAGTATGCCGATCTATGGTGCCTGCTGTGATTGCAGTTTCAAGTAGTCAGGTATCATTAATTATCAATACTATCCTTGCTTCTTTTTTAAGAGATGGTTCTGTTTCTTGGATGTATTATGCTGATAGGTTAATGGAATTGCCCATTGGTGTGTTTGGTGTAACATTAACTACTATTTTAGTCCCATATTTATCCCGTTTTATTTCTAAGAAAAATTATGGAGATTATTTTTATTTGATGAATTGGGGAATGAGATTATGTTTGATATTGAGTTTACCTAGTGCTGTTGTTTTAGGAGTTTTGTCTGAACCGTTAGTAATAACGTTATTTAAATATGGTAAATTTTTAGAATTTGATGTATTAATGACACAGTATTCTGTAATTGCGTATGCAATAGGTTTGCCTGGATTGATTTTTACTAAAGTATTAACGTCTGGTTTTTATGCTCTTCGTGATATTAGAACTCCAGTGTATGTAGTTGTTATTGTGCTTCTTTTTAGTCAATGTATAAATTTAGTATGCTTTAATACATTAAAGCATGTTGTTTTTTCTTTTTCTGTTAGTTTAGGTGCTTGGTTAAATGCAGGGTTGTTATATTGGAAATTTAAAAAAAAATATTTATTCCAATTGCAAAGTGGATGGTCATGTTTTTTTTGTCAATTGATTGTTGCTCTTTCTGTAATGTGCATAGTATGTATAGGATTATTAATATATGTACCTAGTTGGGATCAAGGAAATATTTGGTGTAGATTCATGAGAATGGTAGGGACTTTAATATTAGTGGGTAGTAGTTATGGTATCACATTATGGTGTGTAGGTATTCGTTTAAAAGATTTTATTTTTTTGAGTAAACGTTTATATTGATATAATAGAAAATATCGTTATTTATCACATATATCTTATCGTTTTGATTCCTAATAAATTTAATCCTGTTTTTAAAATACGGGCAGTAATTAATGCTAATTTTAATCTACTATATTTAGTGGATGTATTATGTGCTGTGATAATGGGACAATTTTCATAAAAGGAGGAAAATAGTACAGACAATTTATACAAATAAGAACATAGCATATGAGGAGCTCCTTGTTTTGATACCGCAACAATTGTTTCTTCAAATTGAAGCAAACAAATTGCTAGCAATATTTCTTCCTCAGTTTCTAATTGAATATTATTGTTTTTTAATTGAAAATTGGGGTTTGTAAATCGTTTAAAAACAGAAAAAATCCTGGTATATGCATATTGTATATAAGGTGCTGTATTTCCTTCGAAGTTCAACATACTATTCCAATCAAATATGTAATCTGTAGTACGATTTTTTGATAATTCAGAATATTTAATAGCACCGATACTCATAACATGCGCTAGCTTATTGATTTCAGTATATCTTAAATTGGGATTTTTACTTAATATTAAACAACGAGCTCGTTCCCAAGCTTCATCTAATAATTTTTTTAATTTTAATGCATTGCCCGATCGTGTTTGAAATGGTCTGTTGTCTTTGCCGAGTAGCATGCCACACATATGGTGTTCTAATAACACTGATTTTTCTATATAGCCTGCTTTATCAGCAATTTCCCATGCTTGTATTAGATGTTGTTTTTGTCGAGAATCAGTATAATATATAATTCTGTCGGCATGTAGTACTTGACATCGATATTTTATGCAAGCAATATCGGTGGTGCTATATAAATAAGCTCCGTCTTTTTTTTGAACAATCACTCCAAAAGGGGTACCGTGTTTGTTGCGATACTTTTCGAGCAGTACCACGGTAGCTCCATTACTTATGATTGCTAAGCCTTTATTTTTCAAATCTAATACGATATTAGGAAGCATATCATTGTAAAAACTTTCTCCCATAATGTTGCTTTCTTTTAAGGCAATATTCAATCGCGTATATATGCTTTGATTATTTGATATAGAAATATCTACTAGACGTTTCCATATTTGAAGATAATGTTTATCGCCTTTTTGTAATTTCAGAACATAGTTTCGGGATAATTCAGCAAAATTAGGATCAATATCATATTTTTTTTTAGCTTTTCGGTAAAAATGTTCTAAAGTGGATAATTGTACATTTTCATTTAATAAAAATCCATGTTGTGTGTTGTTCTCTATGTAGGCGATAAGCATTCCAAATTGAGTGCCCCAATCTCCTATGTGATTTATTCGTACAACATTATGCCCTAAAAAAGATAAAATACGTGCAATACTATCTCCGATAACAGTTGAACGTAAATGACCAACATGCATTTCTTTTGCAACATTTGGTCCAGAATAATCAATAATAATAGTTTTTGGTGTAGCAGGAGTAACACCTAGATGAGATAGATAAAAAATATTATCAATTTGATTGGATATCCATGTTGGATTTAAAAATATGTTAATAAATCCTGGTTTTTCAATTTTTATTGTATGAGCGATATCATTTAAATTAATAAATTTTATGAGTTTTTTGGAGAATTCTTCTACAGGTAGATTTAATTTTTTAGAAATAGTTATTAAACCATTAATTTGATAGTTTCCAAATTTTCTTTTTGTTGATTGTTGTACTTGTATCAGATCCAAAAAGGATTCATTTGTAATGGAAAGCAAAGCTCGATGAATTTTTTTTAGTAAAAATTTTTGAAGATTCATATAAATATTAAAAATATATTATTTTTACATTTAAATATATAATGATTTTTTGATATAAACCAAAACTGTATTTTGTAATTATATACATATTTTAAAAGTTATTTTGTATTTGTTCGACATATTTACGTTATATCTAGAACGTTTTAGATTATTGAATTATTAATTGATAATTATGTGATGTTCTTATGTGATTTTTTTATAAAGTAAATTGAAGATTTAATTCTATTTATAATAATAAAATATCATAAATAAAATATCATAAATAAAAACCATATACAAGGACATACATATATCCTTGTATATGGTTTTTATTTATGTATTATTTATTTTAAATTATTAAATTTTATAATATTATTTGGGTGAATATAAGGTAAATTTAAGTTATAGTTAATGCAAATAAATTTTAGTGTAATTCGGAAAAACGTTCTATAATTTTTTTGGATAATTTATATAGTATTGAAAATAATTTTATTTATATGAATTTTCTAAAAAAATGTATATGTTTAATTAATCGATATGTAATTTTTTTAAAATAAATATTGTGCAATTAGACGTCCATGATTAGAGGTATGTGTATGCGCACTGCATATTGTGGTCAATTGAATTTGGCTCATGTGGGTTTAGAAGTTACATTATGTGGTTGGATCAATAAATATCGTAATTTTGGTGGATTAATTTTTATTGATTTACGTGATAGAGAAGGATGTATACAGGTTTGTTTCGATGTGAATCAAAACAAAAAAATATGTATATCTGCTACTAAATTAAAACAAGAATTTTGTATACAGTTAATAGGTACGATTCGTGCGCGTCCTAAGAATCAAATTAATAGTAATATGCCTACTGGCGCTATCGAGGTAGTAGCTAAAAATTTTTCTATTCTTAATATTTCTGATCCATTACCATTAGATATCAGTAAAAATAATATTGAAGAAAATAGGTTAAAGTATCGTTATCTTGACTTAAGACGTCCTATTATGTCGTATCGAATAAAAACTCGATCGCGTATTATGTCAATTGTTCATAGGTTTATGGAATTAGAGGGGTTTTTGAATATTGAAACTCCGATGTTAACAAAAGCTACTCCAGAAGGTTCTCGTGATTATATTGTTCCTAGTAGGCTACATATAGGCAAAAATTATGCTTTACCCCAATCACCTCAAATATTTAAACAATTGTTGATGGTGTCTGGTTTTGACAGGTATTATCAAATTACTAAGTGTTTTCGAGATGAAGATTTACGCGCAGATCGTCAGCCTGAGTTTACTCAGATAGATATTGAAACTTCTTTCATGACAACACAAAAAATACGAGAACTTATGGAAATTTTTATTCGTATCATTTGGCGTGAAATTTTAAACGTAGAGTTGGGAACATTTCCTCGGTTTACATATTCTGAAGTAATGCAACGTTTTGGATCTGATGCTCCAGATTTGAGAAATCCAATAGAAATGATTGATGTATCATGTTTATTCCAATCCATACAGAATAGGTTCTCATTTGTTAGAACAAGTGATATTGATATGCAGGTAATAGCTATGAAAGTGCCTAATGGTAGGCAGCTGACACAAAAACAGATCGATGAGTATATTTATTATACTAAAAAATGTGGCTTAAAAGAATTAATGTGGGCTAAGGTTCAATTTAATGATAATGATGTTACTAAAAAAGAGATGCAAGGATCAGTTACTAATTTTGTAGATAATTTAACTTTAGATATTATTTTAAATAAAGCTAATGTTAAAAGTAATGATATTTTGTTTTTTGGGTTTAATGACAACAAAAATCAATCTGTTACAAAAATTTTAGGTTCTTTAAGATTAAAATTGGGTAATGATTTGTGTTTGATTAAAAAAGATTCTTGGGCTCCATTATGGATAATAGATTTTCCGATGTTTAAAAAAAACAACCATGGAGAATTGATAGCTATGCATCACATGTTTACTTCTCCAAAAAATTGTGATGTTCAAATATTGAAGAAAGATCCGTTATCAGTAATTTCAGAAGCTTATGATATGGTAATTAATGGTTGTGAAATCGGCAGTGGATCAGCGCGTATTCATTCGTTTGGTATACAACAAGTGGTATTTGACATTTTAGGTATTACTAAAAATGATCAAAAAAATAAATTTGGTTATTTACTGGATGCATTAAAATATGGAGCGCCTCCACATGCTGGTTTAGCATTTGGGTTGGATCGGATAACTATGTTATTAACTGGATCTAAGAATATTAGAGAAGTGATTGCGTTTCCTAAAACTACAGCATCAGTGGATATAATGGCTAATGCGCCTGATTAATTTATGATATTAACTAGAGGTGTTGAGGCATTGTGGTATCTATGTAATCAGGTTATTTTCGTATTATAAAAAATATTTCAAAGGTTACTGTAGGTATCTACAACATAAAAGTAATCAATACATTCTCTATTATATATAATTATATATCACAAGACACATAAGTAATATGATTGTTTGCTGAAAGATATCATGAACGATTAAAGTCATTTATATTCTTTTCTATAATATTTTCTTTTAATTTTGCTCAGAATGATTCTCTTTTTTTAGAGATCGTAATATAGGCTATTAATTAGTGCGTAGTATTATCGTTTGTTCTATTAAGTTATTATATCGTTATATATGTAAGCATTATTTTGTAATGTTATTCATGTTACTATTAATAATCACGATTGTGACAGTTTGTGAGGTTTTTATTTCATGTACGTTAAATAAAAAAAATTATAACAAAATGCTTCTTATTAAGAAGCAAGAGTCTCATCAATTTGAAATTATGAAAAATGGAAATTTTTTTAATAGTGTAGTGATTCGTTCTAATATTTTAAAGAAACACTGGTATTGTAACAAATCATCGAGAGACATCAACATGTATAACTATACAGTATCTCAGGATGATGTATTGAGTAGAATTTTAATAGAATATAGTAGAAATGGTATTGATGCTTCTGAAATTACTCTTTTACTACAACAGTATCCAATATTAAGACAGATAAAAATAGGACAAATACTTTCTTGGATAATAATTACAAAAAAAAAATTACAATGTTTAATTTGGGATATTTTTCCTCAGGAAATTCGTGTCTACAATCGTATGGATGCTAGTTTTACAGAAGGAATTATTAAAGTTTCAAATCAATTACATGATGGGTTATCTTCTTCAGTTCTATTTATAGGAGAATTAAGTAAAACATTTATTGATAGTGCTCGTTCTTTAGGTATAGATGAGAACTGCATCATAGATATAACTACTGCATTGCAGTATCAATTGGATTTTCAAAGATTACATCAAGGAGATAGATTTTCTGTGTTAACGTCAATCATGATGAATGATGATCATAGTGTTAGAAGTAAATTACTTGGAGCAAGATTGTATACTTCTGGTAAAAATTATTATGTATTTCGTGCAAATAACGGTAAATTATATGATCGTGAGGCTGTAAGATTAGGAGGTAATTTTATGCGATTTCCCACATTAAAGCCATTTCGTGTGTCTTCTAATTTTAATTTAAATAGATTAAATCCTGTGACTGGTCAAGTATCCCCTCATTCTGGTGTTGATTTTGCCGTTCCAATAGGTACTCCTGTTATATCTGTAGGGGATGGAGAAGTTATCGTCAGCACATATAGTAAAATTGCTGGCAATTATGTGACAATTAGACACAATTGTCATTGTATAACTCGATATATGCATTTAAAAAAGTTATTAGTTAAACCTGGTCAAAAAGTTAAATTAGGCGATAGTATAGCGCTATCTGGAAATACAGGTCGATCGACAGGTCCTCATTTACATTTTGAAATATGGATCAATCATCGTCCCGTTAACCCATTGACTACCACACTGTTAGATATTGAAAAATTATTAGGAAATGAGCGTACGATATATTTAAATCAAGTAAAAGAAATTCTTCCTCAATTACGTTTTGATTAGATGTATGTAATGTATTATTATTTCAATAAATACAGTTTTATTTGATTTCTTGTTTTTAATAAAGCCTGTAAAAATGTAGTATGAGTTTGTTTTTGAGAAATATTTCAATTGTATCTATCAGTTATTATATTATGAGTTTACATTTCATTGTAATAGCATTTCAGTCAATGAATGATTATTCTACTTGTAAAATATAGCTAATATTAATTACATCGCATTTATTGTATATATCATTTTGTATCACAACCACTAATTCTCCAGATAGTAGCAGTCCTTTTTCGCGTAATAAATTGCTAGCATATTTGGCATCTATTACATTGTTCCCTGTTCTATTAAAATAAATAGGAATAACTCCTTTGTAAAGAGTAACTATATTTAAAGTATGTTTGTGTTGGGATAGAGCAAAAATAGGTAACTTTGAATTGATACGAGACATCAACAACGTAGTACTTTCAAGTTCAGTTAAAGCAATAATAGCACTGACTCCTATTAGGTGATTAGCAGTATACATGGCCGATATAGCGATAGCTTCTTCGATATTGTTAAATTTTTTTTTTTGACTGATATCTGCTAAAAAATTGATGTTTGAAATTTTTTCAGCACCTAAACATACATTAGCCATAGCTGCTACGGTTTCAGATGGATATTGACCTGTAGCAGTTTCAGCGGATAACATGACTGCGTCAGTACCATCTAACACTGCATTGGCTACGTCCATTACTTCTGCGCGAGTAGGTATAGAATTATGAACCATAGATTCCATCATTTGGGTTGCGGTGATGACTGCTCGATTAAGGGTACGTGCTCTTTGTATTATTTTTTTTTGCACACCCACTAGCTCTGGTTCTCCAATTTCTACTCCTAAATCCCCTCGAGCTACCATGACTGCGTCCGATGCGTAAATGATATCATCTATTGTTTCGTCGGATGCAACTACTTCTGCTCTTTCTATTTTAGAAATAATTTTTGCATGACCTCCAGCATCAACAATTAATTTTCGTGCGTAATTTAAATCTATACTGCTACGCGGAAATGATATTGCTAGATAATCAACTCCAATTTGAGCTGCAGTGATGATATCAATTTTATCTTTTTTTGTTAATACTTTTGCTGCAAGCCCTCCTCCTAATTTGTTTAGGCCTTTATTGTTGTATAACATACCCCCGATAATTACTTTGGTATATATTTTAGTATCATGGATTTTTATAACTTTCAACTGGATTCTTCCATCGTCTAATAGAAGCAGATCTTCTGGATATACGTCTCGAGCAAGTTCTTCGTAATCAACACCTACGCATTTTTGACTATCTTTATTATTGTTGGTCATCATGGAATCAATTAAAAAGTTATCTCCAGATTTTAAGTATATTTTATCACTTTGAAAAGTTGATATACGAATTTTAGGGCCCTGTAAATCTCCGAGAATAGCAACATATGTGTTTAATTTGGAGGCGATTTCGCGTACTTTTTTTGCTCGGATAAAATGTTCTGTTCTTTTTCCATGAGAAAAATTTAGTCGTACGATATTTGCCCCTGAGACAATTATTTTTTCAAGATTATTGCTTTTATCTGTAGCAGGACCTAAAGTAGCGATAATTTTGGTTCTTCTCAATTGTTCTAGCATAATCATTCCTTATGTAACTTAAATGTAAATAATTAAAATTAAAGAGTGATGATTATTAATTATGTTATATATATAATATAATTTTATGTTTATTTTATATTAAATCTTAATATACTATATAATATAATTATATATGAAATATTTATTCTTTATAATCTATAAAATAATTAATTATTTTATAGAAATATTATTAATATTAATGTAGTAACAATCTGAAATTGTAAATATCAGTAGTCTACTGATTGGGATAAACACATAGATAACTACAGTTTGTGGTAGATATTATTTTGAATGAAAAATAAACTGTTCAATTATAAATAAACTTATGGGAATGTTTAATTCGTTATTATAAAATATGTATTATTATATATTTTTATTATTTTAGACATGCTTAATTTTTGGGTATGTAATTTGGTTATGTATCTGTAAATATAAAAATGTATTACAATATCGTGAAAATATAAAAATGATTACTATTAATAGTATACATGATACCTGATTATTTTAGAGTGTTTATTTTTATAAAATTAAATTTGCTTAAGTAAGCTACTTATTATATTTTTGATTAAATATAATAAGTTTATATTTGCTATATAACCTACCTATATATGATGGATATTAAGTACTTGTATTCATCTAACATATCAGAGAATAAATATGAGATCAACATTTACCACTCAAGCATGTAATTTAATTATTTTTGGAGCTAAAGGTGATTTGGCGCGTAGAAAATTGTTTCCGTCATTATATCAATTAGAAAAAATAGGTTCTATTCATCCTGATACACGTATTATAGGAGTAGGTCGTGCAGAATGGAGTCTTGTTATGTATATTGAAGTCGTGTATGTTGCTTTAAAAACATTTATGAAAGAGCCTATTGATGAATCGTTATGGTATGTGTTTAGAGCACGGCTTGATTTTTGTAATTTAGATGTATATCAAACTGAACGATTTGTTTTGTTGTTAGATAAGATAAAAAAGAGTGCAGCAGACATGGTGACAGTAAATTATCTTGCTATGCCTCCTGATACGTTTGGTGTTATATGTAAAGGATTAAGTACTATTGGATTAAACAAAAAATCAAATCGTGTAGTTATAGAAAAACCATTGGGTACCAATTTAGATTCTGCTCGTATTATTAACGCGCAGATATCAGAATATTTTGAGGAAAATCAAATTTATCGTATTGATCATTATTTAGGAAAAGAAACAGTTTTGAATTTATTGGCATTGCGTTTTGCAAATTATTTATTCTCCTCAAATTGGGATAATAATACCATTGATCATGTGCAAATTACTGTAGCAGAGGAAGTGGGTATTGAAGGTCGTTGGGGATATTTTGATTCGGTAGGGCAGATGCGTGATATGATACAGAGTCATTTATTGCAGATTTTGACTATTGTAGCTATGTCTCCTCCAACTAATTTAAGCGCTGATTGTATTCGAGACGAAAAAGTTAAAGTGCTCCATTCATTGAGGAAAATTGATTGTAATAACATACATGATGTTACTGTGCGTGGGCAATATACCTCTGGATTTATTCAAGGAAAACCAGTACCTGGTTATTTAGAGGAAGAGGGAGCTAATACAAGTAGTAATACTGAAACATTTGTATCTATTTGTGTCAATATAGATGATTGGCGTTGGATCGGAGTGCCGTTTTATTTGCGTACCGGGAAAAGGTTACCTATTAAATATTCTGAAATTGTGATTTTTTTTAAAAAACCAATGATTAATTTATTTCCTGATTCGTATAAAGATTTGCCCAACAATAAGTTGACTATTCGGTTGCAACCAGATGAGGGAATAGATGTTCAAATTTTGAATAAAGTACCTGGATTAGGTCATAAGCATCGGTTGCATACTACTAAATTGAATTTAAGTTTTTATGAAGATTTTTATTCAGAACATGTAGTCGATGCGTATGAGCGTTTATTATTGGAGACAATGCGTGGTATTCAAGCATTATTTGTTCGCTGTGATGAAATAGAAGGTGCTTGGCAATGGGTGGATTCTATTATACAAGCTTGGGCACTGGAAGATTATGCTCCAAAGCTTTATAAGGCTGGCACTTGGGGACCTACAGATTCTATGACTATGATTGCTAAAGATGGTCGTTTTTGGAATGACTATCAATTTTATACATAATGATTTTATAAATTATAGTAATTGTTGATTTTTTTATATTATTAATTAATAGAAATGTTATGCTTTTATCTTTTTTTAAAAGACATTTGTTAGAATTAAATATTTCTAATTGTTAAAAATTGATATAAAAGTGTTGCTGTTTTATATAAAATATTTTTTTTTAAAACATTAAAATTATTTATAGTATTAAACATTGTTTAAATATTTAGGTATTTCTAGTAAAGAGGAAGATGGTTTTTTATGATGCGTATTATATTATTTTTAGTTACTAATTTATCAGTAATGGTATTATTTGGTAGTATATTGAGTTTATTGGGATGTTGGTCTTCTACTACATTTGAATTAATGAGAATAGCTGGAATATTTGGTTTTGGAGGTGCGTTTATTTCGTTATTGTTATCTAAATCTATCGCTTTATCTGCAGTTAATGGTGTGATTATTAGTAAAGCATCTAATGATGTGGAACGTTTATTATTGAAAACAATAAATGTTCAAGCTAAAAAATTAGATATTGCTGCGCCGCAGTTGGCTATTTATGATTCTGTAGATATGAATGCTTTTGCTACGGGAGTTAGAAGAAATTCAGCATTAATAGCTATTAGCACTGGTCTTTTGAAAAATATGAATCAAGAATCAATTGAAGCTGTTGTTGCTCATGAAATGAATCATATTTCTTCAGGCGATATGATTACTATGACCCTGATTCAAGGTGTAATTAATACTTTTGTAATTTTTGTGTCGCGTAGTCTTGCTGTACTGGTCTCTTATTGGACTTCGTTTGTGCATGATCAAAATGATGAGCAACTTGATACTCATGATGATAATTATTGTGATATGAATAATTCTGTAATATATATGATTGTATCAATGTTTTTAGAGATTGTGTTTGGTATACTGGCTAGTATTATTGTTTTTTGGTTTTCGCGACATCGTGAGTTTTATGCGGATGCTGGTGCTGCTAAATTAGTAGGATGCAGAAATGTTATTCTTGCTTTACAAGAATTAAAAAATAGTCATGAACTCAAAATGTCTAATAGTATTACTACTTTATATATTAATAGTGTAAAAAAAAATATATTGAGCGATTTATTCGCATCTCATCCTTCATTAGATAAACGGATAGAAGCATTACAACATGGTACTTATTTAAATAAGTCGTCTTATTTTTTTAAATAAGTAATTTTTTATTAAAGATAAAATGATTATTTTATAAGTTTATGTAAAGAGTTATACATCGTATGATTTACAAAACAAAAAATAAATATTATTTTTTCTGTGGAATTTTAGTGTAAGTGTAACAGTTGTATAAAAAACATTTATTTTAATTTAATTATGCCCTAAAATAACGAAAAAATTTGTTTTGTTTTTAGGTGTTATATGGTAGAAGTAGTAGTGTAGAATATTGATTTATATATAATAATTTTTAAATATTATTAATTGATTAAATGGTGTATATAAAAAATGTGTTGAATTGTGATCATTACTTCAGTATTATTATTATTGAATTATTTTTTGTTATTGATGATAGTGTAAAATATAAATGAAAGATTTTATGTATTATTAGCTAGATCACTTAATTGCATGCAATTAAGTGATCTAGCAGTGTCAGGTAAACCGAGATATGCTTCCGTATATAAGTAGTATTTTTGATAACTTCAGTAAAGAAGTGTTATGTATGAATAATATAATTTCCTCTTATTTGAATGTTTCACGAGAATAATAACTCTGGTTTGTTTTTTTAATCGCTGTTACGGCAAATGTAAACACTCTAAAGGAAGTATGTAAGATGGCAAAAATTAAAGGTCAAGTAAAGTGGTTTAATGAATCTAAAGGTTTTGGTTTTATTACACCGTCAGATGGGAGTAAAGATGTGTTTGTACATTTTTCTGCCATTCAAGGAAATGGATTTAAAACTTTGTCTGAGGGTCAAAATGTAGAATTTGAAATTCAAGATGGGCATAAAGGTCCATCTGCTGTGAACGTGACAGCTTTATGATGATTAATGGACGTGGATGGCGGTGTTGTAGTTATCTTTATATAAAAGGATATTTTTTGAAAGAATATAAACAGCGAATGTCATAGTACAAATTTACTGTTGATGCGAAATACATAGTACTTTTTTAAAGTTTACAGATATATATAATATACAGGTATATGAGGTAAGATGTAGTACTAATGTGTTAATTTTAGTAATTTTAGTAAAGATTTTAAAATAATGGATAATGGTGAATGCTGATGCTGGAATAGAAAGTTAGACCTGAAAAAAATAAGAGGAACTAATACATTCATGAATGTATTAGTTCCTCTTATTTTTTTCAGGTCTAACTTTCTATTCTTAAAGACCTAATAATCCTGTCCAGTATCCAACAATTCCAATTCCAAAAAATCCTATAATAATCCATAATGCATTTATTTTTTTGTTTAATAACCACATGCAAGTAAATGTTAATAATAAAGGAATAAATCCAGGCATAAGCTGATCTAAAATGTTCTGTACAGTTGTGATTATTGTCTTTCCATTATTATCAGTAATTTTAGACAACACACATGGTATATTTACGTGCGTCCATTTGTTAACTAATGCTCCCATAACAAATAGACCTAAAATTGAAGAACCTTCTGTTAATTTTTGTAAAACTCCTCCTTCCATATCATGAACAATGCGGATTCCTTTTTGATATCCGTACGTAATACCATAATAACGAGTGGTTAGTCTGACTGTGTTGAATAAAATAAAAAATAAACACGGACCTAATAAGTTGCCCTCTATGGCAACTCCTGCCCCTAATGCAGCAAATACTGGCCTAGCAGTTCCCCAGAATATTGGATCCCCAACTCCAGCTAAAGGTCCCATTAGTCCTACTTTTAAACCATTAATAGAAGCATTATCTATAGTAGTAGCACCATTAGCCTTTTGTTCTTCCATAGCCATAGTAACGCCTAATATAGGAGCAGCGACATAGGGGTGTGTATTAAAAAATTCTAAATGGCGTTTTATTGCTTCTTTTTGATCTTTACTGTTTTTTGGGTATAAACGTCGGATTACTGGAATCATAGAAAAACAGAATCCCAATGCTTGCATACGTTCAAAATTCCAAGATCCTTGAAAAATATTAGAACGAATAAAAACTGCACGTATATCATTTTTCTTTAATTTTATTGATTTTGTTTTAGTGTAGATTTTTTGAGGATTATTAATCATTATTATTACCTATTAATCTGGTCTTATTAATCTAGTTCATCATCAAGTTTACTTGTAGATTGAACAGTTGAGTTAGAAATATTTTTTTGCTTAACTTGATTATAATAACGTGGAGACAATTGGATGTATAGGATAGCCATAACTACACCAATAATACCTAATGCGACTAAATTAAAACTGGTAAAAGCTGTAATAACGAATCCTAGAAAAAAAAATGGCATTAAATATCCGGTGCGCATCATATTTATAACCATAGCATAACCAACTACTACGATCATACCTCCAGCAATGTTTAAACCATTAGTTATCACTTCTGGAATTGAATGAAGCATACAGTGCACTGTTTCGGTTCCAACGGAAATTCCAACAATAGTAGCTGGAATTGCAACTCGCATAGCTTGTAACATGAGTGCTGTAATATGAATCCAATTTAAAATTGTTATATTACAGTGTTCAGCTGCTTTATCAGCGGCATGTTGAAAGGCTACAGTAATAGTGCGCACAATAATGGTTAATACTTGACCGGCGGCGGCTAATGGAATGGCTAAAGCAATTCCTGATCCGATAGACTGTTGCCCCATAATGACTAAAATGGTAGAAATGATTGAAGCTAAAGCGGTGTCAGGTGCTACAGCAGCTCCTATATTCATCCATCCTAGTGCTATCATTTCTAATGTTCCTCCAATAATAATCCCGGTTTTTATATCTCCTAAAATTAATCCAATTAATGTACATGCTATTAATGGTCTATGACATTGAAATTCATCAAGTATTGAACCCATTCCGATAATACAAGATGTAATAAATAATAAAATAATCTGAAGTGTGTTGATTTCCATTTCATTTCCTGAATATATAAAAATAAAAATACAATGTTTATATAAATGTATTAAATAAAATTGTATATTTTAATTAATTAAACAACTATTTATTTTTTTTTATTAATTGCATCATTTTTAGTGATGGATCTGATGGAACTTTACGTATTTCTAACTCAATGCCATATTGATCAAGTTTTTTAAAAGCTTCAATATCTGTGTTATTTACTGATATAGCATTAGTTATTTGTTTTTTATCTTTATAAAAAGCCATTCCTCCAATATTTACTGAATTGATAGGAATGCCACCTTCAATAAGACGTAAAACATCTGTAGGATTAGTGAATAACATGATAACTTTATCTCCGGCATATTTAGGGTTATTGTACACACGTATGGTTTTGTTGATATCTAAAACATGAGCAGTTATTCCAGGAGGGGTTACTTGGGTAAGTAAAGTTTTTCGGATCATATCTTTAGATACTTCGTCGTTTACTACTATGATACGTTGCACATTATATTCTTTAGTCCAACGAGTTACTACCTGTCCATGAATTAATCTGTCATCAATACGTGCCAAGCAAATGGTCATATGGTTTTTTTTGTTTTTATTTGATAATTCAGGTGCGGGAGTATGTTTAATGATATTGTTTTCATAGTGAAAATGGTGATTAGTTAAAGAATATTTTACTGATTTTATGCTTTCATTACCAGAGTTTAATGCGATTTGTATTAGTTCTTGTAAAGAATGGGTATCATCGCGCGCCATGAAAACTTCAATTAACATAGGGATGTTCATTCCTGTAATAATATCGTATTTTTCTTTGTTTAACACAATACTATGAGCGGCATTAAAAGGGCTACCTCCCCAGGTATCCACCATAAATAACACCCCTGTGCTTGTATCAAGATTTGATAGATGTGCATTATACTTTTCAATTAGTATTTTAGTGTTTTCTTCGGGTAGTAAATCAACCCATGCAACATTTTTTTGTTTGCCTATGATCATTTCAGTGGTGTCGAGTAATTTTTTGGATACAGAACCGTGTGCTCCCAATATAATAGCAATAGTCACTATTGTTTCCTCTTTGATGTATTTTAACAATTCCTTATTATTTTGATCTTAAAGAAATAATAAGAAATTGTTTTTAATGTCGTCGTGTATGACAAACATTGTTTGATATTTAAAAAATTATATCGATATGATTGTACAGATTGTTTTATGATTTTTTGCTTTCAGACAGTACAGAATTAAATTAAATTTAATATACTTCAAACAAACAATTGTATTATACTGTCTTTTTTTCATAATGAAACATTATCTTTAATGTTAATATGTTTATTTTTAATAATATGAAAGAGATATTGTATACTATATCGTAACAATGGTTTTGTTGTTTAAGTAATCTCCACATAATTTTGTGGTTATATATTTCATTTTATCAACACCCCCTCTACAAAAATTTGTATTTTGATCGTGTTTAATTTATTGCTGATAACTTCATTATATAATCAAATATTTTAATATGTTTAATATAAATATGCCATGAGATGATTTGTTATTTAATGTTCAATGGAGATTATCATGGAATTTTTAACAGACATATCAATGTGGATAGGATTATTAACTTTAGTCATTTTAGAAATTGTGCTTGGTGTTGATAATTTGGTTTTTATTAGTATTTTAGCAGATAAACTTCCAAAAAAACAACGTGAACGTGCATGTATTATCGGGTTAACATTAGCGTTGATAATGCGTATAGCCTTATTATCTTTAATTTCATGGTTCGTAACTCTCACAAAACCATTGTGCAAGATTGCTACTTTTTTATTTTCTGGGAGAGATTTAATTTTATTGTTTGGAGGTATTTTTCTCTTATTTAAAGCAACTACTGAATTACATCAACAACTAGAGCATAAAACACATAACCACACTAATCGTGGATATGCTAGTTTTTGGGTAGTTGTGATACAAATTGTAGTTTTTGATGCTATTTTTTCTCTTGATGCAGTAATAACGGCTGTTGGTACAGTAGAGAATTTAACAATAATGATAATAGCAGTTGTTATAGCGGTGGTAATAATGTCGCTATCATCTCGTTTATTAACTAATTTCATTAATAGTCATCAGACTGTAGTAGTTTTATGTTTGAGTTTTTTATTAATTATTGGGTTGAGTCTAATTGCAGAGGGAATTGGATTTTATATACCAAAAGGTTATTTATATGTTGCTATTGGATTTTCAGTATTCATTGAATTATTTAATCAAGTCGCTCACTGTAATTCCATGAAGGGCCAATCAACTAAATCAATGCGTGAACGTACAGCAGAAGCGATTATGAGGTTAATGGGTAATACGGTACAATGGAGTGTGGATACAGAGAAAAATTCTTCAGTTCTTTTATCAAAAACACATTTTGCTGAAGAGGAACGCCATATGATCACCGGAGTATTATCATTAGCCTCACGTACCCTACGAAGTATAATGACCCCTCGAAATGAAATTTCATGGTTAGATTCTCAAAAACCAGTGCAAGAATTATATGCTACGTTAATGAATACTCCTCATAATATGTTTCCAGTATGTAACGGTGAATTAGATCAATTAATAGGAATTGTTCGTGCTAAAGATTTAATGGCAGCTATTTCTAATGGAGAACGGTTAGAAACACATGCTTCAGAAAATTTGCCCATTGTAGTTCCAGAAACTTTAGATGTCTTAAATTTATTAAAGGAATTGCGGCGTGCAAAAGGCAGTATGGTTGTTGTATCTAATGAATTTGGTATTATTCAAGGATTAATAACTCCTTTAGATGTATTAGAAGCTATAGCTGGTGAATTTCCTGACGAAGATGAAACACCAGAGATTGAAATAATCAATAATGGGACAGGTTGGCTAGTAAAAGGTAGTACGGATTTGCATGCATTACAACAGGCATTACAGGCCCATGATTTGGTGCATGTTTGTGATCATGTAGCTTCTTTAGCTGGTTTGCTATTATCTCGTTGCGACCGTATACCAAAAGAAGGAGACGTGTTGACGATTAATAGATGGCGTTTTATAATTCGAAAAATGATAGAGTATCGTATTGAGTTAGTAGAAATAGAATGTCTGTTGTTTTCTAATGATACACATCATTAAATAAAATTTGGCGACATATACATGTATACGATATATATTATAAATAATTGATTTGAAGTAGTTATTTAAAATAAAATTTTTTTAGTAACGGCAGCAATATAGTAGAGACTTTGTCTTGCATTTCTTGATATTCTGATTCTTCATCGCTATCGAAAATAATACCACTTCCTACTGAGCAAAACAGGTATTGTCTTTCAGCTAATAATGTTCTGATAGCAATGTTGGTATCCATATTACCGCAACAACTTAAGTATCCAATATTACCAGACCAAATGTTTCGACGTTGTGGTTCAAGTTGTTCAATTAATTTCATGACTTGAACTTTTGGGGCTCCAATTATAGATCCTCCTGGAAAGCATGCACGTAGTAAATCACAAGCTGAAAAATTGTTAGATAGCTCTCCTGTAATAGTACTAATCATATGGTGCACTCCTGGAAATGATTGAACATCAAATAATTTAGATACATGAATACTACCTGGAACAGCTACTTTTCCAATATCATTTCTTAATAAATCAACGATCATTAAATTTTCTGATTGATCTTTTGTAGATTCAGATAATTTAATAATTTGTTGATAATCATCTTGTACGTTTTTTAATCTAGATAATGTACCTTTGATAGGTTGAGTTTTAATTTTTGTATCATGTAACTGCAAAAAACGTTCGGGAGATAAACTGAGTATACTCAATTTGTTTGGTAGCCTCATAAAAGCTGAAAAAGGTGCGTGATTATAATGTAATAGATAACGAAATGCTGTCCATTCATCTCCTATATATGAAGCAGAGAAACGTTGCGAAAGGCACACTTGATAACAATTTCCTGCAATTATATTTTTTTTGATAATATGGAATTTTTGAGCATATTCTGAGCGACTCATGTTGCTTTTCCATGATTGCGTAAGACGAAATGATGTTTTAGAAATATGATTGTTATATATATGTTGTTGTTTATATACCCAATTTAATATTTTTTTGGGATTATCATGAGTAACAAGGTAATTTTTACAAAGTTTATGATCCGAAATAATTGCCCATCGATATAAACCTATTGCCATATCTGGAAATGAAAGATCTTGTTTTGCTAATTTCGGAAGTGATTCAATATATCTTGCGAGATCATATCCAAACACACCTACAAATCCACCTTGAAATGGTAATTGAAAATTATTTTCTGATTGCATATTCATGATATGAATATATTTGTTTAATAGAAGAAATGGGTCTGCATTATTAACTTGATGTTGTTTATTACAAGAAACTGTAGTGGTATTGTTGTGCGTTATTAATGTTAGTGTTGGATCAGTAACTAATATATCGAAACGGCTATCTGGGTGTTTATTGTTATGACCAGAATACAACAACATAGACCATGATGTATTGGATAAAGTCTCAAAAAGATTCAGTGTAGCGTAAGGATGATAGGGTAGCTCTATAAGATGTATGCTCATTAAAACAAATATTCCCTTATGATTTTGAAATATGTACTGATTGTATGTATAGTATTGGGTTGTTGTTATTTTTATGAAATGAAAATATTTAAAATTTATGTTGTTATACGTATTGGATTTAATTATTTTTACTATGTTGCATTATAGAATACTTGAAAAATCATATATATAATGTGTGTGTTGTTGTGATAAAATTATCAATTATTATTAATCTTTAATATAATTCTAATATTCATGTAATTTTATTTTGTAGAGATTTTATTTAGTTGAATAAAAACTTTATATTTTATTATAGGTACAAAAATACATATTATTTAAATACAGTTAATAATTTTATTATTAATTAATTTTATTTTTTATTTGTTTGATATGTCTACTCAAATTTTGGCTTTTGATACTACTACTGAATTGTGTTCTGTTGCGATCATGATTGATCATAGCATATATGATCATAAAATTATAGCTCCAAAGAGTCATTCAGAAAAAATATTACCTATGATTAATCAATTATTGATTGAAGTAGGTGTTACTTTGGAATCATTTGATTGTATTGTATTTAATAGAGGACCGGGTAGTTTTGCAGGGGTACGTATTGGGATCAGTGTCGCACAGGGTTTGGCGTTAGGGGCGGATTTACCTTTAGTGGGGGTGTCTTCTTTAGAAGTATTAGCGCAAGGGGCTTGGCGTATTTTTTCTGTTAAACAAGTTATCTCTACTATTGATGCCCGTATGGGTGAGTTATATTGGGCTTGTTATCATCGGATGAGCGACGATAGTTGTTGGATATGTAGCGATAATGAGTCTATTATAAATCCGGAAATAATCGAAAAAAGATTAATATGTTCTTCTTATTTTCAGAAGATGAAGGGTAATTGGGCGCTTGTAGGAACAGGTTGGAATAACTATCCAATATTAGCATGTGCTGAAAAGATGCCTCGCGTAATTGCTTTAAAGAATAGGAGCGTTATGTTGCCTGAAGCACAGGATATGTTGCCTTTAGGACTGTATAATTGGATAAATAAGATATTTGTTAATCCAAATCAGGTGCAACCTGTGTATTTACGTAATGCAGTAGTTAGTTGTAAAAACAGATGATATCTAGTTTTGCAATGTTATTGGTTGTCTAGTAATGTTAGAAGTCCATATTTCAATATTTTATGTGATGCGTGTATGTTGTATTATGTTATGTTTCTTCATTAAAAAAAATTATCTTGCATTTTAAGATGGATGTTTTGTTGTCTTTTTTTTCTAATTGGATTGAAAGTATGTGTGGATCATGTGTATATTTACTTATTGTTTGGATTAAATCTTTTTTTAATTGAGGTAAATAATATGGGGAAGAATTATTTCTAGTGTTATGTTCAGAAATAATTTCTTGTAGTCTTTTTTTGGCGATGTTGGCTGGTGTTTTTTTTCTAAAAAAAAAGAAATTTACTAATACCATAATAAGTATTATCTCTTGAAAAATCGTTTGAAAAAGTTGATTTTTTTCTCTTTAATAAATCTCAAAGGACATGAATTTCCTAATAAACGATCTACTGTATCTGAATAAGCTTGTCCTGCTTGAGATTTTGAATCTAAAATAATTGGTTCGCCTTGATTGGATGCTTTTAATACTGCTTTGTCTTCTGGTATAACACCTAATAAAGGAATTCTTAATATTTCTATGACGTCGTCTAAACTAAGCATATCTCCTCGTCGAACACGGCTAGGATTATATCGAGTTAGTAATAGATGTTCTTTGATTGTTGTTGCACCATTTTCAGAACGTTTAGATTTAGATGCTAAAATACCCAACATGCGATCTGAGTCATGTACTGATGACACTTCTGGATTGGTAGTGACAATTGCTTCGTCTGCAAAATATAGAGCTGTTAAGGCTCCACTATCAATACCTGCAGGAGAATCACATATTATAAATTCAAAGTTCATTTTATTAAGATTATTTAATATTTCTTCTACTCCTCCTAGGGTTAAATAATTTTTATCGCGTGTTTGTGACGCAGGTAGAATATATAAATAATCAGTGTGTTTGTCTTTAATTAGCGCTTGGTGTAAGGTGGCTTCACCTTGAATGACATTAATGAAATCATATACTACTCTGCGTTCGCATCCCATAACTAAATCAAGATTACGCAAACCAATATCAAAATCAATAACAGCGGTTTTTTTACCTTTACGTGCTAGCCCAGTAGCAACAGATGCACTTGATGTTGTCTTACCTACTCCTCCTTTTCCTGAAGTAACAACTATTATTCGCGTCATAAAAAAATCCTTATTGCAGGATACATTATAAATTTTTAATGATAAGCATATCGTTTTTTAAACTTAGTCTTACCGCTTTACCTAAAAATTCTTTTGGAATTTGATCGCTTAACCAATAACGTCCTCCGATCGATACTAGTTCAGGAGATAAATGAGTACAAAAAATTTGGGATTCTTTATTACCGGATGCTCCGGCTAATACCCGACCTCGCATTATACCATAAATATGGATATTGCCGTCGGCAATGATTTCAGCTCCAGTGCTAACATTTTCAATAATGATTAAATCTCGATTACGAGCGTATATTTTTTGTCCAGAACGTACTGGAGTATTGATTAATTGTGTTTTAGCAATTATTGGAATGTTGCTGTATAAATATTCTGAAGAATATTTATTTTTTATAGCATTTCCTTCTGCGAGAATAGGTACTCCACTACGAATAATTGTTTCTTTTAATTTTTTATTATGACAACAACATACCCCAATTATAAACAATCCAGCATCGGATATTGTTCGATACAGAGCGCTCCAGTTGTTACAATAATCAAGATTACCAATGTTTATAACAATTGGTGTGTTTTTTAATAAAAAAAAGGGAGCTTTTTCTATTTTTTCTTCCAATGATCGACGAATCAGTTCTATGCATGTACTATAGATATGCATCACTAATAATGTAAAATTACTCCCTTTTATACTAATGGACACATTAATTTTTTCATAATTTAAATACAGGTATCGTATGTTTATGTTTGATATTATTATTTGTGTGAATGTATGTTTATTTATTATTATTCATACTATGATTTATATATAATTTATTTTTAAGTGTAAAGATATTATTACTGCCTACAGTAAAGCAGGAAAAATGATAATGAATCAATAAAAAAAATTAATTAATAATCATAAATAGTCCAATAATCGCTGTAGTATAATATATTTTAGAGTTGTAGTAAATATGGTATATTTAAAGTTGTGCGATATTAGTGATTGTATATTTGTATAAATTATTAAAATAAATTAATTCAATTCTATTGACAGGATACTCAATCAGTATGTTATAGGTTGGTGTATTGATCATGTAATTTTCGATTTTAAGAATTTTAGATGTTAATACAGTATATCCATTAACGAAATTTTTTAAAAAATAAGAATAAATGATAACTAATATTAGTTCATAAGGTGTTATTTTAAGTACAACATATATTTGATTTGTGTTTATTAAACAATATTATGTAAGATAAATATTATATGTGTGAATTTGATTAGCACGATTATATATCGATTTTTCAGTGTATATGTGCAATAAAATTAATGAGTGATTACACAATGAAGATTAATGATAATATTTTATGTTTTATGTGTAAAAGTAAAATATGTGCTGATATTTGAAGATTGGTATCATGTTATTTGTATTCTATTTGTTGTTGTATTTTTGGATATCAATAATTTGTGATAAAGACACGAGTATCGCTACTATCAAGTAGCTAGCAAAAATTATAAGCATCCATTGAGATATTTCTAATGACAAAAAGTACCATTTATACTCAGTACAATCTCCATTAGCATCAAACATAGAAGGCCACCATTTATTCAAAGGTAACCAATTAGGAAATTGTACAAATAAATCACACATGGAGAATGGAGATGGATGCAACTGAATGTTAATATATTCTTTAGCTAACACTAATCCTTTCCAAGCGCTGTATATCCAAATTGGGATAGCAAAAAATCTTAAAAGAGTAAATGGAGCAATTGTCGCAACCAAACCAGCAATTCCTATGCCCCATAGAGCGCATCTTTGATATATACATAACACGCAAGGTTTTATTAAAACAATGTGTTGTAAATATAAGGCTACTAACTCTAAAATAACAACGGTAAATATTAATAAAATCCAACATTTTCTAGTTTTAGAACAAATATTAAAAAAACGTAACATAAATAATTACCTAAAATTAACACAATTCAACCTGATGTATTTAAACATTTTTAAAACAAAGTAAAATTTGATATCATATAGTCTACTATGGTTAAAATTATGTAAACGATATATGTGGTAATGATATACATCATTTACATGTCACTAATATTATTCAATTATCAACAATGATAGAAGTATAACAATTTAATTTAAATTTTATTTGTGGCAATAGTGTTTGAAACGTTCATGTCCATAGTGTTATTAATGAAGGACAATTGGTTGGTTTATTTTCATAGATGTATAATAATAAAAAAATTTTTTATAGCTCTTATATTGTATCAATTTTATTGATATTTATTATACTTATATTATAAGAGATGTCGCTTGAGAATTCAGAAAAAAATAACACCTCTTATTAGGCAGTCATTAAATTGTTTTTATTTGATTTTTACCATTAGGTTATTATGCAACCGGTCGCAATATTTATTAGATAATATTATTTATATTTTGTAATATACACACTTAAATCAATTACTTTGTCAGAGTATCCTGTTTCATTATCGTACCAAGATATTAATTTAGCAAAATGATTATTTAATACAATACTTGCTTGCGCGTCGAAAATGGAGATTAATTTTTCTCCATTAAAATCGCTGGATACCACTTTTTCATCAGTATATCCTATAATTCCTTTCAAATTTCCATAAGCAGCGTGTTTAATAACATCACAAATATTTTTATAAGAGGCGGATTTTTCTAAACGAACAGTAAAGTCAACAACAGAAACATTTGGAATGGGAACTCGGAATGATATTCCAGTTAATTTACCATCTAATTCTTTAATAACTTTACCTAATGCTCGTGTTGCTCCGGTAGAAGATGGAATAATATTTTGGTAAGCACCACGCCCACTTCTCCAATCATTGTGCATTGGAGAATCAACAGTTTTTTGAGTAGCGGTGGTAGCATGAACAGTAGTCATTATACCTTCAATGATTCCAAAATTGTCATTGATAACTTTAGCTAGTGGAGCTAAACAATTAGTGGTACAGGATGCATTAGATATTATTTTTTCTCCGTTATAGAGATGATTATTAACTCCCATAACAAACATTGGGGTATCATCTTTTGATGGGGCTGTTAGTACTACTTTACGGGCTCCAGCAACTATATGTCCATTAGCTTTTTCTTCAGTTAAAAACATTCCTGTAGATTCAGCAACAACATCAACATTAAAATTTCTCCAATATAAGTTTTTTGGATCTTTTTTTGAGGTATAATGCACAATTTTATTATTAATAATTAAATGATCACCATGAACATTAATTGTTCCTTTAAATCGTCCATGAGTTGAATCATACTTCAGCATATATGCGATATGTTCAATATCGAGTAAATCATTAATGGCGACAACATCTGCATCTTTTCTTTCTTGTACAGATCTAAAAATAACGCGACCAATTCTACCGAATCCATTAATACCTATTTTAATAGCCATATATTACATGCTCCTGTTTTAATCGTAATTATGTGTTATATTGTAAATTGTAAACGCAGGTATGGAAACTTTGTTTGTATATATCAAAGTATTTATAATAACTATTTTAAATAACTTAAAAGTAATTTGTGTTTTTGATGTGTTTGATATTCCACACAATATTAGTAATATAGATAATACTATCACATCATTGATACGTAATATATTTAATTTTCGATAATTACGTGTATTTCATAATTTATCATGATCTAACAATATAAATATGTTTTTTATGTTCATTTTTTTATAGGTATTGAAATCAAATAAATTTATTAATGTGACGTTTTGCAACCGAATCATCATTGTACAGTTATGTTAGTATGTAAATAAAAATTTACATTATATATGATATTACAATTGTGCTAAATAATTTAAATCAAGAGCATAGCAATTTTTTGGATCATTCCATGCAAATTGAAGGATATTAGAGTTATTTATGTTTACATTATCGTTGTTAAAATTATCTAATGAAATATAATGATTTAATAATTTGATAATGATACTATGAATAACTTTATTAGTTTGTTGCATTAAAACATCTATCCAATTTACTTTATCTTCGTACCAATTAAGTTGATATTCTTGTAAGTGAGCTAGTTCCACCGCTTTATTTATTGCGTCATCTATATCTCCTATATAGTCAATTAATCCATTTTTTATTGCATCATAACCCAGCCATACGTGGCCTTGAGCAATTTTATGAATATCTTCTGTGGTCTTCCGGCGAGATTCAGCTACAGTGCTAATAAAATAGTGATAGCTGGTATTTACATAAAGTTGCATCATGTTTATATATTCAGTAGGGAGTGGGGTAGTGATTGAAATATTTGCTATAGGAGATGTATTTGCTCCATCACTATGAATGCCGATGGCGTCGAGAGATTTTTCAAATGTATTAATAATACCAAATATACCTATAGAACCTGTAATAGTACTGTTACTTGCAATAATAACATTGGCCGGAGTCGATATCCAATACCCTCCAGATGCTGCTACGCCACCCATAGAAACTATTACTGGTTTACCAGAATCCCTAGTAGTTGTCAGTTCTAATCTAATTAATTCAGAAGCGTTTACACTGCCTCCCGGGCTATTGACACGCAATACTATTGCTTTTATTTTAGGATCAAACCGAGCGCTGCGAATTTTATGGGCTATAGTATCGCCACCAATTGAACCTGGTATGTTAGGTCCATCCACAATCGGACCGTTAACACATATTATTGCTATTTGGTTGTCTTGTTTTGTAGGAGCTATAAGATTGTAATCATACATGCTGATTGCATTAAACGAAGTGCCTTGTTTATTAGATCCAAATATTTTTTTCATTGTATTTTCTATAACAAAATGAGATGCAACTTCATCGATCCATTTATTTTTGAGTGCATAAGCTGCAGTATCTCCTTTCATTTGATGTAATTCATTTAGTATATTGTCAATTCCTGGAAAAATTGACTGTGTTGTTACGTTACGATTAGTAGATATTGTTTTTAAATATTGATCCCATAAACGATTTACCAATGTTGTTTCTTCATGTCGTACATGATGTGACATTTGATCTTGAATAAATGGTTCAACGGCAGATTTATATGTACCTACTCTAAAAATATGAGTGTTAATTTTTAAATTATCTAATAGAGATTTATAATATAACTTGCTGGTAGAAATTCCTCGTAAATCTACAAATCCATGTGGTGTAAGATAAATTTTATTGGCATAACTAGCGAGAAAATACTGTGATTGATTATAATAATCAGAAATTGCATAAATTAGTTTACCGGATTCTTTGAATTCATGTAATGCTTTACCAATATATTCTAATGATGCTTGGTTACTTCCAGAAAAGTTTTTTAATGACAATATTAATCCAGTTACATATGGATCATTTTTGGCTTGACGTAATATGCCGATAATATCAAATAGTGAGTTTTCTTTAGAATTTGATTTATTTGTATTGAATAAATGTTGACTGAATTTTTGAAATTTATTGTATGTTACTGGCTTATCTACGATAGTACCAGAAATATCTAGAATTAATGCAGAGTACTGTGATAATGATCCAGTGGAAGGATCACGTAAATTTAAATATATTCCCACGCTAATTATAATGAAAATTACAAAGAATAGATTTATTAGTATTGTTCGTATTAGATATAGTGTATTCATGCCATATCTAATTATTTTATAAGTAGTTTTCCATATATTCTGAATGAACGATTTTATTATTAAAAACATTATATAATAATCCACATGAATTTTATAGCTTCACAATTCAATCAAGTTAAGTATCACATAATATGTATAAATGAAATGAAAATTAATAATTTTTATGATTTTATTAATTTTATATGATGTAAAAATTAAAAATTTTCAGTGATATTATGTCGTATCAGTAGTTAAAGGTTTATATAAAATGATTTCCGTGTGACGTAAAGTATATATTAAATATCCAAATCTACCCATACTGGAGCATGATCGGATGGTCGTTGCATTCCACGGATACTATAGCTTATATCACTATTTCTACAACGGACCGCTAGAGGACGTGTTGCTAATATCAAATCAATGCGTAAACCATTATTTTTGAAAAATCCACGAGATCTATAGCTGAACCAAGAATAACGTTCATCATTTTGAGGATGCATGTTTCGATATATATCTATTAAACCCCAATCCATTAAGCGATTGATCCATGTTCTTTCTTCTGGTAAGAAAGAACATCGACCTGTCGTAAGCCAACGTTTTTTATTTTTTTCGCCAATGCCAACATCAAAATCTGTAGGACTAATATTCATATCACCCATAATCAGTAACAATGAATGATCTTGATAGGTACGTTCTATATAATTTTGAAAACTTTTATAAAAATTTTTTTTGTACGCAAATTTTTCTGGATGATTTTTATTTTCTCCTTGAGGAAAGTAACCGTTAATGATAGTTAATATACCTATTGATGTTTTAATATTAGCCATGATTATTCGTTTTTGGGATAAGTCATTATCATTAGTAAGCCCATGAATAACAGTTAAAGGAAGTTGACGTAGAAATAATGCAACACCGTAATGTTTTTTTTGACCATAATAATATACATGATAATCATATTTTAGTATTTCTTTTATAGGAAAAAAGTCATCATGTACTTTAGTTTCTTGTAATCCAATGACATCAGGTTGTAATTTCAGGATAATTGTATTTAATTGATGCATACGAGCACGTAATCCATTTATATTAAAAGAAACAAATTTCATATGATGAAGACCCGTATTTATTTCCAATTATAAAATATAGGTGTTGTTGGTTTAGTGTAAGAAAAGTTTCAAAAATAATTGATCATTATACTTCATAAGTATTGCATAGTATATGAAAATAAATGTTATTTGTTATAATTAATGATTAGTTCAGTGTATTTATCTGTCAAGGTAATAGTTGGTACTTCAAAATTTGAGGTTGTTGTGTATGATATTTTTATACACGGCATGAGGTAATAAGTTACAATACTTCTTGTTTTTTTGAATAGCTGCTTTAAGTTTAGATATGGTTGGAAAGTATAAGAAGATTGTTGATTTATGAACATCAATGATTGTAGTTTTAGTTTTTTTATATTTGTATTATTGGGTATTTAATTGATTGAATTAATCATTGAAGACCACAATGATGATTGGTTTAGTTTATAAAAAGTATGTATCAATAATTTGAGGTGTTATTCTGATTTTATATGAAAAAATATTTATATACAATGAGCAATCATTGAAATGAAAATATCATGATGATTTAGAATTAATTTGTATCAATTTTTTATAAATTTGTTTAGAAATGGTTAAAAAAATAATTTATATATGTATTTGAAATAGTATTGTAAACAAATGGGATTTATAGTGTTTTATATAATTTTGATATATTAAATGATATTATGTGTGATACGAATGATTTGTGTATATATAAATATATTTCTGAAGTCATATAGAATTATTTTGAAGGACCAAAAAAATTTATAGATTGCATAAATATATACAGGGTTATGGTTGTAAATAGTTTCTAAATATGTTTTATGTCGATGCTATTAATGGTTTTAATGAGTGTTTTTGTATTCTTTTGTATAGTGGTAGGATATTTCGTAACATTTATAATCATAAAAAAATTTTAAGAATGTACTGAGTGGTATCATCGAAATTTTAATGGTTATAATAATTTTAGTTTTAATTTTTATTAGTATACGTTATCAATCATAATGATTGATCCGCAATGTATGATCCCTGTCAAGGGGATATTTTGATAACTTATAATATCAATTAATTTTACTAAAAATTTACGGTATATATTGTTTAGTATAATAAAATATGATACAGTGAACACACTGTAATTACAAATGTATGCCCTGTCAGAGTTGTTTTTTAAATTATTTTAACAATTTTAAAGAAACAGTATCACATGATGAGTATATGTGATTATTGGTAAATGTTTGTGGGTATTGCGTCGTTTTGATTAAAAATCAAATTTTAAATAAATTATGTATTATGTTTGTATCCAATTATTTTTACATTGAGTGCATGTGGAAATGATAATTAACATTCATATAAGCAATGGTGTTTAGTGATCATGATATTGTGCTAACTAAAATTTTTAAATTTTATAATTGATGTTAATAATAATTATTTTTTAAGATTTATATTTTAAAGGAATATAAGTATAAACCAGTAGTATAGATTGTCAGTTATAATCTGATGTTATGGATATATGTATAAAATATACAGAAATATTTTAAAATATATTAAATATAATTTATTTATATACATGAGGAATATGTAATAATTTAATACACTAATAATTTAGTTAGGCAATATTATATTTAAATCAGAGATGAATATTATTAAATTAATGGAAATTAATTTGATTATATTAAATGATGTAGTTAATGGGTATCTGGTATTTAAATAATAAAATAATATAAATATATGTACATGTATTTATTAGTTTGATATAAATATATGTATATTTTATAAAAGTAAAATATAATGATATTGCGGATATTATAATATTAATTTGAATAATAGCTAACAGCGATAATATATAATAAATTATATATGACGATTGCAAACAAAGAGTTTTGGTGATGTTTTCAAACTCTTTGTTTGATATGAAGTAGATAGGTGTTAATCATTTATTATTAATTACAGTAAAAAATCTTCTAATTTTTTCTTTTTTTCATCAATGGCTTTTTTGATAATTGAGGGAGTACGTCCTTGTCCGGTCCAAGTTTTAATTTCGCCATGTTTGTTAGTGTATTGATACTTTGCCGGGCGAGCTGCACGTTTATTTTTATGAAACGATTTAGTATTAGAACTCATTTGTTGTAATAGTTCATTAGGGTCTATTCCGTCAGCTATGAGCATATCACGATATTGTTGTAATTTTCGAGAATGTTCTTCTATTTCAGCTTGAACTTGACTATTTTCTTCTCGGCGTTCATTAACAACTACTTCTAATTTTTCTAATATTTCCTCCAAGGTATCAAGGGTGCATGCTCTAGCTTGCGCTCGTAAAGTGCGTATATTATTAAGAATTTTTAGTGCGTCGTTCATCGCATTGATCTCAAAATGTAATAAATAACAAGTCTATTATAAGGATAGAGTGCTAATTTATTTTCTGCAAGGCCTCGGGTATTTAATTTATAAATAAACTTATTATATCTTGTGTTAATCGATAATTATATATATATAGTGTCAATAAATATTGAGTAAGTGTAATTTATTGTTTTATTAAAGATATTGAATTAATTTTAGTTTAATTATTTATGTATTATTTAATGTTTAAGTATTATCGGTTTAAAATTGAAATTGTTTATTTATTTATATTTTTAATATAAATAATATCCTTTTTATTAATTTTAAATTATATGCATAGATACATAGACTGTGTTAAGTATAGATTGTTGTATTTAACTGAAGTATCATTTTGAGCATAAAATTTAAATAATATTAAAAATATATATAGTATTGTAAAATTGTTGATCTTATATAAAATAAAAAGATTTATTTTATCAAAATTAATTTAGAATATAAAAATAAATATTTTGTCAATTTATAGATTCAGTAATTTTTAAGTTTAAAATGATAATGAAATATAAATTATATTTATGTTGTTGGTATTCAAATATTGTGATTTGAATAGGGTATTAATTGTATGGCACAATTGTATTTTTATTATTCCGCAATGAATGCCGGGAAAACTACCGCATTATTACAGTCTTCTTATAATTATCAAGAACGAGGAATGCACACTGTATTATATACTGCTGAAATGAGTTCTCGAGAGAATGGACATAAACAAATCAAATCTCGTATTGGATTGCATGCTTCCGCTAGAGCGTTTAATATTAAAACTAATTTTTTTGATCAAATAGTAACTACACATCAAAGGGATATAATACATTGTGTGTTAGTGGATGAGTGTCATTTTCTCAATCGTAATCAAGTGATTGATTTAAGTAAAATAGTTGATGTGTTGAATATTCCAGTGTTATGTTATGGATTACGTACTGATTTTAGAGCCGATTTATTTTCAGGAAGTTTATGGTTATTGGCATGGGCAGATAAATTAATTGAATTAAAAACTATTTGTTATTGTGGACGAAAAGCTAATAGAGTTCTCAGGATTGATAATAATGGTTTAGTAATGCGAGATGGAAATCAAATACTGATTGGGGGTAATAACCATTATGTTTCAGTATGCCGTAAACATTTTGTAGAACAACTAGATTCACCGTTATCTGTAACAAAATGTGTACCAAAATAAATAACAGCTTTTTGATATTATACACGATTTTATTTGTTTTTGAATAACATATATTTTATGTATATAGCATGCTTGGTATTAAAGTTATAAATGATATAAATATTATTGCACTTTGGATAATTAATATTAATAGTACGGATTAATTTATATTTCAAATAATCACACTTGATGAAGTCACTGTAATCACGGATAAAATATTTTTCAATTTAATTATGAACCGTTCAATCAGAAGTTAAATTGATTCAATACAGAATATATTTTTTGTTTTTAAACGTGTATAAGAATTTTTTTTATGTAACTCAAATTGATATTTGAGTATATATTTGATTGTGATAAAAGGATTTATGGATATTTTAATTGAAGTTAGAGTATTCTACATCATGAGAATAGAATGGTTGTATTATGTTTATTTGGGGGTGATTTATTGAAACTAAAAACTAAAAAATTATTTATAATAAGGGACTGAAGAAATAAAATAAACGCTCAACAATGCGTTCCCAGTAAGGACGTTTAGCCCATTTTTGAGGATCGATTATTTTGGAATGTGCAATATAGGTTTCCTGTGTTTTTTCTAACTCGTTACTAAAATCTTTACTATCAATAACTAAAGTTATTTCAAAGTTTAACCATAAACTGCGTGTATCTAGGTTAACGGTTCCTATGAGACTTAATTGTTGATCGACTAATACACTTTTTACGTGTAGTAATCCATTTTGGAACTGATGTATTAAAACCCCGGCTTTCAATAATTCACTAAAAAATGCTCTACTAGCCCAGTTTACTAATACAGAATCGTTATTTTGAGGAATAATGATATGTACTTCTACTCCCCGTTGTGCTGCTGTACAAATGGCATGTAATAAATCGTCGCTAGGTACTAAGTATGGAGTGGTAATGATAAGTTTTTTACGCGCTTCATATAATGATATTAACAATACTTGATGAATTATTCCTTCTGGACATCCTGGGCCAGAGGGAATAATTTGAATAGTGTGTCCTGTTGGTATTAGTTTATGCGCTGTTACTATGTGAGCGTTAAATAATAATGGGAATAATACATGTTGTCCTGTTTCAATTTCCCAATCAGAAGAAAATATTATGCTCATGGCAGAAGCTGCAGGACCATCTATACGTACCATAATGTCGACCCATTGTCCAATCCCTATATTTTTTTTAAACAACTGTGGGTCTACCATATTCATACTGCCAGTATAAGCAATATGGTCATCAATTAATATCATTTTTCGGTGTTGTCGCAAATCCATACGGCGTAGAAATATACGTAACAAATTGATATGTAGTGCTTCTACAATATTAACCCCAGCTTGGCGCATTATATTAGGATATGAGCTACTGAAAAAATTAGTACATCCAGCTGAATCTAATATAATTCGACATCGAATACCTCTTTTAGCTGCTATAATTAATTTTTTTATAACATGATCTACTAACCCCCCAGATTCCCAAATATAAAATATCATATCAATGCTGTGTTGAGCTAATTCAATATCTTTAATTAAAGATACGATAGTATCGTCAGTTTTTTTAAATAATTGTATTTGATTACCTCTTAGAGCGCCTATTCCTTGACGATGTTCGCAAAGCTTAAATAATGAAGAAGCAATTAAGCTGTGTTCAGTGGAAAATATATGTTTGTAGGTTTTTAGTATTTGTATGCGACGCATAGTAGATGACCATGCTATTTTACTTCTAGTAGAGCGTGGTTTACCAAGGTTAGATTCTCCAAATAATAGATATGTAATGATACCTATTAAAGGTAAAATATAAATTACTAATAGCCATGCCATAGACGATGGTACTGCTCGGCGTTTTATTAAAACTCGAAATGTAACTAGTACGATTAATAACCAATAACTGCACAAGAAAATACAATTAAATATAGCATGAATCGCAATCATGATTTACATAAAATCCTTTGAGATGTTTATGGGATACTTTAAACAAAGATTATAGATTATTATTGAATATTTATTTTATGACAAAATTTTATAATCGCATAAAAGATGTAGATATGTAATGATCAAGTATTGATTAGTAAAATATATTCATTGATATTCATCATTATTTAATAATATAAATTTTATTATTATTATTATAATGTTTTATATTATAAATAGTATACGATAATTGAGGTCATTTCTTATGTTTATTAGGAAATAAATAATTTATACATTTTATTATATAATTAGTAATTATTGTTTCATGCATACATATATATATATTGATTATTAATATCTAAATAATAAAAGAAATCATCAAAAACATGATGTATGTGTATATTTAAATTGTGTAATATTACCCAATTAGAATTGATGCATTAATATTTTATAATGTAATTCACGTATTTGCTATTTGGTTGAAGAGAATGTTTTTAAATTGTTTGATTGATGCTGTAATTACGTATTTTTAATGTTTTTTGAAATATGTATGAGAAAGTATAAGAATGATTATGTGAATGAATTATGTTAGTTATTTTGAATGAAATTTAAATTGAATGTTTGTGTGTACTAATATTTTCAATATATGCAATATAAATAAAGAAAACATATATGATACACATAAATGTGTTTCGTATCGCATAAAACTTCTTATATGTCATATATCTTGATATGTTGTATATTTCTGTTACGCACTTAAAGTGTTAAGAAGATTGATTTGAATAATAATAATAATTTTTAATATAAAAATGTAAAATGCACATCATAATGAAACATGATGTTTTTTAAACAAATAAAAAATTTGATTATTGATCTGTATCAACAGATTTGGTGTAAACTGTATATATCGCTTTATTTTTGTTGTTTTTTGTCATGTGTAATGCACGTATTGGTAATATATGTATTATTAAATCGTTATTGTCATTTTGTTAATACTTCAACTTACACCCAAAGATCTCAAATAATTACATTGTCATTACTGCAATCTAATCAGCTTTTTCATGAATCGTTAGAAAAAAATCATGTGTCGAAAAAATTTGAACCATATCGTAACCAGCAAAATCCAAGAGCTATGATGTATTCAAAAAATAAAATTGTAGATAGTTCTCAACATAAATCAAATACTAATTCAAATTTTCATTTGATTAAAAAAAACAATGTTAATATTGAGGATTCTACACTAATGCATTCTTTGAATTTGTCTCAAAAAAATTATGATCGGACGTATATATCTTCTTGCATAATTAATCGTGTGTATCCTGAATATCCCAATAGAGCGAGAATATTAAATATAGCAGGAAAAATTACTGTACAATACGATGTGAATACTAAAGGTAGAGTTGAGAATATACATATATTATCAGCTGTACCGCCTGGTATTTTTGAAGAAAGTATTAGATCAGCTATGCGTCGTTGGGTATATGAGCGTGATAGGCCAGAAAAAAAATTAATTATTACTTTTAAATTTTGTTTAAATGCTGTAAAAATATTTGGGAATTAGTATGATATATGGTTATGTTATGTAAGTAATGTGTTTGATTAATCGAATAGTTGTTATTTTACGTTATAATATACATAGGTGTTGATGTCGTATTCATTATTTTCAGTGTACATAAAATGTTTTTAAAAATTAATAACTTCATATTGTTTTGATAATCATGTGTAAGCGGTATTAATGAATTAAAATAATTGTAGCTAATATTTTTGTTCGTGCTACTTGTTACAATTTTAACAATGAAGATTCAAGAATGGAAATAATGCATTAGTATTAGTATGAATGTAGTTTTTATTAAGCAATTATAATAAATATTGGTGGCGTGATTAAATGGATGTTACAGTAGCTGATTTTTATGCTTAGTCGGACAGTTCCATAATGGATATATTATGAGTGATGATAATAACCGGAGTTATAACTGATTATAATAGATAGCGGTGTAGTCAGAATCGTGTTATTATTAAGTTCAACCGTATGCACAATGTAGTGTAAGAAATGAATAGTAATAATTTTGGAAATTCTGGTATTGTTGAATTAATGATATTTATTGTATTATAAGATTGATTGTTTTATTGGTGGTGGATAAAACATACAACGTAGTTAATATACTTCCTAATAAAAAGTTACCACTTATCAGCTTAGAAATACTTTTAGAGACAGATAATTTTAATAAAATATACCGTTGATTTGATGATATTTCCTGGATTATAGCTTATAAGTTCATATCAATACAGTGATAGTAAATATGAGATCTTCTTTTTGGTAAGAAAGAATAATTTAGGCTAGTTTAAATAATGAATGTCATAACTAATATTAATATTGTAATGTTAATATATAATAATTGAGAATACACACAGAATATATTTTAAGACCATTTGATTATCATAATTTTTATAAAAATATTTTTGAAAATGAAAACCATATTTCCTTAAAATCGAATGTATGCAATTTAATCAAATTATTTAATTTTAAACAGAACATAATATGATTCTACAAATAGTTAATGGTTCATCATATTATTCGGGAATACTTGTAATTGGTAATTTTCTGATAAATGATATCGTTAATTTATAACAATCTGAATGTTTCTGCATCAATGTGGTGAAATTGTATCTAGGTGTCTGTTTATAAGTTTAATGTGTTTTAATGGGAAATTAAACACGTTATAATAACATTTTACACATATGTTAATGTGATATCAAGTTTAAAATAATCTATTTTAGAAGTTTTATAAGGATTTACATGTTAATTTGAGGATTGTAATATATAATTATTTAGTTGTTTTTTCAAAATAAGAATGGAAGTAATACATTTATTTATTAATTTAAATTTATATTGAAATGCATGGATTTTTTCATAAGACGTACTAATCTTTCTATTTTATTAAACGCTAGTACTATATCAGATATATTTTCTTCGATAATTTTTGCAATTTTAGAACCGGTGATGATCCCAGAAGTTCCTAACAATAACGATTCTTGAGCTTGAAGTGGTGTGTGTATTCCAAAACCTTGTAGTATAGGTAAATTTTTTTTTTGTTTTTGGATACACTGAATCATATTATATAATATAGCGTTATTGATTTTTGTTGTATTAATATCTATTCCAGTTACTCCGGGGCGAGATAATAAATAGATATATCCATGTCCGAAAGTAGTAATATTATGAATTAATTCTTCGGTAGCATTAGGTGGACAAATGAAGATATGGGCTATTTTGTGTTGCACAGCAGAACTATAAAACGGTAGGCTTTCTTCTACAGGAAGATCAGGAATTAATATGGAATCTATATCTATATTTGCACAATATGAATAGAATTTATCTATTCCATTTTTAAAAATTAAATTTGCATAGATTAGTATACCGATGGGTAAATTTGGATATTTATTACGAATATTGTATAGCATCGTCATACAACGTTCCAAATTCATCCCTGATTTAAAAGCACGTTCCATGCTCTTTTGTATCATAGGGCCATCTGATATAGGATCAGAAAATGGTATTCCTAATTCTAATGCATCGGAGCCTGATGAAACTAATATATCTATGATGTGTGTAAAAGAAATAGGATCGGGATATCCTATAGTAATAAAAGGAACAAATGCTCCTGATTTTTTTTGATTTAGGTGTGTAAATAATTTTTGATAACGATTCATTCTGATGTATCTCTTTCTTTTTGTAATTGCAATGCATCATAAACTGTAGAAATGTCTTTATCTCCACGTCCTGACAAGTTGACTATTAAAATTTGTGATTTATTTGGTTGTTTTTGAATTATTTTTAATGCGTGAGCTAAAGCATGCGCAGATTCTAGAGCCGGTATAATTCCTTCATGAATAGATAGTTTCTTAAAAGCTGTTATGGCTTCTATATCATTAACAGATACGTACTTTACTCGACCAATATTTTTGAGGTAAACATGTTCTGGTCCAACAGATGGGAAATCAAGACCAGCGGAAACAGAATAAGAGTTTTTTATTTGTCCTTCTGCAGATTGTAAGATTGAAGTTTTCATACCAAAATAAATTCCTGTACTTCCATGTTGTAGAGCAGCCCCATGATATTTAGTATCTACACCTAATCCTCCAGCTTCTACTCCCAATAACTGCACTGATGGTATGTCAATAAAATCGGAAAATATACCAATAGCATTAGATCCTCCTCCTACGCAAGCAATAATTGCATCTGGTAAGCATTGTTCATATTTTTGTATTTGTTTGTATGTTTCTTTGCCGATGATACGTTGAAATTCTCTAACGATTGTAGGAAAAGGATGGGGGCCAGCAGCTGTACCAAGCATATAATGAGTGTATTCATAAGTTTTCGACCATTCACGCATAGCCTCGTTACAAGCATCTTTTAAGGTTTCAGAACCATGATATACTGGAATAACTTGAGTACCCATTAACTGCATGCGTAAAACATTGAGTTTTTGACGTTTTATATCTTTGGATCCCATATAAATACGACATTTTAACCCTAACAGAGATGCTGCAATGGAAACAGCCACTCCATGTTGTCCAGCACCAGTTTCAGAGATTATTTCTGTTTTAGACATACGTTTTGCTAGTAAAGCTTGTCCTAATACTTGGTTGGTTTTGTGAGATCCTCCATGTAATAAGTCTTCTCGCTTTAAATATAGTTTCGTTCGAGTTCCTTTTGTTAAATTTCTGCATAATGTTAGAGGAGTGGGTCGCCCGGCGTAGTGATTTAGAAGATATTTAAGTTCTTTTTGGAAAAGAGCATCATCTTGAGCTGATATAAACGCTTCTTCTAATTGATTTAGGGCTGGCATTAGAATTTGAGGTACATACATACCTCCAAATTCTCCAAAATAGGATTTTAGTTTTATCATATTGATTATTTTATTTTTAATTATTCGAAATGTATGTTCCTTAATAAGACTTGATTATTTGGAAGATTTTGATAAGTTTCCGGTGATTTTTAATGCCTGGTTTAATTTCAACACCAGAATTAAAATCTAAACCTATACAGCCTATGCGTGCCGCTTTATCGCAATTGTTTATTGTTAATCCTCCTGCTAAAATTACTTTATCTAATCGCATATTAGATAGTAGTGACCAATCGAAAGTTTTGCCGCTACCTCCTCCATTGTCTGCTAAATAGCGGTCTACGTTCAATATATTATACCTTGACAATGGCCTGTTGTGGTGCCTCATGTTAATACTTTTCCATATACGACATTGCATGGGCAACTGTGTCCGTAAAATATTAATGTAATCTTGGTTTTCTATGCCGTGGAGCTGAACCGCTGCTAATTTCAATATGTTAGCTATGTTAACAACATAAGAAATTGTAGCGTTACAAAATACACCAACATAACTTAAATGTTGTACGTGAGAAACAATACGTTTTGCAGTTATGATATTTATGCAGCGAGATGAAGTGGGAACAAAAATTAAACCTCCGTATATTGCTCCTGATTTATATGTAATATAAGCGTCTCTCACTCGAGTAAGTCCACATATTTTATTTTCTCCTAAAATTAATTTTTTAATGGCTACATTAAGATTTGGTTGAGACATTAATATTGTGCCTATTAAAAATCCGTTGACATATTGTCTAAGTTTTCTTATATGACAATAATTGTTAATACCAGACTCGCTGATTACAGTGATTGTATTAGGTATATCTTTGCTTAGAGTAATAGTACGATTTAAATCAACAGAAAAATCATGCAGATTGCGATTATTTATACCGATTACTTTCGCTCCTAAATATTTAGCACGTTTTAATTCATCTGCGTTTGAGATTTCTGTTAAAACTCCCATACATAGTGTGTGAGCTATTTTGACCAATTTTTGATAAGTTGTATCATCTAGAATTGATAGTATTAGTAAAATGGCATCAGCTTTATGTAAACGTGCAAAATAAATTTGCCATTCTGAAATAAAGAAGTCTTTACATAATATTGGTTGTTCTACGATATCGCTTACTTGGTGTAAAATATCAAAATTTCCATGAAAGTATTTATCATCAGTTAATATCGAGATCACTGAGGAGTAATTTTTATAAGTTTGCGCTATTTTAACAGGATCAAAATTATTACAAATAATACCTTTAGAAGGAGACGCTTTTTTACATTCTAATATAAATATTGTTTGACGTTTGTTGTTGGACATAGCGCTATAAAAATCACGATTGCTTAATTGTGTTTTGGTTTTTAAAATATGTAACGAATGCTGCTTTTCTTGATTAGCTATCCATATTTTTTTATATGACAGAATTTTATCAAGTATTGTGTATTGCATGATTTTGTATCTTAGTTGTCTGATAAAGAAGTTAAGCGAGCGTAAGGTATACCATGATGCATTTTTTCTAAAGCTAGTTGTGTATTAGCATGTAAATTGTTATGCCCAAATAATTTTAATAATAATGCTACATTGGCTGCTATTACAGCAGAATGAGCAGGTTCTCCTTTTCCTTTTAATGTATTGATCATGTATTCGTGGGCTTGTTTTTTTGAATAACAACGTAATGTTTCTATCGGATAAGAGTTTAATCCAAAATCTGACGCTGTTAAAACATAATTGCTGATGATATCGTTGTATAGTTCTGCTACATGAGTAGAAGAGTGTAATCCTACCTCATCAATCCCTCCGCAATGTACTACTATCGCGTGATTATATTTAAGCAACTGCAATATTCGGATTATAGGCGATAATAATTCTTTTTTGTATACGCCAATGAGAGTTAATGGAGGTTTGGATGGATTGATCAATGGCCCTACTATATTAAATAACGTAGGAATTTTTAATTGCTTGCGTATGGGCATTATGCGGTGTAGTACTTCATAGTATTGTGGGGCATATAAAAAACATATACCTAATTCATTAAATTTTTGATATGATTTTTCTGGAGTATTATCTATATGTAAATAATATTTTCCTAGTAAATCCATTGATCCTATTAGACTAGATATACTGGAATTGCCGTGTTTAATGATTTTGGCGCCACAAGTTGAGGCTACAATAGCGCTAGTTGTAGAAATATTAATAGTATTACTATTGTCTCCTCCGGTACCTGTAATGTCTGCAAACAAGCTATTTATACGAGGAAAAGGTTTAGAATGAGTTAATAATACATTTACAGCGCCTATAATTTCTTCAAAAGTCTCTCCGCGTATTTTCATACTAATCAGCGCCGATGCAATCTGTATTGAAGATAATTTTTCTTTTATTATGCAATATAATAATGTTTCACTTTGTTCTTGGGTAATATTTTTACCTTGATATAAAGTATGTAAAATGTCTTGTATATTATTTTTTTTCATTATATAAACACATTGCCCATGCGATAGTTTGTTGAATAAGTTGCGTTCCGTGAGTAGTTAGAATAGATTCGGGATGAAATTGAAACCCACAAATCCGATCAAAGTCATTACGTACTGCCATTACCGTGTGTTTGTTGTAATAAGCATTAATTTTTAAATTATTTGGTATGCAATTACCTATTAATGAATGGTATCGTCCTACTAAAAAAGGGTTTGGTATATTAGAAAACATAGCTAAATTGTCATGGTATATCAAAGAAGATTTTCCATGAAAAATTTTTTTTGATTGCGATATATGTCCTCCATAAAACTCTACAATGGCTTGATGTCCTAGACAAATTCCGATTATTGGAATTTTTCTGTGTAATCGTGTTATTAATTGTATCATGCATCCAGCTGTACTAGGAGATCCAGGGCCTGGGGACAATATTAAAATTGGGTCTATCATATCTGATAGTTTATCAATTATTATTGATGCTGGTAGTTGATTGGTATATATCAATACTTGATGTCCGTTATTACGTAACTGATCTACTAAATTATACGTAAATGAATCAATGTTATCCAATAATATTATGTCAGCCATTGTCAAAATAATTCCTCAGAGCCATGTGCTGTAGAGATGGCATGTAAAACAGCACGTGCTTTGTTACGGCTTTCTTCGACTTCTAATTGAGGTATAGAATCTATTACTATACCGGCACCTGCTTGTACTGTCGCTATTTGATTGGTAACATAAGCTGATCGGATGATGATGCATGTATCTAAATTTCCAGAACCAGTTAAATATCCAATCGCGCCCCCGTAAGTATTGCGTCGAGTACCTTCTACTTCATAAATCAGCTGCATAGCTCTGATTTTAGGAGCTCCAGTTAATGTTCCCATATTCATACATGCGCGATAGGCATGTAGTATATCAAGATCATTACGCAATTCTCCTACTACTCTAGATACTAAATGCATAACAAAAGAGTATCTGTCTACTTTTAATAAATCAGCTACATAACGGGTACCTGCTTTACAAACACGTGCCAAATCATTTCTGGCTAAATCTACTAACATGAGATGTTCTGATAGTTCTTTATGATTTAGACGCATTTCTAATTCTATACGGTTATCTGAATCTATATCTAATGATCCGTCAGTATGATAAGTTCTAGATCGCGTGCCAGCGATGGGGTAAATTTCAATTTGTCGAGTATCTGCGTTGTATTTTAGAGAACTTTCTGGAGAAGCCCCGAAAAGTGTAAATGTTATGTCCTGCATAAAAAACATATAGGGACTAGGATTATTAGTTTTCAATACATGGTATGCTGCTAATGGTGAAGGACATGGAAGGAAGAATCGCCGTGAAGGAACAGCTTGTAATATTTCTCCTTGACGGATAGATCTTTGTATTTTACGTATAACTCGTTTATATTTTTCGTCATTCGGATCACAGTGTAATCTCATGTTGTGTAGTTTTTTGTAAGGAATAGACTGAGGTGTTTGACTAATTTGAGTTTTTAATTGGTTCATTCTAGTTTTCAATCGGTTTTTTTCTAAGGTATTTGAGCTAAATAAGGTGCTTTGTAAGGAAGCAGTATATTTTTGATGATCAAACACCAATAATGTTTCAGATAAATAGAAACAGTAGTCTGGGCATGTATAAGTATTGATTAATTGAGGAAACGATTCAAAACAAGATATTAAATCATAAGAAAACAAACCCCCTAAAAATATAGCTTTGGGGGTATTTGGAAGAGGTTGTATTATTTTCAACAATGAGCGTAAACAGTCAAATATTGAAATTGATCGTAGACGTGTATCTTCATCAATCATTGTTTGTATTATAGGAAATATAAATTTAATTCTGTCAAAAGTTTTATAAATTTGTACTTTTGTAGGTAATGTTTGTGCTAGTAATGGGAGCAAGCTTGCTCCATTTTTAGTCAAAGCTTGTACAGTAACGGTTGTACCATAGGCGGTAATACGTAATGCACTATCAATAATCATCATACTTTCTATGTTGTGTTTTTTATTGATTTCTGATGATTCTAATAATAATGTCGAATTGCGTTTATTGCATAATTGATTAAAAACTTCTGAAGAATTAGAGTGGTAGCGTACTTGAATATTTAGACATTGCATTCGATTTTTTTGATATCTCATTATTTTTTAAATTTTTTCAGTGATTTATTTATCAAACAGCTCATTTATATTAATGGTCTAATTGAAACATTTTTATTTAAGTATAGTAACTTTTTTAAATAATCGCTTAATTACTAGAAACGGTATTAATAAGAGAACATTCAATTTTATCTCGATGTGATTTTTATGTTTTTTATAGATATATAAATATCAATAACATTGATAATACTATTGTTTTTTAAAATGTCAAATAGCAGTTACTGTTATTAATAGTAAAAATATTTTTAATTGAATATGGTAATATTACAGATAGACAACTTAATAGATAAAAAATTGTCTATTATTGTTGTGAGTATCAAATGTATAGTTTTTTATTAAAATTATAATTATTACGATAAATATAAAATTACACTGAATTATAATGAAAACATATATATATTATTAGTTTTTATAGATTTTAATGGTTTTTTTGTAAAGGTGTTAATTATGTCATCAACTATAAATACAATTTAAATAAATGTACTGAAATGATATTTATTAAGTGTATATTTATATATGAGGAAACATATACGCAAATATATATATATATATGGATGATTGTATCATTTTACAAACATGATAAATTTGGGTAGAAATTGTTGTATTTGGTTGATTGTGTTGATGTAATAATTAATTTCAATAACGTTAAGATAAATATATTGTGTAATTGAATGCTATTTAATAGAGTAATTTATCGAATTAACATGAGTGTACAAAGTTTAGAATAAACATTCTATATATAATATTTTAATTTAATCGTTTTTGATATTTATTTCATGATGGTATATATGAAATTTTTTTATTATTTGAATAATGTGTAAATCTTTAAATTGCATTTCAATACATTGATTAGATGTATTATGGATGTATTAATGTGTGAGGGTATAATATAATGAATTCCTTTTTGAGAGACTTCATGTGTAATGAAGAAGATTAAAGTGATGATTTTGTATGATTTTATTTATGTTAATATAATTAACTAAATTTTTCTGATTGATAAGCTGCTTATATTATCAACATGAATAATAATTATGGTATTTATAAAAGGATCATTTCTCAATACTTGAAATGTTATTATTTTTATTTAGATTGATAGTATGAATTATTTTGAATTGGATCTATAAAACAGTGATGAATGGAAGTTGTGACGATGTTTACTGAAATTATTGAAAATAAAGCTCATTAATAAAAATATTTTTAATTGCTTGGTGAGTTATTTACATGTGGGGATTAAATCTAGTAGTATACTGTAAACATATTGATTTTTAATTATATTTAGCAATGATGATAGTAGTTGTGTATATTTAATATTGTTTAAAAATAAATTATTCTAATTTTTAGTGTGAATGAAATTTTCATTGAAAATGATCATAATGATTTACGTACCGTAATCAGGACTCAATTACATTAAAATGATGTGAATAAAAATTTAGATATTACAACTCAAAATGATTAAGTTTAAGAATGTATTATAATGCACATATTATTTATAGATGAGTTTTAAACTGAGTTGGTGATAGATGATACTTAGAAATAGTTTGGTACGCCAAACTTTAATGTAAGTGTGCATTATTGTGATCATATGAAATTAAATATTTTTAAATCAAATTTTGATAATGTTTCGTTGTGCATTGCTTATTGAATAAGTGTTAATAAATGTTTTATTTTGAAACAATTTTTATAGATTTATATTTGTAGAGTTTTGTGACTATGACTTGATCTATTTTAGAATAAAATCATTAATAATAAGTAAATTATTTGAAACTTTCAGCATTATGTATTCTATATAGTTTTATTGTATGTAATAATTATGATTATATCGCGTATATCAGAATAGGATGTATGCAGTGGTTTTAGTGATGATTAATTAGTAGTTAAATGTTGTTTGTATTCTTCAGGGAAGAATAGAGAATTTTATGTAATGGTAATATTATTAAATATATTTATATAATGCAGTATATTATAATTGATGTGTATTATAGTAATACTAAACCTTCTTGTGTTTTATAAATGATTAATTATTTAGGTCAGAAATTGTTTTTTAAGTATATTTTTGAGTCTTTAAAAAAAAATTTAAGTAAATTTAATAATATCGATAAATATGCGGATATGTAATTTATGTAAAATAGTAGGTGGGTTATAGTTATAATATATGTATATTGAGGATATGATTTGAATAAGGTTATTAATAGAAAGATGACATATTTTGTGTATATATGGAAAATATTATATTTTTTGAGTTTTGAAATAGTTAGATGTAAATAAATGAAAATGTTGTTGAAGGGATTCGTTCAATATAATAAAAATAAAAAGTTATGTGTTCATGGATTGTGTAACGGATTTTAAGAGTGATAGTTTTTATTTAAATTAAAGAAAGATATGATGTGTAAAAATATTTTTTATATTTTTATAGTATGGGGCTTTTGTAATAAATTAGTGTATATTAAAATTAATTGAATTAAAGGATAGTGGATTAGTGATGTATCATTTATTTGAACTATTTTTATTTAAAATAACTTGATGATTAAAGCGTGGTTCTTTTATAAAGCACAAATAAGAATAATTTTTTAAAGATATAACTTATGAAAAATTTTGATGGATTTTATATAGGTTAAATTGCTGAAGTTTTGTATTTATACGATTTAAATTAGATGTCGATATTTAAAATCATTATTTTTATTCTTTGAAGAAGATAAAAATTTAGTTCGGTATGATAGAGTATACATATTGTTTATTTTGTACACAGAAGTAGCTAATGAAGTTTTCATATAACAAAACATTTTTAAATTTTGTAGTTATAATGTTTATATTTTTTTATGATAGTTATAAAAATAAATGTCCTAATTTAGATGCTTTGGTATCCAAATATCTGGAGTTTTCTGGATTTCTTCCTACTATTAGAGGAACTCTTTCTGTTATGTCAATACATGATTTATTTAGGATTTCTACTTTTTTTGGGTTGTTGGTTAAAATGCGTATTTTTTTTACATGTAATAACTTTAAAATATCTGCACAAATAGTGAAGTCTCTTTCGTCGGGAGCAAAACCTAAACATTGGTTTGCTTCTACTGTATCAGCTCCACTATCCTGTAGTGCATAAGCGCGAATTTTATTTAGTAATCCAATGTTGCGTCCTTCTTGACGGTGATAGATTAAAATACCGCATTTCTCTTCTGTGATGCAATGTAATGCAGTTTTTAGTTGAAATCCGCAATCGCAACGTGAACTAAATAAAGCATCGCCTGTTAAACATTCAGAATGTATTCGAGTTAATACGGAATCTGATCCAGTAATATTTCCATATATTAATGCAACGTGATTATTTCCAGTTAAATTTTCTTCAAATCCTACGACTAAAAAATTACCCCAAAGTGTTGGTAATCTTGCTTCTGTCACCCGTCTAAGTCGCATGTTATTGCCTCTCTAAAGATGTCATCAAGAATGTTTATTTTTTATTAAAGAATTGCTAGTTTTTTAATAATAGTGTTGAAGTGTAAAATATGTTATATATTTAAACATTCGTATTATGTTGTATAGTACAAAATAACTTCGTTAATTAATAATTAAATATTGAATATGTATTCAACAGTATTGTTATAAGCATAATTGTTTAAGCTTGTTATTATAACTATAAGATGTGTTATGTATGTTACAAATAATATTTATTAATATTTTTTATTTTAGCGAGTTTTATTAAAACTATATAAAAAGGTGGTATTAAATTTAAATAATTACAACTTGTATTTACTATTTTCAATATCCATATGTTTTAGTTTTATAACTACAGCAAGTATAATGTATTTAATAAAATTTATGAATATTTATGTAAATTTTTAAAAATATAATAATTTTATACATAAATGGTATTTATTTTTTTGTATGTGTTTTGTAATTACGAGCACAAATAAACATTTGATATTTAATGATTTATTACAATGAAAAAAATAAATGTGCATGTGCATAGACAAAACATCATATATTTTGTATTTTTTTGATATAAAATTAGTGAATAATTAATAAAATTAGTTAATATTTTTTTTGATTATTATTTTAATATTTATTGTTAAAAGAGGATGGAATTACAGTATGATCTAATATATTTTTAGTACAAATAAAATTATTTTATTAAAATTTAATATCATCTTTTATGGAATCATAAGTTAAAGGAATTAAGATTTATTTTTAAGTAATTTATTCTACATTTTACGCAGTAATGAAGGAGCAGTCGCACATATATCTAATCGATATAATTTCTTCAAATTTAGTGTTATACAATAATGATTACATAACCACTATTAATGCTTAGTGCTGCTGGGTATGTAATTACGTAATAAAATGATTATTTTAAAAACGTACATGTGGTAGTATGATATTTTATTATGTAGCTTGTTTAAAGGGATTATACAAGCCTAGTTCATTTCAGAATTGATATCTCTAAGATATGTTAATAAATAGGTTAAATTTATTGAGAATTTATAACAATATAATTAATAAAATTTTGATAAATATATTGAGCTATAAAAATTAGAATATTTTAAAATTTTTGACATGAAGATTCAGTAGTAATTATTTTGATAAATTGTTTGATGAATATTTATTTTTTAAATAATTGTAGTTATTGAATAGAAGTAAATAGTGTGTTGTTAATTAAAATATAATATATATTATAATAATAATAAATTTTTTTAATACTCCATATTTATTGATTGGTTATCGTAAAGTAGAATGAGGTGATGACGCTGATCATAATTTATTATAGTTGAAGTTTATATTCATTTTTACGATATGGCAATTGTAGATTGTTGGTTCACAATGTAACTATATTTTGTAGGTATTGTTTGTTATGATAGTAGTAGCCATTTTACTACAAATTTATTGGTGATAATTTATACAATTAATATTAAGTAACAATCTTGCAGCAATAATAGAAGTTTGTAAATATATAATAGTATTCGTTATAATTAATGTTGAACGCTTAATGTATTATTATTTTTTATTACATAAACGTGTATTTTGGGGATATAAGTATGGCATTGCTTAGTAATAAGCGAATTTTAGTTACCGGCATAACTAATAATAGATCTATAGCTTATGGCATAGCTCAGGCTTTACATAGAGAAGGTGCGGAATTAGCTTTTACTTATCATATTGATAAATTAAAATTGAGAATGCAAAATATATCTAAAAATTTTGATTCTGATATTGTATTACCATGTGATGTGTCTGAAGATTCTTGCATACATAAATTGTTTGTTGAGTTAAGAAAAAAGTGGTTAACTTTCGATGGATTTGTACATGCGATAGCATTTGCTCCTACTGATCAATTACAAGGTGATTACATAGATACTGTTACTCGTGAAGGTTTTATATTGTCTCATGTTATTAGTTCTTATAGTTTTGTAGGTATAGCTAAAGCATGTAGGAATATGCTTAATAATACCGCATCCTTAGTAACATTGACTTATTTAGGTGCCATGCGTGCTACACCTCATTATAATGTAATGGGATTAGCTAAGGCTTCATTGGAAGCGAATACTCGTTATATGGCTAATGCCATGGGACCAAAAGGTATTCGTGTCAATGCGATTTCTTGTGGGCCTGTTCGTACTTTGGCGTCTTCTGGTATTAAAAATTTTAAAAAGATGTTATTATGTTATCAAAGAAAATCGCCTGTTCGTCGCAATATTTCTATTGAAGAAATTGGAAACGTTGCTGTATTTCTATGTTCTGATTTATCATCTGGTATTACCGGTGAAATAATTTATGTTGATGGTGGATTTAATATCGCGTCCAACATAGATGATGCAGAATGATTCATATACTTAGTGAGTATATGTAGAGTGTAGTTGTTATTTTTGAATATTTTAAAGTTGAAATTGTATTCAATAATTATATGTGCTTAAATATATATTTAAGATCATTCGTTTTAGTTATTGGGTTATTAACGAATATATGTGTTCTCTTATAATTATTGTTTTATTTTATAATCTAATATGTAATTTTTATAGTGTAATTATTTTTAAAAGTATGAATCTACATGGTAGATTTGTATGTAAATACAAATATTAAAACATTATTAATTTTTAGAACCAGATGCACATAATTATGAGATAAATATGCGATATAGTATTGTACCGGTCACTCCTTTTCATCAAAATTGTTCAATAATTTGGTGCGAAGCAACACATGAAGCAGCGTTAGTAGATCCTGGGGGAGACAGTGATAAACTACGATCAGAAATAGATAGATTAGGAGTAAAAATAAATAAAATTTTATTAACCCATGGTCACTTTGACCATGTCGGTAGTGCTATGGAATTACAACAATATTATAAAATCCCAATAATAGGTCCAAATAAAGCTGATCAATCGTTGTTAGATGATTTATCTATTCAATACAGAATGTTGGATTTAAGTATTATAGATTTCTTTAAAAATACTACTCCTAATTCGGTTATTCCAGACGTTTGGTTAGAAGATGGTGATATAGTGCGAGTAGGACACGAAGTTTTTGATATATTACATTGTCCAGGACATTCCCCTGGGCACGTAGTGTATTGGAATAAAGTACGAAAATTTATGGTGATGGGAGATGTGTTATTTAAAAAAAGTGTTGGTCGCACGGATTTGCCCGGAGGAAGTATTACAATGTTAATTAATTCTATTAAGACTAAATTGTTCCCATTGGGAGACGATATTCTTTTTTTACCGGGACATGGAAGTACTTCCACTCTGGGTTATGAGCGTAAAAATAATAATTATGTGGCATCATCATAGTGCGAAATTTATAACTCATTCATTAGGATTAGAGAAAGCGTCTACAATTATGACAAACAGGACTCTAGATTATACATGTTTGTGTTGAGGTGTTGTGTAATTTTTAATTGCATCTTCATATTTGTATGAAGATTATTAAACCTTCTCTAATTATCCTAAAAAATAAAATTAGGATGGTGAGTTAATCGCTTTTTTATAAGTTTTAATGATAGCTTTGCTTACATAATCGATATTATCTTCTGATAAACCGGATAAATTAATTCTACCAGCGCCTACCAGATAAATACCAAATTGTTCTCTTAGTCTAATTACTTGATTTTCTTTCAGTCCTATAAAAGAGAACATACCACATTGTCGTTTGATAAAACTGAAATCTTTATTTTTGTCGTGAGTTTGTAAAGTATTCGCAAGTAATTTTCTCATGTGTTTGATGTGTTCTCTCATATTTTTTAGCTCTGATTCCCATGTAGACCGTAAAATTTTGTTATTTAATATCAAAGACACAATGGATGCTCCATGAGCTGGTGGATTAGAATAATTACCACGAATAATAACCCGTAATTGACTTAATGCTCGTTCTGCATCATCATTATTATTAGTAATTACAGTGCACGCTCCTATTCGTTCGTTGTATAATCCGAAGTTTTTTGAATAAGAATTACATACTATTAATTCCGGGTTTTTTTTACAGAAAATATATAAACCTTCGAGATCTTCCTTTAAACCATGAGAGAATCCTTGGTAAGCTAGATCAAATAAAGGTAGCCATTGTTGTTTTTCTGATAATTCTGATAGAATACTCCATTGTTCGGTATTAGGATCAATACCTGTAGGATTATGGCAGCAACAATGAAACAATACGACATCATTAGGTTGAACGTCTTGCAAACTTGAATATAATTCATCAAAATTTAGTGAATGATTTATATTATTATAATAAGGATAAGTATATACTGATAATCCTGCAGCCAGGAAAATATTTCTATGATTGATCCAAGTAGGAGAGCTAATCCATATGCGTTTAGATTTAGTATTTTTTACTATAAATTCTGCTGCAATACGTAACGCTCCAGTACCTCCTGGAGTTTGAACAGTTCGCATGCGTTTTTCCGAAACAATAGAATTAGCATTGCTGCCAAATAGTAAATTTTGAGTCGCAGTATTGAAAGAATGTAGACCTTCTATATTGAGGTAATTTTTGCTAATTTCATGTTTTAACAACCATTCTTCAGCTTGCTTGACGCTAGTTAAAACAGGAGTATTTTTTGTTTTATCGATATATACTCCTATTCCGAGATTAATTTTATTTTTTCGTTCATCGGCATCATAAATTTCTGATAAACCAAGAATTGGATCGTCAGGTGCCATTTGAATAGATTGAAACATAATATGTATCCGTATGTATTGTAATGTGCAGAATATCTTATTTATATCAAAAATTATTATGTTTTTCCAATTATTTATATTGAAATTTTCAATTTTAATAATATAAGGATATTAAATATATAATCATGTATATAATGATGTGTATATGGATCATTTTTGAAAAATTACAATTAGATTTATTTTCAATATTTTATTTATATGCGCATAGTTTTCATTAAAAATTAATGTTTTTAGAGGATCTAGGAAAAGGAATGACATCTCTAATATTTTTTATTCCTGTTACATATATCATTAATCTTTCAAAACCTAATCCAAATCCTGAATGAGGTACTGTTCCGTAGCGTCGTAGATCACGATACCACCAATAATTTTCTTGCGTTAGATGGTGTTCTTGTAATCTTTGATCTAATTTTGATAATCTTTCTTCTCTCTGTGATCCGCCAATCATTTCACCAATTCCGGGTACTAAAATGTCCATAGATGCTACAGTTTTATTATCATCGTTTAAACGCATGTAGAAGGCTTTGATGTTTTTTGGGTAGTTTTTTATTATTACTGGGGATTTAAAATATTCTTCTGAAAGATATTTTTCATGTTCAGAGAATAAATCTGTTCCCCAGTGTATTGAATTATTGAATTTTTTATTACATCTTTTTAATAATTTGATTGCTTCAGTATATTCTATGTGATTGAATGTAACATCAACGAAATTCTCCAGAAGAGCAATAATATTTTCATTTGTTTTATCAACCAAGTATTTCATATCGTCAGAACGTTGCTGCAGAAGTGTTCTGATAATGTTTTTGAGTAAAGACTCTGCCAAAATAATAATATCATCTAAGGTCATAAATGCAGCTTCTGGTTCTATCATCCAAAATTCAGCTAAATGGCGATTAGTATTGGAATATTCTGCTCTAAAAGTTGGACCAAACGTATATACTTTCGATAATGCGCAAGCGTAAGCTTCTGCGTTTAATTGACCTGATACTGTTAAAAAAGCTTTTTTACCGAAAAAATCATAGGTATCATGAGTACGATTCAATTTTTCGTTCGGATTATTTAACATTTGTTGAGTTTCTGAAGTAGACACGCAAAACATTTCACTGCTTCCTTCAGTGTCACATGCGGTAATGATAGGAGTCGGGATCCATATAAATCCTTGTTTATGCATAAAGTTATGAATAGCTTGCGATAACGTATCTCTGATACGGGCAACTGCACCAATTATATTAGTACGTGGTCTAAGATGAGAAACTTCACGTAAATATTTCATAGTGTGTTTTTTAGCAGTTATTGGGTAAGTACTGGGATCTTCTATCCACCCTAATATTTTAATGTTTTTTGCGATTACTTCAACATGCTGTTTCGTGCCAATAGATTTAGTTATTATTCCCATGATTATAACTGAACAACCGCTAGTTAAACGTAATATTTCGTTTTTATAGTTGTGTAAGTTATCATAAGCGATTATTTGTAATGGGGTGATACATGAACCATCGTATAGATCTAGAAAAGAAATTTTAGATTTAGAATCTCGTCGGGTACGAATCCAACCGTGTATGGTAATTTCAGTATTTTCTGATATATGACCGTGTAGTATATCCACTATTGATACTGTATTCATCTATAGTCTCCTAATTTTTTCAACTAATTATATTTATTTTTAATTGTATTATTGTAGCTGATGGTTTTTATTTCTTTAAGTATTTATGATTCAGATATAGATGACTGCGATAACTTAATACATGATTAGTCAAGGATATGATTATTATTGTAACTATATGTTATTAGTTACAATAATATATGATGTTTGCATCATTTTGTATGAAATCATCCAAATTTATACGAAGTTACTCAATATAGCCTAAGTTAATACGTAAAATATTTCGCTTTATGCCAAAATATTTTAAAATACTGTAGAACTCTTAAATAATCCAACTTTTAAATCAGTTGCAGTATAAATTATTTTCCCATCACACAATACTTCACCATCAGCCATGCCCATGATTAACTTTCTGTTGATGATTCTTCGAAAGTGAATAAAATAAGTGACTTTTTTAGATGTAGGTAAAATTTGACCAGTAAATTTAACCTCTTTTACCCCTAAAGCACGTCCTTTACCTTTTCCTCCGATCCAACCAAGATAAAACCCTACTAACTGCCACATAGCATCCAATCCTAAACATCCTGGCATAACAGGGTCTTTTATAAAATGACAATTGAAAAACCACATATCTGATCGAATATCTAATTCTGCTTCTATAAATCCTTTATTATAATTGCCTCCATTTTTAGTCATTTTTATTATTCGATCCATCATCAGCATGTTAGGAGCGGGTAATGTTGGTCCGTTTTTTCCAAATAATTCACCCCTACTGGAAGCTAATAGATCTTCTTTGGTATAGTATTCACGTTTATTCAGCATAGTACATCTCATCTTATGAGTACATTTATTCATTTCGTGTCCATATAAAATATAACAACTATTAAATACGATTGTATTTCGTATGTACATACGATGATGGAAAATGATTGATTGTGTTATATACATTTGATTGTTTTAATCAAATGATTAAATTTTTTTTAATGAAAAGTTTAAATTGTTATGTTTTAATAAGGTTTGAATTTGTATATTCATTTTAATGGATTATTTTGTTGTGTTTTGTATTCTTAATATTATATGTTGGTTATATATATAACTTTATGCCAGTATGTGTAATTACATTGAATATGTATTGTCTGTACAATAATGTGGTTGCTTCGTGCAGTCATATGTGACTTGATAGTATGTAATTTCATAAATATATGTTTTATAAAAAAAATTAGTTTTGAATGAATGAATTAAAATGTAAATTATGACAAAAAATAATGTCAATTAATATTGATTGTAGTATAGGATAGTATAGTGTTTTAATGATTGAAGTATCAAGAAATATGTTCGAGTCTATTTTATGGGCTATGAAATAAAAAATTTATATTTTTACGTAAGTATGGTAAGTAATTACTACGATTAAATTTTTGTTTAAATTTGATATTAAATAATAGATATTTATAGAATTTAAAATGTTATTGAATTAAATAGTTATATTTTTTTAACAATATAACCATGACAAGGGAGTTGGAATAATCCCATTGTTATGGGATATAAAAAAAATCAATAGATTTTTTTATATCTATGTAAGTTTTGTAGCAATGAAGATTAATTTCTTAGTCTTGGTGTTTGAAGTTGTAAACGAATGGATTCAGAAAGTTCATCTAAAGTTGTTTGTTCTGGGTGTGTACGAATGTTTTCGTAACCTAATTGTGCTTCTGCTAAATAAGTATGCATAGGTTTTCCTTCTTCGTCCTCCATAACAACATGATACCACGGAGATTTTCGTAGAGTGTCGTTTTTTGTAATTTCATCTAATATAGGTTTTTCGAGGGAATATTCTGGATCTATATCTATTATTACTCCTAAGTATCCTAATAATTTGTGCCGTACTTGTTGTCCTATTCCAAATTTGCTAGCTATCATAAATACCTCGTTAATCACGATTTTCTGAAAATAATAAAGTAGATATGGGATAAGATAATAAAATCAAGGGTAAATTGTTTGATTAAGTAAATATGATATAACTGAACAATTTACTCACAATTTTTTAAATTGTGTTTGTTATATTATAAACATTTGATAGGTTTAGGAAGGCCAGAAATTTTTGCAATTTTTTGAGCTGCGGATCCTTTTGGAAATAACCTAGCAAGGTATTGACTATTTCCTTTTTCTTTACCATATTTTAGTGCTATAGCATTAATTAATATTCTAGTTTTTGGTAGTGAGTTAAATTCCATATAGAATTTTCGTGCAAAATATATGATATCCCAATGTATTGGGCTTAATGCAATGCCTTCCAATGTAGCGATTTTAATTGCAATTTCTTCATTCCAATCCTCAAGATGAATCAGATATCCTTGTGAATCAATATTATCATTTATTTGATTACATTTCATAATATAATCCTTGATTACTTAATAAATTTATTATTTTAATAAAAATGTGGAGAATCAAAATAATGTCTAATAAATCTAAATACAATTAAAATGATATTAATTATGAGTATGTTATGTGATTGATAAATAATCAATGTACATCAGTTTATCACTAAATGCATAATTATAGATATATAATATATATTTAATATAGTTTAACAATAATATAACTAAATATGGTTTGTTTTATTTATAGGATTTGTTTTTTTATATTAAGCATTGGTTTTCAGTATAAATTAAAACAATTTAACAATTGTTAATTTTTTATTGTGTACGGAAGTATAGTATATTTATTATATGTATTGAAAATGGTAAAATAATTTTATTGTTTCCAATCTGTTGAAGGAGGAGTGGCCGAGTGGTTTAAGGCGCCGGTCTTGAAAATCGGTAATGTCAAGCATTCTAGAGTTCGAATCTCTACTCCTCCGAGGATTTTACTGTATATAATTAGTGATTATTTTTGAGTATCAACTAAATGCAATATAACTAAATGTTTTTATTATTTTTTTAAAAATTATAAAACAAAGTAGTCCTTACAGGTAGTTATTTTGATACTAATAGATGCATGATTTCACGCTTGTTATTTACGGGTATGTATTCAGAAGTGATTGTCGGAATTTTATTTCGATATTCTGATGATTTTTTATATAGATGTGTGTTTATGTAAAATTTTTTAAAGACTTCTTTAATCTGGTTTACTGAAAATTTTAGTAGGTATTGCAGTATCTAATTGATTGGGTCGTGTAGGATTTGAACCTACAGCCAATTGATTAAGAGTCAACTGCTCTGCCGTATTGAGCTAACGACCCAATTATAATATTGTAAGGGTAAAATACCATATTAGCAACTAAATTGAATTTTGATTATTTATTATTTATATATTATTATGATGTTATGTGTAGCTGCTTTTGAATGATTAAAAAAAAGAGTTTATTAATTGTTTATATGCATAGATACTGTATCTACAGTAGTGAATTGTTGTGGTTTTAATATTTTCTTTAATAGAGAAATTGGTTATAGGTTACATGAGTATTTTGTATAATATTTAATTAAGAATTGTGCTTATGTTAATAATTAATAATGCTATTATGTGAAAGTTTATTTATGAATATAAGAGAGGGTATGCATGTATTTTCAAAGATATGGTGTTTTTTTGAGAGATAATATCTAATTTTTTTAGATAATTGTTTTTGTGATTATGGATTGTATCAATATACCAACATATCTTACTTTATTTCGTGTTATCATGGTGCCGTTTTTTACTATAATTTTTTATCTACCTGTAAAGTGGGCGCCAATGATATGCACCGTTATGTTTTTTGTTGGGGCTATCACAGATTGGTTTGACGGATTTTTAGCTCGTCGTTGGAAACAAACTACTAGTTTTGGTAAGTTTTTAGATCCAGTAGCGGATAAAGTTATGATAGTCTCAGTGCTTGTTTTAGTAGCTGATCATTTTCATGAGTGGTGGGTCACATTACCAGCATCCATTATAATTATTCGTGAAATGATCATGTTAGCATTACGTGAATGGGTAGCTGTAATGGGTGGTCGCAATGGGATTGGGGTTTTATGGATTAGTAAAATTAAAACATTTATACAAATGTTAGCTTTAACTGCATTATTATGGAACTCTGATGAATGGATAGTAATTGTAGGTATTGTTGCGTTGTATATTTCAGTGTTATTAACATTTTGGTCTATGTGCATCTATTTATATATTGTGCGTTATGATTTGTTTAATTATTGATTTTTATTTATATAGATTGTAAATTTCAGGTAAAATTTAATTTTATTTATTGAAAAAAAGTTGATAAATGTTGTATGAATGTATAGGTATGAATGCGAGAGACTACTTATATAGTATAAGTGTATTGATTTAAAGACAAAATATAATTTTTAAATTTTATAACTGATTTTGTTCAACTAATATTATATTAGTAGTCAGATATATAACTCATATAATAGATTATCTTTTGAAATAAAAAGGTAAATTGTGATTATTAGCAATCTGTTATTTTGTTAAGTTAATTAATAATAATTTAAAATTGTTACCAAAGAATATATATATATATATGGTTATATTGATTGGATAGTAGAGATTGTGTTTGTATTTTGTATAGCTGATTAATATTGTTTACGAGGCGCGTTGGCAGAGTGGTTTATGCGGCGGATTGCAAATCCGTATATCTCGGTTCAATTCCGAGACGCGTCTTTTGTTTCAGTAGTACAGCCCGGGTGGTGGAATTGGTAGACACAAGGGACTTAAAATCCCTCAGCTTTAGCTGTACGAGTTCAAATCTCGTCCCGGGTAGTTTATAATATTATTATGTACGATACGACAAAAATTATTTTAAATATTAAAAATGATTTTTATTTAAAAATAAATTCATTCAAACATATGTGGTGTATGCCGCTGTGAGCATGCACCAATATGTTTGATCTCGATAGAGATGGGTTGTTAATGATTATTTGTTTTTATTGTTGGCAAATTTGTTCGTAATGTTGATCGGTATTCCAGAACGGGCTTTTAATTCTTTGTTAATTATTTCATAGTCTACGTTGGAATCATTCTCATCTATTAATATGGATTGTATTTGTTGTTTTAAATGCGCTATAATCGATGATTCTGATTGGTTTTTTTCTTTTCCACAGGATAATGGATTATGAATTTCTAAATACCGCATACCATTTTCTTCAACAGTGCTCTTCACAGGCTCATTTATAAATCGTACTTTAGTACCGATGGGAACTATGTTGAATAAGTATTCGATGTCTTCGGGACGTAATCTTATACAACCTCGAGTTATTCTAAGGCCAATCCCAAAGTTGCTATTGGTGCCGTGGATTGCATAATTTTTTTCTAGATATAAAGCATACATCCCCATTGGGTTATTAGTTCCTGCTGGAACTATGGTAGGTAGGATTTCTCCATGTTTAATGTATTCATCGCGCATGGTTTTAGTAGGAACCCAAGTTGGGTTTTTTTTTATGTGTTATTGAAGTTGTCCAATGTGATGGTGTTGCATGTTCAATGGTTCCGATAGCTATCGGTAACACAATTACAGTATTTTTTTTTTCAGGATAATAATATAATCGCATTTCAGCGTTGTTAATAACAATACCTGAATGGGGTGTATTTGGTAAAATTAATTGATGTGGAATTATTAGTCGTTTTTCTGAATCGGGGAGATATACATCAACGTTGGGATTGGCTTCTAACATGTTACTTATGCCTACTTGAAATTGTGCAGAAAAATGTTCCAGAGAGTATTTATTATTCTTGGGTGTGAGAATTTCTATATTCTGTCCTATTAGTCTGTTATTGTTATCAGGTAATGTATAAACAGTAGCATAAGCAAAATGATGATATAAACCGACAATAAAAAATATTATATTATAAAAATATATTTTTGTATTCATATTTATTTACATTATTTAAACATTTATATTTTTATTCTTGCATGTGATTAATCGTGTGTAAGAATGATTGAAAAAAAATTTGAAATGTTAATTTTCATTTGTAGTTAATTGATATAACTCTAAATTATACCAAAAATTGTAATGAAACTACAGTAGTATATAATAGTTTAACTGTTAATTAATTTCAAAAAATGATTTATAGGTTAAAGTAGAAATATTTTGAATATAATGTGATTAATAACATTTAATTATGGAACGATATAAATGAGCTTTGCATATTTTTGTATCTGAATGTTTATTGTATTAGTAACAATGTATGTAAAATGATTTGATTTTTATTAGTTTATAATAAGTTATTTTATTTTTTTGATCAGTATAAAGAAGATTCTCCCGGAGGACGGGTTTTAAATCGACGATGTAACCACATATATTGGTCAGGGGCTAACAAAATTACTTGTTCTATCACTTTATTAATATGTTTAATCATGTCGATATTTGTATCTAAAGGTATTTCATCTTGTTTGTTTGGCAGAATTAGTAGTTCATACCCAAGAACATTAGGTAATCTTCGCGCCACAAAAGGAACAATTGCAGGCTTAGCTATTTTTGTTAATATATAAGTACCGATGGTACTTGCTGCATTTGACACTGCGAATAAAGGGACGAATACGCTGTTTTTATATCCATAATCATGATCTGGCGCATACCAAACAATTTCTCCGTGTTGTAAAGCTTTAATCATACCTTTAATATTAGTGCGATCCAACATTGTTTTATTTGATCTGAGTCGTCCCTTAGTTTGCAACCAGTTTAGTAATGGATTATTATTAGGGCGGTAGACACCAATGCCTGGATGTAGCATTCCTAAAATTCGAGCACCTAATTCCAAAGTGAAAAAATGCATTCCAATCAACAATATGCCTTTATTTTTTTTTCGTGCCTGGGTTATACTGTCTAGTCCATTAATTTTAAACCAGCGTTTAATTCTGTGCTCTGACCAAAACCAAGCCATACCGGTTTCAAATATCCCCATACCTATTGATTCACAATTTTTTTTGAACAAATCTTGTTGTTCTTGACTTGGTAGATTAGGAAAACAGAGTTCTAAGTTTCTACGAATGATACGCATACGATTGATCATAAAATATTTTGCAATACGACCAATTCTGGTGCCAAGGTAGTGTATGATAGGATAAGGGAGTAGTACCAATATATATAATATTCCTATTCCTAACCAGATTAACCAAAATCGTGGACACAAGAAAGAATAATTAAAGACCGGAAGTTTCTTCATATATAGTCAATGATATCATACAAATGTATTCATTACATACTTATAATATTAAATTGTTACAATGATTCTTAAATAGAGAATCTATTGCTACAAAATGCACATACACATGTTTGAAATTATTTATATAATTTTTTAATGAATAAAATTTTTAAAATTAGATGATATACATTTATGTATATAGAAAATATATTTCTGTTAATTAATGATGCTCTAGAGGATTTAAAAATGAAAGTTTTAGTATCATTAAAAATTTATTTTGTTAAAAATTAAAGAAATAATTTTTTCATTTAAGATTATATTTTAAAAATTCAACAGATATTTGTACGTATAGAATTTTTACAGGTTATTGCAGAAGTTATGTTATGTTTATTTAATAATTTTATTGTATTTTCTTTAAGGTAATTTTTTCTCGACGTTGTTGTAATCGGTATTTAAAATTTATACGAAAATGACGAGAAGATCGACGTAAACGGTGAGTCAGTTGTATACGGTTATTGTTATTTTTCTGGGATATGTTGTTGTCGCTATACTGAACAGTGTTATAATTAATACGACTAGTATTATTGATATTTTTTGGCATATGTAGAGTATTTAATTCTAAATAAGAGGCATGCATATTTTTAGAATTATCAAAAGTATTAGAGTGTACCTCGGTAACGGTGGTTTTTTTTTCAAAAACATGGGGATCTTTTGTATTATATATTCTATGAGTATCAATATTTGTGGGTACTAGTGGTTCTTTATGTATCTTCATGCGTAAAGGGTGTTCAGATTGCTGATGTTTTAGCCATATCCAATGTTTTGTATGATGCATCTTGTTTAAGTACTTATGTGTAATATTGTGTTTATGTCTTTTTTTATATTCTTGTATAGGTGGTTTTTGCGTTATTTTTTTGATAAGTTGTGTCGGATTGGTGTAACAAGGGGTAGCTGCAGATTTATCAACATTATCAATATATTTCGATAGAAGATCAGTGTGATTATCGTTATTAAAATAATTTATTATTTTTTTATGATTATTTAATTCAGTTTTGTTTTTTGTGTGATGGATATGATTTTTTTTCTTAATATTGCTATATTTATAATGAAAATTTTGATATGACCGAACATAATGATTTACGTCCCGAGATAGTCTATGTTGGTATATTTTTTTAGTGTATACCCGATTATTGTTTTTAGTGATTGTTTGTGATAATATTTGTTTCAAATTATTATAGCTTGTGATAAAAACACCGAGTATTTTATGGTAATGATTTTTGATTTTATCAAACCATGATATTTCTTTGTTTGATTTAGATTGCAAATTGCAATGTGCATAATAAAAATTTTTATTGTAGGTAGGTATTAAATTTAATGAGGTATTTATCGTTGACTGTGGGTTTTTTAAAGTATCATTATAATTTGAAGCAATTATTTCTCCTGGTGTTGTTGAGGATTGGGTTGTTTCGTAATCTTGATGTGTTGCTAATAAATAGCTTGGTTTATTGTTTGTTTCTCCTTTACGTATGCGCCGTACTTCATAATTTGGAGTTTTCATTTGTTCATAAGGTACTATGATAGCGCGCACTCCTTTTTGCCGTTGTTCTATATCACTGATAGCTTTTCGTTTTTCATTCAGTAAATATGAGGCGATAGCTACAGGAACTATCGCATGTACTTCATAAGTATTATCCTTCAGAGCTTCTTCTTCAATTAAACGTAAAATAGATAAAGAAAGGGATTCATTGTCACGAATGCTTCCTGTGCCGCTGCAACGCGGGCAAATGTAATGACTTAATTCTCCGAGCGATGTGCTTAACCGTTGTCTAGATAGTTCTAATAGCCCAAATTTAGAAATATGTCCCATTTGAATCCTAGCGCGATCCTGATGAACCGCTATTTTAAAGCTGTTCTCAATTTCTCGTTGATGTCGAATTGGAGTCATGTCTATGAAATCTATAACAATTAATCCACCTACATCACGAAGACGTAACTGACGTGCTATTTCATCAGTTGCTTCTAAATTGGTATGAAAAGCTGTATCTTCAATATCTGCTCCTTTAGTAGAGCGAGCAGAATTGATATCGATTGCTGTTAAAGCTTCAGTAGTGTCTATGACAATGGACCCTCCAGACGGCAATCTTACTTCTCGTTGGAACGCTGATTCTATTTGGGATTCTATCTGGTAGTGACTAAATAACGGAATATCTCCGTTATAAAATTTTATTTTTTTAGCAAAATCTGGACGCCCTAAAGAAGTTATATGTTCTTTGGCTACATTCAGAATTTTGGGATTATCAACTAAAATTTCTCCTATATCTGGGCGTAAATAATCTCGAAATGCACGTACAATAACATTACTATCCTGATGAATTAAAAAAGGAGCTAATTGTTTTTCTGCAGTATTTTTAATAGTTTTCCAATGTTGTAAGAGAGAAGTTAAATCCCATTCTAATGATTCGACAGATTTCCCCAAACCAGCAGTACGGATAATTAAGCTCATTCCTTCAGGTAATTCTAAAGTAGATAGAATTTCTTTTAATTCAATACGATCGTTGCCCTCAATTCTTCTTGATATACCACTAGATTTGGGGTTATTTGGCATAAGTACTAAGTAGCTACCTGCTAAACTAATAAAAGTAGTTAACGCAGCGCCTTTGTTTCCTCTTTCTTCTTTATCTATTTGTACAATTAGTTCTTGTCCTTCACATAAAATTTCTTTAATATTAGATTTATTATAGGAAGATGAGGAAGGAAGGAAATATTCGTGCGAGATTTCTTTTATAGGAAGAAATCCGTGTCGTTCGACTCCATAATCTACAAATACTGCCTCTAAACTAGGTTCAATTCGGATAATTTTTCCTTTATAAATGTTTGATTTTTTCTGTTCATGACCTATTGTTTCAATATCTAGATCATATAATCGTTGTCCATCTACTAATGCTACTCGTAATTCTTCTTTTTGAGTAGCGTTAATTAACATTCTTTTCATTATAATTTTTGCTCAATGTTGATATATTGAAATGTAGATATTTTGATTTAAATATCTAATTATTTTTTAGTATTTTTAAGTTTGATGTTTAATAGATTTATATTTACATATTTAAATGTATAATTATTTTTGTCTAGAAGGTTCCTGGAATTGTTAATCACCACATATTTATGTAAATCATATTATATGAGTTATCGATAGACTTATTGTATTGTATATAGCATCATTATGAATGATTATTTATTTTGTAGAATATATCAGTTATAAGTAATTCTACTGTAATCAATGAACTAATAATTGTACTTGATATTGGATTAAAAATAACATTATAAAAATATATATGTATGAATTAAATTTTTTTAATTGAAAATTATTAGTCATATATATAATTATATCAGTTTTAAAGTATTTAGTCATACAGTTTGAATTAGATTGCTAAAATTGTAATTTTTCCATTATCTTTTATTATCATTATATTAAAACAATTATGTAATTACCATGGTTTCTTATGAAAGAACATGATATTCAGGTACATTTTATTAGAATTTCTTCAAATGTTTCTGGTCAAAGAATTGATAATTTTTTGTATACTTATTTAAAAGTAGCACCTAAATCTATGATTTATAGAATTATACGCACTGGTGCAATACGCGTTAACAAGAAAAGAATTAAATTTCAGTATAAATTAAAAGTAGGAGATTTATTAAGAGTTCCTCCTTTACAAGGAATGAAAATAAATAGATTTAATACGAAATATATGAAGGAAGTGGCATTTTTACAGAATATCATAATTTATGAAGATGATTATTTATTAGCACTGAACAAGCCTACTGGTATTGCTGCGCATGGAGGAAGTGGTCTTAAATTTGGTGTTATTGAGGGATTGCGAGCGTTGCGTCCTAAAGCACAGTTTTTAGAATTAGTTCATCGTTTAGATCGAGAAACTTCTGGTGTATTATTAGTGGCGAAAAAACGCACTGCTTTAGTGTATTTACATGAACAGTTACGTTTACAAAATATGAAAAAGGAATATTTAGCGTTGGTACATGGAAGATGGGATGTAAATCTACAAATAGTATCCGTTCCATTGTTAAAAAAAAATACTTTACTTAATAGTAACAAAGTTGTTTGCATAGATTCAGAAAATGGAAAATCTTCTACGACTCATTTTAAAATTAAAGAATATTTTAATAACGTAGCGACTTTGATGATAATTAAACCTATTACTGGGCGTACACATCAGATTAGAGTGCATACTCAATATACTAGTCACCCTATTGTGGGAGATAGACGGTATGGTAATTGTCAATCTAATGCTCGATTTAAACGATTTGGATTTAATCGATTATTTCTACATGCTTCTATATTGCGTTTTATACATCCAAATACAAAAAAAAAAGTCTATATATATGCGCCATATGACCAATTATTTCACAATTGCTTATTTTTTTTAAGAAATTTAGTTGTAAATAGTTATGATTGTCCACTGGAAAATATTAATAGAAATATAGGTAATATGAAATAATTAAATTTTTTTATTGTTAATTTCTGTTAAAAAGCATGATATGCGCAATTTTATTTTGAAATAATTAAATTCTATTTGTTTTAAATAAAAAAATAATTAAATGAACATTAACGTTATTGCTTTTTTAATAAAAAACATTTTAGGAAACAATGAATCTTTTGAAGTACCGTACAATTCAATTGTTCTATGCAGTTAATATTATTTTCAAATATTCAAATCATTTGATGTTAAAAAATAAAAAGTTAATTGATTGTTGTGATGAGTTATAAAGTGCGTATATATATTAATGATGAATAAAGATCTTATAGTTATAATGAGTCATCTAATATAATTCATTAAAATTATATATATATATATTAGTGCATGGAATTTTGTTAATTAAAAATATCGTGAAATTTTATTAATTGAATTCATGTATTGAGTGATTGATATTAAAGGATTTTTTAATATATCTTAAAATGATGTGTGCTTGTTTTTTAAAAGTTAGTAAATTCGTAAAATGAAGACAGTAAAATACAGTACTATAATATATTGTTTTCTTCTTGTATTAGATCATTGTTATATATTTTAAATGTATAAATATATGAGTATATGTGTGAATTTAGTGATTATATGTGATTATTTTTTGAACAGTTTAGAAGAATGTTTTGTGATAATGCAAAGAAGTAGTTTTAATGAATAAAAAATTATATTTGCGGAACGATAGATAATTAATCAATAATATATTACTCTGGTGAGTAATTGTGTATATATTGAAAATAAACAATATTTCTATCTGAAAAAATTATAATTATGTGATTAAATAAATGTATATTTTAATCATTTAGTTGATTTCATTAATATTAGATGCAGTCTTTAAGTAATCAATAATATTGAAACATATCAAAAGGAGAGTATAGCATGGCCGTACAACAAAATAAATCTACTCGTTCTAAAAGAGGGATGCGTCGCTCTCATAATGCGTTGCGATCAGTTACTATATCAGTAGATCGGATATCTGGAGAAATACATCGACGTCATTGTATTACTTTTAATGGATTTTATCGAGGCCGAAAAATGATTGAGAAGTAATTTTTGAAAAACGATATACAATTACAAAATTTAGTTGTTGCATTAGATGCAATGGGTGGCGATTTTGGTCCTGTTGTGACGGTACCTGCTTCTTTACAAGCGTTATCTTTATATCCAAAACTCAGGTTATTACTTGTCGGAAATCCTGATGCGATTGTGCCTATATTGGAAGCATCAAAATCTATAGGTCTTGATAGATTAACTGTTATTCCATCAAAATCGGTAATAAGAGGAGATGTAAGACCTGCACAGGCAATCAGGGTAAGCAAAGATACCTCGATGCGTGTAGCTTTAGAGCTTATCAAGTCAGGTCACGCTCAAGCTTGTGTTAGCGCAGGAAATACAGGGGCTCTCATGGGTTTATCTAAATTGGTGCTTAAATCTGTACATGGTATTGAACGTCCTGCTTTAACAACGTTGCTGCCACACCAAAAACAAGGAAAAACTGTTATTTTGGATTTAGGAGCCAATATTTCATGTGATGGCTCAATGTTAGTACAGTTTGCGATTATGGGTGCAGTATTATCAGAGCAAATTTTAGGAGTAAGTAATCCAAGAGTAGCATTATTAAATATCGGATCAGAAGAAACTAAAGGATTAGATAATATTCGTCACGCTTCAAAGGTATTGCATACTATTTCATCAATTCATTATGTTGGTTATATTGAGGCAAATGATTTATTAATGGGGAAAACAGATGTTTTGGTTTGTGATGGATTTATCGGTAATATTACTTTAAAGACTATGGAAGGAGTTATAAGAGTGATTTTATCAACATTACAATCGTCAGGAAAAAAAAATAAGCTAAACTGGTATATGAAAATTATTAATTTTTGGATCAAAAAGTATTTATTTAATCAATTTAGTCAATTTAACCCTGATTGCTATAATGGCGCTCATTTAGTAGGCCTACGCAACACGGTAATAAAAAGTCATGGCGCAGCTAATCAACGCGCATTTATTGCGGCTATCGCGCAGGCAATGCACTCTGTGGAACGGGAGGTTCCTGAAAAAATTTCTCATCAATTAAGTGTAGTATTATCTAAAAATAATCATTAAATATACATGTTTACTAGAATTCTTGGAACAGGGAGTTATTTACCTCAACATATTAGATCTAATATTGTTTTAGAAAAAATGGTAAATACATCACATGAGTGGATTGTCGCACGTACTGGTATTCAAGAACGTCGTATTTCAAGTCCTGATGAAACTGTTGCCAAAATGGGTTTTTTTGCTGCTAAACGAGCTTTAGATATGTCTTGTGTGCATGCTGATAAAGTAGGGATTATTATTGTCGCGACTACATCTTCTAGTCATGCGTTTCCTAGTTCAGCATGTCAAATTCAACGCGATTTACATATACGAGACACTATTGCTTTCGACTTATCGGCAGCTTGTTCTGGATTTGTTTATGCACTGGGTGTAGCAGATCAATATGTTAAAAATGGCAGTGTAGATTATGCTTTAGTTATAGGTTCAGATACTTTAAGTCATGCTCTAAATCCTAGAGATCGTGGAACATTGATTTTATTTGGAGATGGAGCAGGAGCGGTAGTACTGGGAAGATCAAAAACACCAGGTATTATTTCTATTCATTTACATGCAGATGGAGATCGCGGGGATTTATTGACTCTTCCCAATTGCAATAGGAAGAGTCCTGCTATATCTAATTATTTGACTATGTCTGGCAATAAAGTATTTAAAATAGCTGTTTCTGTTTTAGCACGCGTTATTGATGAAACTTTAAATGTCAATAATTTACGTCAAGATGAGTTGGATTGGTTGGTACCTCATCAGGCTAATTTGAGAATTATTTCTGCTACTGCTAAACGTTTAGATATGGATATGAGAAAAGTAGTAATTACACTTGATAGACATGGGAATACATCTGCAGCTTCTGTTCCTTTAGCGTTAGATGAAGCTGTACGTGATGGTCGTATTAAGTCAGGTCAATTAGTATTACTAGAAGCGTTTGGGGCTGGATTTACATGGGGTTCAGCGTTATTGAGGTTTTAAAAATAATAAAAAATTACAATAGGAATATTAATGATTATGAGTACATTAGCTATGATATTTCCGGGACAGGCAGCTCAAAAAGTAGGAATGTTAAGCACTCTTGCAGAACATTACCCGTTGGTAGAAGAGACTTTTTCTGAAGTATCGGGGGTATTAGGTTATGATATATGGAAATTAGTACAGAGCGGACCTGCTACAGAATTAAATAAAACTTATCGAGCACAGCCGGCTATTCTAACAGCTTCAGTGGCTGTTTGGAGAATATGGAAACAGAAGGGAGGTTGCATACCAAAGATAATGGCTGGTCATAGCTTAGGAGAATATTCTGCTTTAGTATGCTCGGGAAGCATGGATTTATGTTCTGCAGCTAAATTGGTTATGATACGTGGTATGTTAATGCAAGAAGTAATACCGGATGGAATCGGAGCAATGTCTGCAATTATTGGGTTAAGTGATGACATTGTTTGTGAATTATGTAAAGCAGCGCAACAAGATCAAATTGTTTCTCCCGCTAGTTTTAATGCGCCTGGACATGTAGTTATTTCCGGACATAAAGAAGCAGTAAATCGTGTCAACTTGTGTTGCAAAAATGCAGGAGCAAAACATGCATTTATGCTACCGATTAGTGTTCCGTCACATTGCTCACTAATGAAACCGGTGGTTGAAAGATTCAGAGAAGAATTAGAAAAAGTCACGGTCATTACTCCTAGAATACCAGTAATAAATAATGTTGATGTGTGCATTGAGTGGGAACCGAATGATATTCGTAGTGCATTAATACGACAATTATATACTCCAGTGCGTTGGAATGCAATCGTGCAATATTGTGTTCATCGAAAAATTAAGAGATTTGTAGAAATGGGACCTGGAAAAATATTAACTAGATTGATACATAGCACTATTAGTGATGCATTTAGTTTGTCAGTAAATGATCCTATTTCTTTATTAGACGCAATTAGAATTAATGAGAATTAATATATTTGTATAAGAGGAGTACATGTAGGATGAATTTTAATGAAAAAATTGTTTTAGTAACTGGTGCTCGTCGCGGTATTGGTCGTGCTATTGTCGAAACGTTTGCAATGTATGGGGCTACTGTCATAGGGACTGCAACTAGTGAATTAGGTGTTAAAGATATTAATAGATATTTAAGAAATCAAGGAAAAGGAATGCAATTAAATGTTACAGATAAATGTTCTATTGATCTTTTTTTTGAAAAAATACGCCAAGAATTTGGTAATGTTGATATATTAGTAAATAACGCTGGTATCGTTCAAGATAACATTTTGTTATATATGAAAGATGATGCATGGCAATCTGTTATTGATGTCAATTTAACTGCTGTATACCGTATGTCTAAAGCGGTAATAAAATCGATGATTAAAAAACATTATGGTAGAATTATTAATATTGGCTCTGTAGTTGGTCTTATGGGTAATGCTGGGCAATCAAATTATTCGGCTGCTAAATCAGGATTGATTGGGTTTACTAAGTCTTTAGCTCGTGAAGTTGCTTCTAGAGGCATTACGGTTAATTTGGTAACACCAGGATTTATTTGTACAGATATGGTTAAAAAATTAACTGATAAACAAAAAAATGATATTTTATTGCAGATACCGGTTAATCGTTTTGGAGATCCAAAAGATGTGGCCTATGCGGTAATATTTTTTGCTTCTGATCATTCAAATTATATCACTGGGCAGACGATGCATATTAATGGAGGAATGTATATGGGTTAATTTATTTTGTGTGATTTGTTGGAAATACAAATCTAAGAAAATAAAATGTAATTTTTATTCCTCGTTATGCAATGCGGTGTGTTTTATGTTATTGAATACTCTCGTATAAGCACATTTTGATAGGAAAATAAAAATATGAGCACTATAGAAGAAAAAGTAAAAACAATTATTTCTGAACAATTAGGGGTGAAACAAGAGGAAGTGGTAAATCATGCTTCATTTGTTGATGACCTTGGTGCGGATTCTCTGGATACTGTTGAGTTGGTTATGGCGTTAGAGGAAGAGTTTGATACTGAAATTCCAGATGAAGAAGCCGAAAAAATTACAACTGTTCAGGCAGCAATAGATTTTATTACCAGTCATCATCAACGAAATAAAAGCAATGAATTATAAAATGATATATTTATTTTGTTGTATTAAGTAAGATATAAATGATGTTTGGTAAATTATATTTTTAATTCGTTGATATGGAATTGAATTCTATTGGAGATAGTTCTTGAGACGTATGTAATTAATTTAATGTGCATGTAGAATTTTTTTTATATAATTTAGTAAAATTATATTGGTATAGCACTTCACTTTAAGTATATATTATTGATTAGTGATTCACTGAATTATTTTAATAAATAAAATCGAATACTAGTATGCAATACTAGTAATAATATATGAATATTTAAATATAGTAATGCACTTTTATAGTGCACATTGTTTATATGAATATCAACGTTTTTTGATTATAAAATGGAAGATATTATAAGTGTTGCATGACAATGAGATTAAAATAAAAAATTTGTACGCGTAGAGATATAAAGTGGCGGGAATTTATTATATATGCGTTGATATTGTATGTGTTAATATATATTTATATTTGTATTTGTGTTGATGTGACAACGTGCAGTGTATATAAATAAAAAATAATGTTTGTCTTTTTTATGTATGCTCATTCAGAAATTGTAGCATTTGGTTATACGAATAAATTTATTCATCATTATTAAAGGTTGATTAATTGAGATTAAAATGTATTGGGTGAATGGAATTTCAAAAAAAACAATATTGTTAAATAATCGTGCTTTACATTTTGGAGATGGATTTTTCACGACTGCTAGATTACAGAATGGAAAAATAGATTTTTTAGATTGGCATATGGATAGATTGGTCTGTTCAGCGAGAAGGTTAATGTTTAATAATTTTAATTTCAATCTTCTTCATAAAGAAATGCAGCAGGCAGCTGCATATAACGATATGTATAGTGTTATTAAAGTAATAATAAGTAGAAATAATAGTTACGGATTATATGGATATCAATGCAACAATGATATTGAGCCATTACGTATCATTCATGTTAGTCGATTACCAAAATATTATATGCGCTGGATTCATTATGGAATTCGTTTGAGAACGAGTGTTGTGCGTTTAGCACGTAACTCTTTTTTAGCAGGGATTAAACATCTCAATAGATTAGAACAAGTTATGATTTCCATTTGGTTAAGTAAAAATAAAGCAACTGATGAAGCTTTAGTTTTGGACACTGATGGAAATGTTATAGAATGTTGCAGTGCTAATATTTTTTGGAGATATAAATACCAAGTATTTACTCCATCTTTATATCATGCTGGTGTTAATGGAACTATGCGTCAATTGGTATTAAAATTGTTGCCAAAATTAGGATACTGTATACGGGAAGTAACGGTTGGACCTGAACATTTGAAAAGTGCAAATGAGGTTTTTATTACAAATTCTTTGTTACCATTAGCGTCAGTTAATTCAATTGATGATTGTTTATATTCAGATAGAACATTATTTTGTTTGCTACGTTCTCACATTATACATAATAAAATTTAAATATTTTTAATGTCATTAAATAACATGCAAAAAATATTTCTGATATTTGTTGGTAGCATTATATGTTGTGTCAATGTATTCGAGAGTAACTAATGATTTTAATAATAATTGTTATTAACGATGATATCATCATGTAGTGTGAACAATGATATTTGAATTCGTGTGGTGTAAATCATTATTGTTGTATTTTTAGAATTAATTAGATTTTATTGTTTTTGATTTTGTGGTTATATAGTTGAAAAGATACGATTAGAGGGTATATAAGAATTATACTTTAATTGCTGTTTATTTTTATAAATATGTGAAATTTGATGTGATTTTAATAAGTAATTAAATAACAATGATCACACAATCTTATATCAGGATGTTATGGAAAATAGGTTTATAACAATTGAAGGGTTAGATGGTTCTGGAAAAACTACTATTGCTTATAGAATAAGTAAATACTTAAATCAATATGGTATCACTAATATTTTGACCACTCATGAACCCGGAGGAACTCCGGTTTCGGATTTGTTACGTGTATTAATTAAATACGGTGGTCCTATGAGTGAGCCTATTGATAGTATATCAGAATTATTGATGATATACGCTGCACGATTGCAATTAGTAGAAAATGTTATTAAGCCAGCTTTATCTAAAGGTTATTGGGTAATTGGGGATAGATTTGATTTATCTTCTCAGGCATATCAAGGAGGTGGGAGAGGCATTGATACATTTTTATTGCATACTTTATCAAATAAGATTACGAATAACTTATCTCCAGATTTGACATTTTATCTTGATATTTCTCCGGAATTAAGCATGTCTCGTGTAAATCATAGAAAGAAATTGGATCGTATTGAACAAGAACCACTGAGTTTTTTTAATCGTGTACGCTCTTGTTATAAAAAATTAGCTTCTGAAAAAAAAAATATTATCACGATTGATGCTACTCAAAATTTAGAAGAAGTTTCTGTTTCGATTTATAGACATTTAGATTGGTGGTTCTTACACTCATGGGAATAAGTTATAATGATACGGTATCCTTGGTTAAATATTATTTATAATCAAATATTAAATGCTTATCGAAAAGATAGAGGACATCATGCATTACTTTTGAATAGTAAACGAAACAATGGTGAAAATACTTTGATTTATGCTATTGCGCGTTGGTTGATTTGTTCTCGTCCTAACGAGAATCAATACTGCAATATTTGTTATGATTGTAGATTAATGAATGTAGGGCATCATCCAGATTATTATGAAATCAGTCCTGAGAATAATACTCAAACTATAGGTGTAGATACTATTCGGGTGTGCATTAATTCTATATACAACCATGCACACCAAAATAAAGTAAAAATAATCTATGTAAAAAAACATGTGGAATATTTAACTGATCAGGCTATTAACGTATTATTAAAAACACTTGATGATCCTCCAACAAATACTTATTTTTTTTTAAAAACTCGAGATTGTATGAGAATGTCACTGACGTTGTTAAGTAGATGTATGCGATGGTCTATTATATCTCCGAAGGAATCGATCGGATTGCAGTGGTTAATGAAAAATCGAGAAGGGATAAATAATATTTTGTTGGCGCAATGTGCATTACGTTTATGTGATGGGTCCCCTATAGAAGCTGAAGAAATGTTTAAATTAGGTTTATGGAAACAACGATTAGATTTATGCAAATGTATACATTATGTAATTACAAACAGGGATTTTTTAAAACTTGTTCCATTTTTAAGTACTTGTAAAAATGATATGTATTTGTATTGGTTGATAACTGTACTTGTCGATGCATTAAAATGGAAGCAAGGGATAAAAAAAAGATTTATAATAAATTTAGATCAATTCGAACTAATTACTGTTGTTACAGTGCATTGGGACATTGTGTCTTTAAGTCGTCAGTTACAACAATGGTTGGTGTTGTCACGTTATTTTCAAGAATTTAATAATGTTGATCGCGAATTATTATTAACTTATCGATTATTAAATTGGCAACAAGGTACTGTTGAATCTTGTTGGCATTAATGGGGTATATAATGCTATGTTTTTAGTGGATTCTCATTGTCATCTAAATCAATTAAGTTATCCAAATATTCATAAAAATGTATCAGATGTTTTGAATAAAGCTAAAACCAAGGGAGTTCAGTTGGTTTTGTCGGTGAGCCTCACTATGTCGGATTATGATGATATGGTGAAATTAATTGGATATAGAAGTGATGTTGTGTTTTCTTGCGGAGTACATCCTACATATGTATATAATGTTAAGAATGTTGATAGTGAAAAATTGTATATTTTGTCTTCTAAAAGGAATGTAGTAGCTATCGGTGAAACTGGATTAGATTATTATCATAAATTAGAATCAGATAGTAAAAAAAAACAACAAAATGCATTTCGAGAACATATTCGGGTTGCTAAAGCAGCAAAAAAGCCAATTATTGTACATAGCCGTGATTCCTGTAAAGATACTATCACTCTTTTACGCTCAGAATCGGCAGAAGAGTGCGGGGGTATATTACATTGTTTTAGCGAAGGTATAGATGCTGCAAGATTGTTGTTAGATCTCAATTTTTATATATCTTTTTCTGGAATGATAACGTTTACTAAATCTTATATGATGAAAGAAGTAATTAAATATGTACCTTTTGATCGTATTTTATTAGAAACTGATTCTCCTTATTTAACTCCAGTTCCTTATAGAGGACAAGAGAATCAACCTGCTCGCATATATGAAATTGCTAAATATGTAGCATTTATAAAAAATATGGATATGGATGAATTAGCAGTTATCACTACATCTAATTTTCGTACCTTGTTTCATTTGAAATAAAATTATAGGTAGTATGTATGTGATACACATGGTATGTATGAATAGATTATTTTTCGTATTTTTATTAATTTTTAGGATGTGATAATTATACTGAATGTATTATGTGTCAGTAAGTGTAAGATTCATCTCTATAGTAATAATAGGGGAAAAATATAGAAATAGTATATAAAAATAAATATAGTTGTAGTCTATATGTTGTTATGTTAGGAGTGTAATATTGGTTAATGCGTTTAAAAAAATCATTGTAGGATTTCTATTATTTGTAGAAATGGGATAAGTTATGAAAAAAGACAATATTTTTATAAATATTATTCAAAAAAAAGTCAAAACTGATATCTTATATCAAGATGAGTTAGTTACTGCTTTTTATGATTTACATCCTAAGGCGCCGGTTCATGTATTGATTGTTCCTAATATTTTGATTCCTACTGTTAATCAGGCAACAATTCATGATGAAATAATGTTGGGTAGGTTATTTATAGTGGCAGCAAAAATTGCTGAACAAAAGAATATACATGTGTCAGGTTATCGTTTAATAGTGAATTGTAATAATCATGCCGGTCAAGAAATTTATCATCTCCATATGCATTTGTTAGGTGGGAAACCTTTAGGTCCTTTGTTACAACAAGATAATAACAAGTTTAATTAAAAATAAATTGTTCATCATCATCAGTTTTGTGTATTTTCTTAAATAAGAAGGTGTACTTGTTTATATATATGTACGATATGTGAACAATAATGTGCGTCGCTTGTTGAATGAAATTCATGTTATTAAATAAAAATTTTTTGTAATAATATTTATTTTATTGTTATCAACAACATCTTATATATAATTGTGAATAAACAAATAATATATCTATTTCTTAGTATGATTGTTTTAGATGACCATGTTGGGGTATGTAACAATAATGTACCTATTTTGACGACCAAACCTACTTTATTAACACCATCAAAAATTAATTTAATTAATTGGCAACCGGTGTTATTAAAAATGTTACAAAGTGTATTTTTTTTTGATAATATTGAACGTGATAGCGTGTTATTAGTAAACATAGTAAATAATAAAACTAATGGTATTTTGCAGGCTAGTAAAATTACGGATATTTTAATTCGTTATATTGCAGATAATACCCAAAAGTATAATGTTGTCGATATGAAAGTATTGTATTCTGTGTATAGAGAATGGGGGGTGTTTCCAGAAGATAATAGAAATTCTTATAATTTTTCTATTAAAATAGCAAATTACTTAAAAGCGAATTATATTTTGTATAGCATTGCTTCTGGAGATTCAGTACAACCAAATTTAGAATTGCAATTGATATCAGTTAAAACTGGTGAGATTTTACGTATTGTTAATAGTTCTGTAGGATATAAATAGTTGTTTAAGAGTATGGATATACTGGGAATGTAAAGATTCTTTTGATGTATTGAAAATGCAATACTGAGAAATAATTCAGTGATTAAAATTTGATTACATAATTATATGTATTTTTTTATAAATATTGCGTCTATATGCAGATGTGCATTTCATTATATATTTCATATAATATAAAATATATAATTGTTTTTATATTTATGGGGTGATCCAAACAAATATTGATGCATCGATCAACTATATTATTTATTGCGATACGTTATATTTTGGGAAAATCGATAGATCAATTTGGTCGGTATATTTATTGGGTTTCTAGCGTTGCAATTATGATAGGTGTGATGGCTATGATAACTGTATTATCGGTCATGAATGGTTTTGAGCGTGAGTTTAAACAGAATCTTCTTAATTTCATACCTCATGCATTACTTACGACTCCCAAAGGATACGTACATGTTAAAGATGAACCAAACTCAGTATTAGATCAGTTACACAATATCATACGTAATCAACCGTTGGTAGTATCCAATGTGATACTACAAAGTGCTAAGAAAATATCGTTTGGAGTTATGTTAGGGATTGATCCAAACTTTTTTGAACCATTATGTAATTATTTAGTAAATAAACATGAAAATCAATTAATTTTAGGAAAATATTACGTAATTATTGGTTCAACATTAGCAAAACAACTTAAAGTACGTATTAATGATCAAGTTCGTTTAATTATTCCTTCAGTTATGCAGAAGACTCCTATTGGCTATATTCCCAGTCAACGTTTGTTTACAGTGTTAGATATTTATATTACTAATAGTGCAGTTGATTCTTATCAAGTATTAGTTCATCAATCAGATGCTTCTGCGTTAATGCATTATCCATCAGAATGTGTTACTGGATGGCGTTTATGGCTACATGAACCTTGTTTACTCGCTAACTACATTCAAAAAGTGCGATTGTATAAAGACTGGGTTTGGAAAGATTGGAGAGAATATCAGGGATCTTTATTTCAAGCGATGAAAATAGAAAAAAATGTAATGTCTTTATTGTTAAGTTTAATTATAATAGCAGCAGGTTTTAATATTGTTTCTTTTTTAGTGTTATTAATATTAGAAAAAAGAACAGACATTGCAATACTTAAAACATATGGTTTTACTCGCCGACAGATTGTCTTTATTTTTATGATTCAAGGAATTACTAATGGTTTTTTTGGAATTGTGTTAGGAACAGTATCAGGGGTATTATTATCTCATAAATTAAATCAAATATTATTGTTTTTTAAAATACTTCCCAATACTATATTTCTACCTATAGAAATAAAATATTCTCAAATATTAAGTATAATGTTCATTACGTTTAGTATAATCTTATTAGCTACATTATATCCTTCGTGGCGTGCAGCTTCTTTTCATCCTGCAAAAATTTTACGTTATGACTGATATCCCATTGTTGTATTGTGTTCGGTTAACAAAATATTATCAACGTGCTGATTTTTTAATTAAAGTGTTGAATTGTATTACTTTGACTATTCAAACTAATGAAATTGTTGCTGTAGTAGGGACATCTGGCTCTGGTAAGAGTACATTGTTACATTTGCTTGGAGGATTAGATAAACCAACTGAGGGGAAGGTATTTTTTGAGGGCCATGGGTTACATCAATTAACTGACAATGAACGCGCTATGATACGTAATAAACGTATAGGGTTTGTTTATCAATTTCATCATTTATTGTCAGATTTTAATGTTTTAGAAAATGTAGCAATGCCCTTGTTGATTGGAGGTCTTGAGTTTAATCAATCAAAAAATAAAGCGCAATGCGTATTAGAATCAGTTGGATTAATAAATCGAATTCATTCTTTTCCTCATGAATTATCTGGAGGAGAAAGTCAACGAGTTAGTATAGCTCGAGCTATCGTAAATAATCCAGTTTTAATATTAGCTGATGAACCAACCGGTAATTTAGATCAAAAAAATTCAGATAATATTTTTCAATTATTAAAAGATCTGAATACATGTTATGGCACAACATTTATAATAGCAACTCATGATTTGAATTTGGCTAAGCAGTGTCATAAGATATTAATGATATCTAATGGTAAAATAAAACTGATGCAGCATGATTCGTTTAGGTAGTTATTTATAGATGATGTTATCTTTTCAAATTGCATTAAAATTTTATCGAGGTTCGAGTAGTAATGTTTTATTATCTTCAATGTCTTTGATTTCCGTTATTAGTATTACTATAGGAATAATAATATCTATAATTGCATTAAGCACAATGAATGGTTTTGAATATGAATTAAATAATCGTATTTTGGCAGTTATTCCTCATGGAGAAATCGAACCAATAATAGCACCATTCATTGATTGGAAAACAGCTTTGAGATGTATTCGTCAGATACCAGATATTATTCATGCAACGCCTTATATTAATTTTTATGGAGTTGTTGAATTTAACAATAAATGGAATGTGGTTTATATTAGAAGTATAGATTTAAAGCAAAATTTATATGACAGTACATTGCTTAATTTTATAGAAAAAGATTCTTGGAAATATTTTTGTGAAAATATAGGACAAATTATTGTAGGGAAAGGCATATCAGAAAGTTTAGGAATTAAAGCAGGTGATTGGGTTACTGTTTTAACTACTAATGATTTTCGTTCGAATAATAAACTATTGTCATCTAAAAAAATTCGTTTACAAGTAGCTGGGATATTAAGTTCAAATAGTCAATTAGATTATAATATTGCTATAATGTCTTTATCAGACATACAATATTATTATGATAAAACATCAGATGTTTCAGGAATAGCTATTAAAATTAATAATATTTTTTCTGTTAATAGAATACTATATAAAATTAAAAGTATGCTTAACCATCAGGTTTATGTGTGTAGTTGGATGGAAACTTATGGATATATTTATAAAGATATTCAAATGGTTCGCATAATTATATATTTATCAATGATTTTAATTATAGGTATTTCTTGTTTTAATGTAATTGCTGCATTGATTTTGTCAATAAAAGATAAAAATTATGATATTGCGATAATGCGTGCGTTAGGAGCTAAAAGTATTTTAATTCAACGTGTATTTTTTTTGTACGGGTTAATTATTTACACGATTTCTGGTATTGTAGGTACTGGAGTGGGTGTCTTTATAACTTTTAATTTAACGAATTTTATTACAACATTTAATGGGCTATTAGGTAATAAAATTTTATCAGAAGGAGCTTATTTTGTTAATTTTTTACCTGTTAAGTTAAGTGAGTGGGACATATTATTGATATTAAGTATCACATTATTACTGGGTTCATTAACTAGTTGGTATGCAGCATCAAAAACAAGACGGGTTAATTTGTCTAAAATATTAAAATAATAGGTATATATTATGATTTTTTGTTAGAGTATCATTGATAGTTTTTTAAATAAGTAAGTAATATGATTAGGCTATATAATCGCATTATCAATAAAAAATTAAATTTAATAATAAATATAATAATATGATGCTGTATATATGGTTTATTATACATTATATTATTATAATGCGAGTATTTTGGTTTTTATGCATTAAATTAAATAGCAAACATTAGCTATATGTTACGATTGTTGTATCGTAATGATGATTGAATTACGTATGAATTGATTAATTATTTTATTATATTATATCAGTGATGTCATTTGTGATGTCTTCTGCTAAACCTGTGTAATCAAGTGGGGTAATTTTTTGTAATCTTTTTTTTTCTGTTGTTGGTAATGGCAATGATTCAATAAAAATTTTTATTTTTTCCGGATTAATTTCTGAGTTACTGACGAATTTTTTTGTACATTCATAAGATTTGTGTATATTGTGTCGTCGCATTACTGTTTGAATAGCTTCGCTTAATATTATCCAGTTTTTATTTAGTTCAGTTAACACGTATTGTTTGTTAACTTTCAGTGTTTTTATTCCTTTTAATGCGCTATGATAGGCAATTAAGGAATACCCCATTGCCATTCCTAGATTTCTTAGAACAGTAGAATCGCTTAAATCACGCTGCCAACGTGATATTGGTAATTTAGCAGAAAAATGATTCAACATGGCGTTTGCCAATCCTAAATTTCCTTCAGAATTTTCAAAGTCTATAGGATTTACTTTATATGGCATGGTAGAGGATCCAACTGTAGTAGTGTTATGATTTTGTTTAAAATAGTTGAGAGCAATATAACCCCATATGTCTCTATTAAAATTTATTAAGATGGTATTGAACCTTGCAATACAGTCGGATAGTTCGGCAATATAATCATGTGGTTCTATTTGTGTTGTATAAGGATTCCATTCCATACCTAAAGAGACAACAAATTCTTCACTGAATTTTCTCCAATTTATTTCTGGATATGCTATAACATGAGCGTTGTAGTTTCCTACAGCACCATTAATTTTTCCTAAAATTTTTATTGATCTTAATTGATAGTATTGACGCATCAAACGGTATGCAAAATTAGCCATTTCTTTCCCGATAGTGGAAGGAGTAGCGGGTTGTCCATGAGTTCTAGATAACATAGGAATATTTTTATAATGCAGACTCATTTTTTTTATTTCATTAATGATTTTTTTCCAAATGGGCAAAAAAACAGTTTTTCTAGTATTAGTCAGCATTAATCCATATGCAAGATTGTTAATATCGTCTGAAGTACAAGCGAAATGAATAAATTCACTGACTTTTTTTAGATTAGGTAATATGCTAATTTTTGATTTTAAAAAATATTCTATTGCCTTGAGATCATGATTAGTAATTTTTTCTATTTCTTTAATATGTTCTGCGTCTTTAATATTAAAATTGATTACTAGTTTATTTAAGAAATCACATTCAATTTCTGTAAAAGGTGGTATTTCTTTAATAGAAATTGTGTTGGCTATTTTTTTGAACCAATGAATCTCTATTTGAACGCGGAATTTTAGTAAACTGAATTCACTAAAAATATTACGTAAGGGATCAGTTTGTTTGTAATAACGGCCATCAATAGGAGATATAACAGTTAGGGGGGATAATGCTATCACATTTTTTCTCCTCTTTATAATTGTAATGGGATATTTATATTTTTATTATATTTAAATATTAAAAGTTTATTTAAGATAATAATATGTGTATCTTAAAATCTTTTAATTTTTATACGAAATTTTCATTTTGCAAATGTAGGTGACTACGAATAACATTGGCACTATTGTATCAAAATATACGGGATGATTATAATCAATAACAACGTATCATAATGACAGAAATTATTTTGAAGAATATTGAATGATTGATTAAATTCATATTTATTTATAGAATTTAGTTGTAACTAGATTTATAGAATTGTAACATTTATTCATCTATGATGAAAGTGTAAATTAATGTAATAACGATTAGTTATATTTGATTTTAATATTGATATTATTGATATTTTTTAGACCAATTATTCTGGTGTTTTGGAATTTAGAAAGGGTATGTTTTTGTAATAATTCCTCCGCCCAAACAACGTTCTTTTAAGTAAAATACTGCTGATTGCCCTGGCGTAATTGCCAAAACCGGAATTTTTAAAATAACTTTAAGATTATTGTTTAAAAGAGGGTATACCTGACATTGTATATCGGGATGTCTATATCTGGTTTTAACTGTGCAATATAAAGGCGATGTAAGTGTGTGTCGTTTTACCCACTGGGTTTGTTCGGTAATGAACGCGATAGACATCAGCCGTGGATGATTGCGGCCTTGTGCTGCAATTAATATATTGCTTGATATATCTTTATCTACCACATACCATGGTTGTCCATTTCCTTGTTTTATTCCACCTATTTTTAGGCCTTTTCTTTGTCCTAAGGTATAAAACGATACTCCTTGGTGTGTTCCAATTATATCTCCATTTATATCAATTATAACCCCTGGTCGTATTGGTATATAATTGCTAATAAAATCTTTGAATTTACGTTTTCCAATAAAACAGATACCAGTTGAGTCTTTTTTGTTTGCTGTGATTAAGTTTAATTTTTTAGCGATATTTCTAACTTGAGATTTATTTAATATTCCTACAGGAAATAAACATTGTTTAAGTTGTTTGTAGCTGAGTGTATATAAAAAATAACTTTGATCTTTATTTTCATCTGTACCACGTATTAGATAAGTTTCTTGATTTACATCAAGACGGCGGGCATAATGTCCGGTGGCAATGAGATCTGCTCCTAGATCTTTTAGTGCAAATTCTAAAAAATTCTTAAATTTAATCTCTTTATTACAGAGTATATCCGGGTTAGGAGTGCGACCCATTCTGTATTCTTCTAAAAATACCTGAAATACATTTTCCCAATATTCTTTAGAGAAGTTTATAGTGTGCAGGTATATGCCTAAATTATCGCACACAGAATGAGTATCTAATAAATCAGATGCTGATGAGCAATATTCTGAGGTATCGTCATCTTCCCAATTTTTCATAAATAAACCTTCTACTTTATATCCTTGTTGTTGTAACAACCATGCAGATACAGAAGAATCTACACCGCCCGACATACCAACAATTACTTTTTTTGCGTGATTGTATGACATAATTTATAATAATATTAAAGGTATAAATGATTTATGAAATATGTAATATAAGGATTTTGTGTTTTATAATATTTATTTATGCAAATATATACGGATAGTAATAGTATATCGAATCATTTGTATGTTTTATAATGTTTAAATTTGTAAAATATGTATTTTGGAAAAACAAATATCTTTTGATTCATATAGAATACCGTAATCAAAAGATATTTGTTTAAGCTATAAATATAAATGATATAATATATCCAATGATATCATCGTCATTTAAAGTAACATAAAATATATTATATGTGTTTTAGTCAATATGCTATCAATCAATTATTATTTTATCCAAACATGTTGTGATTATCGCCATAATACATTCAATATATGGATAAATCATGATAGATCAAGATATTTTTTATGTGATTAATCTTTGAAAGATATAATTAAAGAAGTGAATCTAAATATTGTAGATAGTTGTTTTTTATTTAATGAGTCAGTATTAGAGCAATACATTTAATTTATTTCTATTTTTTTATTAGTATAAATGTAATATTTGTTATTTTTTTTATTTATATACATTAGTTGATATATCAGTATTTACTGATATGTGAGCATAGAATGTAGATTCTTAATTGTTATATTTATATATACAAACAAGTATATAACGATGTTATTCATTAAAACACAATATCTCCTTGTGTAATCGATAAGAAAGTATTGTTGATTTGTAATTATGTAGAATGAGATTTTTTTATGACTAAAAATAATATAGAAATATTGTCCAATAATTTAGCATGTTTTATAAAAAAAACAGATAATTTACAAGGATTTATCCAGGTTCGAGCAGCACATCGACGTGAGCGTATTGATGATTATATTGAATTAATTGCAGATTTAATTCAAGAGCGTGGGGAAGCTCGTCAAGTAGATTTAGCATTAAGACTTGGAGTAAGGCAACCAACAGTAGCGAAAATGTTAAAAAAGTTACTTGCTTCCTCTTTGATTAAGCAAAAACGTTATTGTGGAGTGTCGTTGACAGAGCAAGGGAGACAATTGGCTAATGAAAATCATATACGACATAAAATTGTAAAAACTTTTTTAATAGATTTAGGTGTTAACAAGAAAATTGCGCAAAGAGATGCAGAAGGAATGGAACATCATGTCAGCAATGAAACATTGTTAGCGTTTTTTCAATTTTCTGAGCGCTTCAATAGATGATTATCTATTTACTTTACATAGATATATATAAGAAGCAATAAGTTTAAATATTCTGTATTATAAATCATTTTGTAACCTACAATGGTGTTATAGATGTTTTTATTTGGGTTTTTATTTTAATAATTTTTTGTTTAAATTTATTTAAGAGGTTATTATTTCGTTTGAATAAAATAAACGTATGAAACTTATGTTATTGTTATTTATTCAACAAAATATTTTGTTATATGTAAAATCATCAATGTTTTGATATTTTTAGTATATACTTTAAATATAATTATTTACATGATAAAAAGGTAACATGAATCATGATGTATTTATATATAAATGTATATATATAAATAAATGTTCCTACATATTTTAATTGTTAATTTTATGGAAAACTAATTTTTAAAATATGAAAACATCACTTTTATATAATGATTTTATGAAAAAGTTTATATTTTGATTATAAAATCATGAAATTATGAAGATATGTATAATATATTTAGTTGTAATTTTTCTATTCACAACTTGTGCTCAAAAAAATATTGAAAAAAATGCTACATGGACATTATATACTAATTCAAAATACAATGCAATTTATCTTCCTAAACGTATGACACCATCTATGTATAATGATTATATTCATTATTGTGCTATGAGTTATGGAGTAGATGCGTCTTTAGTGAAAGCTATTATTCAAGTAGAATCTAATTATAATCCGACCGTGATCAGTAAATCTAATGCTGTTGGATTAATGCAACTTAAAGCGGATACTGCAGGAAGAGATGCTTATCGTTTAAAAGGGTGGAGAGGAGAGCCTAGTGTTCATGAATTGAAAAATGCTGCTATTAATATTGATCTCGGCACTGCTTATTTATCTATATTGCAAAAACAATTGGAAGGAATTATTGATGCAAAAACTAGACGTTACGCTATAATTGTCGCTTATGTGAATGGGTTAGGTGCGTTGTTGAAAACATTTTCTATTGATCGTAATTGTGCTATTGAAAAAATAAACAAACTTGATCCGGAACAATTTTACCAATATATACAGTCTCATCATCCATCTAAACAAGCACAACGTTATTTGTCTAAAGTTAATTCTATTTATGTTGCAAAAAATTAATGATAATAGTAAGTGATTTATACTAAAAATTTTATTTTTGATAAGTTTTGTGAGATGTATGTCAATGATAATTGTGATTTTTGACGAAACATATTATTGGAATAATTTATTCAATTAAGTTGGATATTTATAATTTAAATAAGTAAATGGATATATTTAGTTTTAGTCGGTATCGAAATGAATGAATATAGATGTCGATAGACTTTTGGACGATAATGAATTGTTGTTCTAATTAAGTTAAGGTGTTTATAACGATATTATAAATATAAAAAAAATACTTTTTAAAACTAAACGATTAACAAGCATTTTATTTAGCGCATAATCTATGTATAAAATTTTGATGGATAATATAGATATTTATATATATCTGATGATATGCATTTAATTATTGTTGTGCACAGTACGCATATCAGTTTATCTGCATGATTTAGATATAATATGATTTTTATTTGTATTATTTTATCAGACAATGAATTAGAAAACAATAATTTTTTTAATTTTTGTGATTATTATTGTTTATAATGTAATTTTTTAGTAAAGATTAAACAATGATGAGTAATATAGTGAACGTTGTTGACAATATGACATTGTGTGTTAAACAAATAGATTAATAGATATATCATAATGTTCGTTAAATTGTAGTAAAAAAAGAAGGTGCTTTTAATTTGGTTAATTTATTTGATTAAATTTATAAATAGTTGCTTTAATTAAAGAAGTAAGTTATAGATTGAAGGAATATATAAAGAAATGTATACATATTGTTAATATGTTACTGGTAATTATTAAATGATAATTAACACGTTTAGAGTATCTATCAAGATGTAATGCGATATGAGTTTTAATTAAATAAGCTATTTGACTATTCTATGTAATTTCAGTGCACTGCGTAGTGCAGTCGTTACATTCAAATCCCAATTCTGAATGAAAAGTACAAATATTGCATGAGTTTATTTCTTTACAACAATATAATTTAATATGATCTTTTTTAGTATATAAATATACGAAACCAATACTAATTAATATTGCGACCATTATCGTCAGAGTAATCATATATTTTATATGAGCTTTTATATTTAGCAAAATAGAAGATGATAATGAATTATTGTTTTGATCTGTGGTTTTATATGGGAGAGGAGACACATATGGGCGATCTTCGTGTATTTTTTCTATGATCAATTGATTGTTTAGCTTTAGTCCTCGTTTGGGAATAGTTATGATGGATGAAGAATCTAATCCGAAAGAAGTGAAAGTTTTTCGTATTAAACTAATTTGTTGATTTAAGTTTCCGTTAGATGGTTCAAGTCCATAAGATCTCCAAACGGTTGAAAATAAGTGTTCTCGAGTGACTGGTGCGCAAATATCAATATTGCGGTGTTTAATCAGTTCTTCTAATACCCTTCCAGCAGAATTAGACATTTTTACTGATGTTCTGGAATCAGTTAATAATGTCAGAGTATATTCTGTAGTATCAAATATTATAGTTGATTGAATGACATATTTCATTTAATTACTCTATATGAACTGTGCATGGGTGAATCAACATTTACACCATTGTTTAAATAAGGTTCAAATAATATAATTTTTTTTGACTAAAATATATAATAAATACTATAAAAAATATTTCATCATGAAAATGCATTAACATGATTGTAATTTATGTTGCTTAGATTGCAGATGTATTTACAGTTTATTTATTGATAGTATAACAATATTTTATAAAAATCTAGTTTATTAAAATATGTGTTAGGAAAATGAATATTATTTTAATAATTGATTTGTTTAGTTAGTTCTTTTAATAAATTAAATAAATTATGTTGATGAAACTGTAGTTTGAGTATGCAGTATAGTAACTATTTTAGTTGTATCAGTGTTAATATAATATTTAAAAAGTTTAATATCGCGTAGGTTGTAATTTTTTTAAGGATTATGATATTTGTAAAGAGTATAAATATTTCACGTGTAATTAGCAATGATCGGTTTTCAATTGAGATTGTTGATATTGTTGATTTATCTAATTTTATATTAGAAGAAATTGAGTTTTTAATATATATTGTGTGGATGATTGTTTAATTTTGTAAGAAGTATGTAATAGTTACGAGAATATATATGGTATATGGAAAACTTTTTTATACTTTTAAACAGTTAATCCATGTGATGTCATCTTTGGTATGTTTTGTAGTAATCATATTTATTTTTAATGGTTCTCAAGCTTATTCAAATAATGTATCCGTTATGCATAAACCTCAAGATACTTCGATATCAATATCTAGTGGTATACAAAAATTACCCATATTATTTCAAGAAAAAATGAATGATGATGTCATAACTATTATTTTACCAAAAAATTCTCCACTGATTGTTAGCGATTCTCCTTCAATATCTTTGCAATCGTTGTATGTAGTGGATGCTTCTGATTATTTGAAAAGTATTGCGGGATTTTCTGTGATTCGTAATGGAGGAGTAAATAATGAACCAGTGTTTAGGGGAATGTTTGGATCTCGAATACGCATTTTAATGGATAGTGGGGAAATACTTGGTGCGTGTTTTTCTCATATGGATCCTGTTAGTGCTTATATTTTTCCAGAGACTTTTGATATTTTGAATATTATTAAAGGTCCGCAGACAGTACTATGGGGCCCTGCAACATCTGCGGGTACATTACAATTTGAACGATATCACCCTCGTTTTGATAAGCCAAAAATTCAATTGCGAAGTAATATAACAATCGGTGCAAATAATAAAATAGATAAAAATATAGATAGTATTATGGGGAATAAACATGGCTATATTAGATTAATAGGCAATATTTCTCGTTCAGACGATTATCATGATGGCAATAAAGGGCAGGTACATTCTGCGTGGTATAAATGGAACGCTGATGCGATTTTATCATGTAATCTAAGTACAGATACATATCTAGAAGTTAGTTTGGGACAAGGAAATGGCGCTGCAAATTATGCTGCTCGACCCATGGATGGATTATGTTTTGCTAGAGAAAGTTATGGACTGAAAATGGAAACCACAGATATCAGTAAAGTGTTGGATAAAATTGAATTGCAAGCTTGGCGTAATTATGTTAGCCATATTATGGCTGATACTGTATCTCATAGTACAGGATTGTCCACTACCAAAAAATGTTGCGGGTTTAATGGCAATGTTAATAATAATGTTGATCGTTTAATATGGGGTGTACGAGGTATTGCTGTATCTCAGTGGGACAACATCAAATGTTGTAGTGGTGCAGATGTTCAAATTAATACACATAGAGCATATTTGGAATATGATTCTGATTGGAAATCGGATATTCTCTCTAGAGATGCTGGTATATTTACTGAATTGACTGTGAATTCATTATCAAACAGGAGATTGATTGGAGGTACGCGACTAGAATACAGTGTAATTAATTTTAATAATTGTTCTAAATATAAGCGAAACGGTATGGTATATCCTTCTGGGTTTATACGTTATGAGGATGAGATTAGTCCGTTGTTGTCGTATTATGTTGGTGTAGGAACGAGTTTGCGTTTTCCTGATTTTTGGGAATTGTTTTATACTAAATCCGGTAACGACATTAATATAGACGATATTTTTCAATTAAAACCTGAAAAAGCTGTTCAAATAGACATAGGAACGTGTTTTCAATATCTACAAATGAATGGATGGATATCATCTTATGCTGGATATGTTAAAGATTTTATTTTATGTAATCATCCTAATGATGATACTATGCGAGATAGTAGTATTAATTACGCGGAAAACATCTATGCTAAAATATGTGGTACTGAAGCCGGATTGAATTATCAATTTAATGATCATTGGCGCACTGAAACAAATATATCGTGGGCTTGGGGTATGAATATTGATGATGGCTGTATTTTATTTAGAAATCCTCCATTAGAAGGTAGGATTATATGTCAATGGATACAAGGGAGTTGTAGTATAGCTGCAAAATGGAGGTTGGCATTAGCACAATCTGTTAATAATTCGTTGATGCTGTCGAAATCGAAGTCTGTTGTTCCTAAAAATATGTTGTCTTATACGGGTGTAGATTGTCATCCTGCTTCAGGATTTGGAATATTATCCATGCATTTGACATGGAAAGGTTCTCAGTTTTATAAATTTAGTGTCGGTGTAGATAATTTATTAAATCATAATTATAGAGAATATCTGAATTCGTGTGTCCATAAACGATTTGGATATTCTGATGGTACTTTGATTTATGAACCAGGGCGCACTTGGTGGATTAAATTAGGGATGGAATTATAAACAATGAAAGATAAAAAATAGTGTAATAAATCAAGATATACAGATTAGTATCCGTAATTCCTTTGTAAGGTGCATATATATATAAAAGTTTGAAACTATATTGTGGAGCTTTTTATTATCGACTACGAAAAATAATTCTTCCTTTACTTAAATCGTATGGTGTTAGTTCAACAGTTACTTTATCTCCTGTTAATATTCGAATATAGTTTTTTCTAATTTTACCAGAAATATGTGCTATAATGACGTGTCCATTTTCTAATTTTACACGAAACATCGTATTAGGTAAGGTATCTAATATGATACCGTGCATTTCGAAATTATCTTCTTTTGTCATTATGATCTCTAAAAAATTAAAAATTGGTCTAAAATTCTCTCATAAGATTAAAATATAATCAAGTGTTGATTATCGTGCATACGATAATTTAAATATTTAAATTTAATAAATTCAGGAGTTTATTTTTCAAATATAGTTATAAATAACAAACAACTATAATAGAGCATAATAGGGTCTATATTGTTAAAAGTTAGTTATTTATTGTGTTTATTTTTAGATGTGTGTATTTTTGTTTTAAAGTACGAATCTTATTTTTATGTTGTATTGCATATATTCAAGTTACAATATACTTATATATATATTGTATAGTCAAATTTATATATTTATTTAAACGTTGTTACTGTGTATATTAAGTAGCATGCAGGTATTAGTTATATTTGTTAAATATTAATGTGGATTTTTGTATTTTATAAATATAGATAATTACAAATTTTATTTATAAATTAATAAATAATTATTAGAATGTGCTTTTATTTGTTTGTTGTATTAAAATAGATAGCAGATAAGTAATGTTCAGCGTCTATTGCAGCCATACAGCCTGATCCAGCTGCAGTAATTGCTTGACGATAGCTGTGATCTATAACGTCTCCTGCTGCAAATATGCCTGGAACAGAAGTAGCTGTTACGTTGCCATTCATACCGGATTGTACGCAAATATATCCATTGTTTAATACAAGTTGATCATTGAATATAGAAGTATTTGGATTATATCCAATAGCGATAAATATACCTTGAAGATTGATTATGTGTTCCTTATCTTGTGTTAAGTCTGTTACACATAAACCGGTAACTTCTGTACCATTACCTAAAATTTCTTTAACAATATGATGAGTATGTAAAACAATATTTCCGTTTTCTACTTTATTCATGAGTCTATTGATTAATATTTTTTCTGCGCTAAATTTGGAACGACGGTGAATAAGATGAACCTTCGAAGCAATATTAGATAAATATAAACTTTCCTCTACTGCTGTATTGCCGCCCCCAACAACTGCAACAATTTGTTTATTAAAAAAAAATCCATCACAAGTAGCACATGAAGATACTCCCTTTCCTTTATATTTTTCTTCAGAAAGTATGCCAAGAGTGCGAGCATATCCTCCTGTACTTATGATTAAAGCGTCACACATATATTCGTATGTATTACCATATAAATGGAACGGGTATTGTTTGAAATTTACTTTCAAGATGTGATCAGAAACAATTTCTGTATGTAAACAAGTAGCGTGTGCATGCATACGATTCATTAGCATAGGTCCAGTGAGATTTTTTGGATCTCCAGGCCAATTTTCTATATCTGTAGTGGTGTTCAGTTGTCCTCCTATTTCTAACCCAGTAACTAATACAGGATTTAAATTAGCTCGTGCCGCATAAATAGCTGCAGTATATCCAGCGGGGCCTGTTCCTAATATGAGTAGCTTGCAATGTTTTTTTATTGTCATGATGATTGTATCTCCTTGTATGTTATCTCAATCATTTGAGGTAAGCATGAATATTTTTTTAAGGATTATAGTGAATACTATAAGTCTATCACTTGTAATATATAATACTGTAATTAACACTAACTCACATAAAAAATTGAATGTATTTACGAGATATATTTGCAATATGCATCAATCGCGCTTTGTAGAAGATTAAAAGTGTTCTAAACTGTATTAGAATGCGATCTTTGTTAAAGATACATATATAGTATTGAGATAATATATTTGAAATATCATATTATTATGGTTTTGTAAATTAGTATATGCACATTCACATGTTATGTATATTGAATATATGTCACAATTGTATTGTGAATAATTATTCATATCAATTAACAGTATTAGTATTTAAAAATTAAACGCAATACTTGAAATAAATAAAATAACTATTTAATAAAATTTTTATTAATCCTTAAGTGAAGTAAGAGATATTTTTAGTGATTAATTTTATATTCATTGGTATAAGCATAACTTTATTATATTTAATTGTCGCATTAATTAGTTTTAATCCTGCAGATCCTGGATGGTTACAGACCATGTGGCATGGATCTATTCATAACTTGGGAGGTATGTTTGGAGCGAAAATTTCTGATTTCTTGTTTTTTACTTTTGGTATTCCAGTTTATATAATTCCGTTGTTTATATTTTTTTATCTTTGGAGGATTTGTGTACAGGGTATGCGTATTACTATTCTTATTTTTATATTTAAATTAATAGGTATATTAATACTATTATTCGCATGCTGTGGATTAGCCCATATAATGATGGATGATTTTTTTTATTTTTCTTCTGGTGGTATGCTAGGAAGTATATCGTACCATTTTATTTCATCGTATACACAAATAACTCATCATATCAGTATAATTTTGTTTTTTTTGATTGGGATTATTGATATTATAGTGTTTTTTAATAGTTTTTTTTGGATGGTGTTGAAAACTATCAAGAATCAATTATGTAATTATTTATCCTATTTAAGTACATTATTTTTTTGTTACAAAAAATATAGATATCGATTTATTCATCGAAAATCATGCACTCAGCGATTTATGTATCCATTGGTTTCTTTTCCACAGGATCTTAATTTTTTAAAAATTTCAAGAAATGATTTATTAAACATACACATCGTCCCTGATATATCTAAAAATATTATCAAATCTACTAAACAATGTAGCCCTACCTTAAGAAATAATTCTCTGAAAATGAAATGTATTTCAGAGATCAAGATATTTCGTCAAGGTCTCAATTGTATTGAGTACTTAGTATCCCACTTCAAATTATTCATAAGACAATCAGGTTATGATGATTATCAAAAAAAAAATGTGACTAATGTTAGTTATAAAGAAGAAAAATGTTCTGTAAACATTAATAAATATGACGAAAAAATTTGTAGTAATAACGATATGTATCGTTTTGATAAAAGAGAACAAAAACATAATGCGTCATGGACACAAGATTTAAATGTAATATGTACTGATAGAAATAATATTGATCAAAAAATTCCCATTGTTATTAACAAGAGCATAAAACGAAATGTGCCTTTTTTTAAAGATAAAAATATGCCTATAAGACATCATTATGATTTTTTTTATGACAAAACTAGTGTTACTTTTCCAGATATAAATTTATTGACTACATCTTCTTCAGAAAAAACAATGATAGATTTCTTGGAGTTAAAAGAACATGCTCAATTACTAGAATCGAAATTACTAGAATATCACATTACAGCAAAGGTGGTTAATATTGTTCCTGGACCGGTCATTACTCGATTTGAATTGAGTTTGTCACCAGGTATAAAATCGTCAAGAATTTCTAATTTATCGCGTGATTTAGCTCGTGTTTTATACACAAATTCTGTTAAAGTAGTGGATATAATTCCTGGTACTCCATATATTGGATTAGAAATTCCTAATAAAAAACGAAAAACAGTATATTTGGGAGACATAATCAGTTCAGAACAGTTCAGAAATATCAGTACTCCATTGGCGTTAGTTTTAGGAAAAGATATATCTGGAAAACCGTTAGTTGTAGATCTTAAATCTATGCCCCATTTATTAATTGCGGGAACTACTGGTTCAGGTAAATCTGTGGGGATTAATGCTATGATTATTGGTCTTTTATATAAGGCTACGCCCGAAGAAGTACGTTTTATTATGATTGATCCTAAAATTTTAGAATTATCAGTATATTCAGGTATTCCTCATCTTTTAAAAAAAATTATTACTAATACACAAGAAGTTTATGAAGTATTACAATGGTGTATAAAGGAGATGGAGCGTCGTTATAAACTGATGGCTATACTTGGCGTTCGAAATTTAGAAAATTATAACAACCATGTCACCCAATTTTATTCTAACAAATGTGTAACAAATAATATTATCGGTAAATACATGAACGATAAGATTGTATCTTATTCTGATAAATTAAAAAAATTACCTTATATTGTAATTATTGTAGATGAATTTTCAGATTTGATGATGACCACAACAAAAAAAGTGGAAGAATTGGTTATTCGTTTAACACAAAAGGCCCGCGCTGCTGGGATTCATGTAATATTAGCAACTCAGAGACCGTCAGTTAATGTAATTACTGGAGTAATTAAAGCAAATATTCCATCGCGTATAGCTTTTACTGTATCGAGTAAGATAGATTCTCGTACTATTCTGGATCAATCTGGAGCGGAATCTTTATTAGGTATGGGCGATATGTTATATTTAGGACCTAATTCTTCCATATCTACTCGGGTGCATGGAGCATTCATAGAAGACCAAGAAATACATGCAGTAACTAATTTTTGGAAAAATAAAATGATTAGCGTATGATTCTTTATGAGTCATTAAAAATTATTATGGTGAACATGAAGATGTGCATAGCCGGATATTTAAAGTTAATTATTTATTTTAACAATATTTTAACGATTATAGAGATAATTAACTAAGAATGATGAAACAGATAATATATGCTGGATTTTTAAGCGTTATAATGATAATTATTACAGCAGTAGCTGATGATACATCTGTTTTTATATTACAAAATCGCCTTAAAAAAATAAGTAATTTTTATGTACATTTTGTTCAAAAAGTTGTTAATTCTGATAACAATACGATATTAGAATCTCACGGGGAATTATGGGTAAAACGTCCTAATTTATTTAATTGGCATATGATATCTCCTGAAGAAAATTTTTTAATATCTGATGGGAAAACACTTTGGTTTTATATTCCTTCTATCAAACAAGCGACTGCGTATTGGTTACACGACTTTTCTGATAATATTTTTTTTATGTTGTTTTTTAGTGATAATGTATATTCATGGAATGAATATGTTGTATCTCAACAAGGAGATTTTTTTTCTTTAATACCAGTGGGTAATAATTTTGATTTAAAAGAATGTAGAATTGAGATCACTGCTTGTGGCTCAATTGAGAGATTTAGTATTTTCGAAGAAAAAGGACAACGTGTAGATTATTATTTATTAAATAAAAAGAGTAATAATAGTATTGATATAAGTAAGTTTGATTTCATTCCTTCAGAAGATATTCAATTAGACGATCAAAGAAAATAATGTTTATTAGATAATTAATTGGATATTGAGTTAAATACACAAGGAAATTATTATATTTGATATGCATGCATATACACATAAAATTATATAAATCGTGTTGAGTTAATTTTTGTTGATATATTGTTGGGAGTTTGACGTATATCATGATATCTATATAATAAAAGAAATTTAAAAAAATATTACAGTTTGACATTCTTTAGTAATGCGCTGTATTTGATTATCCAACTGTTGTGCGCATGCACAACAGTTTTTATGTTATAAAAATATTACACAAGAGTACGTTTTGTGTTACTGAAGGGCAACAGGGAGTACTATTGTGGATATATATGTTATATATTTCGTGCTCTTATTAAAGAAGAGTGAAGTCATTTAAATTGTTTTCAAGTTATTTCATTTTATTATGTAGGCATGTTGATATACGAAAAGAGGTATTGTGTTTGTTAAAAGAATTAAAAATGCTATATAGTGTTACTGCGTAGTGATTTGTACACATGCATCTTAAATACACTCATTGATTTTTAAATATTTTTAAAGAATCAAATTGAATATGTATTAGGCAAGCATATATATGTACTTGAAACATCATTTAACATAATAAATAGCGGTATTCTATATTTGCATACTGAATTATATGACATTGTGGATTGTAATTAATGCAAATATAAATAGATTATTATTTATAATAATGTAAATTTGTTGTAGTTTTTAAAAATATATTATTGTGAAAATTGATGCATGATGCATGAGAGTATAGGTTAGAAATGATTGATCCTAATTTGTTACGCAGTAATCTTGATTTAGTCGCTAAAAAGCTCGCGCGCAGAAAGTTTATACTAAATGTTAATAAGTTTCGTCAGCAAGAAAGTTTGCGAAAAATTTTACAAAAAAAAACTGAAAGTTTACAGACTGAGCGTAAAGCTAAGGCTAAAATTATAGGAATAGCTAAGTCTCGTGGAGAAAACGTAGAATTTTTATGTCAAGAAGCATATATTTTAGGAAAAAAATTAACTTCTCTTAAAATTGAAAATAAGGCTTTACAAAATAGAATTAAAGAATATGAGCTATCTTTACCAAATATTCCAGATGATCAAGTGCCTTATGGATTTAGAGATCAAGATAATTTAGAAATTATGCGTTGGGGTAAGCCAGTTCAATATAATTTTCCAATACGGGATCATGTAGAATTGGGTGCATTAACTGATGGTTTAAATTTTTCTCATGCGGCAAAATTAACTGGATCACGTTTTATCGTAATGAAAGGACAAATAGCGCATTTGCATCGTGCTTTGTCTCAATTTATGATAGATTTACACGTTAGATGTCATGGATATGAAGAATATTATCTACCATATTTAGTGAATCAAGAATCTTTGTATGGTGCAGGTCAATTACCAAAATTTTATGAAGATTTATTTCATATTCAACATTTACAATCCGAAACTAATCCATACACATTAATACCGACTGCTGAAGTGCCACTAATAAATTTAGTTCGTGATGTAATTCTTGAAGAAGAAGAATTACCTATTAAGATGGTCGCTCATACCCCATGTTTTCGTTATGAAGCTGGATCATATGGTCACTATACTCGTGGGTTGATTAGGACGCATCAATTTGATAAAGTTGAAATGGTTCAAGTAGTACATCCAGATAAATCTATGCAGATATTAGAAGAAATAACAACTCATGCAGAACAAGTATTGCAATTACTTAAATTACCATATAGGAAAATATTATTGTGTACAGGAAATATTGGATTTTCTTCGTGCAAGACATATGATTTAGAAGTATGGCTTCCAGCGTATAATACTTATTGCGAGGTTTCTTCTTGTTCAAATGTTGGGGATTTTCAAGCGCGTCGCATAAAGGCGCGTTATAAAGAAAAAATGAATAGAAAAACAAGATTGTTACATACTTTAAATGCTTCTGGAGTAGCAATAGGTCGGACGTTGGCAGCGGTGCTTGAAAATTATCAATTAGAAGACGGACGAGTGGCTATTCCTTCGGCGTTGTATCCTTATATGAATGGTATAACACATATTGATTAGGATCTTAATTTTTTCACTATAGTAATATGTTATTAAACATTGTTTTATGCTTTTAACTATTGTTTTGATAAGTAATCCATTTTGAAGAACATTATTTTAATTAATTTAATTATTTAAATGATCGATCATTATATGAATAAAGTATTTAATTTTAGCGCGGGTCCAGCAATGCTGCCACACCAAGTGTTAAGTCAAATTAAAGAAGAATTATATAGTTGGAATAATATGGGGATGTCCGTAATGGAAATCAGTCATCGTAGTAAAGAATTTTTTCAATTAATGCAAGATGCGAAACAAGATATGCGTGATCTTCTTGATATTCCAGAAACTTATGAAGTTTTATTTTGTCATGGTGGAGCACGTGCACAATTTTCTGCGATTCCTATGAATTTATTAAAAACATTTTCATCAAGAGTTGATTATGTAATCACTGGGTACTGGGCATACAATGCAGCAATAGAAGCAAAAAAATATTGTGATCCGCGTATGATTAATGTGGTCGATAAAAAAAATGGATTACATAATATTCAGTCTATATCTAAATGGGATGTTTCTGAAAATAGTCTTTATGTTCATTATTGTCCTAATGAAACCATTGATGGAATAGCTGTATATGAAACCCCAAACTTTTCTGATAAAATAGTAGTGGCAGATTGTTCTTCGACTTTATTTTCGCGCCCGATTAATGTAAACCGTTTTGGTATAATTTATGCTACAGCTCAAAAAAATATTGGTATATCTGGTTTGACTGTAATAATTATTAGAAAAGATCTATTGAAAGAACCTCATCGAGCAATCCCGTCCATTTTAAATTATAAGGTTTTATCTGATAATTGTTCAATGTTTAATACGCCTGTGACTATGTCTTGGTACGTTGCTAGTTTAATGTTTAAATGGTTTAAAGCACAAGGAGGCTTAGAGGAAATTGACAAATGTAATCAAGAAAAATCGACTCTGTTATATAATACAATTGATTCTAGTAATTTTTATTATAATAATGTTAGTTTACTTAATCGTTCGTATATGAATGTTCCTTTTTTTTTAAAAGACGATAGATTAAATGATCTTTTTTTAAAAGAATCAATATGTTTCGGGTTATATGGTTTAAAGGGACATAAAGTAGTTGGGGGTATGCGAGCATCTTTATATAATGCCATGACATTAGAAGGTGTGCAAAAATTAGTTGGATTTATGAAACTATTTTCTGAAAAATATTGTTAATTAGATTCAATTGCTATGTTGTAGCTATGTGTTAAATTTTTAAATACAATCACAATATTATTATAGTAAGTGGTATATTATAGGTTATTAATTTTTAAAGATTAGATATTTTTATATAAAAAGTTGGTGAAAAGTGAATAATTTTATCAAATTAGATCCTATAAGAAAAGTACATGGCACCATTCATCTTCCTGGCTCTAAAAGTATATCAAACCGAGCATTATTGTTAGCAGCACAATCTATAGGCACTACTCAGCTGACTAATTTGTTGAATAGTGATGATGTACATTGTATGCTAGACGCCTTACGAGATTTAGGAGTATCGTATTGTCTTTCAAATGATAGAACAACTTGTGAAATTAATGGCGTTGGAGGTCTGATTCAATCAAGAAATAACGGTAAATTAATTTTGTATTTAAGAAATGCTGGGACTGTTATGCGACCTCTTATTGCAGCTTTATCTGTAAAGAATCAAAATATTGTGCTTACTGGCTATCCTCGTATGAAAAATAGACCGATTGAACATTTAGTAAATGCTTTAAGACAAGGAGGAGCACATATTGAGTATATGGAGCGTAATGGCTATCCTCCTATACGATTGCATGGAGGATATTGTGGAGGCGAAATTTTTATTAAAGGGAGTATTTCTAGTCAATTTTTGTCATCTATGCTTATGATGGCGCCGTTAGCTTCTCGAGATACTCTTATTAAAGTAGATGGAGTATTAGTGTCTAGACCATATATTGATATGACTTTATCTCTTATGAAAATTTTTGGAATCGATATTCAACATGAAAATTATCGTGTTTTTTATTGTAAAGGAAATGCGGCATATCAATCGCCTGGTCATTATTTAGTGGAAGGAGATGCTTCAAGTGCTTCTTATTTTTTAGCAGCATCAGCTATTCGAGGAGGCACTGTTCGAGTTATAGGAGTCGGTCGGAACAGTAAGCAAGGAGATATTTATTTTGCGAATATATTAGAAAGGATGGGAGCAAAGATTAAATGGAGTGATAATTATATAGAGTGTAGTCGTGGATCTGATCTGAGTGCTGTTGATTTAGATGTTAATGATATTCCAGATGCAGCAATGACTCTTGCTATCGTTGCATTGTTTTCTATTAACGGTCCTACAGTATTACGCAATATTTATAATTGGAGAATTAAAGAAAGCGATCGAATAGCTGCAATGGCTACCGAATTACGTAAAATAGGAGCGGAGGTCGTAGAAGGGTATGATTATTTACAAATTATTCCTCCAGTTAAAATAAAATCGGCTTATATTGATACTTACGACGATCATCGCATAGCGATGTGTTTTTCTTTGACGGCATTGTCGGACGTTTCTATGATAATTAACAATCCTAAATGTATTGATAAAACTTTTCCAGATTTTTTTACACAATTATCTAGTATTAGTGTATATGATTAAGGATTTGATGTGTCATGGTGTTCATATATAATTTGAGTCGTATATATGAGAGTTATGATGAGTAATTTTTAAATATTAAAATAATTATTATATAGTGAAGATTGCGTGCTACAAGAGGAAAATTGTGGGCAATATATTTCCAGTTATTACTATTGATGGTCCAAGTGGAGCAGGAAAAGGGACTTTGTCTAGGACATTATCAAAAATTCTTGGGTGGAATCTATTAGATTCGGGGGTTATTTACCGAGTATTAGCGTTAGTAGCTTTAAAAAATAAAATTAATATTCATCGCGAAGAAAAAGTAGCAGCACTTGCTGAAAAGATACAGATAAGTTTTACAAATAGAAAAAATAGTTTTTTTGTATTATGCAATGGTAAAGAAATTAAAGAAGATATTTATACAGAAACTATAGGAAATTATGCATCTAAGATTGCCGCTTTTCCACAGGTGCGTCAAAATTTATTGGCATATCAACGTACATTTCGTCAATGTCCAGGACTTATTGCTGATGGACGGGATATGGGGACAGTAGTGTTTCCTAATGCGGAATTAAAAATTTTTGTTTATGCTTCTTTTGATGAAAGAAAACGTCGTAGATTACATCAATTGCGGAAAAAAAATTTTAATGTTAATTTAAAGTTTTTATTATCACAAATAAAAGAACGAGACGAGCGTGATTATAATCGAAAATTAGCGCCATTGACTCCTGCAATTGATTCATTAATATTAGATTCTACTCATTTATCTGAAGAAGAAGTAAAATCTAAGGTACTTGTGTATATTAGAGAGAGTCTAGTATTCTTTCCGAGAGTACTATATAATACTACGCATAATCAAGGATAATTATGATTATATTTTTTTATAACTCCATCGAAAAATGGAATGTGGTGGACGTTAATTGAAAATTGAAGATTATAGAAATGACAGAATCGTTTGCTCAGCTATTTGAGGAATCTTTAAAAAAAATAGAAACTTGTCCTGGATCTATTGTTCGTGGAGTTGTTGTGTCTATTTTTAAGGATATTGTGTTGGTCGACGCAGGATTAAAATCAGAATCTTCTATTCCTATTGAGCAGTTTTATAATTCTCAGGGAGAATTAGAGATTTCAATTGGTGATTATGTTGATGTTACATTGGATGCGATAGAAGATGGGTTTGGAGAAACTGTGTTATCACGTGAAAAAGCTAAACGTTATGAATCTTGGGTATTATTAGAACAGGCATATCAAGATATGACTACTGTTACAGGTATTATCAATGGAAAAGTAAAAGGAGGATTTACTGTTGAATTAAATGGGGTACGTGCTTTTTTACCTGGTTCCTTAGTGGATGTTAAGCCAGTACGTGATACTTCATTTCTAGAAGGGCAGGTATTTGAGTTTAAAGTGATCAAATTAGATCATAAACGTAATAATGTTGTAGTTTCGCGTCGTGCCGTGATTGAATCTGAACATAGTGTTGAACGTGATCAATTATTAAATCAATTACATGAAGGAATCTCAATTAAAGGGGTGGTCAAAAATTTAACTGATTATGGTGCTTTTATCGACTTAGGAGGTGTAGATGGTTTATTACATATTACTGATATGGCATGGAAACGTGTCAAACATCCTAGTGATATAGTAAATGTTGGAGATGAAATTGTTGTGAAAGTATTAAGATTTGACCGAGATCGTACTCGTGTATCTTTAGGTTTAAAGCAATTAGGTGAAGATCCATGGGCGGTTATTGTTCAACGCCATCAAGAAGGAAGTAAATTAATAGGCACAGTAACTAATTTAACTGATTATGGATGTTTTATTGAAATTGAGGATGGAGTAGAAGGATTAGTACATGTATCTGAGATGGATTGGACTAATAAAAATATCCATCCTTCCAAAGTAGTGACAGTTGGAGAATCTGTTGAAGTAATGGTGCTAGATATCGACGAGGAGCGTAGAAGAATTTCTTTAGGATTAAAACAATGTAAAATTAATCCATGGAAGAAGTTTGAAGATATGTATAATCGAGGTGATCGGGTTATAGGAAGAATAAAATCGATTACTGATTTTGGTATTTTTATAGGATTAGAAGGAGGGATTGACGGTTTGGTGCATCTTTCTGATATTTCTTGGTATTTATCTAATGAAGAAGCTGTGAATAAGTATAAAAAGGGTGACGAAATAATTGCTGTAGTTCTTCAAGTCGATGCAGAACGTGAACGTATTTCTTTGGGTATAAAACAATTAACGGAAGATCCTTTAAATGTGTATTTGTCTGCTCATAAAAAAGGAAGTATGGTATCCGGTAAGATTGTTTCCATAGATGAAAAAGGAGGAGCTACCGTAACGTTGGGTGATAATGCTGTAATTGGTTATTTATCTATTCCTTCTGTATCGAACAATAAATCTATTCATAAAAAAACAACGTATATGTCATTGCGTGTAGGAAATGATATATTTGCAACACTAGATGGGGTAGATCGTAAAAATAGAATCGTCAATTTATCTTCTTGTAATATATGCAATCCAATTCAAAAATCAGAAGTCAACATTGTTGATAATCAAATCAAAGAGAAAGATAAAAATTTCTCTGGTGTTATGGCGGAAGCATTTAAAGCAGCGACTAAAAATGATTAATTATTTTATTAAATAATTTTTTGTGTATTAAATTTATTAATATGTTAAAATAAGTCGTTTTATAGAAAAAAGAAGTAGAAAATAAGTGGATAAATATTTTAATGTATACACGATGCATATATTCAATTTTAATGTGAATGTACATGGTAATCAAATTAATTGGATGATGGTTTAGGATATTATATTAGATAGGATGAGGTTCGTTTTCTTAATAGATAATAAGGATTATAATTGTTGTATGCCGTGTATTTGTTTCATTTTTAGTAAGTTGCTTTGATTTTTATTACTAAAGGTGATAAAAATTGGTTGATATTAACAATACAATATTATGAGCATAGTAAATTCTATTTATTTATTTAAGTTATATTAAATTAAATTAGTGTTTTATATAGTTGATGGTTAAATAGTACGGTTTTTACAGTCAGCAATAGTTAAAATATAAGTAAGCATAAGCATTAAATTCTTTTGAATCGTGAAAATCACATTTAATTACACAGACTATTATATACTAAAGATCAGAAATATATTGATGTATATCCAAAATAATTTTGGTATACAAGTGTAGTATTTTTTATTTTTATACATATTTATTTTATAAGATTTTTTACGAACCTTGGTGTATATATTTGAAGTATTCCATATTATGTGGTGTGTTGATTACAATTTATTCGAATATTTAGTATGAAATAAGTTATGACTGCAGGAACATAAATGTTGCAGTACAATAAAAACCATTCTTCTACTTGGCAAACTTTTCGTCGTCTTTGGCCAATAATTTTTCCTTTTAGAGTAGGATTAGTTATTGCTTCTATCACTTTGATTTTGAATGCAACAAGTGATGCTTTAATGTTAGCTTTATTAAAACCGTTACTTGATGATGGTTTTGGAAAAGCTAATAGAGATGTATTTGTGTGGATGCCATTGGCTTTAGTGGGATTAATGGGTATTCGAGGTTTTAGTGGTTTTGCTTCGACTTATTGTATATCTTGGGTATCTGGACAAGTAGTGATGCAAATGAGACGTGCATTATTTAAACATATTATGAATATGCCGGTTTCTTTTTTTGTAAAACAATCCACTGGTACATTAGTATCTAGAATTACTTATGATTCTGATCAAGTTGCTTCTTCTTCTTCTGGAGCCTTAGTGACTGTGATTCGAGAAGGAGCGTCTATTATTGGTTTATGTATCATGATGTTTTATTATAGTTGGCAATTGTCATTGATTTTAGTGTTAATTGCACCTATAGTGTCCATCACTATTAAGCTTGTCTCTTATAGATTTAGAGCAATTAGTAAGAAGATGCAGAGTGCTATGGGTCAATTAACTAGTAGTGCTGAGCAAATGCTGCAAGGACATAAAGAAGTATTAATATTTGGAGGGCAACACACAGAAAAAGATAGGTTTAATTGCGTCAGTAATCGTATGAGGCAACAAAGTATGAAGATGGTGCAAACTTCGTCTATTTTTGATCCGTTGATTCAATTTGTTGCATCTTTGGCATTAGCATTCGTGCTATATGCAGCTAGCATTCCAAGTGTTATGGAGATGCTTACTGCTGGAACTATTACTGTTATTTTTTCATCTATGATAGTTTTAATGAAACCATTAAAGTCTTTGACTAATGTCAGCGCTCAATTTCAACGTGGAATGGCAGCTTGTCAAACTTTGTTTTCCATATTAGATTTAGAAACAGAAAAAGATCAAGGTATACTTGATATTGCAAGAGTACAGGGACATATTGTTTTTGATAATGTTACTTTTTTTTATCCTGAAAAAAACACACCATCGCTTTCTAAAATTAATTTTTCCATTGAATCAGGAAAAACTGTTGCTTTAGTAGGTCGGTCTGGTTCTGGAAAATCTACTATTGTAAACTTATTAACTCGTTTTTATGATATAGATAAAGGACGCATATTGCTTGATGGTTTTAATTTAAATGATTATAAACTTTCTTCTTTACGTAATCAAATAGCTGTGGTATCACAAAACGTTCATTTGTTTAATGATACTGTTGCAAATAATATCGCGTATGCTCGCAGAAATTTCTATTCTAGAGAATCTATCGAAACTGCAGCCCGTATGGCATGTGCTATGGATTTTATTTCTAAAATGAAAAATGGATTAGATACTATTATAGGGGAAAATGGGATACTATTATCTAGTGGTCAACGTCAACGTATTGCTATTGCACGCGCTTTGTTACGGGATTGTCCTATTTTAATTTTCGATGAAGCCACTTCTTCTTTAGATTCTGAGTCAGAGTATATTATTCATAAATCTCTGGATACATTAAAAAAAAATAAAACATCATTGATTATCGCTCATCGTTTATCCACCGTTGAAAATGCAGATGAAATATTGGTAATTGAAAATGGTTATATTATGGAACGTGGTGTGCATAAGGTCTTAATACGTAGCCAAGGAATGTATGCTCAATTATATAAATTACAATTTTCTTCTTGATGTTTGTTCGTATTTGGTTTAAATCATCGTTTTTTTATTTATTTTTATTGCCATTTTCTTGGTTATACGGTTTAATCAGTACGCTTAATCGTATTAGTTATCAGTGTGGATGGCGTAAAGTATATCGATTTTCGGTACCAATAATAATTATTGGTAATTTAACGATCGGAGGAAATGGAAAAACTCCAATGGTATTGTGGTTGGTAGAACAGTTAAAACGTCGTGGTTGGAAGGTCGGAGTAATTTCTAGAGGGTACAAAGGTAAATCAAATAGTTATCCAATAATTATTGATACAAATAGTCATAGTGAGGAATGTGGCGATGAGCCTATGTTAATTTGGAAACGAACCGGAGTATCAGTTGCTGTTGCTCCAAAACGTGCTGATGCAGTTGCTGCGTTATTGAGCACGCAAGAACTGGATATCATAATAAGTGATGATGGATTACAACATTATGCGCTTTTTAGAGATATAGAATGGGTAATAGTTAATAGTTCGCTCCGATTTGGAAATGGTTGTTGGTTACCAGCAGGTCCTATGCGCGAACGTATTAGCAGACTGCATACGGTAGAAGCAATTATTGTAAATGGATTAGAGGTAGAAATACAATCTGGAGAAATATTAATGCAGTTATGTCCTAGCGCTGTCATCAATATATTAACAGGAGAACGTAGACCTCTTTATTATTTTTTAAATAATGTTGTGGCTATAGCAGGGATCGGGTATCCTACACAATTTTTTGATACTTTACGCAGTTACGGCATTATTCCTATTCGCTCAATTTCGTTTTCTGATCATCATGTGTATTCTGAAAAAATGTTAACATCCCTTACAAAAAAAGATGAGATATTATTAATGACTGAAAAAGATGCAGTTAAGTGTATAGATTTTGCTCATGATAATTGGTGGTATGTGTATACAGAAGTGAAGATCAATAAGATAGATACGCATAACCTATTGTGCACGGTGGAGGATAAAATCAGGCATTATAAGGATTTAAAATGTAATATGTAATAATTAAATTTTTTACAACATTTGATGATAGATAATGATATAAAGAAAGATTAAATAACATTTAAAAGTGTTCTGTGATTTCATGCATATGAAAGTGTTGATATAGTAAAGTACATTACTTAAATGATAAAAATTATTATTTTTTGAATTATAGAATACATATAGAATAGTTTTTTGTGTACAATATATATAAGTTAAAATTTATCGGTTTAGTAGTATTATGATGAGATATCGGTTATTAAAGATTATTGTGTGTCCTATATGTTATTCGAAATTATCTTTTGATTTAGAAAAAAAAGAATTAATTTGTGATGTTGATAATTTAGCTTTTCCAATAAGAAAAGGAATCCCGGTTCTTTTAAAAAAAGATGCTCGTAATTTTATATTATAAAAAGGTAAACTATGAATTTTGTAGTAATTATACCTGTCCGATTTTTTTCGACGCGTTTTCCAGGAAAAGCTTTAGCAGACATTAATGGAAAACCTATGATTATTCGTGTTATGGAAAATGCTTTAGATTCTGGAGCCGATAAAGTAATTGTTGCTACAGATAGTTCTCGTATAGCAAGAGTTATTCAATCGGAGCGATCTGAAAGTGAGGTATGCTTAACACGATCTAATCATCAGTCAGGTACTGAACGTCTTTCAGAGGTAGCTGTCAATTATAAATTTTCAGATGATCAAATTATCGTACACCTTCAAGGAGACGAACCTTTGATTTCATCTATCATGATTCGTCAAGTAGCAAGTATTTTGTATTCAATGAGTAGTGCTACTGCTATGGTTACTTTGGCGACGCCATTGCGTTCTTTCGAAGAAGCATGTGACGATAATATCGTTAAAGTTGTTGTAAATGCGAATAGTAATGCTCTTTATTTTTCTCGCTCTATGATTCCATGGAATACAGGAGATTTTAAAAATTATTTAGATAGTGAATTATCTAAGATGTTATTACGTCATATTGGTATTTATTCATATCGAACTAAATTTCTGAGTCGGTATATTGAATGGACTAAAAGTCCATTGGAACAACTTGAACGTCTTGAACAGCTTCGAGTGCTATGGCACGGAGAAACAATACATGTTTCTGTGATTGATGATGTATTGAGTATTAGTGTGAATACTCCAGAATCATTGATGCATGTTAATTCTGTATTTCAAAAATAAATATATTGATTATATAGTTGATTATGGTTATGTGAAATAAAGTTGTTATTATATTAATAATGTAAATTAATTAATTTTTCAAAAGTAATTATATAGGGGATTTTGATTAATTTTTTATTGTTTATAATTAAGCGCATATCATTGATGTGGGATTGAAGGGTTGTTTTGATTATTATATTAATTGTAGTGTTATTATATCTCCTTATAATATGAAGATTATAAGGTTGAAATATATTTATAATTTTTTAATGAGTGACATTTTGAGAAATGTTTTTAGTAAACGTGAGCATTGCATATAGTATGATTATCATTAAACAATGATACATATATTTTGTTTATGTTGGTTAACTAACGTGGGGTACAAAAAAATAAAATTATGCAGCAACGATTACGTCTAGTGGTGGGAATATCAGGGGCTTCAGGAGGGATTTACGGGATCCGAGCGTTGACTATTTTAAAAAAATGCTCTATGAATGTAGAATCTCATCTTATTGTTACTAGAAATGCTTTGGTTACATTACAACAAGAACTCAATATGAGCAAGCAATCTGTATATGAGTTAGCAGATGTTGTGCATCTTCCTCAAGATATCGGCGCATCAGTTGCTAGTGGATCTTATCCAACTATAGGTATGTTAATTGCTCCATGTTCTATTAGAACTATGTCGGAAATTAGTTCAGGAATGACATCGTCATTGATTGGTCGTGTTGCAGATGTAATGTTGAAGGAAAAACGTAAACTGGTGTTAATGATTAGGGAAACTCCATTGCATTTGGGACATTTACGCACAATGGTTAAATTAACAGAATTTGGAGCAGTAATTATGCCGCCTGTTCCCGCGTATTACACGCACCCAAAAACTATAGATGACATTATTTGTTACACTGTGACAAGAGCTCTCAACCTATTTGGCATTGATACTAATAATGTTTCTTCTACTTGGTTAGGCATACGGCATCGAACTCACGATAGTACTATAAAATTAAATTGAAAATCATTTGATTACCTATATCAATACATATTGTATATATACACTAATGATTAGATTTTTGTAATTTTTTGAAATAATTTAACTCAATAGTTTAACAGTTTTTTCGATATATCTATCTGAAACTAGTGATATATTTTCCGTATTTGTGGAATCAGAGTTTAAAGCTATCACTGCTATCGTCTGTTGCGCAATCTTCGCTGATGGACGATGAAGATTGCGCAAGATTTAGTTTGGCAAACATTTGTTCCATATCACTTAAGTGTTTAGTATTTCTTCGTTCTCTTATAGTATTTTCAAGTTTATTCATATGTTCAGTAGTACCTATTGACGCAAACTTAGATTGCCTGTGTGTGAATAACCGATACGATAAGTCATCATTTTGATTTAATTCAACAATTTTAGAATCCTCAGGATAATAAGAAGGATTACGAGTTTCTTTATTGTAATTTGTGTTGTTTCCAGAATAGGTTTGTTGACCTTCATTAGGAGACATGGGTCTAGATAATGGAAGTATATCATTCAGCGTTGATGATGCTGCGATACATGCCGATGAATCTTTTTCTAAAAAAGAAAAAGGAATCATCGGAGGAGGCGGAGGAGGAGTTAAAAAAGTGCAATCGTCGGATTTTTTTATAGTATTCTGATCATTTTCTGATGGAGTATTACATACGATATTATTCTGTGGCGCAGCCACATTTGCATTGTTCATTACATTACGCTGATTATCGTCATGACAAATGAATGTATGTTCAGTTATACTTTCTGTGACGTTAACTCCGGAATCATTATTAATTTTAACAACAGAAGCGTCATTGTTTTGTGTATTTATATTTAATAATGTTTGTTGTGAAAAATCTTTTACTACAATACGTATATTTTGTTTTGTTTGTTTATGAGGAACTTGTGTTACATTATCATTAATGTATGAAATGAAAATATTATCTTCTTGTTTAATAGGATACTTAGGGAGATAGAGCGCATAAGTGTTATTTGTTATTGCAACAATATTACCTCCTAGATTTGATAATGATTCAAAATCCCATCGCGCAAATTTATCATTATTGTCCTCGATTTGAATTATTTTAATTTCTCCAGGATGCCCTATTATTTTGTGAGTGTAGCGCAAGGGTGGAATGTGATGATGGTCATTCATTGAAATATCATCGTGGTGGTATTGACATTGAATGATCGTAGGTATAAATGGTTGTATTATAGTATCAATATTATTTTGTATTGATGTATTTTTTTTATGCATATAATTAATTTGTTCCATAATAGGAATACCGAATTGGTAATCTATTAATATTTTACAAATGGTACTATTGTATTGCTTATTTAAAAAAATATTATTGATACTAAAACCTAGTATGGGAATCGGTTGATAATTCAAATCTAACGATAAATAATAGTCATTATTTTTTTTGTTGAAAATTTTTTTGTATTTTTTGTTATAAATAAATTGTTCCAATTTTATTTTTCCAGTAAATTCAAAAAAGTGTGGAAATTTAGTTTGTATATATAGTTGATGTCCTCTTTTTGGATAATATGTGTTAAATTTTTGTAATGATGTTTCAGGATCAAAAATGTTGTCTAAATTATAATAATTATTTAACATGAATAAAGTATTATAAAACCAATATTCTATACCAACATTCATTGAGTATGGTTGATGGATTTTGTTAGAAATAGGACAGTGATAAAAAGCATTATATCCAATAGCGTATTTCTTATTAGTTAGATATCTTTTTCCTCCTCCAAAATTAAAAATTTGTTCTGATAAAAGATTATGTATCCCTAATTGCATAAAGGATAGGTTTTTTTTATATTTGTTGTGTTGTGTATGAAATGCATGAAACATATTGATTGAATCGTTTTGTAGTTGTATTTTAGATTTGTAAGTAGAAGAAAATGGAGATAGATAATTATATGCATGGGCACGTAGTTTATTCGTTGTATCAGGATGAAAATTAAGAGTATGATGTATATGGTCGTGAGTGTATAACTTCATCTCTTGTTGATAGAATCCATCTTGGTGGAATGTGTTGTTGTTGATATTTGGTGTAGCGCGCTCTTTGAGCGTACTACACCAGGCAATTTCGTTATATGCAAATATTTGCAATACTATTCCCAATATAATTAATATCGTCATGTTGAAATTTTAATTAGTATATTTTGTATTGTATGTGTGCAGTATATTTACGTTATTGTTTTGTTATTATAGACAAATAATTAATATATACAAAATTATAAGTCAAATAATTTTTATTTTAAATAGAAATTTAATTTGGAAATAAAATCACTGATTTTGAGTATATGATATATAACGATTATATTTATATAATTAATAAAATCAATGAACATTTTTTATAATTAGAGGTGGTAATTATTATGACGATGCGTTTCGAAAAAGACACTATGGGGACAATCTTAGTACCGAATGATCGATTATGGGGAGCGCAGACACAACGAGCATTAAAATATTTTAATATTTCTGATGAGAAAATTCCTTTTTCGTTAATTAAAGCGTTGGCTCAAATTAAACTTGTAGTAGCGCAAGTAAATTGCGATCTAAAACTAATAGATTGTAAACGGGCTCAAGCAATTATTCAAGCGGCAGATGAAGTATTATCTGGCATACATAAAGATGAATTCCCAATATCAGTTTGGCAAACTGGATCTGGGACTCAAAGCAATATGAATATGAATGAAGTTTTAGCTAATAGAGCTAATGAATTGTTAAGCAGTGAAGTAAGCGAAAATAGGAAATTTGTGCACCCAAACGATCATGTTAATAAAAGTCAAAGTTCCAACGATGTTTTCCCTAGCGCAATGCATATTGCAGCGGTAGTTAATTTAAATGAACAATTAATACCTAAAGTTAAGATGTTACAAAAGGCTTTGTTTGATAAATCTGTTGAATTTAATAATATTATTAAAATTGGGCGTACTCATCTTCAGGATGCTACTCCATTAACTTTGGGGCAAGAGATTTCTGCTTGGGTATCTATGTTACAGCATAATATAGACCATATAGAAGTTACAATACCTCATTTATGTGAATTAGCGTTAGGAGGAACAGCAGTGGGTACAGGTTTAAATTCTCATCCGGAATATGCTGACCGTGTTGCTGATGCATTATCGTTTCTTACTAAACATAATTTTGTTAGCGCATCAAATAAATTTGAGTCGTTATCGACATGTGATGCATTGGTGCATAGTCATGGATCTTTGAAGGGTTTAGCGGTTTCTATGATGAAAATTGCTAATGATGTGCGTTTATTATCTTCCGGTCCTAGATGTGGTATAGGTGAATTAAGTATTCCTGAAAATGAACCAGGTAGTTCAATGATGCCCGGAAAAGTTAATCCAACGCAGTGTGAAGCTATGACTATGTTGTGTGCTCAAATTATGGGAAATGATGTGAGCATAAATATTGGGGGTGCATCTGGTCATTTTGAATTAAATGTATATAGGCCATTGATTATATATAATTTCTTGCAAACAGTACAGTTGCTGGCAGACGGTATAGAAAGTTTTCATAAATATTGTATTATAGGAATTCAACCTAAGTATCAAAGAATTAAAGAATTACTCAATAGTTCATTGATGTTGGTAACTGCGTTGAGTCCGTATCTTGGGTATGATAAGTCGGCAGAAATTGCTAAAAAGGCACATTTAGAAGGATTAACTTTAAAGGAAGCTGCGTTGCAATTGGGTTACGTAAATGACCAGCAATTTGACGAGTGGGTTTGCCCTGAAAATATGATTAATTCTTGAGAATCATGTTAATTATATCAGAAATTAATAATTCAATTATGTTAAACAACGATAGATATTATAAGTATTTTCAATAACAATAAACATTATAAGATAATTCATGCAGTGCTATCGATGAATCGCGTTAAACGGTATCAGATTTTATGTAAATTACGAGATAACAATATTCATCCAGTTATTGGATTGGCTTATCGGTCAGAATTTGAGTTGTTGATTGCGGTGTTATTGTCGGCTCAAACAAGTGATATACAAGTTAATAAAGTAACAAAGAACTTATTTAAAGTAGCTAATATACCAAAAGATATGTTACGTTTGGGAGTAGATGGCGTTAGAAATTATATTAAATCTATCGGTTTATCAAATAATAAATCTAAAAATATTATTGAAACTTGTCGTTTGTTGATAGAAAATCATAACGGTATGTTACCGTCAGATCGTATTGGTTTAGAATCTTTACCCGGCGTTGGACGTAAAACTGCTAATATTATTTTAAATGTAGTTTTTGGTTGGGCTACAATTGCGGTAGATACACATGTATTTAGGTTTTGCAATCGTAGTCGTTTTGCGCTAGGAAATAATGTTTGGTCTGTAGAAAAGAAATTATTATCGGTAGTACCAAAAGAATTTAAGAGAAACTGTCATCAGTGGTTAGTACTACATGGTAAGAATATTTGTCGGGCTAAACAGCCCCGTTGCCGTGTCTGTGTGATTCAAGATTTGTGTGAATTTAAAGAAAAAAATAGTCTATATCATAGTAGAAAGTTATATAATTAAAATATTTAGATAGTGTAATAAGGTAGACTGTGAGATTGTGTTTGTATTTTAAAAGTATATATATTTGAAATCTACAATAATGCATTTAGTTACATTTAGATTATTCCCATTTGATTAAGCAATAGTGTTTTTTTCCACGTTTTAATAATGTAAAACGACCATGTAATCTGTCGATGGAAGAAAAAATATATTCTTTTTTTAATTGTTTTTTTGAGTTTATAGTAATGCTATTAGATGAAATTAATTCGCGTGCTTTCGATCGAGATGTTACTAATTTAGAATCTACTAACGCCTGTTGTAATGTAATACCGGCTTTCAGTGGTACGGTTGGGACGCCATCTTGACATAGTTGTTTAAAATCATCTAAGGTGAGTTTATGTATTTGTCCTGTAAAGAGATTGCTAGTAATTTTTTGCGCTGTTTTTAATCCTTCTTTTCCATGGACTAATCGGGTAATTTCTTCTGCTAATATAATTTGAGCTTGTGGTTTTGTATTTTTTATGCTATCCTCTTTTTTTAAAAGGTTGATTGTATCTACGTCAATGTTGGTAAAAATTTTAAGAAAACGATATACTTCTTTATCAGAAGAATTGATCCAATATTGATAAAATGTATAGGGACTGGTTTTTTTTGCATCTAGCCATATCGTGTGTTGTTCTGTCTTTCCAAATTTAATATTATCAGCTTTGGTAAGTAAAGGCATAGTGAGTCCGTAAACAGTTCTTTTATATGTACGCCGTATCAAATCAATGCCTGATACAATATTGCCCCATTGATCAGAACCTCCAATTTGGAGTATTGCATCATAATTTTTATATAAATAGGTAAAATCATAACTTTGTAATAAATTATAGGAAAATTCAGTATAAGATATGCCATAATTATTTTTTTGTAACCGTTTTTTTATGGCATCTTTATTGATCATTTTATTTATAGAAAAAAATTTACCGATATCTCTTAAAAATGTTAAGAGCGATATAGAAGATAACCAGTCGTAATTATTCACTATACAGGCTTGTGAATGTTGACTGTAAGAGAAGTCTACAAATAAAGACACTTGGTGTTTGATTTTTTCTGTCCATTTTTGCACTGTTTCAGTTACATTGAGTTTTCGTTCCGAGTCCTTGAAACTTGGATCTCCGATGAGCCCAGTGCCTCCTCCTAGTAAAATTATAGGACGATGCCCAAATGCTTGAAATTGTCTTAAACATAACAATGGGACTAAGTGTCCTATATGTAAACTATCGGATGTTGGATCAAATCCGCAGTACAAAGTAATGGATTTTGATTGTAATATTTTAATTAATGTTTTTTGGTTTGTAATTTGTGCTATTAAATCACGTTCGTATAAAAACTTTATTATATCAATATTTTTATTATTCATACAAATATCGTTTCAGTATGTAATGAAGAATGAAGAGTTCAAATGTATATTTATAATGTATTAAGTCAATATTGTTTTATTGAGTTGATTTGTATTTTTATATATTATATTCATTAAAATTGTAATTGTAATTACGGAGACAAACGGTAAACACTCCATGAATGCTTATATCGTTGATATATAAATCGATCATGTAATCGGTATGTTCCGCCTTGCCAGAACTCCATGCTATTTATATTAATTTTATATCCACCCCAAAATTCAGGAAATGGTACTTTTTTGTGGAGATGATTGTTTTTGAATTCTAAAAATTTGTTTTCCAGTAAATCTTTGGAAGAAATAATTTTAGATTGGTTCGACACCCATGTGCTAATTTGATTGTTTTTTGGGCGTGTATAAAAATGTTTTAATACTTCTTTTTCTGAAAGTTTATCGACATTTCCTGTTATTATTACCTGTTTATCTATTTCATTCCAAAGAAAACATAAACTAACTTTGGGGTTATTGGCTAAATGAATGGCCTTGCGACTGTTAAGATTGGTATAGAATATCATTGTTTTATTAGTAAAATTCTTCAATAACACCATACGTTGATAAGGTTGACCGGTGTGATCTACCGTAGCTAAACACATTGCGGTAGGATCAGGTATTTTTGAATAATATGCTTGATGCAACCATATTGAAAATAACTGAATAGGTTGATTAGTTATATCTTTGTGTCGTAGCTGTCCGGACGTATATTCTCGTCTGATGTTGGAAATGTTATTTTTATTTATTAACATAAAATATGGCACAATACTAGAATAATAATTTCATTGATTTTAAGTTATGTACAAAAAATGTTAAGTAATCGATAAATATTTAAGTGTGTAATTATATACAGTCAACAAAGAATCGTGTTATATTATATATTTTATGAATTATGATATATTTAGAATTTTTAGTACAATATACTTGTATAATTTCTTTAAAATAAACAATATAAATGTGTTTGTGTTATTTAAAGGTACATACGTTCTTAGTTATATGAAATTTTCTAATTTTTATTGTGTAAATTTATAATGTTTTTTTCTAATTTAAAAATAATTTTGCTTAGAAAAATTGTTTCTTCATGGCTAATGCCACTAAAAATTTCGTTTCTAGTGATAGAAATAACACGATTTACTTCATTAATAATAGGTCTAGCATTATCAGTTAATTTGATTCGTTTAGCTCGTCGATCATTAACACAAGTATGTCTTATAATTAATGATTTTTCTTCAAGTTGATCAAGTGTTCGTACTAAAGATGGTTGTTCAATTCCTATAGCTTTTGCTAATTGTATTTGAGATTGATCTGGAGGTAATTGACAAATATTATGCAATGTAATCCAATGTGTTTGTGTGAGTTTTAAAGGTTTTAAACGATGATCAATTAAAGCACGCCATATTCTTACAAGGCGTGCCAAATCTGATCCTAATGGCGATTCCAATTTTTTCTTTCCTTATAATTGAATTTATTTTATTTTAGATATTTTGTCTATTTTAAATAAGTAGATATTCAATATATGAATATGTAATTATGGCATAATCGTGTCTATGATATTACGCTTAATATAATTTAATAAAATTATTGTAAAGTGATTGCTATCCCAGTTTATCAATTAGATACGTTATTATGTATAATTTAATTCATTAAAGTGTAACATACATTTATTATTGTATGTAAATTATTTTTAAGACTTGTGTTGAAAATAATTCATTGAATGAAATGTATTTATGTAAAATGAGTGAAATTCTAATTATAGTTAGAATTCTGTTTCAGAATGGTTTGTTTAGTGATTTGTGTTACAATATCATCCTCAGAAGTTGATTTTAAACAAATTAGTTTATTCAAAAGAAGTGTGTTGGATAAAAAAAATCGGTGTTATTCATGATTTTATAATGAGTTATAAATATATTTATTAAAGTATCTGTTATTATATAAATAAGTGGTAGTTATTATATATTTTAGTATTTTTGGTGATTTAATAATAGGTATCAATATATGTAACCATTTTTAAAATTAAAAAAATATTTAATTTCAGGTATATTGATATAAATTGTATTTTTAAATAAAAATATATGTTTTAAAAAAAATAGTTATTTACCATTTTTCATAGAATATCCGAAGAATCATTGTTACACAATAAATATAAAAATGTATTAAAATTTATGATAACATTAATTGTTTATGTAATGTAATATATTTTATAAATAAAAATGATTTATAAAGATGATCACAATACTCTTCGAACCAGATTTCGTGGGTTTTACCCGGTTGTAGTTGATGTAGAGACAGCGGGTCTTAACGCGAATACTGATGCTTTGTTAGAAATTGCTGTTGTTACACTTAAAATGGATGGGTATGGTTGGTTATGTGTAGATGATTCTCTTAATTTTCATATTAAATCATTTCCTGGAGCTATTATTCAACCGGAAGCATTAGCGTTTAATGGAATTGATTTAAATAGTCCTTTAAGAGCTGCAGTAACAGAGCAAGAGGCATTACAAAAAATTTTTGAAATGGTACATCAGGGTATTGAAACTCAAGAATGCAGTCGTGCTATTATCGTAGCACACAATGCGTTTTTTGATCATAGTTTTTTAATGGCGGCAGTAGAACGTGTAAGTTTTTCAGAAAATAATCCATTTCATCCTTTTGTTATGTTCGATACAGCTACTTTAAGTGGATTAGTATTTGGTCAAACTGTATTAGCTAAGGCATGTGCGCGAGCAGGTATTTGTTTTGATAAAAAAAAAGCACATTCTGCGTTATATGATACTGAGCGAACCGCAATGTTGTTTTGTGAATTGGTAAACAAATGGAAAAGACTTGGTGGTTGGCCATTAACCCCTTATTGTGCTGATTCTTAATGTGCGTCATTAAGACATTGGTATTATTATTATAGTTGTGTGTGTTTTGATGACACTAGGGAGGTTTTAAAATTTGAATATAAAATATATTTTATTCTACTTATGTAGATTTTATATATCCGCGTAATAATTATTTATATATTTAGTTCTCTTGTAAAGGGAAAATAAAAATTTTTAATTTAAATTATATCGTAATTTAACCTGATTAATCAGAGTGTGTAGTTTTCCGTTGCGACTCATATTAATCATGATGTCAGATCCACCTATTAATTTCCCTTCTATCCATAATTGAGGAAAAGTAGGCCAATTAGAAAATGTTGGTAAAGCATTTCTAATATCTATATGGATCAATACATCAATGTAAAAAAAAGATTGAACATGAGTGGATAATATTTGAGCAGCTTTTGATGAAAAGCCACATTTAGGAGCACTCGGGGTACCTTTCATGTATAAAACAATAGGATTTGTTTCTATTTGATTTTTGATTTTTTTTATTGTGTTGTCCATATTATATTTGTGTTAAAAATTAAAATTATATTTCTTAATAAATAAAATAAGCAAGCATTTTAAAATATTTGTATTTATCTCAATACAGATGAAGAATGTGATATTTAAAGCAAATCTTTCAAATTTTTCGTATATTAAATTTATATGCAAATTTATATATGTATTAATGAATACTTGTTGTTATTTTTTCAAATTAACAATAGATAGCGTTCTTTCAAAGCTGTTTATAACAGATTTTATAATAATGTCAACTTCAATATTTACTACATTACCTATTTTTTTGCTTCCAAGCGTTGTTTGTATTGCAGTATATGGGGTTAAACAAATACGTATATAATCATTGAATATTCTACTTACCGTAAGGCTTACTCCATCTACCCCAATGGATCCTTGGTGTAAAATATATTTTTTAAGATATTTTTTTTTTATATTGAACCATATTATTTTGTTGTTTTCTGAAGTAATTATTTTTATAATTTTCCCAGTGCAATCAACATGACCACTCATTAAATGCCCACCAATTTCAGAATGAAAACTTAGTGATCTTTCTATATTAATTAAATCTCCTGATTTTAGCATACCCATATTAGTTAATTTTAATGTTTCATGTATTAAGTTAAAACTAACTAGATTGTGTTGCATGGCAATAACAGTTAAACAACATCCATTATTTGATATAGAGTAACCAATTTTTAAATTTGATAGTAGATGCGTGGGTAATATAATTGTATACGTTTTAAAATTGGTTGATTCATAGATCGTATGAATTGGAACGACAGCCTGTATAATACCTGAAAACATATTTTTCAAATACTATTTAATATTATTATAAATTATATTTATTATAGCATATACTTTTTTTGTGTTAAATATAACTTTAAAATGATTTAAGTTCGTTTTTGATAGAAACATATTTTCTTAATATAAGATATTCTTAAAACATTTGACGTATGATATAATTACATGTATTTTGTTGTGCATAGGTATTGTTTTTTTAGTAAACTATCTATGAATCTTTTCAATACGGTAAGAAATCAATAATGTGTTAGTAACACATTATGTGGGGATAATGAGTAATTAAGCATTGTTTTATTGTTGTGCGTTCTTAGCTCAGTTGGTTAGAGCGCTATCTTGACATGGTAGAGGTCGATGGTTCAAGTCCATTAGAACGCATTAGTTATTATTGTAATAAATTATTTGGTTTAAGATGATAATAAGGTATTTTTCTTTGTGTATACAGCTCAAAAAATAAGAAAGAAGGTTAGATTATTATCTAAATGTTGTATCAATAAAATTGATTTTCATTTTTAAATGATAGGGTAATTAATTATTTTAACATAATTAAAATGATACGATAGTAGAGTGTTTTTAAAAAAATTAATAAATGATTCTTTACTAATTATATTTTTATATAAGTCCAATTACTAAAGTAATTCTAATATAGGAGAGTATTTAAAGATGAAACCTAATAGATTCATGTGTTGTTCTGTAATCATTTTGAGTTCTTTTGTGTTGGCTAATTGCGCGAGTACAACTAAAATAAAAGAATTATCTTCTGAAATGCGTGATTTAAGCGAAAGAATTGATCAAATAAGCAGTGATATTGATGTTTTGCGTCCTGAGATAGAGAAAACAAAAAATGAGGCGACACGAGCTAATCAACGTATTGATAATCAAATTACTTCTTTTCATAAGTAATTTAAAAAAGATGTCGAGAAAAGTATGTGTACATAAGGATTCTTTAAAAATAAAAAATGATAAAACATTTGATTATAATTATAAATAATTATTGTATAAATATTTTAATTTGGAATAAAGTTATAGTTTATAGAGAACGGTTAACTTGACTCTGTATAGAGTCAAGTATCAGATGTATCCCTTGAGATCGAGATATAGTTAAGTTTTGTTTCAATTGTAATTGATTTATCAGAAAGGGTTTAATATCAATATTAGCGGCTTCTTTTAAATTTAATCCTTGGTATAAACTAAATATTATAGATATAATTCCTTTAACGATAGAAGAATCACTATGTCCGTATAGTTTAATCAAACTGTTATGGGGCGTTATAGAAGAAGTAGTCAAAGCAATCCATGTTTGACTTTGGCATCCAGGAATTAAATATTTGTGTGTACGCATATTTTCTGGAAATTCAGGTAGTAATTTTCCGAGACTAATTATATATATATATTTCTCTTCCCAATTAATGCAACTTAAGAAATTTTGTAATAATTGATTTTTTGTAGGAAATTTCATCATTGTTGTTAAAATAATAATTGTTTATTAGTTTAGTAAATGTTGCGCCTGCATGAGTCCATATGCTAATCGATCAATATCTTCTTTGTTGGTGTACATAGCTAAAGATGCACGACACATACCTGGTACTTTAAAATAATTCATAGTAGGTATTGCGCAATGGTGTCCTGTTCGTATAGCAATTCCGTATTGGTTCAATAACATTCCAATATCATATGAGTGATGTATCCCTAAATTAAAAGCAATAATCCCAACTCGTGTACTTGGTCCATATAATATTAGATTTGGAATGTTTTGTAATGTGTCTACAGCATACCGTATTAATTGATCTTCATGATTATAAATTTTATCAATACCTATGGTATTGATATATTCAATAGCACTTCCTAGTCCTATAATACCACTGATATTGGGAGATCCTGACTCAAATTTCCAGGGAGAGTCTATAAATGTTGTATTGTGAGTTAAACTTACATCTTGAACTATTCCACCTCCTACTATCCATGGGGGCATTTTTTGAAGTAATTTTCTTTTTCCATACATAATGCCAGTACCAGATGGCCCATATAGTTTATGCCCGGAAAATACATAAAAATCACAATCTAGTTTTTGTACGTCTACTGATTGATGTACGATGCCTTGAGCGCCATCTATTAAAATTAGAGCATTACTTTTTTTTCGAGCTATATTCGTTATTTCTGTTAACGGATTAATTGTTCCTAAAACATTAGACATGTGTGATACCGATAAGAGTCGAGTGCGATTATTTATAATTTTGGATAAGCTGGATATATTTAATGTGCCATTAGGAGTTAATGGTATATAATGTAACGCAATTTTTTTATTTTTTGACAATATTTGCCATGGAATAATATTGGCGTGGTGTTCCATTTCACTGATAATAATGTTATCTCCATAATTTATAAAATTATGTCCCCAACTGTTGGCGATGAGGTTGATAGCTTCAGTAGTGCTTTTTACAAAAACAATTTCTTCTCTAGATGCGTTAATAAAATTAGCTATATGTAAGCGTACTGTTTCCATGTGATCAGTTGATTCTGTACTCAATGTGTGAATACCTCGATGTACAGCAGCGTATTTATTACGATAGTAATGAGTTTGTGAGTCTATGACAATATTAGGTTTTTGAGCAGATGCAGCATTATCAAGATAAGTAAGAGGGTGTTGATTTATTATTCGGTTTAATATAGGAAAATCTGATCTAATTTTTTCTATGGGATAAATTGTCATATTTTGATCCTTATTAAAGCTTTATTGATTTTTTTCAATATAATATCTTGTAACATAGCATGTTTAATTAATCCTGTAATTTCAATAGTAAAAGCATAAATAAGCATTTTTAAAGCATCTTTTTTGGGAATACCGCGTGTACTTAGATAAAATAGATGATCAGCATCAATGTGCCCTATTGTTGCTCCATGACTGCATTTTACATCGTCTGAGTAAATTTCAAGTTTAGGTACACTATAAATAGTTGCATCTTGGTTTAATAGTAAATTATTGTTTATCATTATTCCATCAGTTTTTATAGAATTTGGATTTACTTTTATCAGACCATTAAACACACCGGTACTGTGATTACATGCTATTATTTTATGTAATTGCGTACTTGATGCATATTCTTGGTTGTTATGTTCTAAATAAGTGCATATATTTCCAATATCTTGTTTGGATAACAAAATTAAACTATTTAATGATAAGGATGATCCCGAGTGATTAATTTTGGCGCTGGTTTGATGAGATGTAAATTTAGGACCGAGAATTACAAAGATATTACTGTGTACATTTGAATATTGCCCTATATTAATATCGTTGTGTGCTATATGATAACTTGCATTATTCTCGAATATTAGTTTAAAGTGGTCTAATTTGGATCGGTTTCCTGTTGTAATAGACATACGTGCGCCGCTGAAGTGACTGTTGTTTTTATTGATGCTAATAAAATGTTCTATAACGCATGTGTTGGAATCATTGCCAATGTGAAGATGGTGATGATAATGAGATGTAACTAATTTGTTTTTTACGTTAGATCCTTCATTAATATATAGTAAATATAATGGTTTTTTTGTTATTTTTTTTGTAGGTAAACTTATATGTATTGTTGCATCACTTAAGTATTCAGTTAAATATAAAAACATCTCTGGTTGAATGGGATGAGTTATTTCATGGCGATTGGGATCTCGATTGATTTTCATTATCCATGGATCAATATTTTTATCACTTAATTCAGGTGCTAATAGACCGTTAACAAATGTTAAGCAATAAGCATCTATAGGAAAACTTAATTTTTCATATTGCGGCGCATTTAATTTAAAATTTTTAGAGAATTCAAAATTATATGTTAAAAATTCTTTAAATGCCGTATGTTTCCAATTATCCTTGTTAAAATTAGGTAATCCAAGTATTTTAATACGTTCCCAATATTTATGCACCAAATCCGAATTAATATTATTTTTTTGTTTAAACAATCCATACCATTCGTTCAATACTCTATCTTTATTGTCCGCATAACCAACCATAACCTTTTTCCTCGATCTTTTTGACTAAAGAGATATCACCAGATTTTACGATATGACCCTGATGTAATACGTGCACATAATCAGGTTTAATATATTCTAAAATTCTTTGGTAATGAGTGATAATGACAAATGAACGTATTTTATTGTTTAATATATTAATACCATTATAAACGATTTTTACTGCATCAATATCTAAACCAGAATCTGTTTCATCAAGAATACATAGTAATGGTTCTAACATCATCATTTGAAGAATATCATTACGTTTTTTTTCTCCTCCAGAAAATCCAACGTTTACTGATCGACTCAACAAGTCATTAGGCATTTTTAACAATGTCATTTTTTTTTGAATCAGCTGGGTAAAATCAAACTTCTCCATAAGAGATTGGTGCCTGTATTTACGTATAGCGTTAACAGCGCTGTGTAAAAATAGTTGGTTACTGATCCCTGGAATATCTATTGGATGCTGAAATGCTACAAAGATTCCTTCCCCTGCGCGTTCTTCTGGCTTCAGAAGTAATAAATTTTTGTTTTTAAACAATATCTCTCCGTCAGTAACAACATAATCTTTTTGACCAGATAATGTAGCAGATAATGTACTTTTTCCTGATCCATTAGGCCCCATAATTATGTGTATTTCACCAGGATTAATTTCTAAATTTAATTTTTTTAGAATAGATATATTTTTTACGCTGACATCTAAATTTTTTATTGATAACATCAGCACTTCTCCTTTTTAAATGACTATGATTTATGAAAGTACTTATATTATGGGATTTTATCCAACGCTGTGTTCTAAAGTAATTTCTAGTAATTTTTGTGCTTCTGCAGAAAATTCTAAAGGTAATTTAGAAAATATATCTTTGCAGAATCCATTTACAATCATAGAAATAGCATCATCTTCATTAATTCCACGTTGTCGACAATAAAACAGTTGATTATCGCTAATACGCGAAGTTGTAGCTTCATGTTCTAATTGTGAATTATTACTATGTGATTCAATGATAGGAAAGGTATGAGAACTACATTGTTTTCCTATCAGCATGGAGTCACATTGTGTAAAATTACGTGAATTTGAAGCAGATTTCATCATTTTAACTAATCCTCGATAAGTATTTTGACTGCTTCCAAGTGCAATACCTTTTGAAATAATAGTGGAGCGTGTATTTTCTCCTATATGAATCATTTTTGTTCCAGTATCTGCTTGTTGTATGCCATTAGTAATGGCGACTGAAAAAAATTCTCCAATAGAGTTTTTTCCTTTTAAAATTACACTTGGATATTTCCAAGTAATAGCGGATCCGGACTCAGATTGAGTCCAAGACATCTTAGCATTTTCTCCAGAACATAGTGCTCGTTTAGTAACGAAGTTTAAAATCCCACTTTGAGAATTTTGGTTGCCAGAAAACCAATTTTGTACTGTTGAATATTTTACTTGAGCATCTTTTAGAACAATAACTTCTACAACTGCTGCATGCAGTTGATAGTTATTATGTGTTGGAGCTGAACATCCTTCAATATAACTTACATAACTACCTGTATCTGCAATTAAAATGGTCCGTTCAAATTGTCCGGTTTTTTTAGAATTCATTCGGAAATAAGTTGAGAGCTCCATAGGACAGCGTACATTTTTAGGAATGTATACAAACGTACCATCAGATACAACTGCAGCATTAAGTGCAGCGAAAAAATTATCTTTAAAAGACACTACAGTTCCTAAATATTGACGTACTAAATCTGGGTAATCTCGAATAGCGTCGTGAAATGAACAAAAAATGATACCTTCTTTTAATAAGGTATGTCGGAACGTAGTAGACACGGAAACCGAATCAAATATAGCATCAACTGCCACGTTTCCTTCTTCATATACTGGGATACCTAGTTTATTAAAGGTTTGTTCTACTTCTGTGGTTAAGTATTTTGATTTATTTAAAAAAGTGTTTGTATTTTTTTGTGTTTCGTGGGTTTTTTGTTTAGTTACAGATGCTGGAGCAGAAAAATAGCTATAGGAATTATAATTGATTTTTTGATAATTTCCTTTTAACCAATGTGGTTCTTCCATATTACGCCAAGCGTGATAACCTGAAAGTCTAAATTCTAGCATCCATTTTGGTTCTGATCTTTTTTTTGAAATAGTGTGTATTATATCTTCATTAATACCCTGTTTGAGTTCTTCATTATTTAATTTGGTAAAAAAACCTTCCTTATAATATGAATTATCATGTGTATATAAATTTTTATTAATGTCATATATGTTAGAGTTATTATGTATCATAATAATAATACCTTTTTTTAAATGCTAAAACTTTCACCGCATCCACAAGAATGTTGAGCTTGAGGATTATTAAATTTAAACATATGATTTAATCCTTCTCGTGCATAATCTAATTCGGTTCCATCAACAAATGGCATGACGTGCAATGGTATGAATAATTTAGCTCCGTTACGTTCGTATATTAAGTGATCATCATCTAGTGATGTAACTTTATCCATAAGATATGAAAATCCTGCGCATCCTGATTTTTTTATGGTTACTTTCAATCCTAATATATTAGGATCTTTGTTTTTTAAGTGAAGAATTTGTTGTGCTGCCGCTTCAGTCAGTGTTAGACCATTCCAAGAAACATGTTTTTTGGATATGCAGTGTATATTTTTTTTGATATTATTTTTCATGATAAATTCCTTTAAATTTGTTACATAATATTTTACCATACTAAACACTCAATTATTTTTCATTGCATTAAATATTTATGAAAGTAAAAATATGCAAATAGAAAATGGTTCTACATATCTAATTGTATTAGAAATTATAGTTTCTAATCATATGTTAATTTTTATAAATTTTCATTTAAATTCAACGAATGTTGAAATTTAGTACAGTATCTATTTAATAAAAATAGTGTATTAAAGATAGATTGTTGTAGTATTCTTCTAAAATTAATTTTTTATTTCAAACGATGTGAAATGTAACTGATATGGCAACTTCTTTCAGAATAACATATATTAAAAGTGTATGCTAATTGGTTTATTTTTTTTGATTAGTAGAAAATATTTCATATGAATCTTCTTATAATTAAGATGTATAACTACATATATGTAGTTACGTTGAAAATTTTTAAAATTTAATTGAAATTAAAGCTTATTAAAAATTAACAATGAATTAAGATGTTGTTTTGATTAACCAACTAGAAACTTCTGATAATTCTTTTTTGTGTTGAGGCCATATTTTCATCCATTCTTGACAACAAGAGAGAATGCTTTTATTATTATATGGAATGCCTACTAATTTTTTTGCCAGTGTTTCTAAAGGATCTGGTTCTAAACTGTCAGTGAAAATATGGGTACGATGAATAATACCACGTTCTATATCGAAATGTAACGTCACACTGCCCCAATCAAAACGGGTATCTAATTGATGTGTGAATGCAGGAGCGCTTCCGAAATTCCAGTTCCAATCACGTTGTTTATTGAATTGCTTTAAAAACTCTGGGATATTATAAAAATTATCTATAGATAATATTTCTGGCTGTACTCTCACTCCATGATATTGGAAAAACGCTTCTGTTAATCCTTGACATACTTCTTGGTGATTAATTCCAGGTTTTAATTCATTTAAGTTAGCAACTCTTGACCGAATAGAGGTAATCCCTTTAGTTTCTAGTTTTTTAGAATCTGGATTAAGATAATAAGCGAGTTTATTAATATCAACGTGTAAAAGTAGTGTGCCGTGATGAAATTTACGCCCAGATGTTTCACGATATGCAGAACCGCTAATTTTACGTTCTCCATTTGCTGTATGTATGACAATATCATTGCGTCCAGAAATGATGGCTTTAATCCCAATGTGACGCAATCCATTCAAAACTATATTAGAGGATACATATTTGTCATAATTTTCTTGAGTAGAAATGAAGGTAAAACAAGTATTACCTAAATCATGAAACACAGCGCCACCGCCACTACTTCTTCTAGCTAATTTAATGCCATCTCGTTCCATTCGGCGAGTGTTGCATTCTTTCCATGCGTTTTGAGCGCGTCCTATCACTACTGTATTTTGATTTCTCCATAAAAATAGTATAGATTGTTTTTTAGGTATGTTTTTAAATATATATTCTTCAAGTGATAAATTAAACCATGGATCATAAGAGTTAGATAATAATAATCGAAAAGAACGCATAGCTCCCCTTTTTTTGATATTTAATTAAAGCGTGAATCTTATATGCCATATGGAAATATACTATCATTAATAATAATAACTTTAAATTATTTTTTATTAAATTATCAGTATTGGAAATAAATTTGATCTGTGTTTTTAATTTACAATTATATTACAATTAATACAAATAAATCAAATTACTGGGAGGTGAATATAAGTTTCATCATTGTTTAAATATTATTATAATATATTTTTTAATTTCTAATTGAGATACAGATATTTTTTATATATAAAACAGTTAAATATTCTTATTGAAATAAGTTTTAAATTTTGTTTACTAAATTTTAGTACAAGATATGAAGATTGTTGGTTTACATAATTAATATTATCTAATTATATTCGGTGTTTATTATATAAAATGTATACTTATTGTGCGGGTGTGTTTTTTTGTTTTGAAAGATTAAGTGATTAAAAAAAGGATATATAATATATATATTATATAAAAATTCATTTTTAATTATTTTTTAAATAGTATATAAATTAACATTTAAATATGATAATAGTAACGATACGAGTATTATTATCTTAATGTTCCATTGAAACGTTTTTTTAAAATCATCGAACATTTGTTAACAATATCAGAAATTTCTTCTTCTTTTAAAGTATGAGTTTTGCTTTGTAAATATAATTTAATAGTAAAACTTTTAAAACCTTTTTCAATGTTTTTACTTTTATAAACATCAGATAACTTGATGTCAACTAATTGATCTTTGTTATCAATTTTTTTGCATTCAGCAATGATAGATTCTGCGGATACTTTGTTTGGTACTATTATAGAAATATCACGAAAATTTTTAGGAAATTTAGAAATGGAAGTAACTTTAGATAATATAAATTGAGAAATCATATTCCACGATAACTCAAAAACTAGTGTTTGTGAACGTAAATTTAGTGTCATTTGTATAGAAGGATGAATCATACCAATGTATCCAATACATATATTTTCCAAATAAATTGCTGCACTTTGACCAGAATGTAATGCTGGATGTGTGTATTTTTTAAATCTAATACAATGTAACTTGTTAGTTAGGTTTAATAAAGCTTCTACATCTCCTTTTATATCGTAAAAATCTACTGGATGTATTTTTTTTAAATCCCAGTGTTCATTAAATCTAAGTCCAGATCGTATCCCAGCTATCATAAAATCTTGATACACTTGATTTTCAAAATTTTTTTGAGGAATAAAACATATACCGCTTTCAAATAATTTAATTTGTTTTTGTTGTCTATTTTGATTATATATTACTGTTTTGATTAATCCAGACCATAAAGATAGCCTCATAGTAGACATTTCTAATGTAATTGGATTTTTTAGAATTAATGGAATTTTTTTCGGGTGTAATAGTTTTTGCATACCAGAACTTACGAAACTATATGTTATTATTTCCTGATAACCACGATCTACTAATAAATTTTTTATTCTTGATAACGGTATAGTTGATGAATGGGTACGATCTGTTATTAAGTTTGTACAAATAGAAACGCGAGGGATATTGTTATATCCATAAATACGTGTTATTTCTGATATCAAGTTTTCTTCTATAGAGATATCAAAACGCCAAGTTGGTGGAAGTACTTTCCAGATGTTATCTGAAAATTTTATTTGAAAACCAAAGCGTCTTAAAATATGTGTAATTTCTGAATCTATGATATGAAATCCAATAATTTTGTCTAATTTAGTGCGATTTAATATGATATTGATTGGTTTTGGCAGTATATTTTTGTTAGTTATATTTACTATTGGACCAGGACAACCACCGCAGTTTTTTAGTAATAATGAGGTGACACGATCCAAAGCTAATTGAGATATGCTGGGGTCGATGCCTCGCACATAACGGAAGGAATACAGATCGTGAATGGGATGTAATATGGATTGACTCGCGATAGTAGACGGAGTAAAAACAGCAGATTGTAACATTATATGACGAGTTTCAGAACAAACAGAATATTTATTTGGAATGATTGCTCCAGCAATTGATAATGGTTTTTTACGATCAGATATGATGATGGTATTTTGCGATAATTTTAAATTATTGTGATTGGATAATGTTAGAATTTCTCCGATTTCAGAAAAACGTATACGTATTATGTTGCCATCAATTTTTGTATAATCAAAAACATGAATCGGTTGTCCTAACTCTAGCAATACATAATTAATAATGTCTACAACTATATTAACTGAACAGATGCCGCAGCGACGTAATTTCTCTGTTATCCATAAAGGCGTAGGAGCTGTAATATGAATGTTTTTTATAATTCTTCCCAAGTATTGTGGACATGCATCTGGAATTTCGACAGATATAGGGATGGTATCGTTGATTGTTGGAATAGTTGGTTCTATTTTTATTTTTTTTAATTTTAAATGATTTATAGCTGCTATTTCTCTAGAGATTCCGATGATACTCAGACAATCTCCTCTATTAGGAGTAACGTTGATTTCAATAATGTTATCATTAAAACGTAAATAGTTATAAAAGTTTTCTCCGATAGGTGCATTTGTAGGTAATTCTATTATATCTACTGTGTGGTTAATGATTCCGAATGTTGAAAAAGTACATAATATGCCTTCTGATTCTTTACCGTGTATTGTTTTTGTTTTAATTTTACGTCCATTTGGTAATACTGCTCCTACTTTAGCAACAACTACTCGAATATTTTTACGACAATTGGAGGCGGCGCAAACAATATTTAATAATTCATTATTACCTTTATTTACTTTTATTATCCACATGTTATTAACATTAGGATGCATTTTGCATTCTACAATTTCACCAATAATTACTCCATAAAAAATATTGATAACAGGTTTTAATTCATTAACTTTAAATCCAGCCATGGTTAATTGATCAACTAATTCAATGCTACTAATTGGTGGATTTATCCATTCGCGTATCCACATTTCACTAAATTTCATTTAAATGTCCTTGTATTATTTAAATTGATCAAGAAATTGTAAATCATTTTTAAAGAAAACGCGTATATCATCAATATTGTATTGTAACATTGTTAGTCGTTCTATTCCTATGCCAAAGGCATATCCCGAAAATTTTTCTGTGTCAATATCAAAATGATGTAATATTTGGGGATGCACCATACCACATCCTAAAAGTTCTAACCAATTTTTAGTGTCTTGTTTCATTACGTCTATTTCTGCAGATGGTTCTGTAAATGGAAAATAAGATGGTCTAAAACGTAAAGTGGTATTTTTTCCGAAAAAATTATATAAAAAATCATATAATATTGTTTTTAGATGACTGAAGTTAACGTTAGAATCTACCATTAATCCTTCCATTTGATGAAACATAGGTGTATGGTTTTGATCATAGTCTTTGCGATATACTCGTCCAAAAGAAATGATACGAATGGGGGGGGGGTTATTTTTCATGAAACGTATTTGAACGCCGGATGTGTGTGTACGAAGTAAACGTTTTTCATCAAACCAAAAGGTATCATGTTCATCTCGGGAAGGATGATACTTAGAAATGTTTAAGGCATCGAAATTGAAGTAATCATTTTCAATTTCTGGGCCATGTATTATGGAGAAGCCTAAAGAATTAAAAAAAACCTTCATACGTTTTATAGTACTCGTTATTGGATGATGTGTACCGGTATCTGATAAACGTCCTGGTAAAGTAACGTCTAATGTGTCGGTGATTAAGGTATTTTTTATATTTTTTGATTGTAAGAAGTTTTTATGTTTAATAAATAATGTGTATATATCTTTTTTGGCTTGATTAATAGCTGCTCCCAATTTAGGCTTAACATCTGATGGACTATCATTAAGATTTTTGATTTGTTGGTTCAGGTGTCCTTTTTTACCTAAAAATTTAATGCGTACTACTTCTAATTCATCTATATTGTTAGATTGCATTATGTTTGATTTCGCTAGTATAACTAAGTCGTTTATACGATCTAATGACATGAACACTCCGCTATAACTAATATAGCAATACAAGGTTGTTTTTTTGATATAATATATATGTAAAGAACAATTATATGATATTTTAATTTAATTAACTGTGCTAATTATTTAATATTACTAATACTAGTTGTAGTTGCATTATTATTATGAATTTTATATTACATGAATATGTATTTCTTATTGAGTAGATTTATGTATGTCTACAATTAATTTTTTTGCTTTGTCGACTAATTTAGAGAAGGTTTTTTTATCGAAAATGGCTATATCAGCAATCATTTTTCTGTTGATATATATATTAGATTTATGTAATCCATTTATTAAATTATTATAAGACATTCCATATTTATGTGATGCGGCATTGATACGATAAATCCATAATCGACGGAATAAGCGTTTCTTCTGACGACGGTCTCGATAAGAGTATTGTCCAGATTTTATAACTGATTGATAAGCAACACGATAAGTACGTGATCTTGCTCCATAGTAACCTGCTGCTTGTTTTAAAATTTTTTTATGACGAGCATGTGCTACTACACTGTTTTTTACGCGTGTCATACGTATTGCGCTCCTAATAATTTAAACGATGGTATATATAGATTTTCTTCAGTAATTCAAATACCATTGATTTATATGTATGGTAAACATTTCATAATTGTAGTCACATAAATTGTAGGAAGTATAGATTTCTGACGTAAATGGCGTTTATGTTTTGTAGATTTTTTTGTTAAAATATGTCGCATATAAGCATGTTTATGTTTGTAATTTCCTAAAGCTGTTATTTTAAATCGTTTTTTGGCCGATTGAAGTGTTTTAATTTTAGGCATATACTGATCTCTATAATTTTTTATTATGTGTTTTAACGCCAAGATCTAGATAATGAAATTGCTATTTATATACATTTAAATAGTAGATATTGTTATTTCTTTTTTGGAGCCAAAATCATAGTCATTTGGCGCCCTTCAATTTTATTAGAAAAAAATTCTACTGTCGTTAATTCATGCAACTCATTACGTATTCGGTATAACATTTTTGTACCAAGTTGGTGGTGTACTAATTCTCCTCCTCTAAAACGTAAGGTTATCTTGACCTTATCTCCTTCGTTGAGAAATTTAATTAAATTACGTAATTTAACTTGGTAGTCTCCTTCATCAGTACTTGGTCTGAATTTTATTTCTTTAACGTGAATCACCTTTTGTTTTTTCTTTTGTTCTTTTGTGGATTTGCTCTTTTCGTATAGAAATTTACCGTAGTTCATAATTCTACATACAGGTGGATCGGAATTAGGACTAACTTCAACTAAATCAAGACCAATGTCTTCAGATTGCTTAAGCGCTTCATGTAAACTAACCACACCGATTTGTTTTCCGTCTACTCCAGTTAGACGGACGTTTTTAGCGCTGATTTCTCTGTTAATACGATTTAATCGTATTGATTGTATTTTTTTTACGAATTTAATAATATGTTATTCCTCCATTTGATAAACACTGTAACTTTTAATTTCGTGTAGTAATTTTTTTATAAATATATCAATATTACAGTTTTTTAATGTTTGACCTCGATATGTACGTATAGCTACTGTATTTTGATTCATTTCTTTGTTTCCGCAAATTAACATATAAGGTATGCGTTGTAAGGTATAATAGCGAATTTTAAATCCTATTTTCTCATTTCTCAAGTCTACTTTTGTTCTTATTTTTTTATTTGTTAGCTTTTTTTCTATAGCAGAAATGTATTCGGATTGTTGATCAGTGACGTTTATGAGTACAACTTGTGTTGGGGCTAGCCACGTTGGGAAAAATCCTGCATATTCTTCTGTTATTAAACCAATAAAACGTTCCATGGACCCAAGGATTGCTCTGTGAATCATTACGGGAACAACGCGATTATTATGATGATCGATATAATATGTGTTTAATAGATTTGGTAAAGAAAAATCTAATTGTATTGTACCACATTGCCAGGTTCTACCTAGAGAATCGAGTAAAGTAAATTCTATTTTAGGGCCATAAAATGCGCCATCATTAGGTTGATATTGAAATGTAATATTATTATGTTGAAGTGCAATAGATAAATGCTGTTCTGCCATATCCCATATTGAATCAGTACCAATTCTTTTTTCAGGGCGGGTAGATAATTTTACTAAGATTGTTTTAAAACCAAACGTATTATATACATCGTACATCATTTTAATGCAGTGATTTAATTCGTCGAATATTTGTGTTTTTGTACAAAAAATATGACCATCATCTTGGGTAAATTCTCGTGTTCTCATGAGCCCATGTAAAGATCCAGATGGTTCATTTCTATAACAATTTCCAAATTCAGCTATGCGATAAGGTAAATCTTTATAAGACTTAATACCTTGATTAAAAATTTGAATGTGTCCTGGACAATTCATTGGTTTAATACAATACTCATTATTTTCTGAAGCGGTAGTAAATATATGTTCATGATAATTATCCCAGTGACCTGTTTTTTTCCATAATGCATGATTAATCATAACAGGACTTTTTACTTCTTGATATTCATATATTTTGAGTTGTATTCGTATAATTTTTTTTAGTTCTTGTAATAAGATCCATCCGTTTTGATGCCAAAATATCATACCAGGGGCATCTTTTTGTGTGTGGTATAGGTGTAATTGTTTCGCAAGATTGCGATGATCATATTTTTTAAGTGCTTGTGACATATTTTGTAAGTTATATATTATTATTTTTTTATTTTTAGAAAAGATGAAAAATACAATAATTTTTTATTTTACTGTTTTTATTCTAGTAAGGTCCATAAATTTTAGATAATTTGAGATTTTGATAAAAATTTATGTTGGGTATATGTGATCCAAAATATATATATATATTGATATATGTTCATGATAATACAACTCGGTTGTTTAATAAGGTAAAATATTTGTTATATACAATGGATATTGTATATATTCTTCACCATGTGCATAGATAACTCTTCTGTAATTTTTTTAGATAATGTTGGTTGTAATAAATATGCGTTTTTATTTTATCAAGTATTACCTGAGTTTGACATAATTATTAGATTATTTTTTGAGATAATATAAAGATCTATGTCATAATAAAATCCTATGTTTATTATTGGATTATAATGCTATTTTGGTTGTGTTATAATGGGCTGATTTTCTCATTGCATGTTGTTTTAGTAAATATGCACAGTTAAAGTGATTATATGTAATTCCGTTCTATATTTTGTATGATAACTGTAATATTTAAATTTTAATGTGTTAAATTGAAAATATCAGTAACCTTAATAGGTGTCTGTTCAGATAAATAATTTTTTATATAAATTTAGATCCATCTCCTCTCTAAACTTATAGAGGAGATGGAGTATAATTTTATTGATTTTTGTTTTTTAAAGTTATTAAAAGCATTAACGATGGTATTTATATTCTAATATTTTTATATGTTATTTGTTATGTAATAAGGTTTAATTTGTTTAGGTTTATTCTGCCATTTTCATTGGATGAAATACCATCCTGCAGCATATGTTAAACATATTAACTTATTATGAAGAAATAATAGAATACTCGTAGATACTTTCAATTTATTGATGCTTATAAAATATTTTCCTCACACCAGTAACATTTTTGTCATTCTATCATAATATTGTTATGTGTGAAGAATATAAAATTCTAAAAATCGTATTTAAATTCAATTGATATTGAAAATTGATTGATAATAATATAATTTTTTATTAATGCATATATATTTCTGCATAAGAAGTATATAGATCTTTATGTTTGTTTAGAGGATATATTTTTGATGTTCTACCAAATATTAGAATTTGTAATTAGTAGTTATATTATATTAAGTGTTTAATTAATATTTTTTATAAATTTATAATTTTTGTTATCTTGAGTGTATCAAGATTAATTCTTTAAAATAAAAAATATTTTTTAATTAATTATTTATAAATTTTGTTACTGACAGAGATTAATTACTTATTAATTTTTTTAATGAAAATACATTAAAATAATAACAAAAATCAGATAATTCAAGTGTATTTTAAACAAAACATACACGAAAATTTATAAATAAAAACGAATCATTATAGGTAACTGGTACGCATGTATTTTAATTTATTACACAAAGGTATAGGTACTACCTGCATAATATTTATATACTTTATTGTATTTATTTTTTATTTACATAGTGATATCTTATCATCAAATTTTTTGGATGCATTCCATGAATGTAAGATTTGGAAATTATTAGCATGAGTTTTTGTATAAGTAAACGTAACCGATCATAATAAGTTATTATATGTAATATAATACATATAATTCATTAATAATCGTCACGGGTATAATAATATTAAATGAATATTAATAAGAATTCAAATCTATATATAATAATAAAATTAATAAACGATAATAAAATGATAGATATACGACACTGTTTTTAAAAAACAGCAAATGTTATTTTTTTTATGATTTTTATTTAATTTTAAATTATAAATTATGTTTAAGGTGATGTTGTGATTGATCATTGGTACTGGGATTAATAAAATTTAACTGTTAAACATATTAAATTGGTTGATTTGGCCTATTCTGAATGTATGACAATTTTTATTATAAAGTGTATATGATGTTATATTTTTAACAGAAGTATATTTATTTTATGATGAAAAAATTTCGAATGGATGTTACTATGGTCATAGTAATGTTTTAAAGTTGTAATATTTTTGATTACATGAAAAAAATTAAATAAATTTAAAATATTTATATGCAATATTAAATTTTAGATACATTGCTATTAAAAAATAATTTGAATTAGAAAATTTTGTTTTTTATTATTAATTCAATATTTTGATGTGTAATTTTAAAAAGATTTAACTAATTCATCAATAGCTTTCATCTGCTTTAAGAAATTTTCTAATTGATTTAGAGGTAATGCAGAGAATCCATCACATTTAGCGCAACGAGGGTTAGGATGTGCTTCCAGAAATAATCCAGCTATCCCTACTGCAATACTCGCTCTAGCGATATCATAAATTTGTGTATTTCTTCCTCCAGAAATGGGACTTAATGGATTACGTGTTTGTAAAGAATGCGTGACATCTACTATTATCGGGCAGCCTTTAGAAACGTGATTCATTATGTTCAATCCTAGCATATCTACTATTAAGTTATTATAGCCAAATACAGTGCCACGTTCACATAAAATAATTTTTTTATTGCTAAATGAATGACACTTCTTAACAATGTGTATGATTTGAGTAGGGCTCATATATTGTGGTTTTTTTATATTAATTGGCATACCAGTCTGCGCAATAGATGCAATTAAATCAGTTTGTCGGGCTAAAAACGCGGGAATTTGTAGTACATCTACTACTTCTGATACAGTTTTTACTTGGTAAATTTCATGTACGTCAGTCATAAGTTTGACTCCAAACATTTCCCGCAATTCTTGTAGTAAACGTAAACCTTCTTCTAATCCTGGCCCACGATATGAATCAATTGATGAACGATTTGCTTTGTCGAAAGATGCTTTAAATACATGAGGTATATTTAGCTTATGAGTTATGTTGACATAATGCTCGCAAACTTTTATGACTATATCTCGTGACTCCAAAACGTTCATCCCGCCAAATAACACGAATGGTAAATTATTGGATACTTTTATATTGGAGATATCGACTATTAATTGTTGCATGTATTGTATTTTCCAACATTTTGAGTTTTAAGAACATAAAACTGTAAAATTTTTTAATCACTGATTAGTGCTGATATTCATTAAAAGATAACCATAGTACATCAGCCTCGTAATGAACATTGCTCAGCTATGATTTAGTTAAATAAATATATTATAATATAAAAGATTGGATAAATTTAATATTTTTATAGTATAAATATAGTTTGTGGGTTTGTGTATACTTAAATACTGTTGTATGGTTATTTAAGTTGCGGTGTATCCTTATTGGTTTTTGAATTTATTTATTTAGCTTGTATTATTTATCAGTTAAATATGCAATTTGTTAAAATATAAAATATAATATTGTTAATAGGATTTCCATTTTCCGTATGTGACGCGCTCATAATGATGATAATCGCGTATCGTATGAATATGAGTAAATCCATATTTTAAAAATAAAGTACGTATATAATTTCCTTGATTCCATCCATGTTCTAAGACTAACCATCCATTTTGGCGTAAATGTTGAGTGGAATATTTGCAAATCACTGTTAAGTCTTTTAAGCCTTTTTGTTGCGATACTAATGTGTTTTGAGGTTCAAAAATCATATCGATAGATTGTAAACATGGATCATTTTTGTCGATATATGGTGGATTACTAACAATTAGGTTAAATTTTTTCCCTATTAAATATTTAAACCAATTTCCATATATAAATTTTACATTTTTAAAATCGAGTAAAAGTTTATTGCTATGGGCAAGAAATAATGCTTGTTTTTGACAATCTACTCCTGTAATTTTCCAGTTGGGTCGTTCTGATGCAAGTGCTAAAGCTATTGTGCCTACTCCAGTGCCTAAATCTAAAACATTTAAGTGAGATACTTTTAATAAATCAAATACATGTCTTACTAAGCATTCTGTATCTGGCCTAGGAATAAATGTACCTGGGGCAACTTTAAGATTTAAGGACCAAAATTCTTTTGAACCAACAAGGTAAGCTATAGGTTCTCCTTTGCTTCTTCTATAGATTAAAGATCTTAACTGAATAATAGTCTCATATTTTAGTAATGATTCTCCAAATGCTAATAATTGAGTACGAGATTTTTTGGTGATTTGACTTAAAATAATTTCTGCATCTCTTTTTGGGCTTATAGATTTTTTTAGTTTTAAATGAGCCCAATGTAACCATTGATCCCATGTCATTATTTGAGCTCTAATAACTTATTAAGTTGATCGGATTGATATTGATTGATAATAGGTTGTATTAAGATATTTAATTCTCCGTTCATTATGTCATTTAATTTATATGATGTAAAAGAAATACGATGATCAGTAATTCGGCCTTGTTGAAAATTATATGTACGAATACGATCAGATCGATCTCCAGTACCTAGTAGATTACGTCGGGTGCAGGATACTTCTTGTTGTCGACGTTTCATTTCAATAGCATGTAATCGAGAACCTAGTACCGATAAGGCTTTGGCTTTGTTTTTATGTTGTGAACGTTCATCCTGGCATTCTACAACCAATCCACTTGGTATATGGGTAATACGGATTGCTGAATCTGTAGTGTTTACATGTTGTCCTCCTGCACCTGATGATCGAAAGGTATCAATTCTTAAATCATGAGGATCAATACTCGGTAATTCAATATCTGGTATTTCTGGAATTACAGCGATTGTGCAGGTAGAAGTATGAATTCGACCTTGAGATTCAGTATGTGGTACTCGTTGTACGCGATGTCCTCCAGATTCAAATTTTAAGAAACTATATGCGCCTTTGTAAGGAATTTTAGCAATGATTTCTTTGTAACCACCGCATTCTCCATAAGCAACATTAATAATTTCCATTTTCCATCGATGCACTTCTGCATAACGAGCATACATTCGAAATAGTTCTCCTGCAAAAATTGCTGCTTCTTTTCCACCGGTTCCAGCTCTTAGTTCAATAAAACAACCTAGCTGATCATTAGGATCGATGGGTAATAATAGTATTTTTAAGTTTTGTTCAAGATTATACTGATTCAAATAGAATGTTTTGAGTTCGTCTTGTGCAATATCATGCATATCTATATCGTCAAGCATTTTTTTTGTATTAGTTATTTCTTGTTTTATATTCAACCAACGTTTAAAATGAATAACTATTTCAGATAGTCGAGCATGTTCCTTAGATAAGGTACGAAAATGTTTTTTGTCATTAATAATATTAGGTTTATTGAGTAATTTTTCTAATATATTAAAACGTTCCTGTAAGGCTATTAGTTTATTGACAATAACAGGATTCATATATATTTTTCTTAAGGAAAAGTAGATTTTTATTGTTTAGAAAATAATTGATAAGGTTAATAATTCACCGGTATAATTTAAACATATATTACTCTGTTGCATGATATTGTTGATTTTTTTGTACGACATAAATTATATTTTAACTATTTTTACATGCAAAAGTAAAAAGAACCATATATGTTTGTTTATAAATATAATTGAAACACTAACACCTGGATTATGATATCATATATTTTGTATTCATACAACAATTTAATTTTTATTTTTTTAACATATAAACTTATAAGTGATGAATGTTTATCATCGAATAAAATTTTTAATAGTTATTAAAGGATATAGTTGTGCATACAACTAAAATTATTTAAAAAATTTAATTTTGTTACTAATTTAATAAATACTTAACTGTAATGATTATTTGTGTAATAAATTAATATGTATATAGATATTTCGAATAAATAGTAAAAATGAAAATATTGAAATTTAAAAAAATTAAGTAGAAAAAATTGTATTTTTTTATCTAAAGATGTTAAATATTAAATTTAATAAATATTTAGATGAGTCAAATATTATTTATCTTAACTATCAGATAGATAATTGTATTTAAGATATAAATTGTAAAGTGAGTAGAATAAGTGACATTTATATTTTGAATAATGATTTTTAATTTTAATATTTAAATGTATCAATATAGGTGTTTTCGATTGTTTGGTATAATGATGTTTATTTGTGTTTCTTGTGTTTATCATCATAATTTTGGTTTGTATGAAGATAAATTAGTGTGCATGTGGAACAATCATAAAAAATCAATATCCCGGATATTTCATTATCAAATACAAGGTACTATTATTTATACAGTTAATCACAAAAAGAAGGTGCATGTTAGGTTTACTTGGATTTACAATAATAATAATTGTTGCATGAAATTATTTAATATTTTTGGATTAACTATAATTTCTATATCTATAGAAAATGGGGTTGTTTATATTTTAAATGGTATAGTTTATCAAAACGCTGATTTTAAAAATGAAATCTATAAATGGATTGTAGATTTCAGTTATTTTTTGAAACAATCGCAACAATGGATTCTTGGATTGCCCGGTAATAATGTGGAATATAAGTTGAATTCTACCGGTTGTCTGTCTTATATAAATTGTTGTCATGATGATAAAAATATATCTATATATTATCGTAATTATTATTCTAATAATATACCAACTTTGCCTAAAGTTTTGGAAGCATGTTATGATCAACATCATATTAAGTTAGTAATTAATCACTGGAATATACGATGAATTATCAATGGTCTTCTCCAGGAAAACTTAATTTGTTTTTATATGTAACTGGACGTCGCATAGATGGTTATCATTACTTACAGACATTATTTCAATTCATTGAGTATGGTGATACGATCAAAATAATTGTGACAAATGATGGTAGAATTAGATTATTTGGAATTATGGATAATGTAATATTTCGTGATAATTTAATTATACGAGCGGCAAAATTATTACAAAATTATTGTTGGCCAGATAAAAAACCAGTATTTGGAGCAGATATTTTTATTGATAAAGTATTGCCTGTTGGCTCTGGTTTAGGAGGCGCTTCTTCTAATGCGGCAACTGTATTGTTGGTACTTAATCAACAATGGCACTGTTATTTGAACAAAAATGATTTAATGCATTTAGGTTTGATACTAGGAGCTGATGTGCCAGTTTTTTTATGTGGGTATTCTGCATTTGCTGAAGGTATTGGTAATATATTAACTCCAATTTTTGTGCCTAGAAAATGGTACCTCATTATCGTACCGTCGGTTCGCATTAGTACTTCGTGGGGTTTTCAAATGTATGAATTGGAGCATCATCGTTATTCTCCATATCGATCAATGAGAGAATTATTATCTATTTCGTTTCATAATGATTTTGAGGAAATTATAAAAAAAATATTTCCTGAAATAAAAACGTGTTTTAAGTATTTATCGCAATTTGCATCGGCACAACTTACAGGAACAGGTTCTTGTATTTTTTCTGAATTTAGGACCGAATATCTTGCTTATCAAGTTCAAAGTTATTTGCCATCATGGATTAATAGTATTGTAACACGAGGAATAAATCTATCTCCATTACATAAAGAATTATTGAAACATACTATATTATAGTATTAACAATTTTTTATTTTAATAAATTCTTATCAGCGTCATCATTATTATCTATGTAAATGTTTAATAGTATTAGCAAATATAAAATTATGAGATTTTTTAAAATATGAAACTTTTTACTGGAAATGCTATTCCAGAATTAGCTCAACGTATTGCTAATAGATTATACATTAATCTCGGTAAGGCCTCTGTTGGTCGTTTTAGTGATGGTGAAGTAAGTGTTCAAATTAATGAGAATGTGCGTGGAGGAGATGTATTTATTATTCAATCAACTTGTGCTCCAACAAATGATAACTTAATGGAATTGATTGTTATGGTTGATGCATTAAAACGAGCATCAGCCGCTAGAATTACTGCTGTAATTCCTTATTTTGGGTACGCTCGTCAAGATCGAAGAGTGCGATCTGCCAGAGTACCTATTACTTCTAGAGTTGTAGCAAATTTTTTGTCTAATGTAGGAGTAGATCGTATTTTAACGGTAGATTTGCATGCTGAACAAATACAAGGTTTTTTTGATGTCCCAGTAGATAATGTTTTCGGGAGTCCAATTTTGTTGGAAGATATGATGCGGCAAAATTTTAATAATCCTATTGTAGTATCCCCGGATATTGGGGGGGTAATACGTGCTCGTGCTATTGCAAAATTACTTAATGATACTGATATGGCGATTATAGATAAACGAAGATCTCGTGCTAATATTTCTCAAGTTATGCATATTATTGGAGATGTATGTAATAGAGACTGTATATTAGTAGATGATATGATCGATACTGGAGGAACTTTATGTAAAGCTGCAGATGTTTTAAAAGAAAGAGGAGCTCACCGAGTGTTTGCATACATTACTCATCCAATTTTTTCTGGAGACGCTTACGAGAATATTCAACATTCTATGATTGATGAAATCATAGTGTGTGATACTATTCCATTAAAACCAAAAATAAAATCTTTACCTAATGTACGTGTGTTAACTTTATCTGGTATGCTTGCTGAGACGATTCGACGTATTAGCAATGAGGAATCAATTTCTGCTATGTTTGAGCATTAATAGGATCATATTTGTATATTTAAAAATGTTAATATATATGAAAATATTATATTTTTCTTCATGTCAATCGTTTATGATCATTCTAATAATTAGAATGTTTAGTATATAGTATTAAGGTATGTATGTTGAAAATACTAAATGGTTTTTAGTGTGTGTTAGGTAACAATAAAAATATATTTGTAACATCAAAATTAGTGTTAATTAAATTTGAAATTCATAAAATTGTATGATGGTGTGTATAATAATGACTATTAAGCTTATTGCTGGATTAGGAAATTTTGAAACGAGTTATTTTAATACTAGGCACAATTTTGGTTCCAGATATGTTCAATCTTTGGCGAACAGATATAAAGTAATATTAAGTAAGAATACTACGTTGTGTGGATATATTGGGCAGTTAAAATTAGAAACCAACATTGTAAATTTATTAATACCAGATTCGTATATGAATAATAATGGATTTTCAGTATCTAAATGTGTTGATTTTTATCAGTTATGTCCACAAGAAATTTTGGTTGCACATGATGATCTGAATCTACCGCCTGGTGTAATGCGTATTAAATTAGGTAAAAATATTAATAACAGTCATCGTGGTTTACAGGATGTTATTGTTAAACTTCATAATAAATATGATTTTTATCGTTTACGCATTGGCATAGGTCATCCTGGTGACAAAAGTGAAGTCATTGATTTTGTGTTAAATAAACCAACTGTTTATGAGAAACGTAGGATTAACTATGTAATTAATGAAGCGATATTACATACCGAAGATATAGTTAATAAAAAATTTGTTAAAGTTATGAATCAACTACATACTTATAAGTCTAATGTCTTAAGGAAATATTAATTAAAAATATTAAATTTAATTATAAAAATATGCTTATAAAATTGAATTTTGATACATATTTTGATTGTTTAAAATTTTATGCAAATTGATTGTGGTATTATCGGATTACCGAATGTAGGTAAGTCTACTTTATTCAGGATATTGACTAATGCGCCAGCTAAAATAGCTAATTTCCCTTTTTGTACTATTCATCCCAATATATCTGTGGTGCAGATACCTGATTCGCGTATATATCAATTGATGGATATTGTTTCATCAAATGAAACAGTACATGGTAAGATTAAATTTGTAGACATTGCTGGTTTAATAAAAGGGGCTGCTCAAGGCATTGGGATGGGTAGCAAAATTTTAAATTATGTTCGCTCGGCAAAAGTATTGTGTCATGTGGTACGTTGTTTTGATGACAATCAAATTGTTCATGTTTTTAATGATATAGATCCTCATAGAGATGTGGGTATTGTTAATACCGAGCTTATATTATTTGATATTATGCAATGCGAAAAAAGTATTTGTACATTACAAAAAAAATATAAATTTATTAATGCAGATGTTGAACAACAGTTGTTTGTATTGAAAAAATGTTTGGATTATTTGTATGACGGGGTTCTTTTGAGGAAAGTATGTTTTTCTAAGGTAGAAAGAACGAATGTTGAAAAATTTAATTTTTTAACTATTAAACCAATTGTTTATTTTGCTAATATTGATGAAAAATCTGTTACGAATAATATTTATTTAAATCAATTGATTGCACTTACATCTCATGATGCAATGCCATTAATTTCATGTCGTTCAATGTTATCTTTATTAAAAAATAGAGATGATTGTGTTACAACAATTAGAAAACAGCAAACAGACATATTGTATGATACAGTTAGTGCTATTTTTTCTGTATTAAATTTACGTACTTTTTTTACTATTAATTTACATATGACATGTGCTTGGATATATATGATTGGAATGACTGCATTAGAAGCAGCTAACAAAGTACATAGTGATTTTAAAAAGGGTTTTATTCGTGTTAAAATTATTAAGTTCAATGATTTTATTTTTTATAATGGGGAATTAGGTGTCAAGAAAGTTGGTAAAATATATTATTCAGGTAAAGACTATTGTGTGGAGGATGGGGATATATTGGAATTTTTGTTTAAAATTTAGTGTGCATTGTGTATTGTTGTGTTGTCATATTTAATGACAGTGTTAACAATAAACAGCTAACAGTTACAGAAGATAAATGGCTCGGCCTATTGTTTTTTCTACAGAAAACAATAGGCCGAGCCATTTATCTTCTGTAACTGTTAGCTGTTTATTGTTAACGGCGATTTCCAAAAATGCGAACTATCATTAAAAATAGATTGATGAAATCTAAATATAAAGTTAGCGCTCCTATAATCGAGTATTTGCGAAATTGATCTTGATTATCTATAGATAAAGATGCTCCTATAGATTTTAGTTTTTGAGTGTCATAAGCAGTTAAACCAACGAATATAATAACACCAACATATGTAACAAGCCACATTAAAGCTGTATTTTTCAACCATACATTAACTATTGAAGCTAGTACTATACCAATTAGAGCCATAAATAATAAATTGCCAAAACTGCTTAAATCTCGTTTAGTGGTATACCCATATAATGTCATTGCGCCGAACATACCGGATGTTACAACAAATGCGCTAGATATGGAGGATGTAGTATATAATATAAATACACTGGATAAGGTTAACCCTGTTAACATTGAATACAACATAAATAAGGTAGTCGCTAAAGAACCGCTTAATCGCGTTACCATACCAGATAAAACAAATACTAACGCTAGTTGACCGATAATCAAGCTAAAAAACATTATTTGATTAGAAAATAACAATTGAAGTATTGCTGGAGTTCGAGAAGCATACCAAGCAACAAAGGCTGTTAACAATAATCCACAAGACATCCACCCGAACACTTGTAATATATATGGTTGTATTGCGTTATTAACTCGTTCTGATACTGCGTTTTGAAAACGGGGAAATCGATCCATACTCATCACCTTAAAAAATAGTTGAAATAAGAAAACTTTTTTGCATTATATCGTAAGCAAATCATGTGATCAACAAAATGTTTCATAACATCATTTTTAGAATAAGTGTAAAATTCAAAATAAGCATAACATAATCATGCATTTGATTTATCAAAGTGTTAACTAAACAATATTATTTATTATTTGAATATTATTTTAAATAATAATGTTGAATGGGATATGCGTCCTTGTCGAATTCATATATTAAAGGAACACCTGTTGGTATATTAATTTGAAATATTTCCGATTCATTTAAGTGATTAAGAAATTTTATTATAGCTCGTATAGAATTGCCATGGGCAACGATAATAATGTTTTTTTTTTGTTTAATATAAGGTATTATAGATTGATCCCAAAAAGGGATTACTCTCTGTAGGGTTAGTTCTAAACTTTCGCTGCTGGGTAGTTCATCAGCGCTGAGGTTAGCATAACGATGGTCATTTGTTGCAATGAATTGGCTATTTTCACAAATCCTTGGAGGAACGATATGAAAACTGCGTCGCCATTTTTGAATGGTTTCGTAACCATGTTTCTTTATAGCTTCATCTTTATTTAATCCCTGCAGTGCCCCATAATGACGTTCATTTAGTCGCCAAGATTTCTCTATTGGTAGCCATGCTTGATTTAATTGATCTAGTATAATCCATAAAGTATGAATGGCTCGTTTTAATACTGAAGTATACCCGTAATTAAAAAAAAATCTGTTTTTTTCTAAAATTTTACCAGCGTATTGCGCTTCGGCACGTCCTTTATCTGATAAGTCTACATCAACCCAGCCAGTAAATCGATTTTCTTTATTCCATTGACTTTCTCCATGTCTTATTAAGACTAGTTTAGTTATATTCATAATTTGTTCCTTAATTTTATTTACGAACATACAGAATACATTATATACTGCTTGTTTTAGATTAGCTATTTAATTATGTAATATACAATATTGAAATAAAATGAAATTTGTTAATATATGCATATTATAAATAATATTTTTGTTCTAATGTAATTTAAAAGTGATAATTTTATGAATTATTTAAAAATTAATATAGATTTATAGTCTCATACTGGAGGGCCATATACGGTATGATTTTTTTTAACTTGTATTTAGCACTATTATAAAATGAATAAGCGTACGATGCAAATCGTTTATGTGGCTAGCCCGGAAAGTCAACAAATTTATGTTTGGAAATTAGATAATATTCGTGGGGTATTAGAATTAATGCAGGTAATGTATACTCCTGGGCGCGTGCAGCCTATGGCTGTGCATCCTAATAAACGATTTTTATATGTTGGCATACGTCCTAATTTTGGAATTATTATTTATCGTATAAATCAGATGGGGTTGTTAACGGAATATGGAACCATAGAGATCTTCAGTAGCCCCACTCATTTGGTTACAGACAACACGGGTACATGTTTGTATTGCACATCTTATAGGGATCATACGGTAAGCGTGATCCCTATAAGTATGTCAGGAATGCTGAGTTGTCCTGTACAAATTGTAGGAGGTTTATTAGGTTGTCATTCTTCAAATATAGATAAATTCAAAAAATTACTTTGGGTACCTTGTTTACAGGAGCACGCTATTAGATTATTTAGCATAAATTCATGTGGAATGTTAACGCCATATGATCCGTGTACTATTAAAACTAATATTGGTTGTGGTCCGCGTCATATGACGTTTTATAGTTTTGATTGTTACGCATATGTCATTAATGAATTAGCAAGTACTGTTGATGTTATCAAATATGATAATGTTCACAACACTCCAACAATTATTCAAACATTAAATATAATTCCTAAAAATATTAGCATTAATCGGTGTTGGGCATCTGATATACATATTACTCCTGATGGACGTTGGTTGTATTGTTCTGATAGAGCTGTTAATATTATTAGTTGTCTGAAGATATCTAAAAATACAAAAAAAATAAAATTTGTTGGTTACCAACGAACTGAGGAACAGCCGCGTGGTTTCGCCATCGATTGTCAAGGAAAGTTTTTGGTGGCTGCAGGTCAAAAATCAAATTATATCTCTTTATACAATATTGATTTATACAATGGAAAATTAACTACGTTATCTCGTTATTCATCAGGACAAGGTCCTATGTGGGTTAATGTTGTGACATTGCATTGTGAATAAGTATATATAATAATATTATGTATCTTTTTTATACAGTGATGTTTGTATGAGGACAATTTTTATAAATATAATTTTTACGTACATAGATTAAGTAGTAATTTGTATGAATGCATCTGTGTATTGATATCATTTGTGTTAAGAAGACAGCACAAATTATCATTATAAAAATTAAAATAATAAATTTTTGATTTTTCTGTATTATTATTCATAGTAGTAATAATTATAAGATTTGTTTCTTCTTGTTTTTCTTATGTTTATGTTGTCAGTTGTTTAGCTAATAATCTGAAAAAATTTATAATATATTTGTTTTTCAAGTAAAGTGTCTTATAGTGATAAAGACAAATAATGTAAGATAGATTTTTTTATAAAAATCGTTATAATTACTTGTGGTTATTTTTAATTATATGATTATCGGAAATATTCATTTTGAGTAATTAAATCTACAATTTTTGACGAATCTTCTTAAATGTGCGGATATTTTTTTTAAAAAAGAGCATTTATTTATTTTAATTCATTTTTTCATTTTATTATGGAAACATGAGTTTACTCGTACCCCATAAATATATGTTTTTATCTGCAATATGGATTAGTTAAATTTTTTGAATACTAAACGTAGATAAAATTACATTTAGATTATATCTTCTATTGAAGATAGATTTTTAGTTGCTATATATTTTTAACTTTTATCTAAAATAATATAAGGTAAGACATGCATTAAGAATAAATAAAATTAACGATCATTATCATTACGATATTTAATTAAATAGCGGTATTTTGATTTACATCATTGGTATCGTAGTTTATAAGCTTTTTACTTTTATTATTTTGGAGATCAAAATTGTGTGTTGATCAGCATTAACATTAAAGTAGATTTAAATTATCTTATATTTTTTCATGCGTGAAAGGTAAAAATTGATTTTAAACAATAATTTGTTACTTATTACTATAATGATAAGTGCATCAAACGTTTTTGAGCTTGTTTTGCTGCGTTGCTATTAGGATATAATTTTCCTACTTGTTTATATATTGTCTTAGCTTTTTCTTTTTGTTCTGTTTCTTGCATGATAATACCACATTTTAATAATGCATCTGATGCTTTCAATGATTTAGGATAATTTTTTACGACTAAAGCAAAATGATGAGCAGCATCATTTTTGTTACCTTTATTATAATAAAGCTGTCCTAACCAATAATGTGAATTTGATTGATAAATTGAATCTGGATGACTTTTTATAAAATTTTGGAAAGCCTCTATTGCTTTATTGTATTGTTTTTTTTCCAATACTAATGATACTGCTTGTTTATATGCAGTTTCTATATCTATTATTATTGCATTATCTATTTTTTGGGTTTTTTGAATGTTTGAGTTACTGGATAATTTACCAGAAGTATTGGTATTAGAATAGTATGATGTATTGTTGTGTTTATTTGAAATATTACTGGTGTGTTGAGATGATGCTTTTGGTTGATTATTTATAATTTCTAATATATGATGCTGTATATCTTGAATATTCCCACGTAGAATATCAATATCTCGTTGATTTTCAGATAACTGTTGTTGCATCTGAATTAAGCATTGGCTGTGTGCATCGTATATCTGGTGTAATTGATTAATGCGTTGATTAGTATCTATCTTATTATTTATATCTTTAGCGTATACGATATTATTATTTGCGATATTGCAATATATGATTATCATAATGAATATATATAATTTATGTAGCAATAGTATCAATTTAAACATATGAATATTATTTATATTTTAATACAGCACGTCTATTTTTAGAGTAAGCTTCTTCGTTTTGTCCTAATACAGCTGGTTTTTCTTTACCATAAGATACAGTTAACATTTGCTCAGATAATACACCTTTACTTTGTAGGTATGATTTGACAGAGTTAGCTCGACGTTCACCTAATGCAATATTGTACTCTGGAGTACCACGTTCATCGGCATGACCTTCAATTGTCATATACTGTAATGGATTATTATATAAAAAATTAGCATGGATATTTAACGAGTAAAAAAACTGAGAAGGAATATCATATTGATCTAAAGGAAAATAAATAACATTGTTGGACTTTAATTCTTGGTTTTTTAACTGTATTTGATCATCAATCGCTTTATTATTTTGCGCATTAGCATGTTTAAAACGATTCAATTCAATTTTTTCTTGATTATGAATAGTAGTAGTATCGTCGTATTTAGATGATAATGAAGAACATGCAATCATCAGTATGCTCATGCTTAGTCCAAATATTAGTTGTTTAAAAAAAATGTTCGATTTCATTTATATATCCATTTATTTATTATTTTAAATGTTGACTGCAATGAAAATTAGTTATGTATCTTATTCTAAATGTAATGGGGACCAAGTTGGAAATCTTATATCTCCTTGATTTTTTTGTATATGAGCTTTAAAATGCCCATCAACAGAGATTAATTCTAAATGAGATGTTGTTATTGTTAGATCTTTATTAATATTACTGTATACTACCATGGTATTGTTGGGAGCAATACTAGGAGTGTCAGCCAACAGTGTATCTGTTAGTATTTCTTCTTGTCCAGTTAATAAATTCAATTTAGCAATATTTTGTTTGCCTTGATGTCTATTAACCATTATTAAAAATGTTCCATCTGAACTAACACTTGGATTTTGATTACTAGTATGTAGCCAAGATAATCTTTGAATTTCAGTAGTTTTAATATTAATTTTGTATATTTGTGGTTTACCTCCTTGATCCGAAGTATAAGCTATATTTTGATTATCTGGAAACCAACTAGGTTCAGTATTATTATTTCTATTCTTGGTTAATTGTTTAACTTCTCCGGATTCTAAATCCATAATGTATAAATTTAAACTGCCTGTTTTAGACAAAGAAAAAGCTATTTTTTTGCTATCGGGAGAAAAAGAAGGGGCGCCATTATGATTTGGAAAACTAATAATACTATTAACTAAACCGGTGTTTAATGCTTGAACAACAAGCTCTGAATGGCCGGATGAAAAAGTAACATAAGCAATTTTTTTTCCATCTGGAGACCAAGCTGGAGACATTAATGGTTCTGTGGACCGACAGATTGAAATTGGATTATGACCATCGTAATCAGAAACATATAACTCATAGGGATATTTATCATTATAAATACGTAAAATATAAGCAATACGTGTACAAAACACACCTTTTATACCGGTTAACTTTTCAAAAATTTCATTGCTGATAGCGTGAGCTACATAGCGTAGCCATTTTTTTTCTACTGAATATTGATTTTCTAATATTATTAACGCAGGGTTACTAGAAGTATCTACTAAATGATATGAAATAATATAGTTTTCATCATAGTTTATATGTACTGTTCCTAATACAATTATATTGATTCCTAATTTTTCCCAAAAGGTTGGGATCACATCAGATACTTTGGTAGGTTTATGTGGTAAATATTCTACGGGAATGGTATTGAATTTGCTACTATTGCGTAAATCAGCTGCTATTATCGATGCTATATTTTCAATTGACATTGATTTATGATATTGATTATTAATATATGTAAATGGTATTACAGCAATGGGGTGCGCTGTATTTACTCCGCATGTAATTTCAATATGCATATCTGCAAGAAGTGAAGGTTTCCATACAAATGTGATTAACATTATTGATAAGGATATTTTTTGTAGCCAATTTGATAGTTTATGAGTCTTCTTAGTTATTAAATACATGGAAATTTTATAATTAAACATAGGTTATTTAAAAGACCATATATATTATTATTATTTTATAAATGTGTAAATATTTTGTTTATTGAGGAGAAAAATTTAATATTGTATTTTTAAATATTTCGTAAATACCTAGATTTGGGGGTTTAGGAATTTTTGCTAATTTAGCAGCAATAATTGCAGCTTGGCATAACTCGTAATCTCCAGATATAGCGGTGACTGATAATAACGTGCCGTCAGGTGCTAATTGGATATGTAGGTTGCATTGTTTACCAGTATAATGAGAGGAGTTATAAAATTTTTTTTGTATTGATTCGCTGATCATACATTTATATGTATTAATTTCATTATTTTTAATAATCTCATGTGAAATGTTATTTTCGTTATTGTTTTTTTTTGTTGTTATGTTTAATGTGGATGTTTTGTTATTTTTTTTTGTAGATTTTTCTTGGTTAATTAATGCATTTAGTAGGTTATCGAGTTCATTAGACTCATGAGATGGATGATAATTTAATTCGTCATGTATTAATAATTTTTTTTCTATAGTATTTTGGTTTTTCTTTTTAGCAGGGGGGTTGGACAATGTCGTCCCTGCTAATGGACGCTGTGTTTCTGTTATTTTGAATCGATCTGTTTGATCTTGTATATTATTGTTATTTTCTTTTTTGGGATTAGAGTTTTGAATAAAGGCATTAATCGAATGTTTGTTATCAGTTATTTTATTAATGTATTGTTGTTGTTTTTTTATTATGTGTTTATATAGCAATAAAGAAACGATCACATGTACAATGATTGATATCATAACTGCGAATCTAAATTTTTTGTAATATCTATTAAACAAATTTAATAATTATCATCCAAATTATGTAAGAGTGTCGTATGCATTTAAATAGAAGGATTTGTTATCATTCCAATTGAATGTATACCGATGTGATTTAATAAATTTAATACTTTAATTATTTCATTGTATTCTACAGTTTTAGAAGCAGCTATCAAACATGTTATATTAGGAATGGTGTGTGTTTGGTGACTTATTTTTGATGCAATCTGATCTAAACTCATTTTTCCTACATGTTTGTTGCTAATGGAAAGATTATAAAATCCCATACCTAAAATTTCAATAGTAATTATAAGTTTTTCATCATTAATAATATTTGATATTACTTCACTATTTGGAAGATTTACTTCAAAACTTTGTATCAATTTAGACGGTATTAACATAAAGATCATTAAAAGGACTAGTAATATATCTAAAAATGGTATGATATTAATATCAGATTTGATCGTGTTTCTTATACGTCTTCTCTTCATATTGATTTTCCTTGCTGAGTACAGAATCAATATTAAAAAAAATCTGATGATATAGAATCGTAATAAATTCTTCTATAAAATTGTTATAGTCTTGATCCATATTGTTTATTTGTGTGGTTAAATAATTAAATGCCATAACCGATGGAATAGCTACGAACAAGCCAATTGCTGTAGAAATTAATGATTCAGCAATACCTGGCGCAATCATTTGTATATGAATCATCTGAGTAGCAACATTGTTAGTCGTTGTTTTACCTAATTCTATAAAAACGTGTATAATTCCTAATACGGTTCCAAATAAACCAAGATATGGGCTGATAGACCCGATTGTACCTATTAATGGAATATAATCTTCTAATGATTTTAGTTCTATATTTGTTGCAGTATGCATGTTATCCAGTGTTCTAGATATTATTGTTTCAGGTACACAATGTTTTGTTTGATATAACTTAGAAAATTCTTTAAAACCTACGTAAAAAACTTGTTCAATTCCATTTAATTTATTACGACGAGCTACGGATTTTTGATATAAACTAGATAAATCTATTCCAGACCAAAATTCGTTTTCAAATACTTTTAATTTTCTCCGTGCTGAATTTAATACGAAGATACGATGAAAGATAATACTCCAAGATAAAACGGAAAATCCAATTAATACGAATATACTAATTTGCACTAAAATATTGGTGTCTGAAAGTAAGTCAAAAATATTCATATTAATTAGTTTAAGTTATACTTTATATATAAAGTGTATAATGTAGTCACGATAAATAATATTTATATTACAAAAACAATGTAATTCTTAAGATTAATCTAATTGTATAGAGATAATAGTTGTACAGTGATTCTTACAAAAATAGTTTATTTAAAATAATATGTAGTTTTAAAAAATATATTATAATAATAATGTTACTTAATTTTATCTAAAAATGAAATAAGACAAAAATAAAAATGATCATATTATCAGTTTGAACACAATACAACAACATTAATCATGTTGGACCTTGTTATTATTATGATGTAGGTTATTGTAGTTATCAATATTATAGTATAGTATACCTGTGTATATGTGTTTTGATATGTAATGTTTATTGTTGTTTATTAATGGATTTAATGAATTGACCAATTTTAATAAAGTTATCTACAATATGTACTCCTGATTTAGACAGTATTTCGTATTTTTCATAAGCAGTGCTGCCAATTCCAGAAATAATGGCTCCTGCATGCCCCATACGTTTCCCTTTAGGAGCCGTGGTACCAGCAATATATGCAACCACTGGTTTTTTAATATATTTATTAATATATGTTGCTGCTTTTTCTTCAGATCTACCTCCTATTTCACCAATCATTACCATTAATGATGTTTGAGGGTCTTGTTCAAATAATGATAATATATCAATAAAATCAGATCCAAGTATTGGATCGCCACCAATACCGACACACGTAGACTGACCTAATCCAAGATCAGTGATTTGTTTTACTACTTCATATGTTAAAGTACCTGATCTAGATACAATTCCTATGCATCCTGGGTTATGGATGTCACTTGGCATGATGCCAAGTTTACATTGGCCTGGAGTAATAATTCCTGGACAATTTGGTCCAATCATCGTACATGTGTTATATTTTTTTAATTGTTGTTTTATTAATAACATGTCCAATATTGGAATTCCTTCGGTAATACAAACAATTAGTTTAATACCAGCATCAATTGATTCTAAAATTGCATCCTTACAGAAAGGAGCGGGTACATAAATAATAGAGGTTGTTGCGTTAGTGTTATTTATTGCCTGATCAACAGTGTTAAATATGGGTAATCCAAGATGGATGTTGCCTCCTTTCCCTGGAGTAACTCCGCCTATTATTTTAGTACCATAGTTTAATGCTTGTTGACAATGAAAACTGGCGTGCTTACCAGTAAATCCTTGACAAATTATTTTTGTATCTTTGTTAATTAAAATGGACATTTTTTAAGTTCACCGCGGTTACAATTTTTTGAATTGCATGAATTAAATTATTCGTAACAAAAATATTGAGTTTGCTATTGATTAATCGATTAGAACCTAATGTAGAATTATTTCCTTCCAATCGAGCTATGATAGGGATGTATTTTGAAGTATGTTTAGATAATGCAGTTAAGATACATTCAGCAACTAGGTCACAACATACAATTCCTCCAAAAATATTTACAAGTATCGCTAATACTTTAGTATTTTTTAAAATCATATTAAAAGCTGATATTATGCATTCTTTATTAGCACCTCCTCCAATATCTAAAAAGTTGGCAGGAATCCCACCCATTGATTTGATTACATCCATAGTAGCCATCGCTAATCCAGCACCATTGACCATACACCCAATATTTCCCTCTAAGGGAATATAATTAAAATTCAGTGTATTATCTGGTTTATTGATCGTGCATGTGTTTAATAAATTTGATTGTCTGAATATAGCATTTTGATCTATAATTACTTTAGCATCTAAACAACAAAAATGATCATCATCAGTAATAGCTAACGGATTAATTTCAATTAACGTTAGGTCATTTTCAATAAGCATATTTGTTGTGCTGACAATAATTCTGGAGAATTGATTTATTTTGGATCCAGATAATCCTAATTTACATGCTAATATTCGTCCTTGATAAGGATATATTCCAACTGAAGGATTTATGATAATTTTGTGAATGAGATTAGATGTTGTTTTTTCTGTCATTTCAACGTTTACTCCACCTTGCGTAGAAGCCATGCATATTATTTGGGATGCATCTCTATCAATTGATACGCTTAAATAAAGTTCATGAATAATCTTCACAGCTGGTTCTATTAAAACAGAACACACTAATTCTCCGATATCGTCAGTTTGATATGTTACCAATCTATTTCCAATCCATTTATTAGAAAATGATAATAATTTTTTTGAGGAGTGTACGATACACACTCCACCTGATTTCCCGCGTCCTCCTGCTTGTATTTGACATTTTACTACCCATGGGCCACTACCTATGCTATTTGCTACAATAGCATGCTCTATATCATTTATGGTACCATATACAAAACCTTTTAAAATAGGTAAATTGTATTTTACCATTAGTTTTTTTGCTTGATATTCATATAAGTTCATAGTATGTGATCGTATGTATTGTGATGTTTAAATTAAAATAATAATTTAGTTAATAGTAATGGTGCTAATTGATTACAAAATATAAGAATATAAAATGTATTTATGTATAATATTATTATATTTCTAAAAATAAGCGCGTTGGATCTTCTAATAACTCTTTGATGTATACTAGAAATTTTATCGAATCTTTTCCATCTATCAATCTATGATCGTATGATAAGGCTAAATACATCATAGGCAATATTGCTACTTGTCCATCTTGAGCTATGGGTCGGTCTTTTATTGCATGCATACCAAGAATTGCACTTTGGGGAGGGTTGATAATAGGAGTAGACATTAATGACCCAAAAACTCCGCCATTAGTAATGGTAAAATTACCTCCACTTAATTCTTCAATTGTTAGTTTTCCGTCCCTTCCTTTTTCAGCTAAATATTTGATATTTTTCTCTATATCGGACATGCTTAATGTATCAATATCTCGTAGTACTGGGGTAATTAAACCACGTACTGTAGATACTGCAATGCTTATATCAAAATAGTGATAATATACTATTTCTTCTCCATCAATGGATGCATTAATTTCGGGAAAATGTTTCAATCCCTCTAAAACTGCTTTTACATAAAAAGACATGATGCCTAATTTAATGCCATAACGTTTTTCAAATAATTCTCCATATTTCTTTCTCAATTTTATGATAGGTTGCATGTTCACTTCATTAAAAGTAGTTAACATAGCTGTAGTATTAGTTACAGATAGTAAGCGTTCTGATATTTTTTTTCGTAAGCGATTCATTAAAATACGTGTTTCTTTGCGATCGTTGTGCGTATTTTTTATGTCATCATAATCATAATCATGCGTAATATTTTTATTATTTTTTTGGTCAGTATAATGTATTTTTTTTTCGGAACGAATATGTGCTTCTATATCTTGACGAGTTAGACGTCCTTTGATTCCAGTGCCTTGAATATTTTTTGGATGTAAATTATGTTCTGCTATTAGTTTTCGAATCGACGGAGTTAAAATGTTATGATTTTCGTTGTTTTGAGCTATAATATCTTCCTGAAATGTAACGGAAGTAGTAGATTTTTGATCTTGAAATATTTTTTTTGTATCTTTTTGAAAAAAAAGATGATCGATATTTAAACGTCCTAAAATTTGTCCGGATGTTACTGTTGATCCTTCTTGTTCTAAAATTGATTCTAATACTCCTGTATTTGGAGCAGGAACTTCTAGCATAATTTTATCTGTTTCAATTTCCAACAAAATATCATCTTGTTGAACTGTATCTCCTGGTTTTTTATGCCAAACAGCAACAGTAGCGTCTGCAACTGATTCGGGTAAATTGGGAACCAAAATGTCAATATTACTCATTTTTTATCCTTTTTAAAAAAAATTAATTTAGATTTAATGCATCATCAATTAATTTTTTTTGTTGTTGTTGATGCACTGAAAAATATCCTACTGCAGGTGCAGCGGAATCAGGACGTCCTATATAATTTAATGTAATATTTGAAGGCATTATGTTATGTAGACAATCTTGTATGTAATACCAAGCCCCTTGATTTTTAGGTTCTTCTTGACACCAAGCAAAATCTTGTACATTCAAATAAGAATCGAAAATAGCCTGTATATTTGTATAAGGAAAAGGATATAGTTGTTCAATGCGAATAATGGCTATATTATATTGTTTATTTTTACGTCGTTGACTCAATAGGTCATAATATACTTTTCCAGAGCATATTATCACACGATTGATTTTATTTGAAATGATATTATTATCAATTTCGTTAAAGACCGTTTTAAATGATCCATATACTAAATTTTTTAATGAAGTAGTTACCATGGGATGTCTCAGTAGAGATTTTGGGGATATAATAATCAGTGGTTTTTTTAAATTAATATCGCATGTTGCGTGTTGAAGTAATATATGGTACATTTGGTCTGGGGTGGAAGGTATACAGATGTGTAGATTATATTCAGCACACAATTGTAAATATCGTTCTATACGAGCAGAAGAATGTTCCGGGCCTTGTCCTTCATATCCGTGAGGTAAAAGCATCACTAAACCGCATAATTGCCCCCATTTTTGTTCACCAGAACTAATGAATTGATCGATAACAATTTGCGCTCCGTTAGAAAAATCTCCAAATTGTGCTTCCCAAATGACTAACATATTATGTGCTAAACTGGAATAACCGTATTCAAAAGCTAAAGATGCTTCTTCGGATAATACTGAATTCCATATAAAAAAAGACCCTTTTTTATTGTCTGTATTAATCAAGTGTGTTAAAGGGATGTATTTTGTACCATCATTTTGATCATGTATTACAGAATGTCTATGAAAAAAAGTTCCTCGAGCGGCGTCTTCTCCAGATAAACGAATAGAAATTCCTTGATCTAGCAAAGTAGCGTATGCTAGAACTTCTGCTGATCCCCAATCAAACAATCTATTACCTAAAGCCATCTCTATTCTTTCATCATAAATTTTTTTTACTCTAGAATGCATAGCGATACTTGATGGAATATCGTTGATACGATAGGCTAAATTTTTTAAGTATTGGGTGTTTATTTTATTAGAATTCAGAATATTTTTGTTATTATGTAATCTATTTGTATGTAAAGAAGTACGAATATGCACTGGCATCCATTGATGCAGAACACAATGTTCTTTTTCTAATTTTTCACGATATGTATTAATCATTTTAGAACTTTCATTTGCACTAATAATTCCATTTTTGTTTAAAAAATCAGAATAAATATTTAGTACCGTTGGATGATTACGAATTTTTTTATACATAATAGGTTGAGTCACACTTGGTTCGTCAGCTTCATTGTGTCCGTGTCTACGGTAACATACTAAATCAATTATTACATCGCGTTTAAATGTATTGCGAAAACTTAATGCGGCGCGAGTAACATAAACGACTGCATCTACATTATCTGCGTTAACATGGAATATAGGAGCTTGTATCATTTTTGCGATATCTGTGCAATGTTGAGTAGAACGAATGTCATGGATATTTGATGTTGTAAATCCTATTTGATTATTAATAATGATATGCAGTGCACCTCCTACATCATAAGCATGAGTTTTAGACATGTTAAAAGTTTCTTGAACAATACCTTGAGCGCTAATTGCTGCGTCTCCATGTATTGTGACTGGAAGTACTATATTATGGTCTTTTTTATCGTGATCAGTTGCTTCAAGAATCAATTGATCAATCCGAGCTCGAGCGCATCCCATGACTACTGGGCTCACAATCTCCAGATGAGAAGGATTGCATGATAAAGATAAATGTACGACTTCTCCATTAATTGTAATATCTGAATAAAACCCTTGATGATATTTGACGTCGCCACTACCGCGAATAGTATGGTGTTTATTAGAAAATTCGTTAAATAGATCTTGAGGATTTTTACCTAAAATATTAATTAATACGTTTAAACGGCCACGGTGAGCCATTCCTAAGAATATTTCTTTGATGTTATGATGGCAAACGGAATGACGTATAATTTCTTTTAGCATAGGGATTAAAACATCGCCCCCTTCTAATGAAAATCTTTTAACTCCTGGAAATTTTGTTCCTAAATAACGTTCTATTCCTTCTGCCGCAATAATTTCTTCAAGGAATTGTTTTTTCTCTTCGGAATGAAAGTTAAATACTCCCGCTGTAGATTCAAAGTAATTCTGAATCCACCGCGTTGTATTTATATCAAGAATATGCATGTATTCAATACCTATGGGCCCGCAATAAGTTTGTTTAAGAAATTCATATATTTCTGACAAGGTCATTGATTCTTTATTTATTCCGAAATGGGTCATATCGAATTTTTTATGAATATTTTGTAAAACAGCATTATAACTCTCTAAGTCTAACAGATAGTTTTTGTATTCATTTTTTCGTAATTGTAAAGGATCTAATGTAGCGCATTGGTGCCCATATATTCTGAAAGAATTTATTAATTGCAATATTCGTATATAAGTAATATTATCGCAGATCTTGATATGTACGTCTGTATCAAGAGGTGCAATGTTGTGTTTTAATTGAGAATATGTGTTGTTTTTTAGATTATCAGAAGATTGATCTTCATAATTTTTTTCAATAGATAATTGTTTAAAAACTTTAATCCAACTAGAATCTATGGAATCAGGATTTTTTAAAAAATCCTTATAAATTTGTTCTATGTAAGATTGATTATTTTTTGATAAATAAGAAGAATTTAACCAATTTTTCAGTGTGTCATTATACATATTAAAATCCTTGTATTTTATTTATTACATTTATTTTTTAATACTTAATGTTAAGTAATTAGTTTAATAAAGTATTTTACTATATTATAAGTAATTGATTTTTGATTTTATCAGATACTGTAATCATACATAGATATATATAGCACTTCGTTTGAAGTGTTATTGCGCATTATTTATTGTAAAGTACGATCAAATAATGATTGTCGTTCTCTTAAATGTTATGTATACCAATTAAGTTTTTTGCTAATATTCGTTTAATATGACCTATAGCTTTAGCTGGATTTAGTTTTTTAGGACATACATTAACGCAATTCATAATATTATGACAACGAAAAATACTAAAAGAATCTTTTAAGAGTTGTAATCGTTCTTTATCATTAGTATCACGACTATCCATTAAAAAACGATATAAAGTCAATAATCCAGCGGGACCAATAAATTTATCTGGATTCCACCAAAAGGAAGGGCAAGAACTGGAGCAACATGCACATAATATACATTCATAAGATCCATCTAATTTAGAGCGTTCTTCTGGAGATTGTAAATGTTCATGAAGTAACTGAGATTGTTGGTCAGAGTGGTTATTAATTAAAAACGGTTGTATTCTTTCATATTGAAGAAAGAATTGACTCATGTCTACTACTAAATCACGAATTATTGGAAATCCAGATAATGGACGTATTACAATTGCATTCTGATGATTACTATCATATAATCTTTTTAATGAAGTAATACATGCTAGGTTGTTTACACCATTTATATTCATGCCATCTGAACCGCATACCCCTTCTCTACAAGAACGACGAAATGTTAGAGTTGAATCTTGTTCTTTCAATTTAATTAAGGCATCTAATAACGTCATATTTTTCACGTATAATAAATTAAGTGTATAATGTTTCATGTAGGCATTTTTACTCATTTCAGGATTGTAACGATAAATGGAAAATTTAATTTGCATATTTAAACTCCATTTTTTTAATAAACACGGGTTTTCGGGGGAAAAGGAGGGCGAAATTTTGGTTGCATATTCACATTACGACGAGTCATAATATCTTTTTTTGGTAAATATAATGTATGACACAACCAATTTTTGTCATCACGCATGGGAAAATCATAACGGCTATGAGCTCCTCTGCTCTCGGTTCTAAAAATAGCAGCCATAGCAGTTACATAAGCAGTTTCTAATAAATTGTCTAATTCTAAACATTCAACACGTTGTGTGTTGAATGTATAAGATTTATCTGATAAAATTGCACAATTTAATCGGGTACGTATTTCTTTTAGTTCTTCCAATCCTTTCAGCATGTTTTGTTCTTCTCTGAAGACGGAGAAATTGCTTTGCATGCATGATTGCAAATTTTGACGTATTGTTACTGGATTTTCTGTTACGCTCGATTTGTTGCTATTCCAACGAGTGTAACGAGCTAACGATTTTTCTATATCAGAATTAGTAGGACCACGAGTAGGCCATTCTTCTTCTGATAAATATGTTTGTATACATTTTCCTGTAGCATGTCCAAATACGATTAAATCTAATAAAGAATTTCCACCTAGTCGATTAGCTCCGTGTACTGATACACAAGCAGTCTCTCCAACCGCAAATAAACCTGGAACTATCGTATCTTCACCCGCATTATTTATAGTAATTACTTCTCCGTGTACTGTCGTAGGAATGCCACCCATCATATAATGGCAGGTAGGAAATACTGGAATTAACTCTTTTACGGGATCTATATAAGAAAAAGTACGTACTAATTCCAAAATACCAGGTAATCGTAATTCTAATAATTCTTTTCCCAAATGGTCTATCTTTAATTTAACATGAGGGCCGCATGAACCTGAATAACCTCGTCCTTCTTGAATTTCCAGCATGATTGCTCGAGCTACCACATCTCGTCCAGCTAAATCTTTTACGTTGGGAGCATATCGTTCCATAAATCTTTCTCCTTCAATATTTAAAAGATATCCTCCTTCACCACGGCATCCTTCGCTTACTAAGATTCCGACACCAGCTATTCCAGTGGGATGAAATTGCCACATTTCCATATCTTGAGCAGGAATACCTGCTCGTAACGCCATGCCCATTCCATCTCCTGTATTGATATGAGCATTGGTGGTAGATTGATAAATGCGTCCCCCCCCTCCAGTTGCAAGCACTGTAGCACGTGCTTTAAAATATACTAATTCTCCTGTTTCAATAGAAAAAGCAATACAACCAAGTATTCTTCCATCTTGATTTTTTACTAAATCTAACGCGTACCATTCTGAAAATATAGTTGTTTTGTTTTTTAAATTTTGTTGATATAAGGTATGTAATAGTGCATGTCCGGTACGATCAGCAGCTGCGGCAGTACGTGCTGCTTGTTTTTTTCCGTAATATAAAGTTTGTCCTCCAAATGGACGTTGGTAAATACGACCATTTTGTAGTCTAGAGAATGGTAACCCCATATGCTCTAACTCTAATACCGCTTTAGGTCCTGTTTTACACATATATTCAATAGCATTCTGGTCTCCTATGTAATCAGATCCTTTCACAGTATCGTACATATGCCATTGCCAATCATCTTCGTGATTATTGCCAAGAGCAACTGTAATTCCTCCTTGAGCAGATACTGTATGTGAACGTATAGGGAAAACTTTGGATATTAAGGCGCAAGAAAACCCCATTTTAGAAACCTGTAATGCAACGCGCATACCTGCTCCGCCAGCTCCTATAACAACAGAAAAAAATTCTTTAACTGGTATTTGATGCATCTATATACTCCAAATGATAATAATTCCAAAAAATAAGTATACGCACAATATAGAACCGGTTACCCATATTCCTAATTGTCTTAATACTGGCAATGTTATATAGTCTTCTAATATGTGGCGCATACCAATCCAAGCATGACTTAGGGCAGACAATAAAGTTATGATGCTAAATATTTTAGTGGTCTTCTTGCTGAAGAAATCATACCACTGATCGTAAGATAAGTTGTTAGAAAAAATAATAAAAATAGAAATATATATAATGTATAGCAATATCCATATGGCAGACATTCGTACCAGCAACCATTCGTGTACTCCATGACATTTCAAGATTGATTTAATGGACACCATATTAAGATTCCAATGAAAATAGACAACAAAATAGTCAAAATAAATATAATTTTTGCACTCATTTTACCCATTAGTAATGTTTGGTGTAAACATCCGAAATCCATTAATATCTGACGAATACCAGCAAATACATGATAACTTAGTAGGATCATAACTATCCAAAATAAAAACTGAGAAATATAATGATTCATCAATAGAAACTGATGAATTTTGCAAAAATCATTATTAGAAGATAAAGACAATTTTAATATCCAAAGCATTGGTCCAATTGTTATGAATAATAGAATTCCCGAGATTCTGTGTAAAATAGAAGCAATAGCAGTGATAGGAAATCGTATAGTTCTAATATTTAGATATATTGGTCTTTGATTTTTTTTGATCATATAAATACTCTCAAATATATAATAGTATTGCATATTTTTTGCAGCGACATACTTTATATAGTTAAAATGTCACAAAATATAGATAATTAATAGTACAAAGATAGATGTTATTACAATTACATCTTATACAGTGTAATTATTTTTTGAATATATAATATATATATATTATTTTTTATTTTGATATCTGTATGTTGTACTAATCGATTTGCTGTCATAACAAATGATTAGATTATGGATAATATCATATCTTGTATATTATTAACAATTTAATAATATTATAAAATTTGGAATAAAATTCGATTTTTAATTTTCAAAAGGGTACGTGTATGTAATAACGAAAGTGAGATAGATCATGAATTTTGTTTTTACCTTACTCAGAAAATAACTAAAAAATAATAGATTTAAAATATGATAATTGATTTACTAAAGTATTGAGTTTTAGTATTTAAAATGTTTGTAGCATCTTGATATTCAATATATTATTGAATGTACCAAATATTTATGAGTTGAATTATATATGATAATATCTGAAGATATCATTAATGATAACATGTGATCAGAAGAAACATAGAGTTCACATGATAATGATGTTGTATTTTGAAAATATTCTTGTTGCAAAAAAAAAATTGTGTTGTTTTGGTGTTATTGAATATTGATTTGTCTTATTTCATAAAAGATAAAGAACTAAGAAATTGTGGATATATTATTTGTGATTATTGATGTTGTGTGCGACCGTTTAGACGGTCTAATAAAATTTATTTTTATTGCAAAAAAAAATAGTTGTCAAAATAACAAATATCCCAATTGAGTTAATAATGTTGATTTTTTAATTGTTCAATAATGTGCTAGCCGTGTTTCAAAATAAAAACATTAAAATATAAATAAGTTGTTTTGTATTGAGCATAGTATGTATAGTTTTTGGTTTTTATACAATGTATTATTGTTTATGCTCTTAATTTTAAGGTTAGCAATAAATTTGTATGTTGATATCCATATATGTTTTCTCGTAATGAGAAAGAGTGTATTATTTTTAATTTTGAAGAATATGTAATCGATTCTTCGAATAATGGTTTAGATATATATATGATCATTTTCATGTAAGTTTACCAACTGATTCATATATATAAAGTATCGTTGATATAGCATATATATATAGATCTGGAAAAAATAGGGACAAACATATATAACCATATGTAAGGATAAACTGGATAACCACATACTCCAATTATGTTTTATGTTGGTAGTGTATCAAATATATTGTAAGTAATAATTAGGTCACATATTTCATGTAAATTAATTAAAAAACTGTTACATTAACAATGTTCTTTGCATGATTCATATTTTGTTTGAATACAGTTTTAGTTTAAAGCGTATGTCCTATTTAAGGATCGTTTTAAAAACATGAATGCTTTATGTCTATGAGTATAGTATTATGTTTTATAATATTTTAAACAAACAATATAGTAATCAATAACATTGATCAGGATCGTGCGTGTCTATGTTTTTTAGTTCAAGAATAACGAACACATAAACTTCTCTGTGAAATCCTAAGTGTTCACAGCAATAACGTATATATATGTATATATAATTTTTTTATTTATGTCTATTTCGTATTATTGATTATGAGGTTTTTGTTAAATAACAATTAAAAGTTTAATAATCTGTAATTATATAGTAGTAACTGCTGTATCGAATATAGTATCGTGTATCTTCTATTTTAGGGTTAGTTAATGATATTGTTGATGACGCTTATTATTTCTTTTTCAATCTTTTTTTTATGAGAAACACTTAAAAAACTTTCACAATAAATTTTGTATACTGGTTCGGTGCCTGACAATCGACACGCCACCCAACCATTGTGGGTGATGATTTTTACGCCATCCATGGATATTTGATTTTTTGATGAACTTATATTGATGATCTGAATAATAGGATCATCTGCTAGTTCTGTCATATTAATTTGATTAAATAATGTCTTGGAGATAAGGGATTTTTGTGCGTAATTAATAGGTAATTGAATACGATTATAATTAGATATTTCAAAATTTTGAACTAATCGGTCATAATACTCGTGGAAGGATTTATCGTTGATAGCAATCATTTCAGCTGCTAATAGACACATAATTAACCCATCTTTATCTGTGGACCAGGGAGAACAATAAAAATCTAAGAAAGATGCTCCTGCGCTTTCTTCGCCTACAAAACCGAAGAAACTATTAAATAATCCTTGTACAAACCACTTAAAACCTACTGGCACTTCTATCAGTGGACGAGATAGATTACATGCTACGCGGTTCATCATAATACTAGATACATAAGTTTTTCCTATGAACAGTGGATGATTATGCCATAATGGGCGATTGTTGAAAAGGTAATGTGCTGCAATAATAAGATAATGATTGGGTTTTATCAAACCAAGAGGAGTAATAATTCCATGTCTATCGCAGTCTGGATCATTAACTAAAATCAAATCAAAGTTATCATGTGGTTTTATTAATACTCCAGCCATGGCGAATTCAGAAGAACAGTCTACTCGGATGCAGCCATCATAGTCAAGATGCATAAAACTAAAAGTTTTATCAATTTTTTCACTGATTAAATTTAAATCTAATTGATAATATTGGGCAATATTTTGCCAATAATCTATACTTGACCCACCTAATGGATGTACTCTTAATTTTAAACCGGATGCTTTTATAGCTTGCATGTTAATTATTGTAGATAGTTTTTTTACATAATTTTGAATGAAATCTTGTGTGTGTATATAACCGCTTTTCCAAGCATTATGCAATGTCATACGATGCACGTGTTGTAAATTATTTATTAAAAATTTATTAGCGATTTGTTCAATTGAGCGAGTTATATCGCTAGAAGCTGGCCCCCCGTATATTGAGTTATATTTTATACCCCCATCTTCAGGTGGATTATGAGAAGCAGTGATGATGATGCCATCAGCTTTTTTCGAATGATCATTGCGATGATTTTTATTATATTGAGTGATAGCATGTGAAATAACAGGGGTTGGAGTGTAACCATTATTTTTTTGAATAATAACATCAACAAAATTAGCTGCTAATACTTCAATTACAGATATGAACGCTGGTTCAGAAAGAGCGTGCGTATCTTTTCCAATGTAACATGGTCCTGTTATACCTTGTTGTGCACGTACTTGTGCGATTGATTGGCTAATTGCTAATACGTGTGCTTCGTTGAAACTGTATCGCTGAGAACTACCCCTATGACCTGAAGTACCAAATAGAACATTATGAGCGTCATTATTTGGATCTGGAGATAAAGTGTAATACTGTGTTATTAATTGAGACGTATTAATAATTTCATTATGTGACGCTAGTTGTCCAGAACGGATATGGTTTTTCATGTGAAAATCTCCTATATTGATTGTTTTTGAAATTTTAAAAATATTGTGATATATTATCATTAGGTTTATTAGATGCATTGGTATTTCTAGTCTTTAATGTACAGGAATATTAAAACATGTTTTGATAACTATGTTAGGTTAATTTTAAAAATATTACATTCATACTTGTGAATTAATGATATAAAAGTTTATGAAAAAATGTAAGCTTGTATCATTTCATTAGGTATCCTGATACGTCGTACTAAATATATAATATTGTTTAGGTAATGATAAACAAATATTACAGTGTTATTAATAATAAGTATTATACTATATGCAGCTTAATTATCGATTGCAAATGCTTAACTCTGCATTAACAAAAACTCCAGTCATAATGCTTCATGGGCTTTTTGGTGATCTTAATAATCTTGGGATTATTGCAGAAGGAGTAGCTCGGTATTGTTGTGTCGTGCAAGTTGATTTACGTAATCATGGTCGTTCTCCTCATGAACGATTTATGAATTATTCGGTAATGGCGCAAGATATTTTAGATTTGCTAGATCGGTTGTTAATAGATAAATGCATAATTATTGGCCATTCAATGGGCGGTAAAGTTGCAATGAAATTGTGTATGTTGGCTCCTCACCGCATAACCAAAGTCGTGATTATTGATATAGCTCCAATAAAATACGATATACATAGTCACGATAATATTTTTCATGCAATTGAGCGTGTTAATATCTTTGGAGTAAAAAATAGAAATGAAGCTGCGCTTCTTATGCGGCAGTATTGTCTCGATCAATCATTAATATTTTTTTTATTGAAATCTTTTCGTCAGGGATCTTGGATTTTTAATTTTTCATCCATTAGAAATAATTATATTCATATTAGTGGTTGGAATACATACCAAACTTGGTGGGGTCCAGCATTATTTATTAGAGGTGCATTATCTGCGTACCTCGATAATCGTTTTTTAAATGATATTTACCATCAATTTCCGAAGGCGCGCATTTGTATGATACCTAATGCAGGGCATTGGGTGCATTGGGATAATCCCGTGGATGTGTTAAGTGCGATTAGTGAATTTATTATGCATTAATTTTTAAAATATATGGTATATTTTATATATTATTTTTCAAAAATTTATGTAATTCAAAAATAAAAGATGTTAACGATCTATTACAATTGATTATGTGTCATCATAAATGATTATATAAACATGTGAATTGTATTGATATTTTGATGCGATATTGAATGAAATTGTATGCGTTTTGATTGATGATAAAAATGTGATTTATACTATACAATATATAAGGTTGAAATATTATGAAATCAGCGTTAGTAGGTATTTTTTTTAGTAGTGATACGGGTAATACTGAAAAACTTGCTAAAATGATTCGGACACAGTTAGGAAAAAGTATTGCAGATGTTTTTGATATAGCTATGAGTTCTAAAGAAGACATAGAAAATTATGATAATTTATTATTTGGAATCCCCACTTGGTATTACGGAGAACCGCAATGTGATTGGGATGCTTTTTTACCTGTGCTAAGAAATATTGATTTTTCTGGAAAAAAAGTAGCAATTTTTGGATGCGGAGATCAAGAAGATTATTCGGAATATTTTTGTGATGCAATGAGTATTTTATATGATATTATTTTGAAAAACGGAGCTATTGTTACAGGATTATGGTCTTCATCTGGTTATCATTTTGATACTTCAAAAAGTTTAATTGGTACAGATAAGTTTGTAGGATTAGCTATTGATGAAGATCGTCAACCTGAAATGACAGAGATTCGTGTACAACATTGGGTGAATCAAATTCGGAATGAAATGAATATTTACAACAAATAAAAATAATTGCATTGATAATTTTGTGTATACAATTAGAATGATTACAGGTTACTCTCTTTGGGGTTTTATGTACCCTGGGATGTAATGGGTTTTTGGGAGCTAGTTGGGAATTGTGATTGAAGGCAGTATTATTAGTGCATAGAAGATTGTCCAGACATGATTGTATAATAGTTTTGAATTTATTTATTTAGTAATGTTTAGATTCTTTTAAGGTTACGGTTCTATTTAATACTAGATGAGATGCTTTAGAGTAGTGGCGGTCTATAATGAAATACCCTTCTCGTTCAATTTGATACGGACCAGGACTATAGGAGTAAATTATATTTTCTTCAACAACTCCTCGAGAAATTATTAAAGATTTAGGATTGATATTGGTAATCCAATTGGTTGCGATAGAAGGATTGGGATGAGTAAATAATTTGTCGTATAGACGAAATTCAGCTGATATGTTCCTGGTCGCCGATACCCAATGTATTACTCCAGTAATTTTTCTACCATCTGTTGGATTTTTGTTTAAAGTAAGTGGGTCGTAACTGCAATAAATACAAATAATATTCCCGTTTTTGTCTTTTTTGATGTCCTCTGCTTTTATGACATAAGCATATCTTAATCGTATTTCTTGTCCCAAAGTTAATTTATAACATTTATCATTATTATTTAATATTTCACTAAAATCAAAATGATCAATAAAAATTTCTTGACTAAAAACGACATGACGAACTCCCATATTAGAGTTATTAGGATGATTCGGCATTTCTATTATTTCCTCATATCCTGTAGGAAGATTGTTGATGATAATTTTTATTGGGTTGATCACCGCCATTAGTCGTGGCGCATGTTTGTTTAAATCTGCACGAATACATGATTCTAAAAGTGATAATTCTATTTGACTTTCTTGTTTACTGATACCGATGCGATGACAAAATTCTCGAATTGATCTGGCTGTATATCCTCTACGTCGTAATCCAGAAATAGTAGGCATTCGAGGATCATCCCATCCATTAACTATGTTTTTTGTAACTAATATATTAAGTTTACGTTTAGATGTGATTATATATTTTAAATTAAGACGAGAAAATTCATGTTGATCAGGGTGTATATCTATATCAACATTATTTAATATCCAGTTATATAAAATGCGATTCTCTTGGAATTCTAAAGTACACAAAGAATGAGTGATACCTTCTATTGCATCTGAAATGCAATGACTAAAATCGTATGTTGGATAAATACACCATTTTTTTCCAATACGATGATGTGGAGTGTATTTAATACGATATAATACTGGATCTCGCATCACCATAGAAGAAGAGGCCATATTAATTTTAGCGCGCAAACACGCTCCGCCTTCTAGAAAATCTCCATGACGCATTTTAGAAAAATACATTAAATTTTCTTTAATACTACGAGATCGGTATGGGCTATTTTTACCAGAACGTGTTAATGTTCCTCGGTATTTTCTAATTTCGTCCGTAGATAATTCATCTACATATGCTAATCCTTTTTTAATTAATTTAATAGCATAATTATGTAATTCTTCAATATAATCAGATGAATAATGTACATCTCCATGCCACATAAAGCCAAGCCATTGAATGTCATATTTTATACCTTCAATATATTTTTCGTGTTCTGTCTCTGGATTGGTATCATCGAACCGTAAATTGCATTGACCGTGATAATATTGGGCAATACCAAAATTAAGACAAATAGCTTTAGCATGTCCGATATGTAAATGTCCATTAGGATCTGGAGGAAATCGTGTGCGTACGTTAAAATGTTTTTTTAATTTTAAATCTTTATCAATAATATGGTTGATAAAATTAGGTCGATAATTCATGAGAGTCTTCATTTTTATCCTTTTTGTAAATATATAATTATTGTGTTAATCCGTAGGAAAAATATCTTTATTATTATCGGTGATGATATTGAATTAAGATTATTATATGGAAAATATAAAAATTATTAAAGAATATAATTTTTTTATAAAATTATAACATGCGCTTGTGTAATGTGTTAATAAACACATAAATTAGAATTTAAAATATTTCGTTGTTGTAATTGTTATTTAAATGTAGATATATTGTGTGAAATAATTGCGATATAAATTATGTAATAATGGATTTTATTTTTTATATTAATAATGTATGATTTACATATGGAAATAAACATAATTTGTATTTACATATTTTTATAGAGATACTATGGTCTTTAAGATTATTTTGTTATAAAGTAAGAAAAATTGTAATGCTGTAGATATTTGTTTGTACATAAATTGAGAATAATTCAAACGTTATTTTGATGTTGTAATTTTTCTATATCTATATGCAATATAATATATTCATGACAGTTTTAGAATAAGTGCAATGATGTTGTTGAAGTGAATTGAGAGTGGATATTGATTTAAAGATGATTATAGCAAGTAGGAATGCTCATTTCATTAGAATAAATGAATGGAACGTTTGTATAAATAGAAATAAACACATATATTGAAGTATTAAAATAATCGAGGAATCATCGCGTGTTGGTCATATTATTACTCAATAATTATTGGTATATTGATATTGAATCAGCTACGCAGTGAGATATGTTAATTTTCATGGTTTTTTATTATTTTCAGTATTGCATCAATAAAATTCTGATCTTTATACTTACAAGATATCACATCATATTTACTACTAATGCAGATGCGTAGAATTTGTAGTATTTGTATTAGTTTTAACAATAAAATATAGGATGATTTCATTATCAACCCAATTAAATAAGGATTCTTACATGAGAGTTGTATTTTTAGGTACCTCTGATCACGTTGCTCAATGGGTTGCGCATTATGTTGTTAATCGTATTAATGCTTTTCATCCTACCTTCGACAATCCGTTTGTATTAGGTTTACCAACAGGAAGAACTCCAATAAAGACTTACGAGAATATTATAACAATGTATCGATCTAATCAAGTAAGTTTTAAATATGTAGTGATATTTACTATGGATGAATATCTTGGTTTATCTTGTACAGATTCAAACAGTTATTATACGTTTATACATACAAATTTTATTAATTATATTGATATCCCTAAAAAAAATGTATACGTTTTAAATGGAAATACTAACAATATTGAGGATGAATGCAAACGATATGAAGAAAAAATAAAATTATATGGAGGTATGCATTTGCTGATAGGAGGAGTTGGTAGTGATGGGCATCTTGCTTTTAATGAGCCTGGTTCTTCTTTAGCGTCACGTACTAGACTTAAAAACTTGAGTAAAGAAACTCGTATATCAAATGCTAAGTTTTTCAAAAATAATATTGATTCTGTTCCTAAATTTGCATTAACTATTGGAATTGCTACATTAATGGAATCACGAGAAATAATAATAATAGCAACTGGAGCAGATAAAGCGATAGCAGTACAAGCGGCAATTGAAGGTAGCGTTAATCATATGTGGACTATCAGTTGTTTACAATTGCATCCTAAATCGGTATTAGTATGCGATGAATCATCAACCGAGGAATTAAAAATAAAAACAGTCAAGTATTTTCAAGAATTAGAAATAAATAATCAGACGATCATAATATAGTTTATTAAAATATGTATGCTTTAATTAATAGTACAATATACACTGGTAAAAAAATTCTTGACAATCATGCGCTTATTGTTTCTGATAATTTTATTAAAGCTATTTGTTTGAAGAGCGAGTTACCTAAACACATGGAGGTACATGATTTATCAGGGTTTTTGTTGACACCTGGATTTATAGATTTACAAGTTAATGGGTGTGGCGGTGTGCAATTCAATGATCATATCAATGCAATATCAATGTGTACACTCAAAACAATGCAAATAACTAACCAATTTTCGGGTTGTACTAGTTTTCTTCCAACGTTAATTACTAGTAATGATGTTTTGATGCAACGAGCTGTTAATGTCATGCGTACTTTTTTATCTCAAAACAACAACCAGGCTTTAGGATTACATTTGGAAGGTCCATTTTTGAACTCTACAAAAAAAGGGATACATAACTCAACATTGATTCGTGTGCCAACAGAAGAGATGATAAATTATTTGTGTGAGAATAGTGATGTTATCAGAAAGATAACTCTTGCTCCTGAACAATTATTGGACATGACATGTATTAAAAAGTTACAAAAATCAGGTATTTGTATTGCAATTGGACATTCTAATGCTACCTATACACAAACCCGATTTAGTTTTTCATATGGTGTTAGTTTTGGGACTCATTTGTTTAATGCTATGCCTCCGTTAACTGCTCGTGAACCTGGTGTTATCGGAGCTATTTTTGATGCACCAGAAATATATTGCAGTGTTATAGCAGATGGTTTGCATGTTCATTGGGCTAACATTAGATATGCTAAAAAAATTAAAGGAGATCATTTAATTTTAGTAACTGATGCTACTAGTCCTGCGGGATTGAATAAGGGGAAATCTTGTTTTCTTTTTTCTAACAAAACTATATATCATAGTAATAATAGATGTGTGGATAGTAAAGGCGTACTCAGTGGATCAACTTTAACAATGATTCAAGCAATTAAAAATAGCGTTGAATACGCTGGAATACCATTAGATGAAGCTGTGCGTATGGCTACTTTATATCCAGCTAAAGTTATTGGAATGGATCATTGTTTAGGTAGCTTAGAAATAAATAAGATTGCTAATTTAACTGTTTTTAATACAGACTATCAAATAAAAAAAACTATTGTTAATGGGAAAATAGTGAATACATCATTGTTATAAATTTACTTACATATGGACATATATGTTTTAATAAATGCTATTCATGATGGAATGTTTGTTGTATTGATTAAATTTTTGGTGTTAGATTAGCAATTTTTAAATTGTAATCACTGTAAGTTATACGTTATTGTATAATACACAAATAACATTGAGTTATTATGTGAAATAATTTTCATAGTAAGTGTTTATTTAAACGATGACTTTTATTTTTTTTGCTTTGAATCAATGACATTGTCATTTTTTATATGAGCGTGATTGTCAGGTAAATCACATAATTTTATAATTTTTATAATAAAATGATAAGTTTACATAATAATTAAAAATATACCTATATATGTATATAAAAAGAAAGTTGACGGATATTTTATAGTTGTTGCATAATAATGATATTATGAGTTTGTGTTTTGGTTGGTAATTGGGTTATCGATGAAAAAATATGCAGAGATATTGGCTACGTAGCTCAGTGGGTCAGAGCGCAGCACTCATAATGCTGAGGTCACAGGTTCAAGTCCCGTCGTAGCTATTTATATATCAGATCAGTACAAGCGGGAGTGGCGAAATAGGTAGACGCGTCAGAATTAGGATCTGATACTGAGAAGTATGCGAGTTCAAGTCTCGTCTCCCGTATTTGTTTATTTGAATAAGCATAAAAAATATGCATATATAATATAAATCAAATATCAGTATGCAAAACATAAGGTAGATATGTTAAATGGATGATTGGGGCATAGCCAAACGGTAAGGCAACGGGTTTTGATCCCGTCATTCCCAGGTTCGAATCCTGGTGCCCCAGTGGGGTTGGATTATGTTAATCGTTATGCTTCTTAATAAACAATATAATACATTCGAAATGTTTTGTTGTATTTTTACAGTTCAAATCATTTATTGTTTGAATAGATTATTCAATATGAATATTCAAAATATACTTAAGCAAACAGTATTGTACACATACATGTGTATATGGAAAAAATATAAATATAAATTTTAATTTAAATAATTAAATTTTTAATAATTCAATGAGAATCTTTATAGTAGTATACAGCTATAAAGATTCACTATAGTATGATGCTAGTGTAAAATTAGTGCATATACTATATGCCTACAGCATATTTCAATATTTGTTTTTTTAGATATAAAGAACGTTCAATTGTCATAAATGCAAGATTTCTGGCTATTTTTAGTGGTAAATAATTATTATGAAAAATAATATATAACCAATCTATGAATGATTGCATGAGGAAAGAATCGTATTTACGACTATTTTGATAGGATGTTAATACTTCTGCAATACTTGAATATTCGTCAAACACACGTGAATCAATTAATAATTGTGATAAACTCATGACATCACGAAGTCCTAAATTTATTGCTTGTCCTGCTAAAGGGTGTAAAGAATGCGCAGCATCTCCAACTAATGCTCCTCCTGGAGTTATGTAGTTGTGTGCACACTGACGAATCAATGGAACTACAGTCATGTTGTGTAACCTAATGCGACCTAGTTGTTTTCGAAAATTATTTTCGATTTCTTTTTCTAATATTGATATAGGCAATTGTTGTAATTTATGAATACGCTCGGGAGTGTTGTACCACATTAATGATCCCCAATGATTATATAAAGGTAAGAACCCTATAGGACCATAAGGAGTAAATATTTGCCAAATTGTTCCCTTTTTGTGTTTGTCTGTTTTAATGCTGAGTAACATACAAAGTTGACGATATTTCCAACCAATTACTCCAATTCCTAATATTTTTCGAATTTGAGAATAAATTCCGTCAGCTCCTATTAATAAACGACTCACAACTATAATACCATTATCAAGAATAGATTTCCAACAAAACCCGTCATAATGTGTAGATAATAATATGGATGGGCAATACAATGTTATTGTTTTGAAGTTCATGAAGCTTCTCCAAAGTGCTGATTGTAAACGGTTATTTTCAACGATACATCCCATTGTAGATATTCCTACAGACATGGAATGAAAAATTACTTTTGATGATGGGCATTCCCACGCTTCTAGGCAGTGGTATGGTGTACAAAAATTAGAAGGAATTTTTTTCCATATATTAATTTGTTGCAAGAATTTTATTGAAGCGTGATTAATGGCAGCAACTCGAATATTCGGGTTTTTTTTTATTGGAACAGGATGTTTATGATCTACTATAATTACTTTGATACCGTATTTAGAAAGACGCAATGCTAATGATGCACCTATGATACCAGCTCCGAATATCAAGACATCACAGAATAGTTTATTCATAATATTTTATGATCTAATACAAAGGTTCATCTGTATATATGCGTATTTTAATGTGATATTTAAATTTTATGTAATAAAATATCAACCTACTCAGGATAACAGATATATATAACATATAGTCATTTTAAATTAAATAAATATTTTTAAATCTGCAGATTTAATTACAATCATATGTCCTTGACTTATGATTGTAATTGTTTTACCCTCAAATATATATGTATTATATATATTACATTAATATATTGGTTATTTTATTAAGTTATTGATTTTTAATGTTTTGGGGCATGTTTATTTCCATTTTTTGAAATTTAAAAGTTGCATTTAAAAGTGAAAATATTAAGAAGTTTTTATCGTTATAAATGGTAGATTTTTTGTTTCTAAAAATAATGTTCCCCAATGTTATCTTTAACATCTTGATGTAATCTAAATATTATTATCAATTGTTTTTATTCCAATTAATTTAGGAGTAATGTTTGAATTTAAAAACTAAAGAAATCAGGTTACAACCAGCAAATAATAAACGTTTGATAAGTCTATGTGGGCCTTTTGATGATAATTTGAAGCAATTAGAACATCAATTAAATATTACTATCAATCGGCGTGATAATTTTTTTAGATTAATAGGAACATCAGTATCAGTTGATACTGCTACTAATGTTTTGGTGTCTTTATATTCGGATACAGAAACCAAATGCGGTATGATTCATGACATAGATCCGAAGCAAGTATATTTGACTATTAAACAAATCCAGGTATTACAAACTCAATATAAATACACTAAATCAATTAGTAATAATCGGATACACATCGCAACAAAATATGGAATCATAAAGCCTCGTACAAAAAACCAAACACAATATATTTATAATATTTTTAATCATGATATCACTTTTGGAATAGGACCTGCAGGAACGGGGAAAACATATTTGGCTATTGCTGCTGCAGTAGATTTATTAGAACGTAAAATAAATAAACATATTATTTTAACTCGCCCTGCTATTGAAGCTGGAGAGAAATTAGGTTTTTTGCCGGGTGATCTTAATCAAAAATCTGATCCTTATGTACGCCCATTATATGATGCTTTATTTAATATACTTGGACATGAAAGAGTAGAGCAATTGATACAAAAAAATATAATAGAAGTAGCTCCATTAGCTTATATGCGTGGACGTACATTAAACGATTCTGTCATTATTCTTGATGAAAGTCAGAATACGACTATTACTCAAATGAAGATGTTTTTAACCCGTATTGGATTTCATTCTACAGTAATTATTACAGGAGATATTACCCAAATTGATTTACCCCCTAATCAGTCATCAGGTCTAACACATGCCATTAAAGTTTTGACCATGATTAAAGATATTAGTTTTAATTTTTTTACTAAAGACGATTCGGTACGTCATGCAATAGTAAGTCGCATAATAGATGCCTACGAAGCATGGGATAACAAGAAGAATTTTGAATATATATCAACATAATAAGATACATACAAGAATGATTATGAATTAAATTATAAATAAAATAAATAGTAGTGATAAGAATTATTATAATAATAAAGGATTATAATAGATGGAAAATAATAAAGTGATTATCGATTTGCAGTTGGCATGTAAAAATTTACATAGATTACCTGATAGGAAAATGTTGCAATCGTGGGCATCTGTTATATTTTCTGTACATAAAAAGAAAATAGAATTAACTGTACGTATAGTGGATATAAAAGAGATGCGTTATTTAAATTGGTATTATTTAAAAAAAAATTATCCCACTAATGTTTTATCCTTTCCTTTTACGCCGCCGTTGGGAATTGAGTCATCACTAATTGGAGATATAGTACTTTGCCGCCAAGTTATAGAATATGAATCTAAAAAAAGAAATATACCTGATGATAGATCACATTGGGCGCATATGATAATTCATGGATCATTACATTTATTAGGGTATGATCATATTGTTGATGAAGAAGCTATATTAATGCAACGATTAGAAAAAAGTATACTTCAACAATGTGGATATCGAACGTGTTGTTATGTCGCGCATAGATAATTAAATTTTTTATAAGATATAAGCAAATAATATTATGAATAATAGTAATTTAGAGGAGAACGTTAATTCTATTCGTAAAAAAAGTTTTTTCACTTTTATATTACATCATCTCTTTCATAGTAGCCCTAAAAATCGCAATGATTTATTAAACTTAATACGTGATTTTGAACAAAATTCTTTGATAAATTCAGATACTCGAGATATGTTAGAAGGAGTTATGGATATTGTTGATCAAAAAGTTAGAGATGTTATGGTGCCTAGGGCGCAAATTATTTTTTTAAAAAATACTCAGTCTTGGGATGAACAACTCAATATTATCATAGAATCTGCTCACTCTAGATTCCCAGTTTTATATGGTAATCAGGATAAAATTAAAGGTGTGTTGATTGCTAAAGATTTATTACCATTTATATTAAAAAAATCACAATCATGTAGTATTGATAAAATTGTACGTCCAGCGATGGTAGTGCCAGAGCATAAAGGAGTAGATAGGATGTTACAAGAATTTCGTTTACAACGTTGTCATATGGCTATTGTAATAGATGAATTTGGAGGAATGTCTGGGTTAATTACTATCGAAGATATATTAGAATTAATTGTTGGTGAGATTGAAGATGAATACGATAACAAAGATAGTTTTAATATTTGCCAAGTAAATCAACATACTTTTATTATTAACGCATTAACCCCTGTTACAGATTTTAATAAGATGTTTAACACCTGTTTTCATAATGAAGAAATAGATACTATTGGGGGGTTTATCATGCAATCTTTTGGGCATTTACCTTCAAATGGAGAATCTATTAATATTTTAGGTTATAAGTTTAAAGTTACTCTCACAGATAGTCATCGTATTGTGCAATTGCTTGTACAAATCCCCAAAAACTCATCATATATACCTAAAGAAGATAATTTGTAGACATGATTGTTGTTGTTACTACATATTATAAATATAAACAATATCTTTGGTCTTTCATTGTGTTGTTATTCGGAGCATTTGGTATTTTGGGTTTTTCTCCATATAATTTTTGGCCAGCTAGTATCATTTCTTTAACTGTTTTATTAAAAATAATTTTAGATTCTACGTGGAGACGAGCTGCATGGTATACTTTTTTTTGGGGTGTTGGATTCTTTGGTAGCGGATTAAAATGGATCTATATCAGTATAGACCAGTTTAGTAATATGTATAGTTGTATCAATATTTTATTAATTATTTTGTTGGTGTTATATCTGATATTATTTCCTATATTATTTTCTGTTTTATTGTCGTTGATGCAATCATACGCAACGATATGGCATACGGTAAGTGCTGCTCCTGTGATATGGTCAATTGTTGAATATATTAGGGGATATGTGTTTACCGGATTTCCATGGTTGCAATTTGGATATACTCAAATTGATGGACCTCTCAAAGGTATTGCCCCTATTTTTGGTGTGGAAGGTATTACATTTATTCTTATTTTAATCAGTGGATTATTAGCTGTTTCTATCAAAAGAGCGCAATTATCATCGACTATCGTATCTTTGGCAATATTATTATTGTCATGGCCCTTAACACGAATACAATGGTATCATTTACAACCACAACGTGCTGTTCATGTTTCTTTGATACAAGGCAATATTGATCAACGTATAAAATGGAATTCGAATTATGTAGAAAAAATACTGAAGACATATATAGGCCATACCTTACCTTTACTTGGAAAAACGAAAATAATTATTTGGCCAGAATCAGCTATTCCAGGAAATGAAATTGAGCATAATATAGTTTTGACATTATTAGATCATAAACTTAGACAATCCCAAACGAATTTAATTACTGGGATTATTGGAATACGTTATTCCAAAAACTATTATCATTATTATAATAGCGTTATAGTATTAGGAGAATCTGAATCCTACAAATACCCAAATTGTAATCGGTATGATAAACATCATTTAGTATTATGTTCCGAGAGATTTCCATTTCAAAGGTTTTTTAAACCACTGCTAAATTTTTTTAATATACCTGTACCTTTCATGCAAAAAGGTTGTTATTTTCAACCCCCATTGAGTGTGTCGTGTATAAAGATGACTACTGTTATTTGTTATGAAATAATTTTTGGTAAACAAATACGTGATAATTTTAAATCTGATACTGATTTTTTATTGACTGTTGCAAATAACGCATGGTTTGGTAATTCTATTGGACCATGGCAATATTTCCAAATGGCTCGTATGCGTGCTTTAGAGCTGGGAAGGCCTTTATTATGTAGCACAAATAATGGAATTACTGCGATTGTCAATGCAGATGGCTCTCTGCAAGCACAACTTCCTCAGTTTATTTCCGGTGTGCTTAGCGATCAGGTTATTCCCACCACAGGTTGGACACCATATGCAAAATTTGGATCTTGGTTTTTTTTGGGAATTGTTATATATATTTTTTTAATTTTTAAAAAATATTATTAAAAATTCAAAATGCTTAATGTCGAATTACATAGAGATCTTAAATAATTATATGTTGTATTTTTATTAAGTATGAAATGAATATTTTTATAAAATATCAATAAAATTGGACTAAATATTATTAATGATGTATATATTGTATGTGATCGTTATTTTTTTATTGGATAAAAACAATTTTCATTCAGTAAGTATTAATATTTCTAATTAGTTTGGAAATTATTAATTAAATTAACAAATTTTTTTATTGATTGTGATATTTATTATGCGTAAATCGTATTCTCCAAGCGATATTGAAAGTGTTGTGCAAAAACATTGGTATAAAAATAAGACTTTTTCAGTAATAGAAGACAGTAATAAAGAAAAATATTATTGCTTATCTATGATTCCTTATCCATCGGGAAACTTACATATGGGACATGTACGTAATTACACAATTGGCGATGTAATCTCTCGATATCAACGGATGCTTGGAAAAAATGTATTACAACCTATAGGTTGGGATGCTTTTGGATTGCCTGCAGAACATGCTGCAATTATAAATAATACAGATCCATCGAATTGGACATATTCTAATATTAGTTATATGAAAAGTCAGTTGCAATCATTAGGTTTTGCGTATGATTGGGGTAGAGAACTTATAACTTGTCATCCAGAATATTATCGATGGGAGCAGTGGTTTTTTACTGTATTATATAAAAAAGGTCTAGCATATAAAAAAACTGCATCAGTAAACTGGTGTTCATATCATAAAACGGTTTTGGCTAATGAGCAAGTTATTAATAATTGCTGTTGGCGTTGTCATACTCGTATAAAATATAAAAGAATTTCGCAATGGTTTATAAGAATTACTAGTTATGCGGAGCAATTGTTACATGGATTAGATCAATTAATACATTGGCCTGAACAAGTAAAAGTTATGCAACGAAATTGGATTGGACGTTCAGAGGGTGTAAATGTCACTTTTAAAATTGAAAATTCTAAAGATATATTGATAATATATTTGACCCGATTAGATATTTTTATGGGCATTACTTATTTGGTTATATCTATAGATCATCCAATAACATTAGAGGCTGCAAAAATTGATTTAAATGTAGCGGATTTTATTCAAAAAAATAATGATTGTGCTAAATTAAACACAAAACATATTTTTTATTGTGAAAAAAAAGGAGTGCCTACTAATGTTTACGCGATACATCCTATTACTAATAGTAAATTGCCAATTTGGGTTACTAATTTTGTAATACCTGTGGAACATGATGGAGTAGGAGCAGCTATATCGGTTCCAGCTCATAATCAACAAGATTGGGAATTTGCTCGTAAATATAATTTACCGATAAAACCTGTTATAAAAAATCTAAGTGCAATTGAACCAAGAGTTATAATTCAAACGCAAGCAATGATTTGTGATGGGATATTATTTGATTCTGGTGAATTTGATGGATTAAGTTCCTGTATTGCGTCTAACGTGATTGCCAAATGGTTAATTGAGCGTGGTGTAGCTCAGCATGCCGTTAATTATCGCTTAAAAGATTGGAGTGTTTCGCGTCAACGTTATTGGGGGGTTCCGATCCCTATGGTAACATTATCGAGTGGGGTTGTGAAACCAGTATTGTTTCATAGATTACCAGTAATTCTTCCAAAAAGTATATCAACTATACAAAACAATAACGATGATGAATATAGATATATTAATAATTCTTTAAAAATGTATTCTAACTGGATTCAAACTACTTATGAGGGGCAACCAGCTATTCGGGATACTGATACTTTTGATACTTTTATGGAATCGTCTTGGTATTACGCTCGTTATACTTGTCCTCATGATAATGAAGCGATGTTAAATACGCATGCTGCTAATTATTGGTTACCAGTTGATCAATATATAGGTGGAATTGAGCATGCTGTTATGCATTTGTTGTATTTTCGATTTTATCACAAATTAATGCGTGATGAAGGATTAGTATATTCTGATGAACCTGCAATACGTTTATTGTGTCAGGGCATGGTATTAGCAGATTCTTTTTATTATTTGTCCCCTGATGGTCGGCATATATGGGTAGACCCAACTAATGTTAAAATAAAACGTGACGGAACAGGACACGTTATAAAGGCTACTGATAAACACGGACGTGATTTGATTTATGATGGAATGTGCAAAATGTCGAAATCAAAAAATAATGGTATTGATCCAAGTATAATTATTAAAAAATATGGAGCAGATGCAGTGCGTTTTTTTATAATGTTTGCCGCTCCAATTGAAGCAAAGTTGGAATGGCAAGAATCTGGAATAGAAGGTGCACGGCGTTTTCTTAGACGTGTTTGGAACTTAGTATATTGTCACATTCAATATGGACCTGTAGATACATTGCGTGTTGTAATGCTGAATCATGTACAAAAATTTATTCGATATAATGTGCATAAAACTATAGAAAAAGTAACTGACGATATTGATCGTAGACAAGCATTTAACACCGCTTTATCGGCTATTATGAAATTAGTAAATACATTACACAATGTTTCTCAAGCAACTATGCAGGATAGAGCGGTGTTACAAGAGGCGTTATTAGTAATAGTGAGATTGTTATATCCATTTACCCCACATATTAGTTTTGTTTTATGGAAAGCTTTAGGAGGTTCTGAAGATATTGATAATGCAACATGGCCTATTGTAGATACAGAAGCGATACAAAATAAAAGCACTCTTATTCTCGTTCAAATTAATGGAAAGATGCGACATAAGATTTTTGTACCGTTGAATAGCGATAAGAATGTAGTTTATCAATTGTTAGAAATGGAGGGAATTTTAAACAAATATCTTATTGGAAAAAAAATAAACAATATAATTTACATTCCAAATAGAGTGATCAACATTATTGCAAAATAGTAATATGTCAGGTGTTGTTTATATAAAAAAAATTATCTGTTTAATAATTGCAAGTGTTGTAGCTGTAATTATATTCACAAGTTGTAATTATCGGTTGTATACAGATAGTACTGGAGAAAAATTACAAAAAAATGTTATAAGATCTATAATATTGTGCAGTTACGATCCATTTGGTCCGATAACTCGGGCTATAATAACTGAGTTGAATACAAATCGTATTGATGTTTTTGGTGATTTAAATGATTTAAATGATAACGTGTGTATACAAGAGGCACAAATTCCTCGTTTAAACATTATCAATGCTTCAGAAAAACGCATAACCACTTCTGTATTTCAGAACGGAAAAGAAGCTGAGTATCGTTTAACATTGCATATAGAAACTAATTTGTTCATTCCAAACAGTAATTATTATCCTATCAATGTTAATGCATATCGTTCATTGATAAGAAATCCTGAAAAAGTTTTGTTTAATGACATGCAAGAACATGATATGCGTAAAGAAATATATCGAGATGCGGCTCAACAGTTAATATATCAATTATTTTTACGATTTGAAGATTTTTATAATTAGGATGTATATGAAATTGTTGTTAAAATATTTAACATAAATTTTTTATTTCACCATTGTATATATTATGATTTGGATATATCCAGAACAATTGTTGATAGAATTAAAAAAAAAATTGAGATCTGTTTATGTGCTATGCGGAAACGATTCTTATTTTTTGAGAGATAGTTATCTGAATATTGTTCAGTCAGCTAGAATGCTAAATTTCAATGAATCTGTTAATGTAGAATTGGATATGTATTTCGATTGGGAGAGCATATTTAATTTATTCAGAGTATCAAGTTTATTTGAAAAACGTAGAATATTTTTACTGAAATTCCCTCAAAACTATCCTGTTACTTTTTTAAAAAAAAATGTACCTTTATTATCCTCGTTTCTTCATGATGATTTAGTATTAATTTTACATGTTCATGAGTCAAATCAAATTAATAAAAATAATATTTGGTTACAATGTTTTAGAAAAATAGGAATGTTTGTTGATTGCAACACTCCATCATATACCCGTTTGATGATGTGGGTGGAAAACAAAGCTAAAAATATGAAACTTGTTATAGAAGATTTAGCTTGTCAATTATTATGTTATTATTATGAAAGTAATTTAACATTATTAAATCAAACGTTGCATAATCTGTTTTTAATCTATCCTGATGGAAATTTAAATTTTATTCGTGTAAAAAAAATAGCGACTGATTCAGCATTGTTTAATATGCACCATTGGATAGAATCGATTTTAATAGGCAAAAAACAACGTTCTGATCGTATCTTAAAACAATTGGAACACGTAGGTGTCGATTTAGAACTACTATTATTCAAAATTAAATCTGAGATACTAATGTTAACTAACATCAAGTATAGTATGCTCCAAGGAGAATCGTTATTTAATTTATTAAAAAAATATAAAATATACAAAAAGTATCACGGTACGTTATTATCGAGAGCAGTTAATCGATTAAGTTTATACCAATTACATCAGGCGATAGAATTATTAGTACAAATAGAATTAACATACAAAAAGAATTATATGGATTTATCCCGATCAAGTTTTGAATTATTATCACTCATACTATGTTGCGACAAACAAGTTGTTCTGACATAGTAAGATAATTCTAAAGTATATTAGCTATATTTATAATAGAACTTTTTATAAGTTTCATTTATTAGATGAGATTGTAATAATTTTTTATTTTAAAAATAAATACTTATATAATATACACATTATATGTTATTAAAGTAATTTCCGATAAAAATTTTAATAGTTTTGCTAGATTAAAGTAAAATGTTGAAAAATAGTTTTCAATTTTTTACTAACATATAGTTATATATAGTACTGTATGTATTATTATAGATAATACCTAAAAATTTAAAAAATTTATACTTCTTATCAAGAAGATAAACAATTCTTATATATTCGATACGAGAATATCTGGTGATAATTGAATGTTTAACTGAGCAATATATGTATGTAGAACTATATAAGAACGATAAAACATAACAACAAACTAGCGTTTGCTATATTTATTATGTAAAATTTAGAAGTTGAAATCATTTTTTGTTAGAATTAGTGATGTATTGTAATACTTGTATTTATCTTAAAAATTAAAAAATTGATAAGATAGTTATTGTTTCAATGTATCAAATACCATACATTAATTGTATACTAAGATAGTGTAAAAATTATAAGCAATACATATTTGGACATTAAACTGTGCAATCCGATGTTCTAAAAGAATTTGTAGTTAATGTTATATGTAATATGCAGGGACAGGATATTATATGTTTTGATATGTCTGGTAAAATTAATATTACAGATATCATGATTATTTGTACTGGTATGTCTCGTCGTCATGTGATTTCTATATCTCAGGATATACTACGAGAATCCCGTAGTTTAGGTTTACAACCTTATGGTACAGAAGGTATGAGTATTGGTGAATGGGTTTTAGTAGATTTAGGTAATTTAGTTATACATGTAATGCAAAAAGAAATTCGTAAATTATATGAATTAGAGAAGCTTTGGAATTAACGTAAATTAAAAATATCTATTTAGATCATGGTATTACAATGAATAGTAATTTATTTATTAAATAAGTGTATAATTATTTATATTGATAATTTATATTAGATATAAATAAATTTTGATTACATGAAGTTCAATGCTCATCAAATTTTTCATAATTATTCAGCGGAATCGTTGTCGTTTGTACGTCGTGTAACTATTGCGTGTGTTTTTATGTTGTTGGTCATTGGAATTTTATTTGTTCACCTATATCTAATACAGATAGTTCATTTTGATATGTATACTACTCGTTCCAATGAAAATCGGATTAAGATCATTCCTATTCCGCCTAAAAGGGGAATTATTTATGATCAAAATGGAATAGCTTTAGCATTAAATCGCACTATTTACCAATTAGAAGTGGTTCCGGAAGATGCAGCAAATTTAAGCCATACGATTCATGAATTAAAACTATTATTAAATTTAAGTGATCATGATATAGAACGTTTTGAAAGAATTCGGAAACATTCTGCTCAATTTGTTTCATTGCCTATTAAAATTGATTTAACGGAAGAACAACAAGCTCGATTTGCTGTTAATAAGTTTAGGTTTTCTGGGGTCACGATCAAAAGTTATCAACGTCGTTACTATCCTTATGGATCTGATGTAACTCACGTTATCGGATACGTTGCTAAAATTAATGGAGAGGATATAAAACGATTAAACAAGCAGGGTATTTTGGGTAAATATATTGCAGCTCCTAATATAGGCAAATTAGGCATTGAACGCTATTACGAAAATATTTTACATGGGACACCGGGTTATGGAGCTGTAGAAATAAATAATCGTGGAAAAGTAATTAGAGAATTATATAAAAAATATCCAATACCAGGAAAAAATATTGTTTTAACATTAGATTTGAATTTACAACAATACATTATAAAATTATTGGTAGGCAATCGGTCTTCTGTGATAGTTATTGACCCGAGAAATGGGGGGATCAAAGCTTTAATTTCTCATCCTAGTTATAATCCAAACTTGTTTGTTGATGGTATCTCCAATACAGAATATAGTATTTTATTAAAGGATAACAATTGTCCTTTGCTTAATCGCGCTACTCAAGGGATATATCCTCCTGCATCTACAGTAAAACCTTATATTTCTGTATCCGCTTTAACATTGGGAGTGGTTAATCAGAATTTTTTGTTTTCCGATCCTGGGTGGTGGCAATTACCTGGTTCAGAAAAACGTTATCGTGATTGGAAACGTTGGGGGCATGGTGAACTAAATATCACGAAAGCTCTTGAAGAATCTTCTGATACTTTTTTTTATCAAATAGCCTACAAAATGGGAATAGATAATTTATCAGAATGGATGCGTAAATTTGGGTATGGTCGATATACTGGTATTGATCTATTTGAAGAGTTAACTGGTGTTATGCCAACCAAAGCATGGAAAATACAACGTTTCAAGCAACCATGGTATCAAGGGGATACAATACCGGTAGGAATTGGACAAGGTTATTGGACTGCTACTCCTGTGCAAATGTCTAAAGCTTTAATTACTTTAATTAATGATGGCAACGTGCGTGTTCCACATTTGCTTGATAGTATTGTATTAGAAAAAGATCATGTTCCATATCATCAAACAGAATTTGATCAAGTAGGCGATCCAAAATCAAATGTATGGAAAATTGCTAAAGATGGAATGTTCGGAGCAGCTAATCGTCCAAATGGCACAGTAAGCAAAAGTTTTGCTGACGCTTCATATAAAGCAGCGGCAAAATCTGGTACGGCGCAATTATTTAGTTTAAAAAGTAACCAAAATTATGATCCCAGTAAGATTTCTGAATCTCTTAGAGACCATAAATTGATGACTGCCTTTGCTCCATACGAAAATCCCACGGTAGCTGTAGTGGTAATTTTAGAAAACGCTAGAATTGGAGTATCAATAGGATCAATTACAAGAAAGATATTTGATTATGTTTTACTACAATAATTATATATATAATTAAATTATTTTTTAACTCATTAGTTATTATAACGCATCCATGTATCAAATTATTCAAAAAAATTCATTATGGAACAAATATCATATTGATTTAACATTATTTCTGTTAATTATTTGTTTATTATTATATGGAACTTTTATAATGTGGAGTGCGTGTGGTCAAAATTTTGAAATGATCCAATTAAAAGTGTTACAAATGATAGGAGGATTATTGTTGATGTTTTTTTTAGCACAAGTTCCACCTAGAGTTTATGAATTTTGGACACCGTACATATATTTTTTATGTCTTATATTATTAATTTTAGTTAATATGATAGGGCAAGTTAGCAAAGGAGCTCAACGTTGGTTAGATTTTGGTATCATAAGATTTCAACCATCAGAAATAGTTAAGATTTCTGTTGTACTAATGGCAGCGCGTTATATTGATAGAGAGCAACATCCGCCATCTATCAAAAATGTTGGTATCGTACTGTTATTAATTATGACTCCTACCATATTTATGTTGTTACAACCAGATTTAGGGACAGCAATCTTAACGGTCAGTTCTGGATTTTTTGTGTTGTTTTTATCTGGAATTAGTTGGAAATTAATTTTATTTACATTACTATTAATAGTTTTGTTTACTCCTATATTTTGGTTTTTTTGTATGCATGATTACCAGAGATCTAGAATAGAAATATTATTACATCCAGAAATTGATCCGCAGGGCGCTGGATACCACATTATTCAATCAAAAATTGCTATCGGTTCGGGTGGTTTTTATGGAAAAGGGTGGTTACATGGAACACAATCACAGTTAGAATTTTTACCGGAACGTCATACTGACTTTATTTTTTCAGTGATAGGAGAGGAACTAGGATTTTTTGGAATATTAATATTATTGTTGTTGTATTTGGGAATTATATTGCGTGGATTGCTGATTGCTGTTAATACACAGCATATGTTTGGACGATTAATTATCGGTAGTTTTATGTTAGTATTGTTTATGTATATATTCGTAAATATTGGAATGGTTAGTGGTTTATTACCAATAGTAGGTATTCCGTTACCATTAATAAGTTATGGTGGTTCATCTTTATTAGTATTAATGGCGGGATTTGGTATTGTTATGTCAATAAACGGGCATAGAAAAATGATTTCTAAAATTTTATGAGTTAGTAACTATAAATATAGTATAAAAATTTTATTGTTTACATTATTAATTTTTATCAAAAATTTTAAAGATCTAAAAATGACACAGATATATAAATATGGTTATTTTAATATGTGCAAATAATATTCATATAGACGTAATAATGTAACAAATAATAATATTATAAATAAATATGATGACGTAATGGATTTACGTACTACTATAATATTAGTTAGTATGCCTATGTAAATAAGCATAAGAAAGATGTATTATTAGCACAGATAACAAATTTGGATTTGTATAAGTTAATGAATATGCTCATGATGATATATACAATAAGTGTTATCATCGTTTATTGTTGATTACAGTTGTTGATTGGGTGTATTACATGATTTTTATTTACAGTAAATGGAATGACCATGATATATTCTGTTTTCACAACAGTTCTTTCAACTATTTACTGAAAGATCAATGATTTGCAAAAATTATCTTAGTATGTGTTTTTACGAATTTTCATGATATATGTAACTCCAGAAATTAATAAAAACATCCCAACTAAAATTAAGGGAGATGGCCATAGTTGTTGATGTATACATGAGTATATTAAACCTGCCACAGTTTCTACTACAATCAATGGGCCTATTAACGTTGTTGGTAATCTTTGGCTCGCTTCATTCCAAAAGAATGTGCCTAACCAAGAGCAACAGAATCCAATTAATACCATTAATAAAATAAAAAAAATTGGTCTAGGACCAAAGGGTAGTGCGAATTCATCTTGAATTAAATCTGAACAGCAAATACATACAAAAAAATAAACGAGACATGATAGCGGTAATGTAACTATGCCTTGTGCATTAGCCCAGGTCATAGGTTTATTATATGGATGAGTTTTTAACCAATGTGCATTCCTTAATGCATACCATGCCCAACATACAACAGAAATAATTGCTAAAATTATTCCGCTTGTGTATTGCCATATACTCAGTATAAAGAATTCAGATCGCAGTTCAGAAATATTCACACATAACAAACCCGATCCCATTAGCAACAATGATATTAATAAAGTATGGTTTGGTAATTTTTTTTCATTAGGAGAAACAATATGTGTCGTTACAGTTAACATTAGAGGTAATGTACCGACAATAGCTGTTGAAATTGGCACCCCCACGCGTTGAATAGCACTTGTTAAACAAGTGTAGTATATTAAATGACCTGTTAAAACTAATTTTATTGCTTCTAACCAATCTTTTAGTAACAATCTACGTAAATGTGCTCTATCATACCATGATAGTGGTAATGAAATTAATCCAAATGCGATATAACGACCCGATGCTTGTAATATGCTGGGGTATTCTGGTATCAATAAAGGACCTATAAAAATTAATCCCCATAACAATCCTGAGATTACAGCAAAAGCAATTCCTAATATCATGATATTTTATCATACTAATGAAATATACTTAATACTATTATTTAGCAGAAGTCTATTTTTATTAAATCACAAGTATACACCTATTAAGTATACACATTTTTATTAAACTATGTTATATGATTTGTTTAATTGAGATTTATTTATGTAATTGATAACCATAATATATGATGAGCATTATGTGTAATTATGCGCCCTATAGGATTCGAACCTATAACTTACAGCTTAGAAGGCTGTTACTCTGTCCAGTTGAGTTAAGGGCGCGTCATTTGTATATTTTACTAAATATATATTCTTTTTGCGAGATGTCTTGTTAGATTAAATATTTGTTAAGCAGTATGTTTTATGAAAAAGTGTATAGTTTAAAATTAATAGTGATATGTATTTGTTATAAAATAACATCATTGTGTTCATACATAACTTATTGGATATATTCTGCAATGATCGCCAAGATAATTGATGGTAAATATGTTTCTGAAAAAATAAAAAAAGAGATGGCTAATCAAGTACGTAAAAATATGAGTTCTGGGAAGCGTGCACCGGGATTAGCTATGATCCTGGTAGGAGATAATCCAATTTCTCAAATATATGTAACTAATAAGAAAAAAGTATGCGAACAAGTGGGTTTAATTTCGTTTCTTTATACTTTACCTATTACGGCTACTGAAAATGATATTTTTCAATTAATTGAAGTTTTAAATAATGATTACCGTGTAGACGGTATTTTAATTCAGCTTCCATTACCAAATAAGTTAAATAAAATAAATATTTTAGAACATATTGCCCCTGATAAAGATGTAGATGGTTTTCATCCGTATAACGTAGGGCGTTTATGCCAACGATCTCCTACGTTACGTCCGTGTACTTCTCGCGGTATAATTACTTTGTTGAAATGGTATAATATAGATATGTTTGTATTACATGCGGTTGTAGTTGGAGCATCAAATATCGTTGGTCGGCCTATGACTATGGAATTGTTATTGGCGGGATGTACGGTATCAATCACTCATCGTTTTACTCAGAATTTAAAAATATATATTGAAAATGCTGATTTATTAATAGTAGCAGTGGGTCAAGCAAATTTTATTCCTGGTGGTTGGATAAAACGAGGGGCTATAGTAATAGATGTTGGTATTAATCGATTGAATAACGGGAACCTGGTGGGTGATGTTCACTTTTCTAGTGCTTATGAACGGGCAGCATATATTACACCTGTTCCGGGTGGGGTAGGTCCTATGACGGTAGTAACACTTATTCAAAATACTTTGCAAGCATATGATGATCATCATATGGAGGAGAGATAGTTTCATTTATTTCACTTTATTGTTACTATTTATATTATTTGTAATGCCATTTCGTAATCCCTGTAGACTTGTCTTCTAATGTTATTCCCATAATGTTTAGTTTTTTTCGTATTCTATCAGCTAATTCCCATTGATTATTTTTTCGTGCAACTTCTCGGCATTGAATTAATTTTTGAATTTTTTCAATATGATATTTTTTATTATTTTTTGATGTTATTTTTTTTAAGAAAATTTCTGGATTTTGATGTAATAATCCGATAATGTTTGCTAAATATTTTAAGGTAGCAGCTATACCTTGAGTAAGCGAATGACCTTTAATTTTTAAATCATTTAATTTGTGTGCTATTTCAAATAATACTGAATATGCTTCTGGTGTATTGAAATCATCGTTCATTTTAGAATTAAATTTTGATATAAAATGTTCCCCCCCATTTGGTTTTATTGTAGGATTAGTATCTCGTAAAGCTATGTATAATCGTTTTAACGATGCTTGTGCATTTTTAAGGTTATTATCATTATATTTTAATTGACTACGATAATGAGCAGACATTAAAAAGTATCTTATTGTTTCAGGATCATAATGTCTTAAAATATCACGTATAGTAAAACAATTATTCAATGACTTTGACATTTTTTCATAGTTAAATAACAGAATACCAGAATGCATCCATATATTTGCATAAGAAGTGTCATTAGCACATTCAGATTGAGCGATTTCATTGTCATGATGCGGAAAAATTAAATCTGTTCCCCCTCCATGAATGTCTATTTGATTACCAAAAATGGAATAATTCATAGCAGAACATTCAATGTGCCATCCTGGACGGCCATCTCCCCATGGAGATGGCCAACACGGCTCCCCTGGTTTAGATGTTTTTTTCCATAATACAAAATCCATAGGGTTTCTTTTTGTGTTTGATATTTTTAAGTTATTATAATGTGTTTCAGGTAAATTTTTTTTATTGGATAAGAGACCATAATTGCGCATCGTTTTTACAGAAAACATGATATCTCCGTTAGGAGCAGTATATGCATGTTTTTTTGAAATTAATAGACAGATAAATTTAATGATTATATTAATATGTTCTGTTACTTTTGGTTCATAATTTGGGCGTAATATATTTAATGCATCTAGGTCTAGATGCATTTCTTGAATCATACGTTTAGTTAGTTGTTCAGTAGTCTCGTTATTTTCATAAGCTTTGTTTATGATTTTATCATCTATATCTGTTATGTTACGGGCGTAATCTACGTGATATCCGCAATGACGTAAATAACGAATAATACTATCAAATGCTATAAATGTTCTAGCATGTCCGAGATGGCATAAATCATAAACTGTAACGCCACAAACATATATTTTAATTTTACCAGAATCGATAGGTGTAAATTTTTCTTTTTTTCTTGTTAAGGTATTGAAAATTTTAAGCATTTTAATTCATTATATAATTTTGATACGTAATCATATTGATTTTTAGTGTATAAGCTTAATAGGTTAATAGGATCTTTAAACTAGATTATATATATAATCTAGTTATTAATTTGGTATTGATGTCATCGTCTTTGCATAAAAACATGACATATGTTATCTTAATCATGAGGGTATGGCAATGTTTATTATATAGTAAGTATAATTATGGCATATACTATATGCATATATTCATGTATAGTATGATTTTATTTACATGATTGTTTTTATTTGATTATTAAATTTTTAATGAATAGTTTTGATCTGAAATATTAAAAATATAACAATATTAAAATTGCCATTATTATAATTATTCAATATATATATGTATGTCTATTTTATTTATTTCAGATGTTCATTTGTGTGTTAAGTCGTCATATATTACTAATGGGTTTTTGTGTTTTTTAAAAAATTATGCAATACGTGCTAAAGCTCTTTATATTTTAGGAGATTTGTTCGATGCTTGGTTAGGAGATGATGATTGTAATCCACTGCATATTAATATTGCTAAAGCTTTGAAAGCGTTACATCGAAAAAGAATTTCGTGTTATTTTATTCATGGAAACCATGATTTTTTATTAGGAAAGAAATACGCTAGCGCTTGTGGAATGAAGTTATTATCTTCTAAGCAAGTGTTACAATTAGAGTCTGGAAAAAAAATAATTATTTTACATGGGGATATTCTATGCTCTAATGATGGCTCATATCAATTATTTAGAAAATGTTTACGTCATATTATAGCGCAGCGGTTATTTTTATCGTTACCATTGTCCGTACGTTCACGAATATTCAGTTCTATGCGTGCATGTTGTACACAACATGCAAAATATAAATCAACAAAACAATTAGATATCAATTTAAAAACAGCTACAGATATTTTAATACAGAATAATGCGGATATCATGATTCATGGACATACTCATCAACCTGCAACTCACAATATTTACAGATCCAGATCTAAAAAAGATATTCTTAAGATAATAGTGTTAGGATGTTGGAACAAATACGGTTCAATTGTAGAAATAAATGAAAAGAACAACGATATACTATTTACAGAATTTCCATTATATAAATAAATAGAATGTAAAGTTAGTATTTTGTATTAATAGTTAAAATATCTATATGTTATTCATAAATATTTTCATGAGAAATGGAACATTTATCATTTAGCCTAATATTTAGAATAAATGAAATGTTAAACACATGTTTTATATATATACGAGATATATATAAATAGGGAATGTATATATTTTTATTAAGATTACTTATAAATATAGATGTGGTTTAATTTTTATTAAGGATATATATTTTAAATATAATTATTTTTTTGTAGATCTTTTTCTTTTTTACAATAGTTTGCCTGTTCTTGTATAATATTAAACAGTTTACTACAAATTGTTCGAAAAGTAAATGTAAGTATTGTTGATGTGATTACTAGATTTTTATTATTTAAAGATAATTTATTGTTTGCAAATAAATTATATTCTGTCTTATTTGAAGAGTAGAATGAAAATATATAATATGTCCTGGTAAGATTCACATTATCATGGATACTATTGATAGTTAAAAAAATAAAAGTTAGATTTAGACAGATTCATCATAATCAATATTTTATAATTGTTGGATATATTTTATATGCTGCATACAGCAAGTTAGATGAAAATTGTTTATTATATTGTATATATGATTTCAAAATAGTTTATATATTTATAATGTTATCTTTGAGTGTTTATCATTTGTCGCTTGTATCTGCACGTCTACATTATAGAAACAATGTATCGATTTATTGTGTTTTTGATAGTTAGTATTTAGTGTCCATTATATACATTAGTGATTTTTACAATAAAATTATATATTTTTTGAGAATTAACTAAGCACTGTGGTTGATGAGATAGTGTATTTTGTGTGCTGATGATGTTTATTATGGGTGTTGATATCATAATGAAACTGAAATGGACACTCTAATAAGTATTATAAATTGATAATATTGATTAATTCTTTGTAGATTTCAGAAATATCACGATTTCCATCAACAGCAAAATATTTTATTTTTTTATCTTTCGATTCTTTTCTATAATAATCTGATACTGGTGCAGTGTGTTGATAGTAATTATGTAATCGTTGACGTATAGCTTCTTCGTGGTCGTCTTTTCGAGTAGTTAACACTTCCCCAGTAATATCATCTAATCCATAATTTTTAGGTGGATTAAATTTTATATGATAAGTTCTACCAGAACTTACATGTATTCTCCTGCCTATAATACGATCAATGATCACAGAATCTGATATAAAAAATTCTATGATATAATTTACAAAAATTTCATATTTTTTCATAGATTTTGCTTGTAAAATTGTTCTAGGGAAGCCATCTAATAAAAATCCATTACGACAATCGCGTTGACTAATGCGTGTGTTGACTAATTGCAACATAAATTCATCATTGACTAAATCACCAGCATGTATAATATTTTTTATATTTTTATTCAGTTCATAGGACTGATACGAGCTGTTATGTATCGTTTGACGCAACATCATGCCTGTAGAAATATTTGGAATGTTGTATTTATTTGTAATAAGATGAGCTTGCGTTCCTTTGCCTGATCCGGGAGGGCCTAAGAATATGATACGTATCAAATTTAATTCTCAATAAAATTATAAAAATTTAGCAAATAATGTCTATAATTATTGCAAACATACATCTACTCATATATAGAAATAACCCTTATCTAAACGTATATTTAAATTGGTATTAATCTGATCTAATTTTAATAATTGTTATTATATCATAACTAAAGTATAAAATTATATTTTATTATCTAATTATTGTAGATTATGCTGTAAGAGTGATGTTTTGATTTTATATTATAAGTAGTGATTAATAGTTAAATTAAGAACACGAATTGATAAATTGAGTAGGATGACAGTATTTACGCATGTTTCTAAATGTATTGTCGTTAAATGTCATTGTTTATGAATAATTTTTATTCATTATTACAAATGAAGGTTGATTATTGTTTTGATTTAACTAGCTTATTTGTATGGGTCAATTTTGAGTTAAAAATGAATCTTATTGATTGATAGTTTTAATTTAATTTTTTGATCATTAGGTATATAAAATAGTAATTAATTTTTATAAAAATCATGGTAGTAGTTATGTTAGTCAATGAAATTACATGTTTTTAATGTGCAGTTAATTTATTTTTTTAGACTACATATACAATATAATTGATATGAAATTAAAAGTAGTATTATTTTATTTATTTAAATTTTATAGGTTTTTTGATGCTTAAAGTACTTGAATATCATTTTCATCTATTTCAGCATCAAAAAAAGATTTAATCATTTTAACGTACGGATCACTTGAAAATTCTTTCTTTACTATTGATGATATTTTTTTTTATATAAAGTATGTAAATATTCCATTGGTGTTTTTATTGCATAGTTGTCATTTTTTTTGATGTGTAATTTTATCGGTATGCCCATATTATGGCTGAGTGATTTTTGTATGATATTGTGTAGTTTTATGGAATTTAAATGTTGATATTCGGAACGAACATGTAGGCATATTTCATTTGAAGAAATTTTTTCTTTCCATGAGTTCATAACTAATTTTTTTGCTGGTTTTGGTAATGATAATTGATATATTTGTGATATCCATAAATCTTTATTTATTGCTTCTTGAAGTATTTCTTTTATAATATTGGGTATATTTTGATGTTTTTGTAGGTTGAGTGTATCGTTAGTGTTATTATGCGACTCCAGATATTCCGATAAATTTTCATTAATTTTATTGAAACGATCAGTACTATTTTTTAAAATTATTGTATTAATATTGGCAAATCTATCTAAGATACTTTTTGTTTGTTTTTGAGATTCTGAAGTTAAATTTGATTTTTTTTCTATTACATGTAACTTATTACATTCTTTATATTGTAATAATTTTGATCGGGCTTCTAATATTTTAGAAGTGATATCTTCAATCTTTCTATTAGATAAAGATTTTGAAATTTTTGGTTTAGTATTATCCATATTGAATTTATATTTTTTAAGATTTAAGAGTAATGTATCATTTGTTTTTTTTGGTTTTTCTATATTTAATGGATGGCTACTATTTTGATAGTGATTTATTGATTGAACAGGACCAGTAGTAATATGTTGTGTAGTATTAGTATTTATTTCAGAATTATTATCTGAGCATACAGGTTTTGAAGGGATACTACTGCCATCATTGCCATTATTATTATTATTATTTTTGTTTGTTGTATCTATATCAGGACGAAAAGCTAATGCGCGTAGCATGGTCATTTCTATTCCCATGCGATGACTAGGAACGTAAGGTAATTCCCGACGACCTAACAGAAAAATTTGATAATATAATTGTACATTTTCTGGGGTAATACGATTACTTAATTTACGTATACGTTGATTGATGTGTTGTGTTACATTATTATCTTCTTTTTGTACAGAATTTGTTAGAAATTGACCTATAGCTATTTTTTGCAAGATAGTAAGAATTTCGTTGAAAATATAATCCCACTGGATTCCTAAATTGTTCAAATTTTCAATTTGGTGCATGATATTGTGTATATCCGCATCAATTAAGTTTTCAATCAAACATAATGGATGTTCGACGTTTGATATACCAAACATATTATTAATAACATTATTAGTTATATTATTATTTCCTAAAACAATAGCTTGCTCTGCTAAGCTAAGCGCATCACGCATACTTCCTTTTGATGCATATGCTAATGATTCTAAAGCAGAAGTCTCTATTTTTATGTTTTCTTTATGAAAAATATATGTGAGTTGAGTGATAATTTGAGAAATATTTAGAGGCTTCAAGTAAAACTGTAAACATCGGGATAGTATAGTTTCCGGTAATTTTTGGTATTCTGTAGTAATTAAAATAAATTTAACATGTGCGGGTGGTTCTTCTAACGTTTTTAATAAGGCATTAAAACTGTGACGCGATAACATATGTACTTCATCTATGATGTATACTTTAAAGCGACCTCGAGATGGCATGTATTGTACATTATCCAAAAATTCTCTAGTATCCTCTACTTTAGTGCGTGATGCTGCATCTATCTCAATAAGATCAATAAAACAACCTGATTCAATGTCTTTGCAATTATTACATTGACCGCACATAGTATATGTTGAACCTTGTTCACAGTTTAATCCTTTTGCGAATAATCGAGCAATAGTAGTTTTTCCTACTCCTCTTGTACCACTTAATATATAAGCATGGTGAATTTTATTTAATGAAAAAGTATGTGTGATTGCTTGAATGATATGTTCTTGTCCTACAAGATCAGAAAATTTTTTTGGACGCCACTTTCGAGCAAGTACTTGATAACTCATAAGATATAACTCATATAGTAATTATTATGAATATGAAGATCTAAACTTATTAGTTTAGTAAGATGTAATTATTAATCATGATCAGAGAACGTTACCAAACTGTAGGAATTTATTCCTATATTCTTTAATGATGATTTTCCACTTAAATTTTCTAAATCTATTATAAATCCAGCATGATTTACTTCTCCCCCTAACCGTCTGATTAATTTTACTGTGGCTGCAATTGTTCCACCCGTTGCTAGTAAATCATCTATAATTAAAACTTTATCACCTGGAGTAATGGCATCGGTATGTATTTCTAAAGATCCGCTATCATATTCTAAAATATATGGTTCTTTAATGGTATCACGTGGTAATCTTCCTGATTTACGGGCTGGAATAAAACCTAGTTTTAATATTAATGCTAATGGAGCGCTGAATAAGAATCCTCTAGCTTCTATACCTACTACTTTGGTTAATTTATGATTTTTGTAATGATGAGCCAAAAGAGTAACACTTGCTGAGTATGCTTGAGGATTTTTTAATAATGCAGTAATATCTCGAAATAAAATTCCTTTTTTTGGATAATTGGGTACAAATTTGATATTTTTTTTGATTAATTCTAATTGTTGATTTGTAACATCTATCATATTTTTTCCAAAATAGAAACAAATGTTTATTTGGATTTGTATACATTTATATATACAAAATTTTATTTCGTCGTTATATTTTATCAGATCGATTTATAAGTAAAATAATACTATACTTTTGTATAGCTTATAATATTAGTTTATTAAACATATATTTATATATGATTGATACATGTTTTATATATATTTTTAATAAAAATTTCAAGTATTTATTTAAAATTAAATACTTTATATAGGAATATTTTAAATATAGTAGTATAAATATATGATTTTAATATATTTCACTCATTGAATGAGTGATGATGGACGAGTGCATTTTATTTTTTAATTATAAAATGAAAAATTAATTGCATAGTCAAGAATAATGTATTTTTGACTAATATATTAGTATATATAAATAAATTTATTATAATATAATTAGTAATTTTAATTTTTTGGAATGTATTTCATCTTTTTTAAAAAGATTTTTTTATTCAGATTAATACCGAATATAATTAGACATTTTTGGTGATTATTTATTTGTGTTTGAAGTATTGTGTATTCTAAAGATTAAAAATTATGGTTGTTAGAAAAAGTACAAAAAAATTAAAAATTGATATATTTGAGCAGATACAAAAAACTATAATGAAAAATATAGCTCTTAAAAATAAAACACAATGCTTTCAAATGACGGTTTTTGAATTTTTTGATTTTTATTTGTACGACATTGCATATATTCACATATATATATTTTCGGAAAGAACATGTTTAGTTTTGGTTAAGTATTTTTTATAATAAAACAGATAAATGTATTGATCACGTTTCCTACATGACACATATGTAGTGAGTTAAATAAATCAAGAGTTATGAAAAATTTCAATAATTATCTTATCGGGATGTTAACAAAAATACTCATTATAGCTCCTTATTACGGCTGCTTCTTTCCAGACCTGACCGATTTTTAAAAAATTACTATGAATAATTTGATAACATCCCTCCTGTAAGAGTATTCCTGATTATTTTAAATTTTTCAAGTGAAAATTGCACATTTAAGTATGAATTAATTTTTAATCTAAGATATATTTTGTTTGTGATCATGTGGTTTAAAAATATTTTTTATTTTTAAAGTTAATTGTCAGAAAGCTATATTTGATGTTTTAGAAATTATGTTATGAATAAGCAATCGGTATTTTATTTATTTGAATTTTTATTAACATATTTTGCATTAAAAAATTTTTAATTATTTTTCATATTTTTTAATTAATTATTATTTTATCTCGACAGGAGATGTAAATATTTAAAAAATTATATTGAATAGTTTAGTTGCTGTTATTCTTAGCTCTTAATCTAAAAATAGATACAAATGTTCAGTTTATATAGTATGTAGTTTCATGGATATGTCATACCACTGTTTTATAATATAATAACGATAGCTTTATGTACGTGGAATATTTCACAACAATCAATAGTAAGACAATTTTTTAATTGTGATATAAGATCAACAGGTGTTATTATGAAACTATAAACTACTATTAGTGACACTAATATATATGTTTTATCAATAAAAATCAAAAAATAGCAACATTTTATTTTTTTGATTACTTGTTAATCAATAAGATTGATTCTATTGAGTGAGAATATTACATATATAGAAATATGTAGATTTATGTGTTATTTATACGCGACTATTTTAATAAACTGATACACCCCATATATTTTATATATAATGTTTCTACAATTACACGATATGTCATACTAATGATGATTTAGGTGTGACTTCAGTAGAATGAAATGGGATATTTTGTAATGCTAATATTAAAACCTCGTCTATTTGTTTGACTGGATGAATATTTAAGTTATCAACTACAATAGCTGGCATATCTTCTAGGTCGCGTTTGTTTTCATACGGTATTAATACTGTTTTAATACCTCCTCGATGTGCAGCTAACAATTTTTCTTTCAATCCACCAATAGGTAATATTTGTCCTCTTAAAGTTATTTCTCCTGTCATGGCTATGTTGGCTTTAACAGAATTTCCTGTTAAGCAAGAAACTAAGGCGGTGCACATAGCAATTCCAGCACTTGGTCCGTCTTTTGGCGTAGCTCCTTCTGGCACATGTACATGAATGTCTTTTTTTTCGTAAAAATCAGTATTAATACCTAATTTATCTGCACGCGCTCTTACCACAGTTAATGCAGCTTGAATAGATTCCTGCATCACTTCACCTAAAGATCCAGTATACGTCAATTTTCCTTTTCCAGGAACGCAAGCAGTTTCAATAGTTAAAAGATCCCCTCCTACTTCAGTCCAAGCTAGTCCGGTAACTTGTCCAATACGATTTTCTTGATCCGCGTGGGTACAATCATAGCGTTGTACTCCAAGAAAGTCTTTTAGATTATTTTTATCAATGCTGATACGTCTTATTGTTTTGTTCATTAAAAGCGTCTTTACTGTTTTACGGCATAATTTAGAAATTTCGCGTTCTAAATTACGTACTCCAGCTTCACGTGTATAATGTCTAATAATGTTTACTAACGCATCGTCTTTAATGGTTAGTTCTTCTGGTTGTAAAGCGTTACGCTCTATTTGTTTAGTGAATAAATGCTGTCGTGCTATATTTAGTTTTTCATCTTCGGTATAACCAGATAAACGTATTACTTCCATTCGATCTAATAAAGGACTGGGAATATCCATTGAATTAGAGGTAGCCACAAACATAACATCAGATAAATCGTAATCTATTTCTAAATAATGATCATTAAAAGCAGTATTTTGTTCTGGATCTAATACTTCTAGTAAAGCAGCAGCTGGATCTCCACGCATATCTAAAGACATCTTATCTATTTCATCTAAAAGGAACAAAGGATTTCTTACTCCAACTTTAGACATTTTTTGTATGAGCTTACCAGGCATTGATCCAATGTAAGTACGACGGTGACCTCTAATTTCGGCTTCATCACGCATGCCGCCTAAGGCCATACGTATATACTTACGCCCAGTAGCTTTGGCAATAGACTGCCCAAGTGATGTCTTACCTACTCCAGGTGGTCCTACTAAACATAAAATAGGTCCTTTAATTTTATTAATTCTATTTTGTACTGCTAAATATTCTAGAATACGATCTTTAACGCGATCTAACCCATAATGGTCTTTATCCAGGCTTTCTTGAGCTTTCAGCAAATCTTTTTTCATTTTACTTCTTGTATGCCAAGGTACTGACAGTATCCAATCAATATACCCACGAACTACAGTAGCTTCAGCAGACATAGGGGACATCATTTTTAATTTTTGCCACTCTGATTCTACTTTTCTTCGAGCTTCTTTAGGCATTTTAGCTGCTTCTATTTTTCGTCTAAGAGCCTCATTTTCATCGACAACAGCATCCAGTTCTCCCAGTTCTTTTTGTATGGCCTTCATTTGTTCATTTAAATAATACTCGCGTTGGCTTTTTTCCATTTGTTTTTTTACGCGATTGCGAATACGTTTTTCAACTTGTAAGAATTCAATTTCTGATTCCATCATCGCTATTAAATATTCTAGTCGTTCAGTAACGTTTGACATTTCTAAAATGGATTGTTTATCATTTAGTTTGAGCGGCATATGAGCGGCGATGGTATCTGCAAGATGATCTGAATTATCAATATTGTTTAAGGATGTTAAAACTTCGGCGGGTATTTTCTTATTGAGCTTAAGATATCCTTCAAATTGATTAATAACAGTACGCATTAAAACTTCTTGTTCATGTTCGATTGGTGCATCAATATGAAAAGTACTTGCATGAGCTTTAAAATGGTTGTCAGTATCCGTTAATTCAATGATACGGGCACGCATTAGTCCTTCCACTAATACTTTGACAGTACCGTCTGGTAATTTAAGCATTTGCAATATTATAGATATTGTTCCAACTGAAAAGAGATCACTGATGCTTGGTTCATCAGTTGACGCTTCTTTTTGGGCTACTAACATAATTTTTTTGTCGTTGTTCATAGCAGACTCGAGACATCTAATAGATTTGTCCCGCCCTACAAATAAAGGGATCACCATATGCGGATACACCACCACATCACGCAAAGGCAATACAGGTATTTCTATGCGATCAGGTTGCTCAGTGTTCATAGAGCGATCTCTCTTAGTTATAGCTTGCCAAGATTATAACATCTTTAATATTCAGCTGCACCATTTTAATAATCAAATAATTAGAAATATGGGGATACATTGAGTATATTCAACATCGAACGTTATGAAAAATAAAAAATAAATAATTATTTAATGTTGTATTTATTTTATCATTCAATATTTATTGATGTTTGCATGACGCTACAAACTATTTTTAATAAATAAAATTTTTAAACAAAAAATTGTTTTGTGGATTAAAACACACTAAATATTTTAAATGTTTAATTTTCATTAAAACATCGATATATGTTTCAATATTCTATTAACTATGAAATTTTTTGGATATAACTATTTATTTCATCAAAAGTATATCAGTGGTAATTAAGTATTTACATATGTATAGTGTATATAATATTGATCAGTTAATATAATTAACTGATCAATATATCAATTATATTATTAGATAAAAGTAATTAATTATTTTGAGATAATAAGTTTTTATTTTCAAATTGAAAGTATAGAATAATATGTAAATAATCATCATAATATGATGAACGAACAATTTTTATTTATCATCATTAATAATGATTACAGATGTTTTGATTTAATTTAATAATTAGCAATGCTAATGATATTCGAATTTTCGTGTACATATAATGATACGATCAAATTTAGTAAGATTTATTTTTATAAAATTATTTTTTAATAGTAAAAGATTATACTAATAAATGATTGTTATTGTTAGTAGTTTTGGATACTAAATTTTAGTACACAATTGTGTGTATTATAAGATGTACATTACAATTAATTAAACGTTATGTATGATATAAAAGAAAGGAGTATTTTTTATTTTTCATAACATTTAAATACATATTTTTATTATATTAAAAATTGTTTCGGTGTTTTATTGTGTTATTAACATTTATTTATGATTATTAAAATAGATTATGTTGTTGTCAACATGATTTGTTTGCAGACAATGTGTTGTAGATATTATTATTTAGATATAGATTTGTTTATTTGATAGTTTCTTATTTTAATATTTTTTATTATTAATATCCCAATTTAAATTGGATTTTTGGAACGATATAAATTAGAAAAGTTATAAATTTATTAATTCTTACGATGATCATATAATGATTGTAATACATTACATTAGTGTATGTATATTCATTTAAAATGATAGCATATTATGCTATAAATATCATTAAATCCTAAACAGATTTAATTTTTTTACGCTGTAAAACCATAAGAATTGTTATATTGAATTGATTATGATGATTTTATTTATCAAGTATACCCATATATAACATATATTTTATGATGTTAAAAAAGATATTTTTATTTTTAGTAAAGGTTATATATTGCATCATTATTTCAAATTCCCGCTATCTTCATGGAAGATATTAACACGGACCCACAATGAATATGACTGCGCGTTTCAATATCGTGCCCAATAGAATCAATATTATAGAACATATCTTTTAAATTACCAGCAATAGTAACTTCATTGACTGGATATTGAATATCGCCGTTTTCTACCCAAAAACCAGCTACCCCGCGTGAGTAATCTCCAGTAGTAATATTAATTCCTTGCCCCATTATGTTAGTAACGATAAGTCCGCGTTGCATGTTTTTGATTAACTCTATAAAACTTAAATTTTGATGACTAATATACCAATTATAAATACCATCAGCGTGTCCAGTGTTTTTTAGTCCTATTTTCCGAGCAGAATAACTATTTAAAATCCAATTTTTTAGTATACCATCTTCTACAATAGATCTATTTAAAGTATGTACCCCTTCGCTATCAAATGGAGCTGAACCTAATCCTTTTAATACATGCGGGCGTTCGTCAATGGATATCCAAGAAGGAAAAATTTTTTTCTTCAAATCATTTAACAAAAAAGTAGATTTGCGACATACATTGTCTCCATGAATAGCACTTGCTAAATGATGGAATAAACTTGTAGCTACTTCTGCAGAAAATAATACTGGAGATTCCATTGTTTTTAATTTTTTGGGGTTTAAATGCTGTAGAGCTCTCTGAGCACATTCTTGTCCAACCCATTCTGGAGAACGTAAATCATTAAATGAGCGACTTAATGTATAGGCATAATTTTGTTCCATAATATCATTACTTGCAGCAATCACTCCACAACATAAAGAATGTTGGCTGCTGCTGTAACTTTGTAACATACCATGACTATTCCCAAACACTTTAGTGGTAAAATAACTGCTGAATCTACCTCCTTCAGTATAAATTATACGCTTATCATATTGTAATGCTGTTTTTTCTGCTGTAGATGCTAAATCCATTCCTAATTTAGTATCTAAACTAATGGGATGAAATAAGTCAAGATTCATAGGATTGAATGCTAATAATTCTTTATCGGCAATCCCAGAATGTGGATCTGAAGAAGTATAAGATGCTATATCCGCTGCAGTTTCTACAGTACGATTTATTGTTTTCTCATTTAAATCATTTGAAAAAGCAGTACCTTTTTTTTGTTGACGAAATATAGTTATACCTAAGACACCCCGATTATTAAATTCTACATTCTCAAGTTTTCCGTAACGAGTGCTGACTGTAATTCCTGTAGTTTTAATTACTGAAACTTCTACTTCCTTTGAATATGCATGTGCTAAATTTAATGTTTGATATACTATATTTTCTAAAAAGTTACGTTGTTGTATTACGTCGTCTATTATATTCATCTTATCCTCCTGTAATAAGAGTTTCTAATTAGTATATATGTATCTACCAATATGATCTACATTGATCAACATCAGTGACTGATGTTGATCAATGTAGATCATGATATTAAAAACAAAAATTTGTTTTTAATTAATAAAACAATTTATTAGTTAAAAAATTTCATAGATGTATTATTTGTAATAATTAATAATATGCATGTAATTAATATTATTAAAATTAATATTTCTTAAAGTATAATAAATCAGATAATAATGTGCATTATTTCAATCATATGTAGTATATAATATTTTTTACAATCAAAACCTATATATCAACCAATATTTTGATTATTTGATATAATAAATAACATTATTGATTTTTTAATTACTTAATATTAATACACATGAAACATATAATTAGGTTAATTAGTACCTCCAACAGTGATATTATTTAATTTTATTGTTGGTTGGCCAACGCTAACTGGTATGTTTTGTCCGTTTTTTATACATGTACCTATTCCTGTATCTAACGATAGATCGTTACCAACCATAGAGACACTTTTCATGATTTCGATACTTGATCCTATCAACGTAGCTCCTTTTATAGATTTGGTGATACGACCTTTTTCTATTAGGAAAGCTTCAGATGCAGAAAAAACAAATTTGCCCGATGTAATGTCTACTTGGCCGCCACTAAAGTTTGCAGCATATACTCCGTAATCTACACTGTCGATAATTTCTTCTGGGGTCGATTGCCCTGACAACATATAAGTATTAGTCATGCGAGGTATAGGTAAAGCAGCGTAAGATTCTCGTCTACCGTTTCCTGTTGAAGTGCATCCCATTAGTTTCGCATTTAATTTATCTTGCATGTATCCTTTTAGGATACCATTTTGAATCAATATATTATATTGACCAGGAATTCCTTCGTCATCGATAGTTAATGATCCACGTGAGCCCTTCAATGTAGCATCATCTACTATTGTGCATAGTTCAGAAGCTACTATTTTTCCGATTTTGTTAGAAAATATAGAACTACCTCTTCTATTAAAATCTCCTTCTAAACCATGCCCTACTGCTTCATGCAACAAAATACCAGGCCAACCCGACCCTAACACTACTGTCATAGTTCCTGCTGGAGCTTCTACAGCTTCAAGATTAGTTAAACTCATTCTAACAGCATCTTTAGCCCAATAATCAGCTCGAATTTCTCCTTCTACAATAGTATCTAAAAAAAAATCATACCCAAATCGTCCACCACCACCACTTATTCCTTGTTCTCTTTTTCCATTTTTTTCCACTTGCACTAATATAGATAAACGTACTAATGGTCGAATATCTGCTGCTAAAATACCATCTGTAGCTGCTATTAAAATCTGTTCATAAATACCTGATAAATTAGCATTAACTTTTTGAACTCTAGAATCAGTAGCGCGCGCTGTTTTATCTACTCTCATTAATAGTTCTATTTTTTCTTCTTTAGATATATTAGACAATGGGTTCATGTAAGAATATGCAGTGGAATAGGAATACTGTTGAGTAGGACAAACGTATTTATGTTTCTTTAAGTCAACAATAGTATTATTATTATTATTGTTGCGGCGATGTTCGCTTGTAATGCTGGTAGCAGCTTTCATGCTACGTATTAGTGCATCTAGAGTTAATTGATCTGTGTAAGCAAATCCAGTTTGTTCTCCTATGATTACTCGCACACCAGCACCTTGATCGATAGTGTAGGATCCAGATTTAATAATGCTATCTTCAAGAGTCCATGTTTCATGCAAACATGATTGAAAATACAGATCTGAGTAGTCTATTTGAAATTTTTCTGTCATGTCTAACAAATATAAAAGATCATTATGTTGTAATTTATTAGGAGTGAGTAGTCTTTCAGTAACAAAATTTAAGCTCATATAACCTCTATTTAAAATATAATAATTAGCATATTTGACTAAATGGAAAGAATTTTTTAAATATTTGTTTTTAACAATTTTTATATATTTTATTTTAAAATGTTTTACTGAGTATTGGTTAAATGTGTAGTATACTCGTTCTTATTTCGGTTTAAAACCCTTTTATCTCATTGATAACATATTATATGTATAATATGCTTATTATGAATTAAATAGTTTAGTAATTATTATTACTTTTTATATATATGTATACACAGAGTGATTAATTTTATTGATGAAATAATTCTTATAACTCATTAAATTAATTAAATATGTATTTTGCTTTAATGATGTTCTTCTTCATGTGAAAAATACGATTATTCAATTTTTGTTTAATATTTTCATGACATTCCTGAAACAGTGTTGTTAACAATGATTTCAATTTTTTATAAGTTTATGTAAATATATTTATTCAATAAAAATAATTATTTAATATTAAAATTATTACTATTAGTATTTTTTAAAAATCATCAATTGTTGATTAATTTCGGCGAATTTTGTGCATTAAAAAAACTAAAAATGGCCATGATCCACCATCTAATAGGCAGTTCCAAAATATTTCCGGTGCATACAAAACTTTGGTTATTAAAAATTTTATTAAAAATGTAATGCTTTGATGAATAAAAGAAAGAAATATAATAATAAAAGTTTGTTGCCAGATAGGCATGTATCTAAAAAAATAAATGTTCCGGATTACCAAATAAGCAAGTATACTTAAAGATAAAGAGTGTATTCCTAAAGTAGATCCTAGTATGATATCAATTACTAATCCTAAAGTAAATCCAGTACCGATATTCACCTGATTTGGAAGTATTGTAATCCAACGAATTAACAGTATCATTGTCCAGGATGGATGTATATTCCACGTTCGAAGACAAAAGGGAATAATTTGTAAAATAATTGCAATGATAAAAGAACTATATACTACCCACAATTTATAATTATTGTATTTATTGTGCATGTTTTTAAAGTTGTTTTTATTGCAAATATTATTATGTTAAATATAATAAATAATGTTTTAATATTAATTACATTAATTTATTTCCAAAGTAGTATTGCATAACATAAAGATTGTAATTTAACTGTTGGATGTGCTTGAATGATGGTAGAGTCTTGTTCTGAATCTACTATTATATTAGATACTGTTGCTACTGGATATCCTTCTGGAAAACGACCATCTAATCCAGATGTTATCAAGATATCTCCAATACATACATCTAAATATCCTGGATATTCTGCACGTAAATCTGCGCCATATCCACAACCCATTAAAATAAAACGCATATTATTTCGCTTTATTTGTACAGGTAAAGCATGTTCAGGATCACAAATCAACATAACACGACTGCTAAGTGTATTAGTAGAAATTACTTGCCCTATGATTCCTGAATCAGTAATAACTGGTTGACCAATATAGATGTTATGATTCTTTCCTTGATTTATTATAACTTGATTGCCGTATAAATCTGCGTTAACAGAAATAATTCTAGTGATTATTTTTTGTTTATCATAACACAAAGGAGAGTGAATTAATGCATGTAGCTTGTAATTTTCATCTTTATATTGATCCATCAACAATAATTCACTGTTTTTTAAACATAACTCCTGACGCAATGTATTATTTTCCAATATTAATTTGTCATATCCTGATAACAATTTTTTAGTATAATTGTATATATTATGCGACTTATCGCATAAGCAATAAAACAAATAAGTGGAATCTTCCATGTAACTTTTTAATTTTAGGAACATATTTAGTTTTTCATCGGAAATAATAATGATAACAGACATTATTATTGCAAAAAATAAACGTAATTCTAAATAAGGAAATTTATTGCTTATAGCACTATACATGGAAGATACCTTAATCTTAATAAGACTAATTAATATATATCATTAAAAGTAATACATTTTAATTTATGTGATTTTATTAATTTAAAATGTATAAATTTATTTATAGCGCTTTTAAAAAAAATTATTCTTCACTAAATAAGTCTCGACCGTGTACATCAATCATATCAAGTGCTTTACCGCCACCCCGTGCAACACAAGTAAGCGGGTCTTCTGCGATTACCACGGGGATACTAGTTTCTTTTATCAATAAACGATCAATATTTCTCAATAGTGCCCCTCCTCCAGTTAATACCATTCCATATTCAGAAATGTCAGATGCTAATTCTGGAGGACATTGTTCTAGTGCCGCCATAACTGCACTGACAATGCCAGTTAATGGTTCTTGTAATGCTTCTAAAATTTCGTTATTATTTAATACGAAACTTCGTGGTATTCCTTCTGCTAAATTTCGTCCACGTACTTTTATTTCACGAAGTTCATCATCTAAATATGCAGAACCTATAGTATGTTTTATTCTTTCTGAGGTTACTTCTCCAATCAAGGAACCATAATGACGTCTCACATAACTAATAATAGCTTCGTCAAAACGGTCTCCTCCAATCCTAACAGATGATGAATACACTACTCCATTCAGTGAAATTACTGCGACTTCAGTGGTACCGCCTCCAATGTCTACTACCATTGAACCAGTAGCTTCGGATACTGGTAAACCTGCTCCAATAGCCGCTGCCATAGGTTCTTCTATTAAAAAAACTTCACGTGCTCCTGCTCCTTGTGCAGATTCACGTATAGCTCTACGTTCAACTTGTGTAGCGCCTACTGGAACACATACTAACACCCTCGGGCTTGGTTTCATGAAACTATTGCTGTGCACTTGCTTGATAAAATGCTGCAACATTTTTTCAGTAATAAAAAAGTCAGCAATTACTCCGTCTTTCATGGGGCGAATAGCCGCAATGTTTCCGGGAGTTCGCCCTAACATCTGTTTCGCTGCATAGCCTACAGCAGCTACACTTTTGGGCATTCCGCCTCGATCTTGTCTAATGGCTACAACAGAAGGTTCGTTTAAAACAATACCTTGTCCTTTTAAATAAATCAAAGTATTGGCAGTACCGAGATCAATAGATAGGTCGCTAGAAAATATGCCGCGGAATTTTTTAAACATAATAGTAATAATCTAAAATAAGTTTATAAATTTTTTTAAAATTATTCATTTGTGATTGATCTTTTGGAGAAAAATAAAATTAAATGATCGCATAATATCGATAAATGTATTTTCAAGTTATTGTGTTTAAAATATTGCATATTATTTAATTCTCTATATTTATTTAATATTAAAAAATTAAAACATATACTACGTATATATATTGCATTATAAATATAACTATATATGTGTAAAAATAATAAATTATATTTGGTATACTATACAATTAAGATTGTCAAATATTATTTTAGATGCTTATTGTAGTTCGTGTAAGATTGCAATAATCAATTTTATTGAAAATATTACATTCTAATATTATAATAGTTATCTTGAAAAAATAAATTATTTATTACATGAATATTGTGTATGACAGTTATTTTTATTAAAAAAATTTAAAACCTAATAAAAATCAATTGTATTTTTAGGCATTATTGGTTTTTAATTATAAACAATAAACATATATATTTGAAATTATGATAATTTTCTACGAAATATATTATTGAATAATAAAAAATTATTATTACTGTACTACAGACAACATTTATTAAATATTAAATATAAAATGATATGTAAAGTTATAATTGTGCACTGAGGTGTTGAATTGATGAGGATGTTTGAATATCATGACAAATAAATGTCGTATTTTATTGATAAATGGGCCTAATTTAAATTTGTTAGGTATACGTGAACCACATATATATGGATATGAAACTTTATCTGATGTTGTAGCAAATTTATATAAGACTGCTGAATCGTTAGGTATTCAAATGGATCATTTTCAATCTAATGCAGAACATGAATTGATTGAATGTATACATAAAAATTACAAAAATACGGATTTTATCATAATTAACCCTGCAGCTTTTACTCATACCAGCATAGCGTTGCGAGATGCATTTTTATCTGTGAATATTGATTTCATAGAAATTCATCTTTCTAATATATATATCAGGGAAAAATTTAGATATCGTTCATATTTGTCTGATATTGCGCTTGGTGTTGTTTGTGGATTTGGGGTATACGGATATCATTGTGCTTTACATATGGCGCATAAATATTTATCTAAAAATTAATGAGTAACAAATACACATAGGTTTTGCTATGGATATTCGCAAAATAAAAAAATTAATTACACTGATTGAAGAATCAAATATATCTAAATTAGAAATTTCAGAAGGAAATAAGATAGTGCGTATTACTCGTTCTACATCTACAACATCGTCCGATTCGGCTCTTTTGTCTACAAAAAAAGAGTCAGAAATACCAGTACGTATTCCAAGCGCAACAACACGTTATGAAAATGTTAAATTGATAAATAATGGACATGTTATACGTTCTCCAATGGTAGGTATTTTCTATATTGCTTCTAGTTCAGATTCCAATCCATTTGTATCAATTGGTCAAATGGTTGAGGTCGGAGATACTGTGTGTATTATTGAAGCCATGAAAGTTATGAATCAAATTCAATCAGATAAGTCAGGCATAGTCAAAGCAATTTTAATTGACAATGGTCAACCAGTTGAATTTAATGAGCCATTAGTTATTATCGAATAATGAGAATAAAATGTTAGAAAAAATTGTCATTGCAAACCGAGGAGAAATAGCGTTACGTATTTTACGTGCATGTAAAGAATTAGGGATAAAAACAGTGGCTGTGTATTCAACTATAGATCGTGATTTGAAACACGTGTTGTTGGCTGATGAAACTGTTTGCATAGGACCTCCTCCTGCAATACATAGTTATTTAAATATCCCGGCTATTATTTCAGCTGCAGAAATTACTGGATCATCAGGAATTCATCCTGGTTATGGGTTTTTGTCGGAAAATGCTGATTTTGCGGAACAAGTTGAACGTTCTGGTTTTGTTTTTATTGGGCCGCATTCAGAAACTATTCGTTTAATGGGAAATAAAATATCCGCTATAGCTATTATGAAAGAATCAGGAATAAAGTCTGTTCCAGGTTGGAATTATGAATTGAATAAGAACATAAATAATGAAATTTATAATTTTTCACATCAAAATTTACATATTGATTATCCAATTATCATAAAATCTGCTCATGGAGGAGGAGGACGCGGCATGTGTGTAGTTAAAAAAGAATCAGATTTACAAGATGCTATACGTATGATGCGATCAGAAGCAAAAAACACGTTTAATAATGATACTATTTATGTAGAACAATACTTGAAAAATCCTAGGCATATAGAAATACAAGTTTTATCTGATGGAAAAGGCAATACAATCTATTTGACAGAACGTGATTGTTCCGTACAAAGGAGATATCAAAAAATAGTAGAAGAAACTCCTGCGTTAGGTATTAGTTCTACAATGCGGCAACATATAGGAGAGAGTTGTATAAAAGTTTGTTATAAAATTGGATATCGTGGAGTAGGTACATTTGAATTTTTGTATGAAAATAATGAATTCTTTTTTATTGAAATGAATACTCGCATTCAAGTGGAACATCCGATTACAGAAATGGTTACCGGGATAGATCTCGTTAGAGAGCAGTTGAAAATTGCTTCTGGATATACGTTAGATGTTACACAAGATGCAGTTAAATCTTCAGGACATTCTATAGAATGTCGTATTAATGCTGAAGATTCTCATAAATTTATACCTAGTTCGGGATGTATTACTAGGTTTCATGCTCCTGGGGGATTGGGTGTACGTTGGGAATCTCATATTTATGCTGGTTATTCAGTGCCTCCTTATTATGATGCAATGATAGGGAAATTAATTTGTTTTGGGGAAACACGTGAGATAGCTATTGCTCGTATGAAAAATGCGTTGTCAGAATTAATTATTGACGGAATCAATACCAATATTGAGTTACAATTAAAAATTGTAACTGATGAGATGTTTCAGAAAGGTAACGAAATTAATATTCGTTATTTAGAAGATAAACTTAATATATAAATAATTAGAAAAAACATATATGGCTACATATGAAAAGGAGTCTTGTCTTTACTTAAAGAGATTAAAATATACCATTAGATCTTGAGATTATTAAATGTAATTTAATACTATTAAATTAATAAAATAAAACATAAAAAATTAAAAAAGATATATATGTATATATTTTTGTATGGTTGTTTGTTTTTATTATATCTGGCAAGAACGCTAGACTTTCAATAATCCAGTTTGCTGTTGTTTTAGTTTTTTTTGTTATTTTTTTACCGCTAGATACTAGCACTTTAGTTCCAATACCTGCAAATTGACCTGCTAGCATATCATTTTCAGTATCTCCCACCATATAAGAAGCAGTCATGTTAATATTAAAACGTTTTTTTGCATCTAATAACATTCCCGGATTAGGTTTTCGACATAAACAAGATCGTTGGAATTTTTTCACTATTCCCTGTGTATGGTGCGGACAAAAATAAATAGCATCTATATATACATGATGGTATGTCTCTAAATAAGAAATCATCCATTTTGTTAATAATAAAAAATCATATTGAGTAAATAAACCTCGTGCTATTCCAGATTGATTAGTAACTATGATTAAAAAAAAATTCATTTCTTTCAAAGTTACCATTGCATCTATGACATTTTCAATGAAAAAAAAATTATCGATATTATACACGTAGTTTTTATCAATATTAATAGTACCATCTCGATCTATAAATATAGCATTATTCACGATTAGCCTTGTATTTATTATTATAATTACGAATGTTTATTTTGTTAAACAATGTTACAACAAAAATTAATATTATATAATAACATATAATTATTAAATTTTGTTTTAATTGTAAAACAGCATTGTTGTAAAATGTATTATTATCAGATTATCAACATTTTCTATAAAGTAGGAAAATGTTATTAAATGGTTATATACTGATATATAAGCCTATATTAGAGTATAGAATTGTATTCTTTTAAAGAAATACTAAATGTGTATTTATATAATAGTATATATTAAATCAAAAAATTTAATTCTTAAATAATAAATATATTTATTAAAAGGGCGATTATTATTTTATATCACTTATCAGGTGAAAATAATGCGTACTAGTCAATATTTATTAGCTACTCTTAAAGAGATACCTAAAAATTGTACAACGATTAGTCATCAACTAATGTTACGAGCTGGCTTAATTCGTCAAGTGTCATCTGGTCTTTATACCTGGTTGCCTACTGGATTACGAGTATTGAGAAAAATAGAAAATATTATTCGAGAAGAAATGAGTAAAATTGGTGCTATTGAAATAGCTATGCCGATAGTTCAACCTGCGAGATTATGGAAAAAAAGCGGTCGTTGGACAAAATATGGTACAGAACTATTGCGTTTTAAAAATCGTAACAATCAGGAATTTGTACTAGGACCGACTCATGAAGAAGTGGTGTCAGAAATTATTTGTAAAAAAACGATGTTGTATAAACAGTCTCCATTAATTGTGTATCAAATTCATACTAAATATCGTGATGAAGCACGTCCTCGATCTGGAGTAATGCGTGCTAGAGAATTCATTATGAAAGATGGATATTCTTTTCATTTCAATCAGAAATCTCTTCAAAATACATATAACAATATGTATCAAACATATCACACTATTTTTAATCGTATTGGACTAAATTTTTGTGTTGTTCAAGCTGATCCTGGTAGAATTGGAGGGGTATTGTCTCATGAGTTTCAAGCATATTCTGAAAATGGTGAAGATAGTATCGCAACTCCTATGATACCTGATAATGATTTAATTGATTTTCAGTTATTGAATGATGTGATTTCTATTAAAATGCAACCAAAAATGGCTACAGAAACAATGCGTTTAGTAGCAGCTCCTCATATTAAATCTATAGAAGAACTAATTAATCAATTTAATTTGTCTATACATCAAGTTGTGAAAACAATAATTGTACGCTCTAAAAATAAACATATCAATGATAATCATTCTTTATTAGGATTGGTAATTCGGGCTGATCATCAGATTAGTTTAAAGAAAATTTCGATGATTCCACAAGTACACACTCCGTTATCTTGTATAGATCCAAAAGAGATGCATACAATTACTGGAGCACAACCCAATTTATTAGGACCTATTAATTTATCTATACCATTAATTGTGGATTATAATGTAGCAACAATGAACGATTTCGTAGCTGGATCTAATATGAGCGGTAAATATTTTTTTGGAGTTAATTGGAATCGCGATATACCTCTTTTAAAAGTAGCAGATTTAAGTGAGGTATTACATCATAATTTATATACTAATAAAAAAAATATTTTATCCATTCATAATTGTATTGAAATAGGGCACATATTTCAATTAGGACAAAAATACTTAAGCTTAAACACTAATCATATAAAAAAAAATAATGAACATAAACATAATTTTCCGATGGAAATGGGGTGTTATGGTATAGGAATTACTCGTATTGTTGCCGTAATTATTGAACAAAATTACGATAACAATGGTATTTTATGGCCTGATGTAATCGCTCCATTTAAATTAGCTATTGTACCAATTGATATGTATCGTTCCGTCAATGTAAGAAGTATTGCAGAAAAAATTTACCAACAACTTCTATCTGTTATAGGAATAGATATATTAATTGATGATCGTAAAGAATATCCAGGCACAATGTTTGCTGATATAGATTTGATAGGAATACCACATGTTTTAATTATTAGTGATCGTAGTTTAGCTAATCAAGAGGTGGAATATAAATATCGTAAAAAAAATGAAATAAAAAAAATTAAACTTGAAATATTAATGCGATATTTAGTTGAAAAAATTGTTTCTTCATGAAGTTTTTAATTAATTTTAATTGAAAAGAGCGTTGATTTTAAGGTTAAAAATTTTAATTATATTTAATATATATATATTGCGATATGATTGTTTTGATTGGAATTCTATTGAATTGTTCTTCCTATTGATACAATAAAAATTTTATTTTTATAGTTTTGAAGTTAATTATTTTTATTTAACTAATAAAAATGAAGAGCATTATTCTAAATGATAACGAACGCTGTTTTTAAAAATTTTATGAAATAAAATGTTTTGTAACCAAGATATTTTCCATAATATGGTTGTTTTATTTGTAATTTTACCATTTTGAGTAATGAATACTCCTATAGCAGTAATTAACGTTTTATTATAAAAAAGTAAAGGAATACGGCTTCTCAGCCACGGAGGTACACCTAATTCTTGCCAAATTTTTTTTAAATGTCGACCATGATTTCTTCCCAAAATATATAATAATCCATCTATATTTCCAAACATAATTGATATTTTTTCATCAGATTTTGGGGCCCGAACAAAACAATGTGTTAATACTTTTTTATTTTTTTCAGAAAAATTATAAGACATATTTAATGAAAAATTTATGTTTAGATGTGTGTTGAATGAATTTTTAGATAAACATTCGTTGATACTTAATGGTTGATATATCAACTTACCTAAGTTATACGGTAGTATAAATGCATTATACATGATATTCCACGATAATTTAATTTTATTTAAAGAACATTTCATATTTACAGGTAAAATATACAATTTTTCACGGAAACGACGACATAGGCATTTATCTAATTGTAGTATTGGAGTGGCATCTCGACGGCTTAGTACTACTTCTTTCCAAATACGATTTACAAGTTGATAGGAAGGCATCTTTATAGAAAAATTTAATAACCAACGGCGCAGTAATGCTTGTCTTTTTGGTATGCTGCATTGGAATAGTGGACTAAATAGTAAAGAACCGTCTGATTCATCAATTAGTTTTTTCAAAGATTCTGATAACAATTCATTTAACAAACTTTCTTGATCTTTACACAGTTGAGCGGTACGCGCAACTACTTGATTGAAATGAGGCCAACGCTGATATATTGATGGTAAAATTTTTATGCGTAAAAAGTTACGATCAAAACGTGTATCTGAATTCGTGTCGTCTTCTATCCAGTCAAGTTTTTTATTATAGGCATATATCTCTAATTGTTCGCGAGAGCAATCTAATAATGGCCTCAACAACCTGTATTTATTAGCATACAACGTATTTTTACTCATTCCAGATAGTCCAGATGGGCCACTTCCTCTTTTTAATGCAAGGAGTAAACTTTCCGCTTGATCGTTCATGTGATGCGCGGTCAAAAGTATTTCTTTTGAATCTAAATGATCATATAATTTCTTATAACGAAGATTGCGTGCTAATGCTTCTGTGTTACGTCGTTTATTTTCTGAGTTATAACAATTAATATGAATTACCGAGAAAGGTATACCTCGCGTTTTACATTGATCGGAACAATGACTAGCCCATTTATCTGCATCATTACTGATGCCATGATTTACATAAATTGCGCGTAAAATAAATGGAGATGATGTGAAATGATCGATTCTATTTCTTAATTTTGTTAAGATATCTAAAAGTACTGTAGAATCTAATCCCCCACTATAAGACAACAATAATTTTTTATATCCAAGAATACAATGTGTTACAGTACGATATAAATTCCAATGTTCTGACGATGTGTTGATTGCAATCATATTGTTGCTAATGTAAATGTCATAAAGTCATGATGATTTAATATCATAACAATGATTATATCAATCTTTAGTATATGTATTATATATATTTTACATGATTTATACTATATATAAATATTTTAAAAAAGTAATATATTTTGACTTAAAATTAACAATATCCATAATGCATCAATCTGTGATATCGTCGATCTAACAATTTTTTTTCATCAAAAGAATCTAATTCGCTTAAATCTAATAATAATTGAGTTTTTAATGAAATAGATGTAGTTAATATGTCTCTATGTGCTCCTCCTAATGGTTCATAAATCACATTATCAATTAGATTTAGTTCTTTTAACCGATAAGAAGTAATACCCATTGCTTCGGCAGCTATAGGGGCTTTTTTTACGTTTTTCCATAAAATTGATGCACATCCTTCTGGAGAAATTACAGAATATGTACTATATTCTAACATATTAACTTTATCGCCAATGCTTATAGCTAAAGCTCCTCCGGAACCCCCTTCTCCGATGACGGTACATATAATCGGTATTTTTAATACTGACATTGTACGCAAATTTTTAGCGATTGCTGAAGATTGTCCGCGTTTTTCTGCTCCTACCCCAGGGTAGGCGCCTGGAGTGTCTATAAAAGTAATCAGTGGTATTTTGAATCGTTCTGCCATTTTCATTAGACGTAGTGCTTTTCGATACCCTTCTGGAGCAGGCATACCAAAATTTCGTTTAATTTTTTCTTTAGTGTCACGACCTTTTTGATGTCCAATAATCATAACTGGTCGGGAATTGAGTCTTGCTATGCCACCTACAATAGCTTTGTCGTCAGCGTATACTCGATCACCAGATAATTCGTCAAAATCATTAAATATACGCTCTATATAATCTAAAGTGTATGGGCGCTTAGGATGTCGTGCTAACTGAGCAATTTGCCAGGCATTTAAATTGGAAAATATTTTTTGGGTAAGTTCGATATTTTTAAAACGAAGACGATTAATTTCTTCATTAATATTTGTTTTTGATTTTTTATCTAAGTGTACTATCGATGTTAAAGAATTAATTTTTTCTTCTAAATCTAGGATAGGTTTTTCAAAATCAAGAAAATTTAAACCCATAAAATTCCTGTTATTATATATAAAAATTTAATGTAATTCTAATTTGATTTGTTTATCCCCAACAAGACTGCGTAGATTGGTCAATAACTGATCAGTCAGGGTAACATACCATTTTTTTCCACAATGTAATTTGATTTGAATGTCATTTTTTTGATAAAAAAAATATACTGGTAAAGTTCCAAGTCTATTTTTTTCTAAAAAAAAATGAATATTCGTTAATAATTGATTGTTCACTTCTTTATTATTTAAAGTGATAGATAAACTGCGTGCATGTTTTGTATAAATATCGTTAATATCTTCTAATTTCTGTGCAATTATTTTATAATAACCATGTATCTTATCAATACTAATTACTCCTGTAACAATCAATAAATTATTTTCCTTTAAACAATATTGATAGCTATGAATTAATTTTTCAAATATCATTATTTCTAATCGACCAGAATAATCTTCTAAAATAAAAAATACAACACGTTTTCCTCTTTTACTTAATTTTGTTCGAATTGATACAATCACACCAAAAATATGTATCATCTTATTATTATTTGTTTCTAGTATAACATCTTTTATAATAACAATATTAGGCATATAACTTTTTATTGTTTTCATGTATTGAACAGTAGGATGACTAGTTAAATATAGTCCAAGAGCTTCTTTTTCTTTTTCTAATAATAATTGACTGGACCATTGTGAGGCGTTGTAATTGCAATCAGCTGTTGTAACAGTGTTAGATATGTCCAAACGCATGTCGAATATATCTGTTTGTTTGCTATATTTATTTTTAATATGCTGATTAGCGCGTTTTAATACATCATTAAGTGATGCCACTAATTTTAAACGATGTATTCCAAACGAATCGCAGGCTCCAGAAAGAATTAATTTTTCAATCATACGATGATTTATTTTTGTACTATCGATGCGGATACAGAGGTCAAATAATTCTTTAAAATTACCATCCTTATTGCGAGATGTTATTATAGATTCTATAGAGGTTTTTCCTATTCCTTTTATAGCTCCAAATCCATAAACAATTTCTTTATGTTCGTTAACATAAAAATGATGTTGGCTAGTATTTATATTTGGAGGTAGAATTTTGAGATTCATTTTTTGACATTCACCTATTAGGTGAGATACTTTATTTAAATTGTCCATATCAGAACTTAATGCTGCCGCCATAAATTCAGAAGGATAGTGTGTTTTTAGCCATAACGTTTGATAAGATATTAATGCATATGCAGCAGAATGGGATTTATTAAAACCATAACCAGCGAATTTTTCTAAAAGATCAAAAATCTTCATTGATAATGTAGTATCGATGCCATTTTTTGTAGCGCCTAAATTAAAAAAAGAGCGTTGTTTAGCCATATCTTCTGGTTTTTTTTTACCGATAGCACGTCGTAGTATATCGGCTTGTCCAAGTGTATAACCTGCGAGCACTTGCGCTATTTGCATAACTTGTTCTTGATATAAAATAATTCCATAAGTTGATTCCAATACTGGACGTAAGGATTCGTGCTGCCATTTAGCATCAGGATAAGAAATAGTTTCATAACCGTGTTTTCTATTGATGAAGTTATCTACCATACCTGATTGTAACGGTCCTGGGCGAAATAAAGCAATCAATGCTATCAAATCTTCAAAACAATCTGGTTTTAAACGTTTAATTAATTCTTTTATACCACGTGATTCTAATTGAAAGATTGCTGTAGTTTTCGAAGATTGAAGTGTACGAAAGCTTTTTTGATCGTGTAATGATAGGGAGTGTATATCAATAATAGCAAGGTCATGTTTAAGGCGTGTGTTGTTAATCATTTTTAATGTATGTTTAATAATAGTTAATGTACGTAAACCAAGAAAATCAAATTTTATTAAACCAATACGTTCAATGTCATCTTTATCAAATTGGGTCATTGGATGAATGCTATCATTATCATAGTACAAGGGAGAAAAATCAGTAATTTTTATAGGTGCAATTACTACTCCTCCGGCATGTTTGCTTACATTTCTCACGATACCTTCTAATTGACGGGCCATATCAATTAGTGTTGTAATATCTTCGTCGTTTTCATAAAGTAGTTTAAGTTGAGGTTCGATAGAGATAGCTTTTTCTAATGTGATGCCTGGTTCTGATGGAATCAATTTAGCAATGTGATTGATCAACGTATAAGGATGACCTAGTGCACGTCCTACATCTCGGATCACTGCTTTGGCTGCCATAGTCCCAAACGTAATAATTTGAGACACAGCATCTGATCCATAAGTTTTAGAGACATGCTCAATTACTAAATCACGATGATCCATGCAAAAATCAATATCTAGATCGGGCATAGATATACGTTCTGGATTAAGAAAACGTTCAAACAGTAAATCGAATTGTAAAGGATCAAGTTCTGTAATTTTTAAGACATATGCTACTAGTGAACTGGTTCCAGAACCCCTTCCAGGACCAACTGGAATATCGTTATTTTTAGCCCATTTAATAAATTCCATAACGATTAGAAAATAACTAGGGAAATTCATACTATTGATTACTTGTAATTCATGTTGCAATCGCAAATCATATGGTATTCGTTTAATAAGGCGTTCTTTAGTCTTGGGAAACAACAAAATTAAGCGCTCTTCTAATCCTTTTTCTGCATATGTGGTAAGAAAATCTTGAGCAGATCTGCATCCAGTAGGAAATTGTGGTAAAAAAGATTTACCTAAATCGATGGTAATATTGCATTTGTACGCAATTTCTACACTATTTACCAAAGATTCCGGTATATCGGAAAATAATTTACACATTTCTTCTTCACTTTTCATAAATTGTTGTGAACTATATTTGCGTAATTGCTGAATATTATTTAATTGAGTACCAGCGTATATTGCTACTCGAATCTCATGCGCTAAAAAATCTTCTTCATTAATAAAACGTACATCGTTGGTAGCTACTACCGGTAGTCCCTTGACCATTGATAATTCTATAGCTAATTGTAAATAAAATTCTTCGTTTTGACGACCAGTACGTATTAATTCCAGATAATATCTATTTGGAAAATATTTTGAATAAAAATATAAACATTGTTCTATTTTTGATTTTTCATTTCTTAATAAATGTCTTCCGATCTCCCCGTTACACCCCCCAGAAAGTAGAATTAAACCTTTGTTATATTCTATGAGCCAATGGCGTTGAATTGTAAGAGCAATATTATTATGTTTATTTTTATATGCTTTGGAAATTAACATAATTAAATGATAATAACCTTGTTTATCAGTGGCCAAGCATGTTAATTTGCTCGGTTTGTTGCCAATGTTGACATCTTGTAGTAAAAAATCTGCTCCAATGATTGGTTTGATTCCTGATTTATAAGCAGAATCATAGAATTTAATAAATCCAAATAAATTGTTAAAATCAGTAAGAGCTAATGCGGGCATTTTAAGAGACGCTGCTTTTGCTATTAACTTATTTACTGTAGATAATCCATCAAACATGGAGTAATCGCTATGTACGTGCAAGTGAATAAAGCGTGGTTTTATCATAATTAAGAGGTCATAAATAATAATATATATCTAAATATCGAGTTGCCTATTAATATCACAAATTACATGTTTTACAGGAGCAAAGCTTTTTCTATGCTGTGATATAGGCCCGTATAGCGCTAATTGTTTTAAATGAAAATAGGTAGGATATCCTTTGTTTTGAGCAAATCTATATTTTGGATATTGCGCATCTAGTACGATCATATCTTGATCTCGAGTAACTTTAGCTACAATAGAAGCTGCGCTTATAACTGCTATTCGATCATCTCCTTTGATAAAACATTGATAAGGTATGCCTGTGAATTCTGGAGAATTATTTCCATCTATTAAAATCAAATCTGGCTTAATAGATAAATTGTGTACTGCTCGTTTCATTGCTAATAAACGAGCTTTCAAAATATTAAAACGATCAATTTCTATAGCATCAGCGCATCCGATACTCCAGGCTAATGTTTTTTCAATAATATTTTTATATAAATTAAGTCTTTTGTGTTTATTTAATGTTTTAGAATCAGCTAATCCAAAAATTGGTCGTATTGGATGCAATATTACTGCAGCAGCTATTACTGATCCGACTAATGATCCGCATCCTGATTCATCTACTCCCGCAATTAATTTAAATTTTTTGATAGATAATGTTTTTGATATTTCATGATTTTTTAATTGCTTGTTACATAACATTGTTGTCATTTGATTAACCTCAACACTGCGTGGGCTGCTTGTTCATCTGCTTTACATCTAATTCTATAATGTAACTGTCTAAATGTTTTTTTCAATACTATATGTTGATTATTATCATCATTTAATAAGTCAATTAATGTTTGTGCTAAATTTTCAGGACGACAGTTGTTTTGAATAAATTCTTTTACCAATTCACGATCTGCTAATAAATTAGGCAGTGATATCCAGGGAACATTTATAAAATGTTTGACTAACATAAATGTTAGGGGATGCATTCGATAAGCTACAACCATAGGACATTTGACTAACATACATTCTAAAGTTGCTGTGCCAGCGGTCACTAAAGAAACATCTGCTGCCATAATTATTTCCCATGCTGATTGGTTGTTGTTTAGAATACGATACTTAATTGATGTTGATACGACACTAATAAATTTTTTTACAGATGTTTGATTGTGTAATGGTACTAAAATTTCAAGATTAGGAAAATTATTTTTTAATAATTTAGCGCATAATAAAAAATCGTGAGCTAACATTTTAATTTCCCTAATTCTGCTGCCTGGTAATATTGCTAAACAACATACGTTACAGGGAATCCCTAATTTTTGACGAGCAAAGACTTTATTTGGATTCAAAGGTATTTGATCTGCTAATGTATGTCCAATAAATTGACATGGTATATTGAAGTGATCGTATATTTTTTTTTCAAAAGGAAAAGTAACTAAAATATTATCGGTGGCTTTTTTAAGCGCAAAAATACGTTTTTTCCTCCACGCCCATACTGATGGGCTAACATAATGGATCGTACGAATTCCATGTTTTTTCAAACGATTTTCTAAAGAAATATTAAAATCTGGAGAATCGATACCAATGAAAACATCAGGTTTTAAGTTAATAAATCTACGAGCTAAATTTCTACGAATGTGCAATAGTCGTGGTAATTTCAGAATAATTTCAGCGAAACCCATGACTGATAATTCTTCTATATTGTACCAAGATTTCATATGTTCAGATTGCATACAGGGGCCACCAATCCCAAAAAAACATACTTTTTTTAAGTATTTTTTTAATGCACGGATTAATCCTGCCCCTAAAATATCTCCAGAAGCTTCTCCTGCTACTATACCTATAATAATAGTACGATTATGCATAGACGATAGATTAACATTGTTAACGAATAATTCCCCTTTGAGAACGTATTAAAAAATCTACAAATTCATTGATGATCGGATGTTCTGCTGCTAATAGTTTTAAAGCTGTTTTAGCTGATTCAATAGTTTTATTGCTACGGTATAAAATTTTATAGGCATCTCGAATAGCGTGTACGGAGGAACGACTAAAACCTCGTCGTTTTAAACCTTCAATGTTTAATCCAAAAGGTGTTGCGTGATTTCCTTGGGCTATTATGAATGGTGGAATATCTTGGACTACACCAGAACATCCTCCAATCATAACATGTGTTCCAATAAGGCAAAACTGATGGATTGCGGTCATTCCTCCAATAATAGTGTGGTTATCTACTCTTACATGTCCTCCTAAGGTAACGTTGTTAGCCATGACACAATGATCCCCGATTATGCAATCATGAGCAATATGCACGTTAATCATAAATAAATTGCTATTTCCTATTTTGGTCACTTTTTTACCTTGTATAGTGCCACGATGAATGGTGACACTTTCTCTAATCTTATTGTCATGGCCAATTTCTATTCGTGTAGATTCTTTTGCGTATTTTAAATCTTGGTTCACTTCTCCAAGAGAAGCAAATTGATAGATTTGATTATTTTCTCCAATTTGAGTAATCCCGTTAATTACAATATGAGATTTCAACAAAGTTCGCGCCCCTATCTCAACTTGCGCTCCAATAAAACAAAATGGTCCGATATATACGTTGTTGTGTATTATAGCTCCTTCTTCTATTATAGAACTAGGATGTATAATGGCAGATTGATGAATCATCAGTTTAAATTTCCTTTCTACGAGCGCACATCATTGATGCTTCACAAGCCATTTCTTCGTTTACTGTAGCGATTCCTTTAAATCGTGCAATACCGCGTCTTTCTTTAATAAATTCTACATCGAGTATCATTTGGTCACCAGGTTGTACTGGACGCTTGAATCGAGCTGAGTCAATAGCAGCAAAATAATATAATTCTCCTGGAGCTAATTTACCTGTACTTTTGAAGGCTAAGATTCCTGTAGCTTGAGCCATAGCTTCTAAAATTAATACTCCAGGAAAAATGGGTTTTCCTGGAAAATGTCCTTGAAAAAATGGTTCATTAAAAGAAACATTTTTTACCGCTCTTAAAAATTTCCCTTTTTCAAAATTTAGTACACGATCAACTAATAAAAATGGAAATCGATGCGGCAAAAGCTCTAAAACTTCCTCAATATGCAAAACACAAGTATCAGTAATCAAGGTTTTTATTCCTGTTTAAGATAATAAGTCGTATTAATAACATTCATTTATCCTGTTCATCCTAACAGGGTAAAGAATAAACTGTCCTAGTTATCTTAAAATTTATAGGCACAGTATTTTTTTTAATTTTTGTTCTATAGTTTTTATACGTTTGTTTATATTACTAATCCGCATAATTAATGCGGCGGTTTTCCACCATACTGTATTTGGTTGCACAGGAATACCTGATGAGTAAATACCAGGTTGTGTTATCGCTTTAATCACCATTCCCATTCCGGTGATAGTGACTCTATCACAAATATTTATGTGTCCATTAATTACACTGGCTCCGCCTATCATGCAATATTGTCCAATAGTTAAACTCCCGGCCATGATAACACCGCCTGCTATTGCGGTGTGTGCGCCTATTTTGACATTATGTGCAATTTGGCACTGATTATCAATAATTACTCCGCTTTCAATTTTAGTATCATCTAATGTTCCTCGATCAATAGTAGTACAAGCACCTATTTCTACATTATTTCCAATTTTTACTGTTCCTAAATGAGGAATTTTGATCCACACGCCATGATCATTAATATACCCAAATCCATCAGAACCAATGATAGCTCCAGATTGTATTAAACAGAATTCACCAATTTCTACCTCATGATATATAGTGACATTAGCCCATAAACGTGTACCTGTCCCTATCTTTGTTTTTTGTCCTATGAAGCTACCAGGACCAATGATTACATCATCACCCAAAATTACTTCAGATTCTATAACCACATTAGCACCTATTCCTACTCTTTGACCTAATATTGCATCTGGAGCTATGATGGCTTCAGATGCAATATTCCTCGCTGGTTTCGGGCTATTATCCATCAATCGTGCTATTTTAACATATGCGATATATGGGTCTTCTACTACCAATGCAGCAACCTTACAAAAAATCAAGTTGTTTTTAGATAATATCACTGCTGAAGCGCGACAGGAGCTTAGTTGACTTAGAAATCGTTGATCTTTTAAAAAAGTAATATGTCCTATTTGTGCGTTATTTATAGAAGCAATGCCAGTAATAATAATATTTTTGTCTCCATATAATTTAGCGTCTAATTGCTGTGCTAAATCTGATAGCTTCATTTCGATCATAATTTATCCAACTTGTTTCATTACAGAATTAGTAATATCTGTAATGTGAACGCTGTGATATACTACAGCATTAGAGTCAATTACTATGTCATAATTTTCTTTTTTGGCAACATTTGATACTACATTGTGAATCATATTAAGAATTTTATCTCTTTCTTCTGTTTGACGCGAATGATTTTCTTGTTGAAATTCTTTAGCTTTGTTAGTGAAAATTTCACGTTGGTTTATTAATGATTTTTCTAGTTCATTACGTTCGATTGCTTTCATGGTGGTGCCATCTCGTTGTAATGTTTGTATTTTTATTTGTAAATCATGCTCCATCTTTTCTAATTCGGCAGCACGATCTTTAAATTCATATTCAAGTTGTTTAATGATTTTAGCGCGTTGTGAAGATTGTTGAAAAATATTAGAAATGTTAACTATTGCAATTTTGTCGGTAGCCTCAACAGAGTTAATTTGTGTTATCCAAATCATTATACTCAATATATATGTCCACTTTTTCACTGTAAACCTCTTAGTTTAATAAGATATGAAATTTATTATTTTGATAAGATATTTTTTATTAGTATATTATGTCTGAATGTTACCATGTTTTTCCGATACTAAATTGAAATGGTTCTTCTATATCTCCGGGATATTTTTTTATTAATTTTGAATAGGAAAAAATCATTGGCCCAATTGGAGATACCCACTTCAAAGATATACCACTAGATATGCGAATATTATTTGGAATGCTATAATCTACAATACCGGCTTTTTGTGTTGCTTCAGTATTCTTCCAAAAAGTATCCCATACAGTACCTGTGTCTAAGAACACAGAAATACGTGCAATATCAGAATGTTGCGCATGAAAATATATCATAGGAATGATTAGCTCAGTTTTGAAAAGAGTTATTGCATTTCCACCAACAGCATCTTGAGATTTTTTTATTGCACATGTAGCATAGTTTTGTCTAGAATCGTTGCAATGATAATAAGCAGCTTTTGGACCTATACTATTTAGTCTAAATCCACGTATTGTTTCAATACCTCCGGCATAGAAGTTATCATAAAAAGGATTTTCTTTTTTATGTATACCGCCAGCATAACCAGTGTATATCGAATTCATCGTTATCCAATTAGATTGTCGATATAAAGGTATATAACTATTACTATTAATTATTATTTTATAATATTGATTATTAGACCCAGGTAGTGTCAATGTACTTGATATATTGGCACGTACACCATATGTAGGGAAATAAGCATGATTTGAATTATCAAAAGTCCATCCTGAAGTTAATAAAAAATCATTTGTATGAAAATTGATAGTATTATCTACAATTTTACTGTTAATTGATATTTTTGGATGAATATTTGTAGATTTTAGATAACGCCATATTGCTACTTGAGGGGCTATTTTACTTAAATAATTAGATACATGATTTAATCCTATATTAAACGTATTGTATTTAACGATCGGGTATGAGCAATTAATATTAATACCACAATTTTTCAAATTATAATCTGAAAAACTTGTATTGTTAGTGTTTAAATCATTATAAAATATTTTACCGCCTATACTAATGTTATTAACGCCATAGTAAGGTTTTAAAGATGATATTTCAGTATAAGTTTGATAATGATTTTTAGTGCTAGCAACAGCTATAGAATTTCCTGAACCTAACACATTTTCTTGATACATTCCAAATTGCAAATTTATACCACTTTCTGTTCCAAATCCGACGCTCAGATTTAAATGACCAGTATTATGTTCTTCAATTTTATAAATAACATCGATTTGGTTTAAAGTATTTGGTACATATTCAATGCGAGTATTGACAGTTTTAAAATAACAAAGACGTTTAAGTCGGGTTTGGTCTTGAATAATACGATTATAATCTAATTGTATTTGTTCTGTTTGACGTATTTCTCTTCGAATGACTTCATCTTTAGTAATATTATTACCTTCCAAGCGTACTTCACGTACATAAAAACAATGGCCTACATCGACGTATACATATAATTTTATTGTTTTATTGTTGTCATTTATGTCAGGTTTTATTGATAAGATAGGTTGCATGTAACCATGTTTGCTTAACATATATCGTATGTTCCGTTCTATTTCTTGAATTCTATTGTTACTATATAATTCTCTAGGATAAATGTTTATGTATTTTTTAATATTAGGAAAATAATCTAATATATTTCCATGTAACTCTACAGAATCAAATGAATATTGCACGCCTTCATTGATATATAAAGAAAGATAAACATATTTTTTATTTGGTGTAAAATCAATTTGCGTCTCATCAATATGAAATTTAGCATAGCCATGGTTTAAGTAAAAATTACGTAATTTATCTAAGTCATGGAATAATTTTTGTTCTTGATATTGTTGATTAGATAGTATAGGTCTCCATTTAATTTTTCTATACAATTTAAATTGTGATAATAATTTTTTTGTATGGAATGCATGATTACCAAAAATGTTGATTTGTTGTATTTTAGCGGTTTTACCTTCTGTAAACATTATTTTCAAATTAACACGATTTCTTGATAGAGGGATGACTATTATTTTAGTTGTAGCTGAAAATTTACCAAAGTTATGATACAGATTATTCAACTCTTGTTTTAATTCAAAAATAGAGCATTCGTTAAATGGTTCACCTGATTGTATTTTTTTTATATTTAATGTTTTTTTTATTATATCTTCTGTAATTATTTTGTTTCCTTGAAAACTAATATTATCAATGACTGGGCGTTCTTTGACCTGGATTATAACAATTCCATTTTCATTATGAGAAATTATGACTTCTTCAAAGTATCCTGTAGAAAATAACACTTTAATACTATTAGCAATATCTTCATCATTAATAATGGATCCAATTTTTAAAGGTAAACTAAATAATGCCGTATCTAATGAAATTCTTTTTAATCCATTAAAAAGAATTTTGTTTATAATTGTATCATCGCTGTGTGCTGCATGACTAATGATCAATAAGAATGCTATAAATATTTTTTTCATTGATTGTTATTTATTTTAATCTTTTTGGGTTAAATTTTTTTATTTATTACCATAATCTAGATATGTCGTTGAAAATCGCTAAGCACATCATTAAAGTAAGTATAATAGATCCAATGATATAACCAAAACTTTGTGTTTTTTTTGATATTGATTTTCCTTTTATTTTTTCTATTACGAAAAAAAATAAATGTCCTCCATCTAGTGTTGGAAAAGGTAGTAAATTAATAATACCTAAATTAATGCTAATTAAAGATAAAAACATGAGATAGTAAATTGCTCCAGATTGAGCTGATGCACCTGCTCCTTGTGCTATTGCGATTGGACCGCTGAGGTGGGTCATCTTAATATCTCCAGTAATTAATTTAAATAATGTATTAGTCGTTAGGCATATCAATTTCCATGTTTTTTCACAAGCTTCCAGTATAGCTAGATGCAATCCATATTGATGAATTATATGATGTTTTGATGGGATACAAATGATTTGAGGAGAAACACCTATAGCTCCTTCTGTTTTTTCAGAGGAAATCAGATTTTTTTTATCTGGTGTTAAGCTGAAGTTGAGTACTTTATTGTTCCGTTCTACCATAATTTTAAAAGTTTTTCCTGGGTTATTTTTGATGATTGTTATGAATGACTCCCAATTATGTATTAATTGATCGTCGAGTGAGATTATTTTGTCTCCAACTTTTAAACCAGCTCGTTGTGCAGCAGAATCAGATTGTATTTCTGATAATATCAATGATACATGTGTATTAAAAGGAAGAATACCTAATGTTATTATAGGATCTTTGTTATTAATAGATTTATTGAACCAATTATGAGATAAATGAATGGTGTAGGTTTGAATATGCGTATTATTTATTGGTGTTACAGAAATGATAATTTCTTTCTTGCCTATGGTGTTAAGAATCTCTAAACGTACTGCATCCCAATCATGAGTCGGAATATTGTTAATTGATTTAATTTCTACACCAGATGGTATGTTTGATTGATCAACAATGGAATTAGGTATAACAGAATGGATTATTGGTTTATAAATAGGCACACCTATCATAAAAACTAATACATATAACACAATAGAAAAAAGAAAATTAAAGATGGGTCCTGAAATCACAATAATAATTTTTTTCCAAATATGTTTGCATTCAAATGAATTATTACATTCTGCATTGCAAGATGTTATTGTTTGTTGAGTGTTAAACAATTTAACGTATCCACCAAAAAGAATAGCAGAAATTACATATTCGGTATCATTTGCATCTCTCCAACTCCATAAAATAGGACCGAATCCTATAGAAAAGCGCTCTACTTTTACCTTCAAAAAACGTGCTGCTACAAAATGTCCGTATTCATGGACTGTGATAAGAATACTCAATGCAAGAATAAATGTAGTTAAATTCCATAAAAAATGTAATATCATGATGTTGATGAATTCTCTATTTTTTAATAAGGATATTAATATAAATTTAATAATATTAGGTAAACGAAAATAGGCACTGCGGCAACTAAGCTATCTATCCGATCTAACATCCCTCCATGTCCAGGGATCAAATTTCCGCTATCTTTAATACCAGATGCTCTTTTAAACATGCTTTCAGTTAAATCTCCTATTATAGAAGCTATAATTGTAATTATAGAATAAATAAATATAAGAGATGGGTTTATTATCTTTATTGGCATATATTTACTGAATAACCATGATATCCCTGTTGAAATTAATATGCCGCCAATAAATCCTTCCCAAGTTTTTTTAGGAGATACAGTTTGTAATAATCTGCGCTTTCCTAATGTTTTACCGATGATATATGCGCTTACATCATTAATCCAAATTAATATTACAACATACAGTAAACACCATGTTCCGATGATTCTATCGTCGATATGATGAAATTGACGTAACGTCAATATCCCCCAAAAAAATGGTAATATTGTTAATATCCCGAACAAAAAACGAAGTATATTAGATTTTTTCCAGAAAATAGCAGAATCAGGATAAGATAATATTAATAAAAAAGCTAGTATCCACCATGCTATACTAATGCTACTGAAAATATACCAAAAAATATACCAATTATTGAAGTATAAAAAGCTTTGAGTTGTTACAATTAATAATAATCCAAATATAACGCATATCCACATTCGGTGTATACAATCGGAAAAACGCATCATTTTTCCCCATTCCCATGCACTAATTAAGCAAATAATAGATACAACAATCAAGAATTGTATAATAGGCAACAGGAATATCATACAAATGGTGATAGGAATCAGGATAGATGCGCTAATTAAACGAGTTTTAAACACAATTTTCTCCTTGTTGAAATTAAGTAGATACGCTATTTCCGAATCGGCGCTCTCGTTTCATAAAAGTATTTAATGCTCTTTTAAATATGATATTATTAAAATCAGGCCATAGTACATCTGTAAAAAATAATTCAGCGTATGCTATTTGCCAAAGTAAAAAATTACTAATACGATGCTCGCCTCCTGTTCGAATCACCAAATCTACTGGAGCTAACTCATTCATACAAATACACTTACACAGAGCATCCTCGTCAATTTGATTAGGAGTTAATATTCCTTGCTGCACTTGTGTGGCAAGTTGTTTTACGCCTTGGATAATATCCCATCGTCCTCCATAATTTGCAGCAATATTAAGTGTAAGCCCACTATTATTGGAAGTTAATTGTTCAGAACGGTGTATGTTTTTTTGTAATTCAACAGAAAATCGATTAATATCTCCGATGATTCTTAGTTTGATATTGTTCTTATGTAAAACATCTATTTCATTGTTTAAAGCATGAGAAAACAATTGCATCAAAGAATCAATTTCTTTATCAGGACGTTTCCAGTTTTCACTGCTAAATGCATATAGAGTTAATGCATCGAATCTGTGATTAACAGCGAAATGAACAGCACGCCGGACTGCATTGAATCCAGCTTGATGCCCAACAATACGTAATTTTCCTCGTGTTCTTGCCCAACGCCCATTACCATCCATGATGATAGCAACATGGCGTGGTAGTAAATTGGATGAAAAAGTGCTAAGATCTTGATTATGTTGAGATAATATCACACTTATTTATTTTCCAAATTAAATACCTTGTATTAAGTAAAAAGTATTTATTCTATAATAATTAATATTATAATTACAGATTAATGAAGTTACTTATAATTTTTATGATATATATGTAGTAATTCTGATAAATTTATTAAAGACAATATTATTTAATCATAGGATACATATAGATATTGCTTTTTCACGAGCTTTTTGATCAATATATAAAATATCTTCTATATCATTAGGATCATTTATATTTATTGCATCAAGTACACGACGAATAACATTAGGAATTTCGGTAAAAGCAATCATTTTATTCAAAAATGATTCCACGGCGATCTCATTGGCTGCATTTAGAGTAATAACAGCTGATTGACTACAATTATCAGCATCTATTGCTAGTTGTAAGCAAGGATAACTATGAGGATCCAATTGATCGAAATATAATTTGTTAAGATGACATATGTCTATATTGGACGATGTTTTTAATCCTATTCTATTAGGATAAGTCATTGCATGTGCAATAGGGATTCTCATATCTGGAGGCGCTAAATGTGCCAATATGTTTCCGTCTGCATAGTATACCATAGCATGGACAATGGATTGTGGGTGTAATAAGATTTCAATCTCACTCGGTTTAGCATTAAATAAATGGCGTGCTTCAATATATTCCAATCCTTTATTCATCATGGTAGCAGAGTCTACTGATATTTTACGTCCCATAGACCAATTAGGATGTACACAAGCTTGTTCTGGTGTTATGGCGGTCAATTGTTCTGGTGGCATTTTAAAAAAAATTCCTCCAGATGCTGTTAGCACAATACGTGATATACCGCATTCAGATAAAGATGTATTTCCCAAATTTTTCTGACATGTTACTGGTAAATTTTGAAAAATTGCATTATGTTCGCTATCTATGGGTAGTACACAAGCATGATATTGATTGGCTTCTCTCATAAATAATTTTCCACAAGTAACTAAAGTTTCTTTATTTGCCAATAATATTTTTTTACCGGCACGTAACGCGGAAAAAGTAGGTTTTAATCCAGCAATTCCAACTATAGCAGACATTACCATATCAACATCATCAGTTGACGCCAACTCACAGGCATGCATTATGCCAGATAATACTTTAATATCGCATTTTCCAGCAGTGATTAAATTTTTTTTCAACATCCGTGCTGCATCTTCAGATATCATACATGCATATTTGGGAGACATCGTTATGCACTGTTCTGTCATTACAGCAACATTATTTTTAGCGACTAACGCGTGTACAAAGAACTTGTCGGTATGTTGTTGTATTACAGATAGGGTAGCTTTTCCAATAGATCCAGTACTGCCTAAAATTGTTAAAGATTGCATATGCATAAATCAAATTATTCATTTAATTGTAAATATAAAATTTATTATTGCCCGTTAATATGTGTGTGGATATGTTATTAACATACGATTTAATATTTAAAATTTCATTAATTCTGATTCTTTTTCTGTGAGAATAATATCAATTTTTTTAATCCAAATATTAGTTAATTTTTGAATTTCATTGTGAAAAAAATGTTCTTCGTCTTCATTAATTTCCTTGTTTTTAAGTAAAATTTTGGTTTTATCATTAGCAATACGACGCACATTTCTTATAGCTATTTTACTTTTCTCTGCTTCAGAGCGTACCATTTTTATTAAAGTACGACGACGTTCTTCAGTTAATGCAGGTAATGTCACTCGAATAATATTTCCATGAGAAATAGGAATTAATTGTAAATCAGACATAAAAATAGCTTTTTCAGTTGATTTGATGATCTGATGGTCAAAAACTGTAATAGCTAAGGTACGTGAATCTTCTGCTACGGTATTTGCCAGTTGAGATAATGGAGTAGATATTCCATAGTAGTCTACTCGGATATTATTTAATATTTTCGGAGAAATGCGTCCTATGTGAATATTGTTTATATTTGTTTTGAAATTGTTAATACAATTTTTCATATGTATTTCTGAATCTATCTGAATATTATCAATTTTATTGATCACATCATATACCTCTGATTTTTATTTCTACATAAAAAAATTAATTTATATAAATTTAAATATGCATTTGAGTATACAATCCTTAAATTATTTGGTTATTAAAGTCCCTTCTTTATACCCCATTATTATTCTTTTTAACGCCCCAAGTTTATTTATATTAAATATACGTATTGGTAAATTGTGTTCTCTTGCTAATGTAAACGCTGTTAAATCCATAACTTTTAATTCACGATCTAATACGTCTTGATAACTCAATTGTTCATATAATGTAGCGTCAGGATGTTGCATTGGATCATTAGAAAATACACCATCTACTTTAGTTGCTTTGAGTACTACATCTGCTTTAATTTCGATACCCCGTAAACAGGCAGCAGAATCAGTAGTAAATAAAGGATTTCCAGTTCCAGCTGCAAAAATTACCACCCAATTATTAGATAATAAGTTAATAGCTTTCATCCAACTATAATGATCACATACTCCATTTAATGGAATAGCTGACATTAAATGGGAATGAACATAAGCATGATTTAATGCGCTTCTCATAGCTAATCCATTCATTATAGTGGCTAACATTCCTATGTGGTCTCCTACTATACGATTCATTCCGGATTTCACTAATCCAGCGCCACGAAACAAGTTGCCACCTCCCATAACTATACCTATTTGAATACCTATTTTCACTAGTTCTTTAATTTCTGTAACCATTCGATTTAACACAGTAGTATCGATTCCAAAACCTTCGGCGCCTTGTAGAGCTTCTCCGCTCATTTTAAGTACGATACGCCGATAAATTGGTTTCGTGTGAGTTACCATTAATTATATTCCTCACAAAAAATGGCATAAACAGGAGCAAACACTAAATTATTTAAAGTATAATATGCATATCAATAAATTATTCTGACTTAACCAATTTAATTAATAGTTTTTGTTGTTAAAAATATTGAATATCTTATTTTAAAAAACAATGATAATCTGTGTTAATTAATTAAAAATTTTAGTGATAGTATTAAATACTAATTTATATATCTTCACCTAATTCAAAGCGAGCAAAATTATTAATTTTTACGTGATACTCAATTAATAATTGTTCGACTGTTTTATTAATATCCATTATGAAGTTTTGTTGTGTTAATACAATGTCATTGATAAATTTTTTCATACGTCCTTCGGCTATTTTTTCTGAAATTTTGTATGATTTTCCAGATCTCATGGCAATATCCATTTGAATATGATTTTCACGAATCATGATATCTTTCGGAACATCATCTATGGTAATATATTTAGGGTTTTTAGCTGCGATATGCATAGAAATATGTTTCATTAAATCTTCAGTTACACTTCCGCTAGTAACAACTATTACCCCGATTTTGGATCTATGCACATAACATCCTAAAAAATTACCTGTTAAAACAATAAATCTACGAATGTTTATATTTTCTCCGACTTTTGCAATTAAATTAGCACGTTTCTCTGCAAATCTAGTTTGTAGTATATTAATATCATTAATTTTTTCATTCAATCCTGTGATAATAACAGTTTTAACAAACTCTTGAAAAGTACTATCTTTAGCTACAAAATCAGTTTCACAATTTATTTCTACCATGATACCGTATTGCCTATTGGATGCTATTTCTATTGCGATTAGACCTGATGATGTTGTATGTCCAGATTTTTTGATAGCAGTTTTTAAACCGGATTTTCTCATGTTATCTATAGCTAATTCAAGATTTCCATTGGCTTTAATTAAGGCTTGTTTGCATTCTAAAATACCAATGCTAGTACGTTTACGTAATTCTTTAATTAAATTGCTATTAATATCAATCATTTTTTCTTTCATAATAATGTCATCATATTAAGAATATATATGGAGAGTGTGATTACACATTTAATTGTCAATAAATTTATTGCGTAGCATTAATTATGTGAATCATTGAACATAATTTATGTGTATCATGTTAGATATTGTATTTAAATATAGATTAATTGCGCGTACAGCATCATCGTTGCCTGGAATGATAAAATCTATTCCATCTGGATTAGAGTTGGTATCAACTATTGCAAAAACTGGAATCCCTAAGCTATTTGCTTCTTTTATAGCAATATGTTCATGTGTTGCACCAATAGCAAAAATTGCGTCTGGCAGTCCGCCCATATTTTTGATGCCTCCTAAACTATTTTCCAGATTCATAAGTTCTCGATTCAAAATCAATGCTTCTTTTTTGGTTAATTTTTTAAAAGTACCGTCTTGAGATTGAATTTCTAAATCTTTTAGACGTTTTATAGATTGTCGCACTGTTTTCCAATTGGTTAGCATTCCCCCTAACCAACGATGATTAACAAAAAACTGATTACAAGCCATGGCTGTTTTTTTGACTGCTTCACTAGCTGCACGTTTGGTGCCTACGAATAAAATTTTACCCTTAAGCGAAGCGATTTTGTTTAGTTCAATTAAAGCTTTCTTAAACATTACATTAGTTGTTTCCAAATCAATAATATGTATTTTATTACGAACTCCAAAAATGAAAGGTTTCATTTTAGGATTCCAATAACGGGTTTGGTGGCCAAAATGGACACCGGCCTGAAGCATATCACGTATAGAAATGTTTTCCATTATATACCTCTATGAGTTGTTAAATAGATTACTTTTAATGGTTTCTACTGGTTATCAATATTTAAATATAGATAGATCATATATTACATGTTATAATAATTTTTGATAAGTTAAATACGATGATTAGTCGTTTACTAATACCCTAAGAATAAATAATTTAATACGTGTTTGTAAATAAAATATATTTATATTTAATCACAAATTAGTGCGAGTTATGCAATTAACTGTGATGCGATTGTCTTTTAATTAAATGTATGGATTTATGTATAGATCATGTTATGTAGCAACAAAAACATTGTGTATTTGTTAATGCGATTAGTAACATATATATTATGAAAATTATCATTAAAACACTTACAGATATAGCAAAAATGCGCATTGCTGGGAAGTTAGCAGCAGAAGTATTAGAAATGGTTGAAGCTTACGTGCAACCTGGCATTAGTACTGGAGAATTAGATGTTATTTGTCATAATTATATTACACAAATACAACATGCTGTTTCTGCTCCTCTCGGTTATCGAGGATTTCCCAAGTCTATTTGTACTTCAATTAATGATGTGGTGTGTCATGGTATCCCAAATAATTCAGATAAATTAAAAGAAGGTGATATTATAAATATTGATATTACAGTAATTAAAGACGGATTATATGCTGATACTTCACGAATGTTTATCGTTGGTCAACCGACAAGATTTAGGGTATCGATTATGCAAGATCACTCAAGAAAGTCTGTATTTGGCAATTCGTATGATTAAGCCAGGAATACGTTTAAAAAAAGTAGGTCGGTCTATCCAAAGGTTTGTTGAAAATCAGAATTTTTCAATAGTAAGGGAATATTGCGGGCATGGTATTGGAAAATTTTTTCATGAAGCTCCCCATGTATTGCATTATGATGCCGATGATGAAGGTGTGATATTGAAATCTGGCATGACATTAACAATAGAACCTATGGTAAATGCAGGTACTCGTCATATTTATACTGACAATGATGGATGGACAGTAAAAACAAGAGATCATAATTTGTCAGCACAATACGAACATACTATTGTTGTTACGGAAAATGGGTGTGAAGTGTTAACGTTACGTTCTGATGAGTCTCTATCATCAATTATTTAAAGAATCGTATTAATTGATAAAACCATGTATTTTTACACTAAATCATTTTTCGATGTATTTTAAATTATTTTGATAGATGAATTTTCATAAGTGCAAATTGTGATTATATGGAAATATATATGCATAGTATTTATTGTTTTTGGTGAAAATATAAAAATTATTACAATTATTATTGTTATTTAACAAACAACATTATTTAAATTATATATGCCATTTTAGTGGTGTACAATCTAAGTGATAATTTTATAGATATTAGTAGTTCTGCATCAAATCAGATTTATTGAATATAAATAAACTCTGTTTAAAGATATTAATAATTAATATAATAATCCTTAAATAAATATCACTTGATAATACGAAAGAGTCATTATAAATCATAATGATGTTAAATGTAAATTTATAATATTTATTTCAACAAAAATATTATTCTTCAAAGTCAATTAAAATAATACTCCTCGAATAAATCTATATTATAGGATATAGAACATATGAATCAATTACGAAAAACAATAGAAAGTGCTTTTAAAGAAAAAGAATATATATCAAAAAATAATATTGACCCTACCCTTGAGAATGCAATCCATGAAATTATGGATGGTTTAGATAATGGAAGATTGCGTATATCAGAAAAAATCAATGGTATATGGATAACGCATCAATGGTTAAAAAAAGCAATTATGCTTGCGTTTTATATTATGGACAATCAACTAATAACCTGGGGGAATGGTATTTTTTTTGATAAATTTCCTATGAAATTTTCTGGATGGGACACCACGCGTTTCGAAAGTAAAAAATTGCGTATAATTCCGCCAGCTACTGTACGTTATGGGGCTTATATTGCTCCTAATACAGTGATCATGCCTTCTTATATCAATCTTGGAGCTTACATCGATGTAGGCACAATGGTGGATACTTGGGCTACAGTTGGGTCTTGTGCTCAAATTGGAAAATATGTACATTTATCTGGAGGAGTAGGGATTGGAGGAGTATTAGAACCCATTCAAGATAACCCAACTATCATTGAAGATAATTGTTTTATTGGATCCCGTTCTGAAATTGTAGAAGGGGTGATTGTTGAAAAAGGTGCAGTGATCTCTATGGGAGTATTTATAGGTCAAAGTACTAAAATATATGATCGTGATAGCGGCAATATATATTATGGACGTGTGCCGGCTGGGTCAGTTGTAATTCCAGGAAGTTTACCTTCTCAAGACGGTTGTGTTAATACTTATTGCGCAATAATCGTGAAAAAAGTTGATTGTAAAACTAAAAATAAAGTTAAAATAAATGATTTATTACGTGATATATAAAATATTTTAATTATTTTAAAGTATTGTATTTTATAGGATATTTTTTATTATTTGATTTATCTATTTAAACGTAATTAATAATAATCAATTTTTATAAATAAAATATAAAGATCAGTGTTTTGATATTTTGTTTAAAATAAAATTATAACAATGTAGTTTTAAAAATTAAAAATTATAACTTCATTATTTTAAGTAAATGTAAACAATAATTATGTACACCTTAAATGTTTTGGATTTTCCTTTGTATGGCATCAATTTAATTGAGGCTTCAGCGGGAACTGGTAAAACATATACTCTTATAATAATTTATCTTAGATTGTTGTTGTGTTTAGGGAGTAAATCAGATTTTTACCGTCCTTTAACAGTCAAAGAAATACTTGTAGTGACTTTTACTAAATCTGCAGTACAAGAACTGCGTCATCGCATAAAGGAATACATTCATCAGTTTAGATTAGATTGTATGCGTGGATATAGTAATAATTTTTTATTGTCTAAGTTATTATTACAAATACATAATGTAGATTTAGCCATACATCAATTATCTGAAGCAGAAAAAAAAATAAATCAAGCATCTATTTTTACCATTCATAGTTTTTGTCAAAATATATTAAATTACAATACAATCGAATTAAATATGTTGTTTAATACAAATATTATTGATAATGAAACAATATTGTACCAACAAGCGTGCACTGATTTTTGGAGGCGGCATTTTTATGCACTTCCACTGAATATAGCTAGTTTAATTCAAGAATATTGGAAAGATCCAAATTCTCTTTTCAACGATATCATTCCTTATATACATAGATCTAGATCTAGTCTGCATTGTTACAATTGTAACATACATGAAGATAAAAAAAGTATCGCAACTTATTATGGACAGATTCTGGATTATGTCGATAATGTTAAAAAGGAATGGCATAAAAATAAATATAATATAATTACTGTTGTCAACTCTTATGACATTAATCGTAGGATATATAATAAAAATAACTTAATACGTTGGACGGAAAAAATTAATCAGTGGGTCGAACAGCCAACAATTGATCATACTATACCTAACGATTTACAACGTTTTAGAGTAACTGAATTAAAGATATATAATAATAGCAACAAATCTAATGGTGTATATGCTTTATTTGATTTGGTGGAAAAATTATATCGTCAATTATCGTTATTTAAAACATTAATATTTGAAATTGCAATAAATGAGATACGCAATGATTTAAATGATATTCAATATCGCAGATCAGAAATCACTTTAAACAATCTTGTTGACGTGTTATCTCATCATTTAGTTAAAGATAAAAAAAATAAATTAGCGCACATGATGCGAGCATGTTATCCGGTAACGCTTATTGATGAATTCCAGGATACAGATTGTCAGCAATTCAATATTTTTAGCTCGTTGTATGATAATAATTCAGAAAATGCTCTTATTTTAATAGGAGATCCTAAACAATCAATTTACGCCTTTCGTGGAGCTGACATATTTTCGTATATGAAAATACGTCGAACAATATCTAACAAATACAATCTTAATATTAATTGGCGTTCATCATTAAGTATGGTTAATGCTATTAATCAATTATTTCGTTCGGTCTCTAATCCATTTATTTTTGAAGATATTCCTTTTATTCCTGCAGTAGCTGCTAGTCGAAACAATATGTATCGGTTTTTAATAAATAATCAATCACAAACAGCTATGTGTTTTTGGTTACATCCCGATGAGATAGTTACAATAGATGACTATAAACAATCAATGGCACAAGAGTGTGCTGCTATTTTATATAATTTATTAAATGAAATACGTAATGGGACAGCTTGGTTGGAAAATGATAAATATAAAAGGAAACTAGAAATCTCAGATATAACTGTATTAGTACGAAATCATGAAGAAGCATCATTGATGTGTTCTGCTTTATCACAATTAAATATATCAACAGTATTTTTATCTAATAATAAAAATATTTTTGAAACAATGGAATCTTATGAATTATCATTATTATTACGATCAATTTTATTTCCAGAAATCCATACTATTTCTACTGCTTTAACAACTGTTTTTTTTGGATTAAATGCTACTGATATTGAAAGTATTAATAATAATGAATTTAAACAGGAAAGAATATTTGAAGAATTTTTTGAATATTATTCTGTTTGGAAAAAAAAGGGTGTGTATTTGATGATACAAAAAATAATTTTTCATTATAAAGTACCAGAAAAATTATTATCTACACGAGGAGGTGAAATTAGTTTAATAAATATTTTGCATTTAAGTGAATTATTGCAGGATGTTGCACAACAGTTACAAGATGAGAACGCACTTATGGAATGGTTAATGTTAAAAATAACACAACCCAAAAACAAAAGAATATCTGATCAAAATTTACGATTAGGTAGTAATCATCAATTAATAAAGATTAGTACAATACATAAATCTAAAGGATTAGAGTTTCCATTAATATTTTTGCCATTCGTAGCGGACTTTAATGGTGTAAAAAATCCCTTTTTTCATGATAGAAAATCATATAAAACTCATTTCAATTTTAATACATCTAAATCAAATTTAATATTGGCAGATGAAGAACGTTTATCAGAAGATTTAAGACTGTTATATGTAGCAGTGACTCGTAGTATTTATCATTGTTCTATAGGTGTTGGTCCAGTAGTACGACGACGATATAAAAGAAAATCTAATATCAATGATTTACATCACAGTGCCTTAGGATATTTAATTCAAAAAAAAATTGCTGGAAATGCAGTAACATTAAGGAAACATTTAAAAAATCTCAGTGTTTATTCAAATGGCGATATTTCCTTTCGTATTATTTCAAAATCGCAAGAACTATTTTCTAACATATCACCTGTTGTATCTAATCAATTTCTATGTGCGAAACAGTGGAAGACACCATCAAATTTTATTCCATGGAATATAACAAGTTTTAGTTCTTTAAAACATACTGATGTTGATGTTACGACGTGTTTAGATTTGGACAAACAATTAGATATCAGAGAACATGTTCAGAGCCGAAATAGTGATACTCCTTTGACACCACATACTTTTCCTGCAGGGAAAACATGTGGTAGTTTTTTTCATAGTATCTTTCAAATTTTGGACTTTAGAAAAATTGTAGATATAAAATGGTTATGTGCGCATATGGTGAGATATAATATTGATCCAATTTGGGGGTTTGTTGTTCGAGAATGGATATACATAGTACTTAATACCCCTCTTAATAATGATCATTTAACTCTTTCACAAATAATTCCTAATAATAAAAAAACTGAGCTTAAATTTTATTTATCTATTAATACGCGTTTATCATCGGAAGAATTAAATTGTTTATGTAAAAAATATGATTCTTTATCATGTAAATCTGCATCGTTGAATTTTTCGGATATTACAGGAATGTTACAAGGGTTTATTGATTTAGTGTTTCGTTGGAATCATCGATATTATTTATTGGATTATAAAACTAATTGGTTAGGTAAGAACAATGAGGATTATGTTAATTCTAAAATAACACAAGAAATGGTTAAACATCATTATGCATTACAATATCAATTGTATACTTTAGCGTTGCACCGATTTTTACGTAATAGACTCGTGTCTTATAATTATGAGAAAGACTTTGGGGGAGTATATTATTTATTTATACGAGGTATGGATGGGTCACCGTTGAGTAATGGAATTTATTTTTTTCGTCCATTGTCAACATTTATTAATAAATTAGATAATTTATTTTCTAAAAAATAATCTGAACATCGTTATTATATTCTATTCTATGGAATGGTAAAATTATATCTTAAGTAAGATAATATAGATGTCATTTAATATATGAAATGATTAGAGTGTATATTTATTGTAATAAATATACATGTTGGATGTATATAATAATTATGCAAATAGATGATTTACATCTAAAAGAATAAATATAGATTATTAAGTGAAATTTTAAAAATTATAATTATCTGTGTTTAATTAAAATACAGTTTTTTGTTTTTTAAAACATATAACTTAATATATGGATCGTACAATAATTTTCTCTTTTCTTCTTCTATTATATGAAAGATGTTGTTAAAAAAATTTTAAAATTAGGATTGTGGCATTCATTAGACGTGCAATTTGCTGATGTATTGGCCCTTCCCATTTATGATGACAATAATATAAAAGAGGCATTAATTTTAGCTAGTGCAACTTTAAGTGCTAACGTTAGGATTGGTCATGTTTGTTTACCTTTATGTTTTCTTACTCCTGATAAATTATTTCAAGGAAATTATCCTGAATTAACGAATACGATATGTAGAAAATTAGGAAAATTATCTATAACTGATTGGCAAGAATTATTGCTTTCTTGTCCCGCGGTTAGTGATGGATCGCGGGTCACCCCATTAATATTGGAAAATAAGAATTTGTATTTACATCATATGTGGAGAGATGAATGTATAGTCGCTCAATTTTTTAATCATAAATATCAATCAAACATCTTTCAAAAAGAAAAAATAATTTATGTATTAAATCAATTATTTCCTGTTTCTTATACAGAAATTGATTGGCATAAAATAGCCACTGCTATTGGAATAACACATCATAGAGTATTAATTTCTGGAGGACCTGGAACCGGAAAAACATCTATTATAGCCAAGATAATAGCAGCATTATTGTTATGTAATAACAATAATAATTTAAATATCAAGATTACTGCTCCAACGGGAAAGGCAGCGGCTCTTTTGACTGAATCTTTTAAAACAACAATTAATAATATTCCACAATTAAAACAGTATTCTTTGCGTAATTTACCAGAAAAAGCTACCACTCTACATAGTTTACTTCGAACATTATTATATACAGAAGAGATGCAATATAATTACTTCAATTTTTCGAATTTAGATCTGGTAGTGATTGATGAAGCTTCTATGGTTAGTTTGTCTATATTAGCTCAGCTAATTTTAAGACTTTCTCCTCAAACGAATGTAATTTTGTTTGGTGATCAACATCAATTATGTTCAGTGGAACCTGGATCTGTATTTAAAGATGTGTGTCAATTTTCTAATTTTTTTTATTCTCCTGAACGTCATCAAGAACTTATAGATCTTACAGGTTACACATTGCCTGTTGTATCTCCTTCTGAATCATCTATGCATTATAATTATAATAGTATTATTGATGGTACATGTATACTAAAGAAAAATTATCGATTTAGTGAAAGTTCAGGAATTCATCAATTATCTAGCGCTATAAATGCAGGAGATTATATTAAAACGTTGTCATTATTAAATTCAAATATATACAAGGATTTATATTATATTTGTTTCGTAGATAAAAAAAGCTATATCACTATGATTCTTAATTGCGCAATGAAATATTCTAACTATTTTAAAAAATTGAAACACACTAAAATATTAACAAAAAACATTTTAGAGATTTTTTCTTATTATAGAATATTATGTGCATCACGTGATGGTCCATTTGGGGTAATAAGGCTTAATTATTATGTTGAACAAATATTAAATGAGAAAGGATTAATTCAATTAAATAATTCTAGGAACTATATAGGTAGACCGATTATTATATTGCGTAATAAACCATCATTAGAATTATATAATGGAGATGTTGGAGTTTTGTTGTTAAATGATCAAAACAAACTGTCTGCATATTTTATTTCATCACAAGGCGGTATAAAAGTTATACAAATATATCAATTGCCAGAGCACGAAACTTGTTTCGCTATGACTATACATAAAGCACAAGGCTCTGAATTTCAACATATCTCAATAGTATTATCTGATAGACATACACCATTACTAACGCGAGAATTGTTCTATACTGCTGTCACTAGAGCTCGTCAATATCTTTGTTTATACGCAACAGATCACGTAATAATAAGCAGCGTCAATTTGCCTACACAACGTTATAGCGGGCTATATAATAAAATAAAAAATAATATAATGTCTATGGTTTAAATAAATAAAAATTTTTTTATTTTATACTTGGCATTATTTGCCAATGTAATATTTGTATTGTGTAATATATAGTATTTTAATTGTTAAAATATTTATTTTTTTGTGATGTGAAAAATTTGGAAATCATTATATTATTCTGTATTTCATTGCGTTGAAAAAGTAATGTTCTGCAGTTTCAGTAATTTTTGAGATGGTGTCTTCGCTTAAGTCAAATGAGATAAGTTTTCGAAAATATGGATCGTGACTTTCTCTAAAAAGAGAATATTTGGTACCTTTCCAAATTTGGATTAGTTTTTGGCGCGCTTCTTGTTGACAATGTGGGTTTGAAGAAATTGTTCGAGTATTCCAGTCGAATATATGATTCATCCAAGCTCCTCCAGCATGATGTAATAGCAATACTGGTGTGTTTATACCGCTACAGTAATCCGATATTAGAGTGAATAGTAACTTTTTTGCATGTAGTCTTGATAAATTAGGAAAATGCCATGTATTACTAGTACCAAATAATCTACTACTGCCCTTTCCACCTATAGCGCAATAGATGATATGTTCTATCCATAATAATAATACATCTTTCATAGAAAGATGTCGAGGTTGCCAACGTATCAACCCATTTTCTTGAACTGAAATTAATTGACCGATTAATTTAGTCGTATCAAATATTAAAGAAATATTTAGGCTATGTTTTTCAATACAATGAAATGTTTTTATTTGATTTGCCAGTATTGTCATTTTTTTTTGTTGTTTAGTCCAATATAATTTTCCAAATACACCATAAGGTAGAATTCCAGAAGCACGTACATTACGATATAGTTCATCAATGTTTTTATTATGAATTAGATAATCGATCAATTTTATATTTAGTTTATAACGATTGAGTCTATCTACCGAAAAAGGTTCATCATTTGATAATTTTAATGTGTTTTGATCAAAATAAACATTCAAACGGTTTTGAAACCATGTGCGTACTGGATGGCGATAAAAATTGTATAAATCTTGAAACATTATTGTTTTTGTAGCGTGATAAGAAAGTGGAGTATTAAAATTCGGATAGATTAATGGAGAGTGATTGTTATTAATATTTATTGTAGATAGCCATTCTTTAGCAAAACTTTGTTGGTTATTACTAGGATTAAAATTGTCAGGAGAAAAAGGAAACGGATGATGCCATTGGCATAAACGCTGACGTATATGTTTTATGTTAATGTTTATGTCTATATTTTCATGTTCTTTTGAGTAAAAGTTCAAAGCAATATATTCGAAAAGTTCATTAACTAGCACAGAAGGATAATTCATGGCAATATCATACATTGAGTGCCCGATAAAACTAATATATATCCGTTCTTGAGCTAATAACAATGCCATCAAAAATGAATAACAATCTTTTTCGTATATGTTATCGTCATTTTTGCGTGGATTTTTAACCATTAAATTAAAGTCTGGGGCAATTTTATTGCGAGGAAATTTATCGTCATTCATGCCTAAAAAACACACTATTTTGTAAGGAATACAGAAAATTGGATTAATATTGCAAAAATTAATTACATTTGGTATAAATCGGGGGATTATAATATTTTGTGTTAATTTTTGACATAATTTATCGCGTAGCACTGTTATACTGATAGTTTGATTATATTCTGCTTGTATGCCTGATTCTAATACATCTTCGTAGCAGTTTTTTAAGAATAGTAAAACTTTTTTGTTGTCTGAATCCAGATGATCACAATAAAAAAAATCGTCAATTATTTCTTTGAAATAAGATCTCCATTCTATCAATGGATAAGAATGACTGAATCGATCTCTCCATTTTTTTAATGTTTTTAAAAATTCACCTAATTGACCAATAACATTAGAATGGTCTCTGATCGTTATATCATCATATGGTAAAAATTTTTCCCAGGTATTATGTTGATGTTTGATAGCATAACCTAATAACATTCGATTTAATCCAAAATTCCAGGTATTTTGATTAATGATAGGCAAATTAAAATTATACATGGTAATATCATCAAGCCCCCACCTAATACCAGATTCAATAGTCCACTGGTGTAATAATTTCACTTCTTCTTTGTTCATGTTAAACCGAGATGCGATAGGTGTTATTGTTAAAAATGACAAAATTTCTTCAGAAGTAAATCGACTGTGTGTTATATTAAGTATTTTAATAAAAGTTGATACAATGGGGTGAGTATTTTTTTTATAGCTATTTGTTGCGATATTAAACGGTAGATGTCGATCTTGTATATTATCAAATATACTGTGAATAGCTGATTTATAATAGTGTATATCGTAAGCCATAACTATGATGTCTCCCGGAGACAGTGATGGATCATCTGTCATCATGGATAATAAATTATCATGTAACACTTCTACTTCTCGTTGAATACTATGGCAAACATGACAAGTAATTGATTGATCTTCTAATGTTAATAAATGTCGTTCATTATTTTTAAATGTTGTGGTATTACTTTGTTTTTTTTTATTTTTTGTATGATTCTGAAATTCTAAAATGTTTTTTTGTATTATGTGAAGTAAAGAATTTTGTTTAGGAACAATGAAAGATGTTAGTTCTATTTTATCTTGTAATTGAGTAAATAAAGATAGAGTATTGCGAGCGACGTTTCCCCATGAATTTAATAAAGGATGATTGATATTATCATGATTATTACGTTTGAAAAGGTGAGCAGTAACAAATGAAGATGAATGTGATGAAGCAGTTGTTTGGTTGATCAATTGTTTTTCTTGTTGTGTTATAGTATCTTGATCTTGATTAGGTATATAAATCAAATTATGACAACATGGATTTATAAACCATAAGTAAATATCAATATGATAGCTTAATAATTTTAATATATTCCAATATATAGGTGGTATGGATGTGATTCCAAAAATAAATATTCTACTTGGAAGATGATTGCAAATTATATTTTGGGTGTTTTTTAAAAAATTAATGCAACGTTGTAAAGGATGTATATTATTATTATTATTCAATTTTTGATGATCACATTCTATATTCTCTATAAATATGCGCCATATTTTTGATTGCCAGGACTGATGCGTGTCATCTAAATCATTTATTATTTCATTGGATTCCCAGCTATTCAACCAATCTGGACGATATATTAAATATTGGATAAATAAATTGGAAAGTTGTTCAGAAAATTGACCTATTTTTTGTTGATTGGCATCATTGTGTAAGTATTTGTCTATAATAGGGCACTGGTTTAATATTTGCGTTTGAGATAATATTTTCATAAATTTCCAATATATGCTAGAACATGAGAAATTATTCGTTATAGAGTTATTGGGTTCTATTTTATTAGAAATATATTGTATGAAAGACATTAAAGTCATAAATTTGATATTACATGCAATACCAAAGTGATTAGCTATCTCAATCTGTATCCATTGATCCATAATACTGTGTTCTGTTAATATTATTTCAGATTGCATGGGATCAGGTAATGATTGATCTGACATAGTATTAATTAATAGTTTTTTGAATGCATTTGATTGATTAGAGTGATAAATAATGAACATTGTGTATTAAAATTATCTAATTAGATAAGGCGTATTTTTGTCAATTTGATACATATATATATATGTTCTGTATAAACATATGATATGGGTTATGTTTGTTGTAATTACATATAACTAAAAGTATAACTATAAATATGCAATATAATTTGTTCAATTTCATAAATATGAGCTATGTGTATTAGTTCAAACCGAACTAATTTTAATTAATTCATATATTTCAAAAAACAGAAGAAATAAACAAATGTTGTTCATGATTAAATATTTACAAAATTGATCTTTTTATCATTATTGATTTGCTGTCTTTATTTATTATATAAATGTAGTAATATAAAAAGTATATATAATTTTTTGATGTTTTAAACAATATATATATATATTTAATAAATTAACTATTTATAAGCGACATAAATTATAACTATTCCCAATATAATCATGGGACATGACAAAATTTGACCCATGGTGAGTATGTTATTAATTAATCCTAGATGACTATCAGGTTGACGAAAAAACTCTGCTATAAAACGAAACACACCATAACAAATTAGAAACAATCCAGATACACTACCTACAGGATGTGGTTGACGAATAAACTTGTGTATAATAACGAATAGTATCATTCCTTCTAAAAACATTTCATATAATTGAGATGGATGACGAGGCAGTACACCATAATTATCAAATAGTGGTTGCCATTCAGGATGATCTAGTAATGTTAACAAATCTTGATATACGGAATTAGGAAATAAAACAGCCCATGGAATATCAATGGCTATTCGACCCCATAATTCTCCGTTAATAAAATTTCCTAATCTACCGAGTCCTAATCCAAAAGGAACTGCTGGTACGATAAAATCCGATATTTGAAAAAAAGATTGGTGTTTTTTATAAGAAAACCATGCAATTGATATAATTACACCTATTAATCCGCCATGAAAAGACATACCTCCTTCCCATATATTAAATATCGAAAGTAAGTTTTTAGAAAAAAAAGACCATTGATAAAATAATACATATCCAATACGACCACCCAATAAAACACCAAAACAACACAAACATAGTAAATGTTCTATGTTTACATGCGTCCATAAAACAACATTATTAGAATATCGTATACGATGCGATAATGACCACATGGCGTACATAAAAGCTAATCCATACATCATTCCATACCAATGTAGCGAAATAGGTCCTATTTTAAAAATTACTGGATTAAACGTATGATAATAAAGATCTTGCATATTTATTGATGATATTATACGATGTATAATTGTTGTGATTAGTTTTTAACTAAAATATATAGTTATATTTATATAAAAACAAAACATATTTTGATGTGTCATTGGTATTTTAAAGCTGCAATATTTTAATCACAAATTGATCTATTTTTATTGATTATATTAGATGTTGTTTTATTTTTTATAAATAATAACAGTATTTCACTATGAAATTATTACATTAACAAATTCTTGCATAACTTTTCTATACACATTTCTTTTAAAAAAAACGACTCGGCGTATTGGATACCACACACTAACCCATTTCCAGCTATCAAATGTATGATCTTCATTGTTTTGTATATTAATATGGGTATCTTTAGATAAAAGTTTTAATAAAAACCACTTTTGTTTTTGACCAAAGCAGATCGGTCTAATTTTCCAACGAATTAATTTCTTAGGCAGCCTATAACGTATCCAAGATTGGGTTGAAGATAGAATACGAACATCTTGATAATTCAATCCTATTTCTTCAAATAATTCCCTATACATGGCTTGTTCTGGAGTTTCTCCGATGTTAATTCCGCCTTGAGGAAATTGCCAGCAGTAATGTTGCTTACATTTTCTGGCCCATAATACCTGTTGTTGAGTATTACATAGCACAATTCCTACGTTTAATCGGTAACCGTTACTGTCAATCACCAGATTGCCCCAGTTTTATTAAGATATTTTGTTAAATTTTAAATATTCATATTCACAACAAAAATAACTGTTCCATTGCATTTTTGTATAAATTTAGGAATTATAAAGTATTTAAAATATATGCAAAGCTGCACATATACCCGCTTTGTTTACGTTAGTTAATTAAAATTATTATAGTATCAACATACTTTTTGTATTCTATATTATAATTATAGTTAACTCAAGGAGTTTTATTACGGTGTTGTAAGCTTAAGTTCGTACTTTTCACAGAAATTTTTAATTAAAAAATTTGATTATAATTTGTGTCAGTGTTCTGATTGAAAGTGATATTGTTAATCATTTTATAAAAATTGGAGATATAATATTGCTTATGGAAACATCATTAATAATAATCAATCTATATTTAAAAATTTTAAAATAAAAAGTATAAGAATATGTTTTGATTTGTATCGTTTGGTTCATAATTTGTTTGTTTTTGTCAAAAACACACATAATAAATAATTCTAAATAAACAAGATAAAAATAAGATTAAAAACAATTATATGAGATATAAAAATATTATTTAATTAACATTTTAAATATATTAAATAATGATTTTTTAATAAATATATAGTGTAATATTTAATAATTCTAATACTTTTATTTATGAAAATTTTCCATCGTTTCTAACATAAATAAATCTTCTAGTTTTTGTTTTCGTCGAATTTGACGCATTTTCCCATTTTCAAATAAAACCTCTGGTAATAATGGACGCGTATTATAATTAGAAGACATAGAAGCACCGTATGCACCAGTATCATGAAATATTAAATAATCTCCTACTTTTGCTGAACAAGGTAATTTACGCGTCAATACTGTTCCATTTATATTTTGTGTAAAAATATCTCCAGATTCGCATAATGGACCACCAACAACGGTATCACATAATGTTTCTACAATCATGTTGCGATTATCTCCGGGTATCAATGAAATATGGTGGTAACTGCCATACATTACTGGGCGCATTAAATCATTATATCCTGCGTCTATTAATACAAAATGACGAGTACCCATTTTTTTTACTGCTCTAATTTGTGCAATTAATATCCCTGATTCCGCAACAAGAAAGCGACCAGGCTCTATTTCTAATGTTACTGTGTGATTTAAATGTTGACTGATGTATTTTCTTGCGTTATTCCATAATTGAAAATAATGATTTACATCTACAACTATGTCGTTGTGTTGATACGGTATTGTTAATCCTCCTCCAGCAGAAATAACATGTACATCTATTTTATATTTTAAGATTTGCTGAACCATCGCATTACATACTTTAGACAAATGGTCGTATTGTACCCCGGAACCAATATGCATATGCAGCCCAATTAATCGTAAATCATAATGATGAATATAATATAAAGCGGTTGGTATATCTTCATGCCAGATACCATGTTTGCTATTTTCTCCTCCAGTATTAGTTTTTTGATTATGTCCATTTCCAAATCCAGGATTAATACGTAACCATACTTTATGCCCAGGAGAACAAATGCCTAATTGCTCTAACATATCTATCGATCCTGCATTAACAACTATATTTAATTTTAATATTCTTAATAGAGTTTCTTCTTCTAAGATGTCAGCAGTGAAAACTATTTCATTACTTTGTTTTCCTGTTTTAAAGCCAGCTAATAATGCTCGTTCAATTTCTCCTAAAGAAACAGCATCTATTTTCACTCCATGATTGTGCATTAATCGCAAAATATGAATATTAGAGCAAGATTTTTGAGCGTACCGTATAACATCAAATTGTTTTAATTGTGTAATACGATTAATTATGATTGAGGCATCGTATACCCATACTGGTCCTTTATATTTTTGATGTAATTTTTTTAAGCTTTCATAAGGAAGAGAGTTTATTTGCGTACAAATACTATGTGCCACGCTATATTCCTATTATCTTTGTTGTATATATGTCAATATCAAGATGTTTAGAGATTGTATCTCTAATACATATATTTTGGAAATATTAAACATAGATTTGTATTATGAAAAAGTGATCAGATAAATCATCAATATGTAATCATGTCTTAAGTACACTGCGAAAATATGAATAAATTTTACTTTGGGCGAAGTGTAGGAAATAAAATCACATCACGAATAGTATGATTATTGGTTAGCAGCATGATCAAACGATCAATTCCTATTCCAATACCTGCTGTAGGGGGTAATCCATATTCTAATGCAATTAGATAATCTGAATCATAATTTATGTGAACATTATTATTATTATTTTTATCTCTTTTTTCATATGTTTGTTTTAAAAAACGTTTTTTTTGATCTTCTGGATCGTTTAATTCTGAAAAACCATTTCCTATTTCTCGCCCAGCAATAAAAAGTTCAAATCGATCGGCACACTCTGGATTGGTATCATTACGACGTGCTAATGGAGATACTTCTATCGGATAAGAAGTAATGCAAGTTGGTTGAATTATTTTTTTTTCTATTGCTTCTTCAAAAATAGCCATGTGTATTCTATGTAACGTCCAGTAATTCTTAATTTTAATGCCAATTGATTTTGCAATAGAAATAGCAGTGTATATATCGTCTATATTTTGGAATTTAGTTTCTGGTAGATAATGAAATATAGCTTCTTTTATACTAATTTGCGTAAAAGGATGTTGAAAATCTAATTCATAATTTCCATAATTTATGATATTTTTACCTAATACTTTTTGTGTTACCGATTTTAATAAATCTTGAACCAAACTGATGATATCGCGATAATCGGCATAAGCCATATATATTTCCATCATTGTAAACTCAGGATTATGATGTGAAGATATACCTTCATTACGAAAATTACGATTTATTTCAAATATTCGTTCGAAACCACCTATCACTAATTTTTTTAGATATAATTCTGGAGCGATGCGTAGATACATATCGATTCCTAATTTATTATGATGTGTAATGAAAGGATGTGCTATAGCTCCTCCTGCGATTGTATGCATCATTGGTGTCTCTACTTCCATGAAATTATTTTTCATCATGAATTGACGTATTTCAGAAATAATTAAAGAACGTATCCTAAATGTTTTTCTTGTTTTTTCATTAATAATTAAGTCTAAATATCTTTGACGATATTTTGTTTCTTGATTGTTTAAACCATGAAATTTATCTGGTAATGGACGTAATGCTTTAGTTAACAATCGAATTTCTTTGCAATATATTGATAGTTCCCCAGTACGCGTTCTAAATAATGTTCCGCGTGCTCCTATGATATCTCCTAAATCCCATTGTTTTATATTTTCATCGTATAAATTTATTGATAATGAATCAGCAGTAATATACAATTGTATGCAACCTTCAATATCTCGTATAGTTATAAAAGATGCTTTTCCCATGATACGTTGACTGATTATGCGTCCTGCTATGTTGACTTCAATGTTTAATTGTATTAATTCTGAATTGGATGTATGAGCGTATTTTTTGTGTAGTTGATTAGAAATAGAACTACGACGAAAATTATTTGGAAATGCTGCGCCTTTTTTACGGAGTTTTGATAGTTTTTTTCGACGAATATTTAATTCATCATCGACATTAAATTTTTTATGTGATTGATCTTTTGAATATATGCGTTTAGTCATTGTAAGTCTCGCTTAGAGTATTTTTGATGCTAATTTTTATGAAATCGTCTAGATCTCCATCTAAAACAGCTTTAACATTACGTTTTTCAAAACCAGTACGCAAATCTTTAACTCTAGAATTATCCAAAATATAAGATCGTATTTGACTACCCCAAGTGATATTTACTTTGTTGTTTTCTCTCATTTTTTTTTCATAATTTTTTTTTTGTAATTCAAGCTCATATAATTTAGCTTTTAGTTGCTTCATGGCTTGATTTTTATTTTTGTGTTGTGAACGATCACTTTGACATTGGGTAACGATATTTGTCGGTATATGGGTAATGCGTACTGCAGATTCTGTACGGTTGACATGTTGACCTCCTGCTCCAGAAGCTCGATAAACATCACAACGTAAATCTTCTGGACGAATGTGAATATTTATACTATCATCTAATTCTGGATACACAAATACTGAAGCAAATGAAGTATGACGTCTTCCAGCAGAATCAAAAGGACTTTTACGTACCAACCTGTGTACACCAGATTCAGTGCGTAACCAACCATATGCATAAGACCCAATAACTTGAACAGTGACAGATTTTATCCCAGTGATTTCTCCTGTTGATTCTTCAATAATTTCGGTGATAAAGCCTTTATGATCCATCCAACGTAGGTACATGCGTAATAACATACTAGCCCAATCCTGTGCTTCAGTTCCTCCGGATCCTGATTGAATATCGACATAACAATTTGAATCATCATATTTTCCTATAAACATACGACTCATCTCTAATTGAGATAACGTACGTTCTAAATCAATTAATTGATCGTGAATTTCAGAAAGCAGGATCTTGTCATATTCTTCCGTTAATTCTAATAAATCATTTAAATCTACTAAATTTTTATAAAGTTGATCAACAATATTGATAAAAATTTTTAAAGAAGATGACTTTTGTCTGAGAATTTTTGCTGTTTTAGGATTTTTCCAAATATCGGGTGATTTTAGTTTGTTGCTAATTGTTTCAAAATATTTTTTTTTGAGATCGTAGTCAAAAATCATCCTTGAACTTAAATATTCTATTTAACATAAGTTGAATATGTTGTTTAATAAGATTGATATCTACCATAAAATTTTATTCCTTAAGATGTATATTTTTATTCATTGTTATTTTATATGGTATATATATACTAATATAGTGAATTCAATTGAGTAGCAATTCTCTACTTAATATCTATAAGAACGTATAATTTCTTATGATATCAGTTATATAATTTAGTTTTGATTTTTTTTTGATCATTATCACTAAAATGAGTTATTAGTTATATATAAATTCGAACTGTCGTATATGTTTTTATTTATTTTATTGGAGGTAAAACTGTAGATAATCATACATTACAAAGATAATAGCATTCAATCAATGATTGTTATGTGTTTGTAACTATTTATTATTATATTAACTATATATAGTGCGAAATAGATAATTGTTCAATTATTAGATTTACGATAATACATAATTAACGTGTGGCTCAATTTTTGTTGAGCGTAATATGTAGACATTTAAGTAATGGAATGGAATTGATATATAGTTATTTTTATTCATAAGGAGAGATATAGTGTTTTCTCATACGACTTTTTCAGGACAGTACCCTGTTCCCTCAAAAGATTTGCCCCTAACATTTATCTCCTTAGAAGAATGGACGTTAGTGAAATTATGTGGACCAGATGTTATACAATGTTTACATAATCAATTTACTTGTGATATTCAAAATTTAGATGAACATAAATATAGTTTTGCAGCACATTGTAATCCAAAAGGCAAAATGATTAGCAATATGTATGTTTTTCATTTTAAAAATCAAGAAATGGCATTGATTGAACGTTTAAATATATGCAAGAAACAAATAGAAGAAATGAAAAAATATATGGTATTTTCTAATGTTACTGTTGTCCCTGATTACGATGCAATACTTATTGGAATAGCTGGAAGAAATGCAAGAAATCATTTAAGTATGTTTTTTTCAGTGCTTCCAAATGAGACGCATACAATAATTCATGCTCAAGATGTAACTTTACTTTACTTTAGTGCACCATCGGAACGATTTTTATTGATTATTAATAAAAAATCAGTATTAGATCGCTTGTTAAATGAATCACAATTTCACATACAACTTAACGATAGTCGCCAATGGGTATCGTTGGATATGGAAGCAGGTTATCCAATTATTGAGCCAACGACTAGTGAATTATTTATCCCTCAAGCTGTTAATATGGATATATTACAGGGTATTAGTTTTGATAAGGGTTGTTATATTGGACAAGAATCTATTGCGCGCATTAAATATCGTGGATGTAACAAACAAACGTTATGTCGGTTAAATGGTGTCATTGATTATACGAATCGTTATAAATTGCCTGCAGCTGGTGATCAGGTAGAGTTAAAAGTAAATAATCAATACTGGAAAAATATTGGAGTTGTTTTGCATTCCTGTCAAATTAAAAAAAATAATGTATGGGTACAAGTAGTGTTAAATAGATCGATTTTAGAGCCTTCAGAATTGAGAATTACAAATATACAAACTCATGACAGTCTTATTTTTCATTATTGATATTTGATTAATTTAAATGATTTTTTAATAGACTAATGCTTTTAGTTATAATGGTCTTTTAGTAACCATTCCGGCATATTATTTAAGCCCATAATACGATGTAAAATATGCATTTTTAAATTGGGAACAGTGTTTATCAGATAATAAATAAAACATTGTATGTATTTTACAAGATTATTTTTATTGTGAAGAAACATATACATATGTGGCATATACATGAAGTCTTTAATTATTCTGTGTTTTCTATTGTGTTCATAATATTTTAAATAACTATAGTATCCAATATCTTTGTTACTTTCTTTTAGATTCTTTAGATAATGTAATAAAATTGCTGCATCTATCAGTTCTGAATTGATATTTTGAAAAAATAAAGGACACATGGTGTGTGCGGCGTTGCCTAATAATACTAAACGATGGTTTGTACATTTATGTGTATATTGCATTCTAAGTAGTGAAATGTTATATTTTTTATTATCACACATAATACAAAGACCGAGTATATTGCAAATTTTAATTAACGCTTCATTAATAGATTGATCGGCATCGGATACATATAAATACTTTTTAGCAGCATATGGAGGCAATAACCAAAAAACAACGGAGAGATGCATATTTTTTAATGGTAATAACATTACTAATCCATCGTTATGAACAATATAACGAAGAATGCTGTTGTGGGTTTTCTCGGTTTGAATAATAGTAGTTAATCCATAATATTTAGTATCTCTAAATATTATGGAAAGATTTGCAGCGTTTCTTACCCAAGAATTTATTCCATCTGCTCCTATTACTAATTTAGCTTTAAATGTATAATTATTGGCTATTGTAATAAATGCTGCATCTTCATGATAATTGATTGATTCAGGTACGTATGAAGAAATAAATGTGATATTTTTTAATTGTTGTGCACGATCAATTAAAGCTTGATATATTAAATGTTTATCAATAATATATCCTAAATCAAGGTATCCTAAGTAACCGGAATTAAAAACAATTTTACTTATATTATGATTTTTAAGAATTTCCAGTTTATGTAATGCAACAGAGAAATCTGATATTTTTGGATGCCAAATTTTTAAATATTGAAGAATTTTTATGCTAGTTATATTAACTAATGATGTTTCCAAATCCCATAGATTTGCTTCATACGTATGAAAATGTGTATGTTCTATAATTGCAATACGAAAACCATCACCTAATCCACAGGCTAATGCTAGTCCAGCGATTCCTTGATTTACAATTAATAGATCGAAACTGTCCATATTATTGTTTATTTCAATAAAAAAAATTAATCTGTTTTCCAATTTAATATTGTATTTACCAAAAGGCGCCTTAGAAAGGTACTGTAGTGAACAAAAAATAAACCCATACTTCGAGCAATAATCAATGGTAAGCAATGATTGCTAAATAGACGCACTAATCCATCAGTGATGGTAATGGTTCTATATTGATCTAAATACCTGTGTTTCTGGTATGTATTTAGCACAGAATAGTCTCCAATATCTACATTCTGATATAGTGCTTGTGTAATTATTTTCGACAACACTACAATATCACGTAATCCAAGATTAAATCCTTGCCCTGCAATAGGATGTAGACTTTGCGCCGCATTTCCGACTAATGCCAATCTGTGACTAATGTGACTATTTGCTCGGGTTAGCCAAAGATCGTAAAAATATCTTTTTCCTACATCTAAAATTTTTCCTAATTTCCATCCGAATACATTTTGTAATTCTTGAGAAAATTTATCTTTCTTCCATGTAGATACTTCTTTTTTTTGCTTGTCAGAAATACACCAAATTAAAAAACTAAAATCGTTAGCTATCGGTAATATTGCTAATGGTCCATGTTCTGTAAATTTTTCAAAAGCTCTTCCAAAATGCGGTATTTCAGTAGTAATTTTAGAAACTATAGCAGTTTGTTGATAATTCCATCTGAACCATTTTATACCACAATTAGAAGCTAATGTGGAATCAGTACCATCTGCCGCTACCATTAATTTTGAAATAATTTGATGACCATTATTTAAAATAATTATATTGTTTTTTTTTCCGCGCTTGATTTTTTGTAGAGTTGCTGGGCAATATACAGTCACAGTTGATTTTTTATGTAAAAAATCAAATAACTTTTTTTTAAAAATGTTTAATTCGATAACATAACCTAATTCTGATAATTGATAATCTTGAGCATTAATGAATATTTTATGTAACCGATGATATTCACTGATCTCTACTTGTTTTATAACAGTGGAGCAAGAAGATAAAATTGAAGCCATATTAATTCGTATCAATTCAGAATAAGCTCCTCGTGATAAAGCTATTACATGAGGAGGGTATATATTCGAAGATAATTTTGTATCATAACAATAAGGAGAATGTTGTTCTATTAAAGATATCTCTAGGTCTCCTTTGGTTAATTTAGATAACATTAAGGCTAGTATTGCGCCTGTCATTCCTCCGCCATTTATAATAATAGACATTGATTATTTATTACTTAACGTATGAATACTTTAAATTTAGTATTTGAAAAAATATAGCGTATAAATTAATATAATCGGATTCAATTTGAAAATATTAATATTATATATCTTAGTAATGTAATTTTTATATAATTTAATACTCGACATAAGTTAGTTAACCATATAACAACAAAAAACATAATATGTAAACATCTTTGTAAGAATTAATATACTAGTAGATAAAGTATATTTTTAGTTAATTGAAATATGGGTTCGACACGCATGTCAAAATTTTTCGTATTCATTGTGTAGTATAACTAATAACATTAAAATCTAATTGCAATAATTCTTATTCATTATAAAATATGAGATGTATTTATGCTATTAAATGACGATCATAAAAATATGAGAATTGACTGTAATATAATTTCAGTGGTTAGTGTTTATAGTAAATAAGCTTATATTTACAAAACATCCAAACTATTACTTGTATTAATAAAATGAATTGCAGTGGTTTATAGTATATTGAATATTCATATTTTTATTTTAAATGTATCCGGTTTGCAAATATCTTTGTAGCCTATAGCCGCTATGAGCTACAAAGATATTTTATAATTTTTTGAAATACCTAATTTTCTAATTTTACTATATTTACATACATATTAATTATCTTCTATATAAGATATTTTTATGTTTAATATTTTCAAGAACTTAATAATGATTAATTGCTGTACGTGTTTAAAATGAAACAATGATTATTATTTTTTAATCAAATATTTATGTACAAAATAAAATTTTGGTATGCGCCTATAACTCATATAGTAATTATTGCAATAATATGATTATTGAAAGTATAAACAAATTGAATTTTTTCAGGAAAGAAATATGAATGAACAACCAATAGATATTCAAATTTTCGGTCGAACATTACGTATCAATTGTCCGCTTCAACAACAGGATGCTTTAAATAAGGCGGTAGAAGATTTAACTCAACGTTTGCAGGATTTAAAAATCAGAACAAGAGTAACTAATGCCGAACAATTAGTATTTATAGTTGCTTTAAATGTATGTCATGAATTGGCTCAGGAGAAATTAAAAACGAGTGAATATGCAGCTAATATTGAGCAACATATTCTGTTGTTACAACAAACTATCGAAAGAGCTTTAATTGCACATACCCATATTACTGAACATGCTAATAGATCATTGGAATGTTCTAAACACCTATAATTTAATGTGTTATACATGTTATGTATTGTGTATAGTCGTAATAACGTCGTCAAACTAATGAATATTAGTGTAGTTAATGTTATGTTTAGTGTAAGCAGAATGTGTTATGTTGTGTTCATGCAATAATATCAATCAGAATATGTATGCCGATGACAAAAAATCATACAGAAAATTTCTTCGTATGTATATACGCAAAATACGTAGGACTTTAACGTTTCAAGAACAATATATAGCGGCACAATTAATAACTAACAAGATTATAATTATCAATCATATACATAGATCTGCGCGTATAGCAATGTTTATTGATTGTGATGGAGAAATAAATACTTCTTTGCTTATTAGAACTTTGTTGTTGATGCATAAGCAAATATATTTACCGATTCTGACTGATTCAGGATCTAAATATTTAGAGTTTGCACGATATACATTTTCAACGCCTCTCATATGTAATCATTTAAATATATATGAACCTAAATGGAACACCAGTTCCATTATGCCTATAGAAAAAATAGATGTTATATTTGTTCCTTTAGTTGCATTCGATATTGGTGGAAATCGATTGGGAATGGGTGGTGGTTTTTATGATAGAACACTAAAAAATTGGAAGCATCAGGGCCATTATATACCTATAGGTTTAGCGCATGATTTTCAAAAAATACCTACCCAATTGCTTCCTGTAGAAACATGGGACGTAATATTACCAGAAATTATCACTCCATCTCATCATGTGATCGTAGACGATTATTAAACAATAAATACTCTGATAAAGTTATATTGTTGTAATGTTTAATTTTTATGGTGAATGATCATATTTTTTGAATACGGAAAGGGATTGTATAAATTTTCAGCAATTAATTATTAGTTAATTGAATTTATTATTTAAGGATTTTCCGACAATAATCATATTAAAAATATATTGATTTACACCGACTATATCAATTATCAATAAGCTTCATTTTATGTTATTTAAACTAATTTTTTTAGTATATCAAAAAAATTACATAATTATTTTTATACCTTCTTTTGTTCCAATTAATACTATATCTGCTCGTCTTTGAGCAAATATACCAACACTTACCACTCCTGGAATATTATTAATTTTTGTTTCTAATAACGACGCATCTACAATTTTCATATTATATACGTCTAAGATGTTGTTGCCATTATCAGTAATTACATTATGTCGATATTCTGGTAAGCCACCTAAACGTACTACTTCTCTCGCTACTAATGATCGAGCCATAGGAATGACTTCTATTGGCAATGGACCGCGTCCTAAAATAGAAACTTGTTTGCTGCTGTCAACAATACAAATGAATTTTTTAGCTGCAGTAGCGATAATTTTTTCCTTAGTTAAGGCGCCACCTCCTCCTTTAATCATTTGCATATGTGAATCAATTTCATCTGCACTGTCAACATATACATCTAATTCGTGTAAGTTATTAAGATTATATAGAGGAATACCTATTTTTTTTAATTGATTAGATGAGTAATTTGAGCTAGAAACTACGCCGTCTATTCTTTCTTTTACACTGTTCAGTGCTTCAATAAAATATGTAACGGTAGAACCTGTTCCTACTCCGATAATTCTGCTAGACTGAATATATTTTAAAGCTTCCCAACCTACTGATTTTTTTAATTTATTTTGTACCATACAGCACCTATACAAGATGTATATAATATAATTAGCATACTGATTTCGATCTATTATTGTTGATGTTTGATGATAATTTTCATTTTATATATATATCAAAAAAATAATGTTTAATGGAAATTAAACCATACATTAGATAATTTTTATGATTTCGTGAAGAGATTACATTCTGCAAACAACAAACAAATTTTGTGATTTATTTATTTTGAAGTTCTATTTAATCTTACTTGTTGTAAGACATAATACTAGTAATACTCATCTAACTGCACTGAGCATAATTCGGTTTTATTAATACATGAATTTGATCTAATGTAATCATAATTTGCTATTAAAGCATGATTTTACAAAATGTTAATAGCATTTAAAGTACAAAATATTTTTTCTAAATACTTAATCATTGATTTTTGTCCTTCACGAATCCAGATACGTGGATCATAAAATTTTTTATTTGGTTGATCGTGTCCATACGGGTTACCTAATTGAGTTTGAAGAAAATTTTTATTGTGTTGATAGTATTTTAAAATTCCGTTCCAAGTAGCCCACTGTATATCAGTATCAATATTAATTTTTACAACACCGTAACTAATAGCTTCTTTAATTTCTTCTTCTGTAGATCCAGATCCTCCATGAAATACTAAATTTAAAAAATTATCAGGTAATCCAAATTTTTTAGAAACGTATTTTTGTGATTTTTGAAGAATTTTTGGATTTAATTGTATGTTTCCTGGTTTATATACACCATGTACATTTCCAAATGCTGCAGCTATAATGAATCGAGGGCTGATGATATGCAATTTTTCATAAGCGTAAGTTATATCTTCTGGATTTGTATATAAAAGTGAACGGTCCAAATGATGGTGATCAATACCATCTTCCTCTCCTCCTGTGCAACCTAATTCTATCTCTAAAGTCATATTTAATTTATTCATACGGCTTAAATATTTTGAGCTAATTGCTATGTTTTCTTTTAAAGATTCTTCAGATAAATCAATCATATGAGATGAAAATAATGGGCTACCAGTTTCATAAAAATGTTTTGTACCTAAATCTAACAAAGCATCGATCCAAGGCAAATTTTTTTTAGTGCAATGATCAGTATGTAAAATAACAGGAATACCATAGTGTTTAGCAATGTGATGCACGTGTAGACTTCCAGAGATAGCTCCTAATACTGCTGTAGGGTAATCATTGTTATTGTTATTTAAACCGTATCCTGCCATAAAAGCAGATCCTTTCTTAGAAAACTGTAAAATAATTGGAGACTGCATATTAGCTGCAGCTTCTAGCGCAGCATTAATTGAATCTATGTTTATACAGTTTATTGCTGGTAAAGCAAAATTATTTTTTTTTGCAAAATTAAACATTTTCTGTACACTATCTCCAGTGACTACGCCTGGTTTTATAAAATCGAGAATCTTAGTCATTTATTTTCTTCTGTTGTTAATGAACATATTATATCTAAAAGATTATTTAAATATAGTAGTGATGTTTTCATATTTAATGCTAATTAAATTATGGTGTTTAAAGCATGTTTTTCAAGCATTTTTACCGATGGAAATGTTTTACCTTCAATGAATTCTAAAAAAGCACCACCTCCAGTAGAAATATAAGAAATTTGATCGGAAATATTAAATAAATCAATAGCCATTAAAGTATCACCTCCTCCAACAATGGAAAAAGCATTACTTTTAGCAATAGCACGTGATATCATTTCTGTACCTTTTCTAAAATTTGGAAATTCAAATACTCCAATAGGGCCGTTCCAAAGAATAGTTTTAGCACAATTTAAAATATCTAATATTCGATCAATAGATTCGTCACCTAAATCAAGAATTTGCTCATCATCTTTAATATCAATTATAGTTTTCATAGTTACTTGGGCGGTTTCAGAAAATTCTGTACTTACTCGTACATCAGTAAGAATAGGTATATCACAATTTTCTAAAAGACGTCTTGCTGTAGGTATAAGTTCTTCTTCATATAAAGATTTTCCTACTTTTTTGCCTTGAGCTGCTAAAAAGGTATTTGCAATACCTCCTCCTAGTATCAGATAATCTGCAATTTTTGATAAAGAATCTAAAACAGTTAATTTAGTAGATACTTTAGATCCTCCAACTATCGCAACCATTGGTCTCATAGGATTATATAGGGCCTTTCCTAAAGCTTCTAATTCTTTTTGTAATAAAATTCCAGAACAAGCTGAAGAGACAAATTTACCTATACCATGTGTAGACGCTTGTGTACGATGAGCGCTTCCAAATGCATCCATGATAAATATATCGCATAACATGGCATATTTCTTTGATAATACCTCATCATCTTTTTTTTCTCCTTTATTAAACCGCACGTTTTCTAAAATCAAAAGCTCTCCTTCAACGAAGTTTATTCCTTCTAAATAATCTTTAACCAGCCGAACTTCTTTGACATATCTATTAATTAGTTGTTTTTTTAAATATTCCACGACGGGTTCCAAAGAAAATTGAGTATTATATTCTCCTTCTATTGGTCGACCTAGATGAGAAGTTACCATAACATGTTTACTTTTCTTTAAAGCCGATTTAATAGTAGGTAATGACGCATGAATTTTTCTATTAGACATAATAATTCCATTTTTAATAGGTACGTTTAAATCAGAACGAATTAACACACGTTTCCCTGTTAGGTCTAAATCACTCATTTTGATCATAGTCATGATAGGTAACCTTTTAATGTAAAGCAATATAGATAGTCATATACTAATGATGAAAAAATATATTTTAACTTGTCTATATATATTACGCTTTTTGTTAGTTTATTGATTAATAATTTAATAAAATAATGATATATGACTGAAAATAAATTTTATTTTTTAAATAATTGATTAATGACATGAACACTCTAAAAAAATTAACATCTTGCAAAAAGTTGCTATGTGCTGAATAACATCAATATGCATATAGGAAATATATAATATCTTATAGAAGCATGAGGCATTGACTTGCTTAATGATAATTTGATTTTATAAATCATTTAATGGATTTAGTATTGCAATCATATAGTTATTTAGTATGTTACGTAATTAATATTATCAGTATTGTGATTTGGTATCAGTGTTTAGTATTCTAAGTATAGTACTATTTCATAGTTCGATATTATTTTTTTTGTGTGATTAATTGAAATTATGTATGCATTACAAATGCATATACTAAATTAATTTTTAATTTTTTTAACTTTATTTGAGTATAGATAATTTCTAATCTTAGTGTAGCAGTTGCTAAATCAGTAATTTTCGTGTAACCATAATCTGGATCGACTTCTGCTAAATCAATATCTATAATGTTTAACGTTGAAAACCTCGTATTAATTTTAGTACATGGTCACTTTTTAATTTTCCAATTACTGGAGTTCTAGTACCAGGTGCTGTGGTTAGATCCAAACAATCAATATCAAAAGTTAAATATATTAGCAAGTATTTAGTAATTGATGTCGTCATCATTTATGATGACATTTATGTCAGTATCGTTAATGTATTCTACATCTAGCTTTGCAAATCCGAAACATTTTTTATGTTCGGTACGAATACCAATTTCGTATTGAATGTGCTGAATCTATTAATTTTTCGTTAAACGTATGTAATATCATAACGCCATGATCATATTTACTGTCGTCATCACAGTAATCTGCATGTGCGTCAAAGCAAATCATTCCATTTTTCCAAAAATTTTTGCGTATGCTCGTAATATAGGTAGTGTGATATAAATGATCGATTTCTAAATAATAACATTGTTTTCCAGACATTAGCAAATTTTCAGCATAATTGTAAAGAGAACTGGTGAAATCTTGTATGTCTTCAATTTTGAATACTAAATTTTTTCACAGTTAACTACATGTCAACTTTTTTCGTACATTCATACATACTCCAAGGCCAACGAAAATGTTCTAGGTTAAATTAATAGATGCTTGTTCTACAGTGCAGCTTGTCTAATAACTGTTGGTCCAAATTTGTTTTCTGAGCGTCCAGAGGTAGCCATATCATAAGGTACCCTAGTAATTACCCCTCTATTATTATAAGGATCCAATTCTCATTTAAATTGTAAAAATACAAAGGGATCTAAAAATAAGGAGTTATCATTTTTTTTATAATTTAAAGTGTCCATGGATTTCCGTTATTTAATTAGTTTTATAAAATAGTTTTTATATATCAAATATGATTTGAGTAAAATCAAATAGAATGTTTGCATAAATTGATATTTGTAAAGGTTTAAATCCAGTCTATCGATAAAATTATAATCAAATAGAGTGTTCAGATTTAAAAAATTTTATAAATATGCTTAAATTATCCTATATTTAAATGTATAGATGATATTTATATAGTAAATTATATCACTCACAAGTTTTATGTTTGTTTATTTTTTTTAATTTGATTATTTTCTATAACACAGGGCACAAACATCATTATAAAATGATACATAAAATATTGGTTTGCATAAATATTTAATGTTTGTCAGAAATTTTAAATTTACGTACGTAGTGATATTGAGTGAGATAATTTATTTCTTTAATAAATCAATTAAAACGCATGATTCGATAATAGAAATTAATAAGTGTATAAAGATGAAAATTAGTGACTATATGCCTATACAAATAGAAGATGAAAAATATTAGAAATGGAAATATTTTTAAAAAAATTTTTTTATGATCTATTAATAAATTATGTAAACTACTTTATTAATATTTGATGTTGTAAATTTAATAATGTTAATTTACTATTAAATGTAAAAGAAATCATAATGTATGGGATTTACATAAAATAATTTTGTATAATGATTGATCCAAATAAATTTACCATACTTATATTTGGATCAATTAATGTAAGATCACAATTCTACACTAGAAAGGATATGATACATGTCACAATATTCATTTACATCTGAATCCGTATCAGCAGGTCATCCAGATAAAATTGCAGATCAGGTTTCTGATGCTATATTGGATTCTATCCTAGCGCAAGATCCAAGAGCTCGTGTTGCGTGTGAAACTTATGTTAAGACAGGCATAGTAATAATAGGTGGAGAAATTACCACCACTGCCTGGGTAAATATGGAAGAAATCGCTAGAAATACTATTCGTGATATTGGTTATGTTCATTCAGATATGGGGTTCGATGCAAATTCATGCGTAATTTTGAGTGTAATTAATAAACAATCTTCAGATATTCAATGTAGTATTGATCAAAGTAATACAAATGAATTACAACGAGGAGCAGGTGACCAGGGATTAATGTTTGGATACGCTACTAATGAGACTAATGTTCTGATGCCTGCTCCGATAACATATGCACATCGTTTAATTAAAAGAAAGTCTCAAGTAAGAAAAAGTGGGGTGCTACCTTGGTTGGGGTTAGATGCGAAAAGCCAAGTAACCGTTGCTTATGAGAATGGTAAGATAATTGGTATCACCACGGTTGTGTTGTCTATTCAACATGCTTGTGATGTAAAGTTAACAGATTTAAAAGAAGCTGCTATGGAAGAAATCATTAAACCAGTGTTGCCTAACAAATGGTTGTCTAATAGCACTACATTTCTGATTAATCCTGGGGGACGTTTTGTTATAGGGGGTCCTATTAGTGATTGTGGTTTAACTGGAAGAAAAATTATTGTAGATACTTATGGAGGTATGGCGCGGCATGGTGGCGGATCTTTTTCTGGAAAAGATCCTTCGAAGGTAGATCGTTCGGCTGCTTACGGAGCGAGATATGTAGCTAAAAACATTGTGGCGGCCGGGTTAGCAGATCGTTGTGAGCTTCAAATTTCCTACGCAATTGGTCTTCCGCATCCAATTTCTATGAGTATTGAAACTTTTGGAACAGAAAAAAGATCACATGATATTTTGATGAAATTAATAAAAAACTTTTTTGATTTTCGTCCTTATGGTTTGATTGCTATGTTAGATTTATTAAAACCGATTTATAAAGAAACAGCTGTGTATGGTCATTTTGGTCGTGAATGTTTTCCTTGGGAAAAAGTTGATAAGGCAGATCTTCTTCGTGATGCAGCTGGTTTAAAATTTACATCGCTCTAATATTTTTATATTTATTTTTTAAGTAAATTTGAAATGATTTTTACTAATATGAATATGTAGTTAGTTGATCAATAAGTATACAATAATAAGATTGATAGATTGATATTGATCTTACATGTAAATACGGATATGTTTGTGTGAAAAATTAAAAATTATGTAATCAATTGTTGATGATTTTAATAAAAAATTAAAAAATTTCATTTATGTATGTTGATATATATTAAAATTGATACTTAATTTTAATTTAATAATAAATATTATAATTTATGCAAATGTGATAATTAAAATTGATTAAATTTTGCAAAAATTTTTATGAAATATGCATATACAATAAATATTTTTTTAAATATAATAAAGTGCATTAGATTTATATGATGAATTAATATTATAAATTTTTTTATCAGTTTTTATCAAACAAACATATTTGATATGTACTATATGTATTGAGGATTTTTTAGATATTTTGAATACGTAGTAGTTTCGGTTAATTTTAATACAACAATTAAAATACACATGTGTTACATAACAAACATATGTTGAAGATGTGATATCAATTAGTATTGATCTTTTAAATTTACAACGTTATCAGTGTAACAAAATATTATTAACATGTTTGCACAATACATATTGTTTTAACAACAATTTAAAAACATTTAAATACTTTTAAATTGAATCATGGTTTATATAGAAATAAATGAATAATCATTGATAGAAACAGTATGAATTAATTTATACAAAATAATGAATTTAATTTTTAGACTTGTATTTTAATACATAAATTTATAAGTAGTTTATGTCAATACATAAGATAATAAATTTACAAAATCATTTTCTAATAGCTATGCCTGCACTGAAAGACCCATTATTTAAACAATCAGTGGTATATATTTGTGAGCATAATAACACAGGTGCTATGGGTATTGTTATTAATAAACTAGTTACACGATGCACAGTAGAGACAATATTAAACAATTTGAAAATTGTATCTCCCATACGTGACCCGTCTATTCGATTAGATAGTCCAGTGTTTTCTGGAGGTCCTTTATTGGATGATCGAGGTTTTATTTTACATACTCCCAAAAAAGGTTTCGGTTCTAGTGTTAATATTTCTTCAAAAGCTATGATTACTACTTCTAAAGATATCTTAGAAACTTTAGGAACCCCGAATCAACCAAAAGATGTGTTAGTGGCGCTTGGCTATTCTGGATGGGATAAAGGTCAATTAGAACATGAACTAATGGAAAATACTTGGCTTACCGCTCCGGCTAATGAAAAAATTTTGTTTCACACGCCTATTGTTGCTCGTTGGCGTGCAGCTGCAAAAATATTGGGCATTGATATTTGTAGTATTGCTGCCCAGACAGGTCACGCGTGATGTCAATTGGTGGTGTTGATATAGTCATGGGTTTTGATTTTGGTACTGAGCACATAGGTGTGGCTATAGGTCAAACATTGACCTATACTGCACAACCTCTGACTGTATTACGGTCAGAATCTGGCGTTCCTAATTGGAAACATATTAAAAATATTTATAATACGTGGAAACCAACAATTGCAGTAGTAGGATTACCTTTAAAAATAGATGGAAGTGAACAACCTATTACGATTTTGGCAAAAATATTTGCTATGCAACTGAAAGAGCAACTTCCTGTTACAGTCAAGATGCATGATGAGCGTTTTAGTACAAGTGAAGCGCGTTTAAACTATTCCGAATATTGCTGTAATTATTTATGTGTTAAACCAAATATTAACATCAATGCACTTTCAGCTGGAGTAATTTTGGAAAGTTGGTTGAATCAATCTTAAGTACAACAAATAATATGTGTTATTTTAAAAAATTTTAATAACAATACTAAAAATAATAATACGTTAAGTTTTAAAATTTATCATTTGAATTTATATTTAATAGTTTTATTTCATATATAATAAGAAATGTTAATTTTTGATAGAAATATTGACTAATTTTAACAGTGGAATTGTTAATTCACGCATTAATTGTCGTTATCAGAAATATAATTTGAAGTGATACTAAAATTATAGGTTTTAAAAAATGCACTTATTTTAATACAATGATGATGAATTAATTGATTCAATTTTTATTTAATTTTATTAAAATTAAAAGATTATATCAAATTTTGATAGATAACTTTGATTGTATATGTTTTATAAATTTCAAATTTCAATTGAACACAGAATATTTGAAAGGGTTGTTTTTGTGTGCTTGTTTTTTAAAAATAGATAATCAGTATAAATAAAAAAATTAGGGATTGTGATAAAGAGATAAAATATCTGAATTTTAATTGAGATACTTAGAATACAGCATTATATTAAAAATGTTTGTGATGTTTGTGCCATTTTTAGTAAACATTTACAATAATCACTTTTAATTTCATTAAAAATGTGCATATGAGTTGATTTATACTCAACGTATATGTACTGATATATGAATACTATTTTTAGTCATTAGTAAACAACAGGATTGATAAATTTTTTATATCTCAAAAAAATGGTTTATCGTATAGTGACATTTTAAATAAATAATTACAAATTAACATATTAATTCTTGAATTAGATTTCATATCTTATTGGTTAATTGAAACATTTATACTTACTTTAACGAAAAATTAATCCGGTGTTGTTATTTAGTGTAATTATTTTTAATTTTTTAAGAATATCTTTTAATAGGATTTTTAGTTAGTTATGTACTATGTGGATAATATTTAATTACGTTTGATTTTTTATATAACATAAAAACATATGGCTCAAGATATTATTTTTTCAGAAAAAATACTACTGTGGTATAAGAAATATAGAACGCAAGATTTACCGTGGCAATTGAATAAAACAATGTATAAAACTTGGTTATCTGAAATCATGTTACAACAAACACAAGTAAAAACTGTAATTGTTTATTATGAACGATTTATTTCAAAATTTCCAACAATTAAACAATTAGCGACAGCGGAATTAGATGAAGTATTATTTTTGTGGAGCGGATTAGGATATTATGTACGGGCTAGGAATCTGCATAAAACAGCTAATATTATTTTAAATTATTATCATGGTAATTTCCCAAAAGATTTCGATACTCTTATTTCTTTTCCTGGTATTGGAAAATCTACTGCAGGAGCTATATTGTCATTAACATTAGATCAGCATTATCCTATTCTTGATGGTAATGTAAAACGGATATTAATTAGATATTATGCCCTTGATTATTATTTATCAAGAAATAGTTCTAAGGTGAATAATAAACTATGGTTATTAATCGAGCAATTGCTTCCTAATGTAGAAGTCGCGGCTTTTAATCAAGCTATGATGGATCTTGGGAGATTAATATGTACTAACATGTATCCACTTTGCAGTGATTGTCCTCTTCAAGAAAATTGTCAATCTTTTTTGAATCATTGTGCTGATCAATATCCCAGAAAAAAACTTCAAAAAAGATTACTTAAGAAAACTATCTGGTTTCTGTTGTTATTGTCACAACAGTATCAAATGAAAATGATATGGCTGGAAAAACGATCATATCAAGGAATATGGGGTGGATTGTTTTGTTTTCCTGAATTTTCTAATCTTAAAGTATTAAATAATTGGTTATTAAACTACAATCTTAATAGTAATCAACGTATAAATCTGTCTATTTTAAAACATAAATTGAGTAATATTGATTTAGAAATCAAACCAATATTGATCAATATAAACAAGAAGGTAAATTATAAAAAAGATGGGATTTGGTATGATTTGATACATCCCCCAACTATTGGATTACCTAAACCAATTTCTACTCTACTACAGAAATTACAGTTATAATATAGTAAACATTAAATATCCAAATTTTCATAAAATGATTGTTACAATACGGGATTTTAATAATGTCCAAAATAGTTTATTGTATTTTTTTAAAAAGATATGCTGAAAAATTAGATGCTCCATGTTATCCAGGAGCTTTGGGAAAGTATATTTATGAACATATCTCTAAAATTGCATGGATGCAATGGAAAGATAAGCAAACTATTTTAATCAATGAAAATAAATTAAATATGATGAATACTTCAGATCGTACAATACTTGAAAAAGAAATGAAAATTTTTTTATTTGGAAAAAATTTTTCAATAAAAAATAATTAATTATTTAAAGTTTTTATTTCAATTATAATTGTTTTTAATAACAACATTATAACTAAAAATAGTCATGCATTGATGATTAACATTATATGCAAATTTTTTCAATCTTATATTTACAGTAGTGTAAGAGATTATGATGTAATGAATTTTTTATTCCCAATGTATAAGAAGTGTTTACATGTAGTTATTATTCTACGAGAGAATACACTTAAGTTTGGCTAATTTTATGATGAAGTGTAGATCAACAGTGGTTTTGATTGTCCAAATATTACTGATTCGTCAATTATTATTTTATCTATATTATTTTGAGAAGGTAACTCAAACATTATATCTAATAATATGTTCTCTAGGATAGTTCTCAGTCCACGAGCACCAATTTTTTTTTCCATAGCATTTTTAGCAATAGCAATCAATGATGTTTCGGAAAATTCTAATTTCACTCCATCAATATGAAATAATGTTTCATATTGTTTTATTAAAGCATTCTTTGGTTCTTTTAAGATTTTAATTAATTCTTTTTCTCTCAGTTCATCTAAAATAGAAATTATTGGAAGTCGACCAACAAATTCTGGAATTAAACCAAATTTAATTAAATCTTCTGGCTCAATTTGTGTTAATAATGCATGCTCAGTGTTTTTTGTTATATCGTTGTTATTTTCTAAAACTCGAAAGCCAATTGTACGTTTGCTAGTAGTGCGTTGCTGAACAATTTGATCCAAACCAAAAAAAGCACCCCCACAAATAAAAAGAATATTAGTAGTATCTACTTGTATAAATTCTTGCTGAGGATGTTTACGCCCCCCTTGTGGGGGTACCGCAGCTGTGGTCCCTTCAATCAACTTCAATAAAGCTTGTTGTACTCCTTCCCCGGAAACATCTCGAGTAATAGAAAGATTTTCTGATTTTTTAGATATTTTATCTATTTCATCTATATAAATAATTCCTTGTTGTGCTTTATTCACGTCATAATTACATCGTTGTAATAATTTCTGTACAACGTTTTCTACATCTTCACCTACGTAGCCCGCTTCTGTCAAAGTAGTAGCATCTGATATAGCAAATGGTACGTTAAGAAACCGAGCTAATGTTTCTGCTAACAATGTTTTACCGCTTCCTGTAGGACCGATTAATAAAATGTTACTTTTAAATAATTTTGTATTATTTGCGCATATCTTTTCATTACGTAAACGTTTGTAATGATTATATACTGCTACTGATAGTACTTTTTTAGTATATTCCTGTCCAATAACGTAATCGTCTAAATAATTTTTGATTTCACAAGGTGTGGGGTATGTAATTGATTGTTCGTTAATTATTTTATCTTGACTTTCTTGGATAATTATATCTTTACATAAAGCAACACATGTATCACAAATATGAGCTGACAATCCAGCAATTAATTTTAATACTTGATTTTGATCTTTTCCACAAAATGAACAACATAATATATTTTTTGAATGATCTTGATGATTATCGTTCACAGTTTGATATCCTTCCGTTTACGATTAATTAATGTAAAAATAAGCTATAAATTATTTTGATATATAAATAACAAATTCAGACATAAAATTTATTATGTATGATTGATTACGATAAAAAATATAAATCAAGTAATAATTTAAATTTATATTCGTTGAGATAATACACAATCTATCAATCCATATTTCATGGCTTCATCAGCAGATAGAAAACAATCTCGTTCTGTATCTTTATTGATAGCATCAATAGATTGTCCGGTATGTTTGGCCATAAGCTTATTGATATTGTTTTTAATTTTTAATATTTCTCTGGTATGAATAGCAATATCAGTAGCTTGTCCTTGAAAACATCCTAATGGTTGATGAATCATGATTCGAGCATTCGGCAAACAAAATCGCTTACCTTTAGTACCAGAGGCTAATAGAAAAGCACTCATTGACGCAGCTTGCCCCATGCAAAATGTACTAACATCAGGTTTTACAAACTGTATAGTATCGTATATCGACATCCCTGCAGTGATTACTCCTCCCGGAGAGTTAATATACAAGTGGATGTCTTTTTCTGAATTTTCTGATTCTAAAAAAATCATCTGAGCAACAATCAAATTAGCTATGCTATCTTCAATTGTTCCTGTCATAAAGATAATTCTTTCCTTGAGTAATAAAGAAAATATATCGTATGATCGATCTCCGCGAATAGTATGTTCTATGACTGTTGGAATTACTATCATAGGATGATAATAAAATGTTGTAAAATTATATGGATATTATATAGTAGCATGTATTGCACCCTCTTGTATTATATACTTGTTATACCGAATTGTTGTGTAAACCTCGATATAATATAATTTATGAAAAATTTCAAACTAAATTTAATATTCATATTCTATTAAGAAGCAATGATTGAGCGTTATAGTTTGCATTAATTGATTATTGATTAAATTTTGCAAGACTATAATAGAAAATGTTTACAAATTTATATATGTGTTATCTATTCTTGTTGTATTTTATATACGACTCACTATTGTATGTAAAAAATATGTTGAAAAAATTTTCCATTGATGAGAACTGATTATTTATAATTTAATTAATTTGATTAGTCAATTAATTAAAATAACTATTATTGCAATCGATATTCCTTAATAATTTAATGTTACTTATGCACTTTAATATAGATTTATTCAATTGTTACATGTAATTTCTTGTAATTAATTTTTTTAAATCAAGAATGAAATTAATTACTGTTCTCCAAAAAGGGAAACTAATATATTTTTATCTTTGTTGTATTTATGTTGTATGATAACATTGTTTGAAACGTTGAGTTTGATGTATTTATATATTATTAATAATTTTTATTAGTTAGAAACCATAATTTAACATTTAATTTTTAGATAACGTTACTACATCATAGTAACGTGAATTTTATGTAATGTTTTCCTTGAATTTAAAGTTAACTATTCTTAGCAAGAATAGTTGTAGTGATTTTTGTTTATAGGTTTGATTTGGTATTATACATTTTGTTATCTTATTGCTTTGAAACTATCAGTTTATGTGTTATTAAATATAGAAAAGAATTCAACATTATGAGAACAGTGATATACTGTTTTGTTATTTAATTGTTTATTTATTCTAAATAATATCATTGGTAATAATATCAACGAATTCTTGAATTTTCCCGTATATTTATTTTTTGTCGTATTATTCTGTGGAATCGTACATTCCATATAATGCTGATTTGCTTTTAAAAACTTTAGAATTTTCATGCTATTAGAAATCATCATAATAATAAATCTGTGTATCTTCTTTAATAGAGGACAGTAAAACGATAATTTATGTTGAATATTAATTTTTATGTTAAATATATTTTCTATGCATAATTAAATATCTTTTCTTATAAATTGTGAAAACTGATTATTTGTATTAATCATAATAACAATATCCCCAATTTTTATTATCTTATATTCTATCATAAGATAATACGGCAATGTTAAAAGCGATCCTATTTCAACGGTAACTTTTTTATTACCGCATTTCTGTGTACGTATATTGTATATATTTCTAAAATCTATAATCAATATCCGTTTTTGATTTTTAAATTTTGATATTTAATATATATGTTTATTATGACAACATGCACAAAGTTTTTATTATTTTACAAAAGTATATATTGCTGTATGTAGTTCAATTAATTGAATTGATTTTTTTTGATAATAAAATTCATAATAATTTTAATTATATCCAATGTCACCATGATTTTATGTCGAATAATTACTTCATAATTTTCTTCTAAAAAGAAAAGTATTTTTTTGAGTATGAAATTTTATGAATATATATTTTTTAGAAAGATATATTGATTGCGCAAATATTCTGTATTTAACAATATCTGTGGAATAGAATAACAGTAACGTATCTCCATTAAATATGTAATATTTTGAATCATTACGCGTACTCGATTTATTTATTTTTATTTTATACACTACATAATATAACAGGCCTTCAATTTAAATATACATCTAATAAATAACCACTGAGTGGTTAACTTATATTTTTGAATTTGTTAATATACTGAGTTGTAATAACATCATATGTATAAATATTACATGATTCTATTAATAAATAGATATGTGAAATAATTAATTAAATTAATTTTTGCTCTAAATTTGTGTGGTAATAAAATGAAACTAATTATATGGCAATATAAGAAGTATTGGTACAAATTACTAAGTAATGGAGTATTTAGTGTTGTTTTGGCATTGCTAATGAAGTTAATTTTTGAATAATATATTCACTTATATTTAACATCTTTTAACCAATGGTAGTTATGAAGATTTTTTAGATATATATATAATTTATTTACATTAATGAAGGTTTGGAGTAGGATGTTTAATGTAAAAACTTAACAAATATATATATATGCATATATATATATTCGTATTAGAGTTATTGATGAAATTCAGAGCATACAAACATAGAAAAATATGTATTTCATTATTGCTATATAGCGTGACAACAGTATTAAATGGATGCAGTAGTTTAGTTTTATTAAATCCTAAAGGTCAAATTGGGATAGAGGAACGTTCATTGATCTTAACCGCATTCGGATTAATGCTTAGTATAGTTGTCCCGGTAATTATGATGACGGTTTTTTTTACTATAAAATATAGAGCGTCTAATCTTAGAAATACGCGATATAGTCCTAATTGGGTAAACTCTAAAAAAATAGAATTTATAGTGTGGGCTGTGCCAATTTTGATTATTCTGTTTTTAGGGACTGTAACTTGGAAATCTACTCATAAATTAGACCCTAAAAACCCTATTGTATCATCTATTGAACCACCGATTATTATTAATGTTATATCATTAGATTGGAAATGGCTTTTTGTTTATCCAAAACAAAATATAGCAGTTATTAACGAGCTTGTTTTTCCGGCAAATACGCCAATAAAATTCAACGTTACTTCTAATTCGGTTATGAATTCTTTTTTTATTCCTCAATTAGGGGGGCAAATTTATGCGATGGCTGGAATGCGTACGGAGTTATATTTAATAGCTAACATGGCAGGTCAATATAAAGGTATTTCATCAAATTTTAGTGGTCGAGGATTTTCTGGTATGAAATTTACTGTTGTTGCTACGCAAACGAAACAAGAATTTGAACAATGGATACAAAAAGCTCAAAAATCACTTTACCAAATTAATAATATGTCAATGTATGAGAAATTAGCTAAACCTAGCGAATATCATCCGATCATTTATTTTTCCAATGTAGAACCCCACTTATTTGATAATGTAATTAATAAATTTTCACATCAAAAAAAAGAATATTTTTAGATATAATTCATGTTTTTTAGTATAAAGTATGATGGTTTTAGGAAATGTTGTGAATATATAAGGATAATAAAGTAATGTTTGGAAAATTAACAATACATTCTATTCCATATGAAGATCCAGTTATTATGTCGACAGTCGTCGTTATTCTTTTTATTGGAATAATTCTTTCTGGTGTTATTACATATTATAGTAAATGGCGATACCTTTGGAATGAATGGTTTACTTCTGTAGATCATAAAAAAATTGGGATTATGTATATTATAGTCTCATGTGTTATGTTTTTACGTGGTTTTGCTGATGCAATCATGATGAGAGCGCAACAAGCTCTCTCTTCTTCTGGATCGTATGAATTTCTTTCAGCTCATCATTATAACCAAGTAATTACTGCTCATGGAGTAATTATGATCATATTCATGGCTACTCCGTTTGTAATAGGATTAATGAACTTAGTGGTTCCATTACAAATTGGAGCGAGGGATGTTGCTTTTCCTTTTTTAAATTCTTTGAGTTTTTGGTTGTTTATGGTGGGTGTAATTTTAATGAATCTTTCCTTAGGAATAGGGGAATTTGCTCAAACAGGATGGTCAGGTTACCCGCCGCTATCAAGTAAAGAATACAGTCCTGGTGTTGGTGTTGATTATTGGATATGGAGTATACAAATTTCCGGAATAGGAACTACTTTAACTGGTATAAATTTTTTCACTACAATTTTATACATGCGAGCTCCGGGATTGTCAATGATGAAAATGCCAGTTTTTACTTGGACTGCTTTATGCACAAATACATTAATCATTGTAGCTTTTCCGATTTTGACTGTTACTATCGCTTTATTAACATTAGATCGTTATCTAGGAACTCATTTTTTTACTAATGATTTAGGTGGAAATATGATGATGTACATCAATCTATTTTGGGCTTGGGGTCATCCAGAAGTATATATTTTAGTATTGCCCGTATTTGGTGTATTTTCAGAGGTTGTTTCTACTTTCTCACAAAAGAAGTTGTTTGGATATACTTCATTAGTGTGGGCTACTATCGCTATTACTATATTATCTTTTTGTGTATGGTTGCACCATTTTTTTACCATGGGTGCAGGTGCTAACGTCAATGCATTTTTCGGTATTATGACTATGATCATTGCCATTCCAACCGGAGTAAAAGTGTTTAACTGGTTATTTACTATGTATCGAGGAAAAATTATTTTTACTTCTCCAATGATGTGGACTATTGGATTTATTATTACATTTTCCATAGGAGGCATGACTGGAGTATTATTATCTGTTCCTGGAGCTGATTTTGTATTACATAATAGTTTGTTTTTAATTGCACATTTTCATAATGTTATCATTGGAGGGGTATTGTTTGGTTGTTTTGCTGGTGCTACTTATTGGTTTCCTAAAGCTTTTGGTTATATGTTGAATGAACAATGGGGGAAACGAGCTTTTTGGTTTTGGATGGTTGGATTTTATATAGCGTTTATGCCGTTATATATTTTAGGGTTTATGGGTATGACTCGTCGTTTAAGCCAACATATTGATCCAATATTTTCGTCAATGTTAATAACTGCATCAATAGGCACTATATTGATTGGGTTGGGTATTCTGTGTCAATGTATTCAAATAGCAGTCAGTATTGTACATCGTGATAAATATAAAGATATAAATGGAAATCCATGGAATGGATCTACTTTAGAATGGGCTGTTGCTTCTCCCCCGCCATTTTATAATTTTGCGATTATTCCTATCATAAACAACGATCGTGATGTTTTTTGGTATGTAAAAAATAATAGAAACGTATATTCTTGTGCTGATCAATATCAATCTATACATATGCCTAAAAATACTTGTTCTGGTATTGTTATATCTTTTTTCAGTTTATTATTTGGATTTTCTATGATTTGGTATATATGGTGGCTCGTTATTTTTAGTGTGGTTGGAATAATAGCAACTTGGATTATTCATACATTTAATGATGATACGGAATATTACGTATCAATAGATAAAATTAAAGAAATTGAATGTGTTAATAATGTATAAACATAACAATTTAAATATAAAGACAATATTTGGTTTTTGGTTATACATAATGAGTGATTGTATTTTATTTGCAAGTTTATTTGCAATATATCTGGTATTGCATAATAGCACAGTAAATTTTTCTTCGAGTAAAGATATATTTTCATTACCTTTTGTGTTCATAGAAACTTGTTGTTTGTTATTAAGTAGCCTGACTTATGGTAAAGTTATGATGTATGCTGAAAAATCATATATGAAACAAATAAATATTTGGATGGGTATAACTTTTTTATTAGGGCTATGTTTTATTAGCATGGAGATATATGAATTTCATCATTTAATTAAATTAGGAAACAACCCGTGTCGCAGTGCATTTCTTTCTTCTTTTTTTACTTTGGTAGGGACTCATGGTTTACATGTGATAGGGGGTCTTATTTGGATTGTAGTAATGATTATACATATTATATATGAAGGATTAACATACACTAATTACATACGAATGCAGTGTTTAGGTTTGTTCTGGCATTTTCTCGATATTATATGGATATGTGTATTTACTGAAGTATATTTAATAGGAGTACTATGATTCATGAAGAATGGATATACAACACAGCAATCATATTTAATTGGATTTGTGTTATCTGTTGTTTTGACAATTATTCCATTTTTTGTGGTTGCATCATATGACACAATGAATAAAGAAATATTAATAAATATCATCGTATCTTGCTCAGTAATTCAGATTTTCGTTCATTTAATTTTCTTTTTACATGTGGGAAATATGTCTAATCAAGCATGGAGTTTAATATCTTTAATATTCACAGTGTTTATTGTTTTTATTCTTGTGTTAGGAAGCGTGTGGATTATGACACATTTGCATTATAATTTGATGATTTGACTAATATAATTTAATTGTTATGATGAAATATTATTTTCATTTAATAAAACCAGGAATTGTTGTAGGTAATATAATGTCATCTATAGGGGGGTTTTTAATAGCCTCACGAAAGCATGTATCTTATCCTTTATTTATCCCTATGATTATAGGGATAGCCTTAATTATAGCTGCTAGTTGTGTGTTAAATAATATTATTGATCGAGATATTGATGCGGTTATGGAGCGAACTAAACATAGAGTCTTAGTAAAATACAATCAACTTTTTTTAAATAAAAGTATATTATATGCAGTAATCTTAAGTATATCTGGGTTTTTATTTTTGGGTTTTACTAGAAATTTTTTAACAGTATTTTTAGCAGCAATAGGTTTATTTATATATGTCGGTGTATATAGTCTATGGATGAAACGTAGATCTATTTATAGCGTAATAGTGGGTAGTATATCAGGAGCGATGCCGCCAATCATTGGATATTGTACCGTTGCAAATCAATTTGATGTAGGAGCTTTGATATTGTTAATAATGTTTAGTTTGTGGCAAGTCCCGCATTCTTATGCCATTAGTATTTTACGATTACATGATTATAAAGTAGCTTTTATTCCAACTTTCCCTATTCAAAAGGGAGTGGAGTCTACTAAAAATCATATGGTTGTTTATATAATTGGATTTATTGTAGCAAATATAGTATTTACTGCTATGGGATATACTAGTTACATGTTTTTAATCATCATTAGTATAATGAATGCATGGTGGTTATATGTGGGATTGTATGGTTATAAAATAATTAACAATGATAGTTTGTGGGCAAAAAAAATGTTTTTTTTATCTCTTGTCGTCATAGTGTCTTTAAATTTACTTTTATCCTTAGATGGTATTTTGTTTGCTACATAAAAATGTATTACTATAAACACGTATATGTAATACTATCAATGTAATGAATAAATAATATGGTATTTTTCAATATTCATAAAATTTTTTAATATTTCATATATATCGATGTTTTTAAAATATTAAGTTTAGTATATTTTCTATATTTATCCATTAAAATATTATAATGACTAAAAAAGAATTTCTTACTATATTAGGAATAAGCATGATATTCGCGTTACGCATGGTAGGAGTATTTATGATATTACCTGTTTTAACCATTCATGCTGTTTCTTTACAAGGAGTAAATGGCAGTTTAATAGGTATAGCTATTGGAATATATGGCCTAATGCAAATAATGTGTCAATTACCTTTTGGACTTATGTCTGATAAAATTGGATGTAAATCTGTTATTGTCGGAGGATTAGTGTTGTTTATTTTGGGAAGTGAAATAGCGGCCACTACTAATAATATTTGGGGAGTTATCACAGGACGAGCGCTACAAGGATCAGGAGCTATTGGTAGCGTACTTATAGCATTATTGTTAGATTCCGTACGAGAACAACATCACGTAAAAGCTATGGCTTCAGTTGGAATGAGTGTTGGTATAGCTTTTGCTGCTTCTATGGTTTTTGGACCAATTATTACTGATAGGTTTGGATTAAACGGACTATTTCATAGTATTAGTATATTAGCTATATTAGCTATTGTTCTAACTTATATTATAAAACCACCTATTTCTTCTCATTGTGCGAAAAACGATGAAAATTTGTTCATGATATTCGATAACATTAAACAAATATTAACTCATTCACAATTAATAAAATTAAATGTCAGCATATTTTTTATACACACTATTTTAATGTTAAATCTTATTGTTTTACCTAAAACAATGATCAATTTAGGATTTCCTCTGAGTATCCATTGGGAAATTTATAGTGTTATTATGCTAATATCTTCGGTTGCAGTAGTGGCATGTATTTTTTATTCTGAAGGTAAAAATTATGCAAAAAAAATATTAATTGCTTGTATGAGTATTTTATTTTTATCTGAATTAATTATGTTCATTAACATATCTTACTATAAGATGTTTTTGCTCGGAATGCAGTTATTTTTTATAGCATTTAGTATAATAGAAACAATATTACCTGCTTTGATAAATAAAGAAGCTCTAAAAAAATATAAAGGAACTACTATTAGTATTTATTCTATTGGTCAATTTTTAGGTATAGGGTTCGGTGGGATTGTAGGTGGATTTTTATTAGACATGACAGGAGCATGGTTAGTATTATTTTTTTCATTAATTATATCTTTTCTGTGTGTTATAGTGAGTAATACTCTACATTAATTGGTTTTTATAAACTATACAAACATCACTATTACTATAGTATAATTATTTTGATTTTTTAGTTAAAATTTTTGATTGAATATTTGTTCGAGATATAATTACCTGATATATTATTTAGGTGGTCTGTATATTTTTACATTACGGAATCCTTGTTCATACAAATGTATTGCTTGTAATCTACTCATTATGCCATGATCACAATATAATAAATATACTTTATCTGGATCTAATTTATAAAATTGACCTATTAGTTTATAAAAAGGTATTTTTATCATTTCTATATTGTTGAGAAAAAGAGGATTTTTTTCTTGTTCAATTTCTGTTCGTATATCTAACACTATATCATTAGTGTCTAATATTTTTTTCGTTTCTATTTGCAATACATGTTGATTGATGATTTGATCAGGAATATTTTGTATGTCTATTACATAGGATTGAGACACTGCACGGTCTAATACAGTGAAATCAAAATTATTTTCTTCAAACTCAATGAGTTGTTTTGTTGTTTTTGTGGTTGATTTTTTTGATATTATTCCACAATATTCTGGAACAGATTTTGAAAATATTTCTGTCCCTATCTTTCGAGCTAAATCAATAATTTTTTCTTTGTCGTAAGCAATTAAAGGACGAAATATTACATGATTAGAAACATTGTCAATGAGTGTTAGGTTGCTTAAAGTTTGGCTTGATACCTGTCCTAGAACTTCTCCTGTTATCAACGCGGTAATTTTACAACGATTGGCTACCAATGATGCAGTACGTATCATCATACGTTTTAACACTACTCCTATTTGGTTATCTTTTATTTTATCAATAATTTCTTTGATGACTTCTGAAAAATCAATAGAAATAAATTTTATTTTATGAGAACTACTAAATTTATTCCATAGAAAATATATCACTCTACATACTTCAATAGCATGCGTAGCTCCACCTAAATTAAAAAAACAATAATTAACTTTACATCCTCTCCGAATTAACATATAGCTAGCAACTGCTGAATCAAATCCTCCTGAAATTAATGACAACACTTCTTGTTGCGTACCTATCGGAAAACCTCCTAATCCTTCATAACGTTTAATAATTATAAAAAGTTGATTATCTTTGATTTCTAAATATATAGTTTTTTCAGGTTGTGTTAAGTTAACTCTAATATTATTTATATTTTGACATAATTTATTTCCTAAATAATGTTCAACTTCCTGTGAAGTGAAATTATGTTTACCACGGCGTTTAACTCGCACACAAAAACTTGTTCCTGATAATTTAATATCGTAGTTCAAACTGAGTATAATTTTTTCATAAATATCCTGTAAAGAATGAAATATATGTTTTTTAATTAAAAAGAAATGATGAATGCCAGGAATATTCACTAAAATAGCGCATATTTTTTGGTTATTGTTACATATTACTTCAAGATAATCCCAATGACGTACAATTGATGCTAATTCGTTATTTTTTTTAAAAATAGTTTTGATGTTGCTAATCAAAATTTTTATAAAAAAAATTCGTACAGCACGACTTTTTATTGTGATTTCTGGTGATAATTTTATAATTATTTTCATATAAATATTTTATCTACTAAGATAGATAAGCATAAGAACGATATATTAGATATAGCAATAATATATTATATAAATATTACTATTTATATAATGCCACGATCTTTTTTTCGGTTTATCGCCAAAAATTGTGATAAGCTATTATATACATAATCAATATACAAATTTATAAAAATAATTCTACTAACATATAGATATTTTTATTATGTAATATTATTATGTACGTGCATGTATATTTACATATACACATCTAATAGTGTTTGTATTACGGTATATTGAAATATTATGTTTATGATTGATTTAGTTAATGAGTTACGTGACAGTCATCAACGAGTTGACGACGCTATTAGACGTTATTTGGTTATATTTCTTAAACAAGATGTATCTCTTCTTATACAAGCAATACGTTATAGTGTTTTGTTGGGAGGAAAACGTTTACGTCCTTTTTTAGTTTATCAAATAGGTAAATTGTTTGGTATTAGATCGTCAAATCTTAATGCTCCAGCCGCTGCTATTGAGTGTATACATGCTTATTCTCTCATTCACGATGATCTACCCATTATGGATAACGATAAATTGCGTAGAGGACGTCCAACATGTCATGTCAAATTTGGAGAATCTATTGCTGTTTTAGCAGGAGATGCTCTTCATACATTAGCTTTTACTATTCTTTCAGAAGCACATATGCCAACTGTCACAGATCAAGCTCGCTTAAAAATGATTGCTACATTAGCTGCCGCCAGTGGCGCTAATGGAATGTGTTTAGGTCAATCTTTAGATTTAATTAGTAAAAATAATAAAAATATTTCAGCCACACAATTAGAAGCCATATACCAGCACAAAACAGGGTCGTTAATTCGAGCTGCAGTTCGCATTGGAGCTTTAGCAGCAGGAAATAAGAGCTATGACAACGATGTATTGGCATTTCTAGATCATTATGCTGCAACTATAGGATTGGCTTTTCAAATACAAGACGATATTATAGATGTTTCACATTCATATGATCATGAAAAAAATCGCAGTATGCAATCGAAAGATAATGACATCAACACTTATCCGAAGATATTAGGATTAAGAACAGCTCGTACTAAAGCTCAAGATTTATATTGTGAATCATTAACATCTTTAAAATATATTGCGAAATTAGGTTATAACGTTAATATTTTATCTGCATTTTCACGTTATATTATTAAACGTAACAACTAATATTACATACATAAATAATATTAGATAAAATTTAATATGAACTGTAATTTAAATAAATATCCTATATTAGGTTTGATCAATACTCCTAAAGAATTAAGACAATTATCTGAAGATTATTTAACAACATTATGTAATGAATTACGTCAATTTCTTTTAACTAGTGTCAGTAGATCTAGTGGACATTTTGCATCTGGATTAGGAACTATAGAACTTACTGTAGCATTGCATTATGTATATAATACTCCATTTGATTATTTAATTTGGGATGTAGGGCATCAAGCATATCCACATAAAATTCTTACGGGTCGGCGCGAACGTATTTTTAGTATTAGAAGGCGGCATGGGTTACATCCTTTTCCTTGTCGCGATGAAAGTGAATATGATGTGTTATCAGTAGGACATTCTTCTACTTCGATTAGCGCAGGGTTAGCTTTAGCAATAGCTGCAGAACGAGAAATGCTAGGACGGCGTACTGTATGTGTTATAGGGGATGGAGCTATAACTGCTGGGATGGCTTTTGAAGCAATGAATCATGCTGGATCTATAAAATCTGATTTATTGATTATTTTAAATGATAATGAAATGTCTATTTCAGAAAACGTAGGAGCATTGAATAATCATCATACTCATATTTCATCAGAACAAGTATATTTGGATTTAAAAATAGATAATAACAAAATATTGTCTGATGTTTTATCAACTAAGAAATTGATCAAACATATTAGTAACCCAATCAATAATTCTAGCAGCGGTACATCAAGTTCATTATTTTCTCAACTTGGTTTTAATTATATTGGTCCTATCAGCGGGCATGATGTATTAGAATTAATATATATGTTAAAAAATATACGTGATATGAAAGGTCCACAATTTTTACATGTTATTACCAAAAAAGGTTTTGGATATGAACCTGCAGAAAAAGATCCTATTAAATGGCACGCAGTGCCAAAATTTGATCCTGAAAGCGGATCATTACCGGTAGAACATTCTAAAAATATAACTTATTCTACGATTTTTGGTGATTGGTTATGCCAAGTTGCTGCTCGAGATAATAAGATTATAGGAATTACCCCTGCGATGAGAGAAGGCTCCGGAATGAGTATCTTTTCTCAGAAATATCCAAAACAATACTTTGATGTTGCAATTGCTGAGCAACATGCTGTGACATTTGCTGCTGGATTAGCTATAGCAGGTTATAAACCTATTGTCGCTATTTATTCAACATTTTTGCAACGCGCATATGATCAAGTAATTCATGATATAGCAATTCAAAATTTACCTGTATTATTTGCTGTTGATCGAGGAGGTATTGTTGGAGCAGATGGACAAACTCATCAAGGTGCTTTTGATTTGTCGTATTTACGTTGTATTCCGAATATGATAATAATGACTCCAAGTGATGCGTGTGAATGTAAGCTGATGTTATATACAGGATATCGTTATCGGTATGGGCCTAGTGTTGTACGTTATCCTAAAGGATATGCTGTGCCTGGTAATTTACTAGATACAACGGAATTGTATACTTTACCTTTAAGTAAGGGTGTAATACGTCGTAAGGGACATTGTATCGCTATTCTTAATTTTGGAACTTTATTACAGTCAGCTTATAATGTTGCATCTGAATTAAATGCAACTTTAGTGGACATGAGATTTGTTAAGCCATTAGATGAAAAACTAATAAAAAATCTTTCTAAAAATCACCAAGTGTTAATAACATTAGAGGAAAATACAATAGTGGGGGGGGCCGGAAGTGGGGTAAATGAATTTGTTATGAAGAATAAATTATCAGTTCCAGTTTTAAATATTGGTTTGCCTGATTTTTTTATTCCCCAAGGTTCACAATCAGAGATGTTGTCTGAGCTTGGATTAGATAGTATAGGTATTTATAAAAAAATTATAAAATGGATACATTGAAACCACAAACACTACATCACATGATGTAGTGTTTGTGGTATGATGACGTTTTGAATGAATGATCTAACACAATACAATTAACTCAACTATAGTTCAGCATTCAGCATATATATATATGTAAATATTTTAATAAAATAAATGCATTAGCAATAAAATGATGCAAATTGATAAAATACTTGCCAATATATCATCTATGATGATTCCAAATCCGCCTTTTATTTCGCGGTCACACCAGGAAATTGGCCAGGGTTTTACGATATCAAAAATTCTAAATAACAAAAAAGCGATGATCGTCCATAACCAATTATTATGTATTGGTACTGGTACTACACTTAATGTTATCCACATGCCAATAAATTCATCCCAAACGATTGATTGAGGATCATGAATACCAATGATTTTAGTAGTGTGATCACAAAAATATATACCCAATCCTATCCCAATAATCAGAAACAAAAAATAAAACTGAAATGGAAATAAATACATCAAAATCCACCATATTGGTATTGCCAATAATGACGCTACAGTTCCTACTGGTAGACAAGAAATTGTCCCCAAACCAAAACCAGTGGCAAACAAGCACCATATTTTAGATAATTTCAAGTTATTAATCATGAATCACGCTATGATTATATCAGCAAACGCCTAAACTGATGTGTGATCGATGAAAACAATCACTGTGTTTTTAAAATTATTTTTTTACAAACATAGAGTTGATCGGCTATATTATCTAATACTCCATTAATAAATTTATGACTTTTTTCAGCTCCAAAATTTTTTACAAGCTCAATTGCTTCATTAATGGCCACTTTATATGGTATAGTGTTACTACATTTAGTAAGCTCGAATAATGCAATACGCAACACTAAATGTTCAATATAACCTAATTGTTCCAAATTTCGAGATAGATACGGCATCATTAATTTATCTAATTCTTCCGCACAACTTATTACTCCAATATATAATTCATGAAAATAAGAAATATTAAAACTTTGAATATCTTGTTCTTTTATAATATAATGTTCTATTTCTTCAGTATTATTTTGAGATAATTGCCAAGAATACAATGCTTGTAATGCACATTCACGAGCACGTCTTCTACTAATTGTTTTCACATAATTCCTTTCGTATTCTTATATATGTTAAGAACTATTTTTGATTATTTTTAGTATATTAATCATTTCTAAAACAGCCAAAGCAGCTTCAGATCCTTTGTTATTAGATTTAATACCTGAACGTTCTATAGCTTGACCAATATTATCTGTAGTAAGTAATCCAAATCCAATAGGTAAAGTGTTTTCCATGGAAATTTTAGATAGCCCATAACTACATTCTTTTGCAACAAATTCAAAATGTGCAGTAAATCCACGAATCACTGTACCTAAAGCTATTAGTCCATCGTATTTGTGACTAATAGCCAATGCTTGTGAAGTTAATGGTAATTCATAAGCACCTGGTACCCAAATTATGGTTATATTTTCATCCTTTATGTGTCCAATTCTTTTTAAAATATCAACAGCTCCTTCCAGTAAATTGTTATTAACGAATCGATTAAATCTAACGACAGCGATAGCAATTTTAGCGTTATTTGCCATAGTATCGCTTTCAATAATATTCATAATAATCCTGTGATTGCTTTGACTACTATATCATTACTTATTGTATTTATTGACATCATTATAACATGATATTGTAACACGCCAATAAATAAAATATTATATATTTTTTGGTATTAATCTTAAACGAATATCTGGGCCAACATTTTTTATATCAATTAATTTAAAAGACTTGATGTCATTCAGATATTTGATATCCGGTAATAAACATAAAGGTCTTGCGTCAGATCCTAAAAATTTTGTAGCTTGATACAGAATAAGCTCATCTACTAATCCAATATCTAATAATACCCCTGAAAAAGTAGCTCCTGCTTCCACCCAAATATTATTAATTCCACGATATCCAAGATGTTGCATTAGTTCTGTTAAGTTTATTTGATGACGGCCACGATAATTAATTGACGATAATAATAATTGTTCTACTGATGGAGGCCAATTTTGATGATCTTTTTTTAAACGCACGAGTAGAATTTTTCCTTTGTATCGTATAGCACGATGTGCTGGAAGCACTCTATTTGCGCTATCAATAATGACCCGTAGTGGCTGCCTAATTTGATGATTGGCATAAATACGTTTCATTTCGTCTGAAAAGCATGTCCAACGTACATTTAGTTTTGGATCATCTGCTAAAACGGTACTAGCAGTGGAAAGAATAACGTCGCTTTCTGCTCGAAAATGTTGTACATCTTGACGTGCCTGAATAGATGTAATCCATTTGCTTTCTCCAGAAGACATAGCGGTCCTACCATCTAGAGATGCAGCTAATTTTAATTTAACCCATGGGAATCCCGTGCGTACACGTTTTAGGAATCCTCTATTTATTGATTCAGCCTCTGCTAACATTAGACTATGTTGTACTTCAATGCCTGCTTTTTGTAACAAATGTAAACCACGTCCTCTTGCATAAAAATAAGGATCTAGCATAGCTACAACAACACGTTTAATTCCTGAGTTAATCAATGCAGTAGTACAAGGAGGAGTGCGTCCATAATGACTACATGGTTCTAAAGTAATGTAGGCTGTTGCTCCTTGCGCTAAATTTCCAGCAATACGTAACGCATGTATTTCAGCATGTGCTCCTCCTGTTCGTATGTGGTATCCTTCTCCTACAATTTTATTATCGCGAACAATAACGCATCCTACGTTAGGATTAGGCATAGTGGTAAAACGTCCTTTCCATGCTAATTGGAAAGCTCGTGTTAAAAATTTTTTGTCATGTAGTATGAGATTATCTGTCATAATATCATGAGATTGTAAGACTAAATATATTTTTATGTGATCAATTTTTTTTTAATAAAAAATAATTTAAATTCGATATTACGAGAGTACTAGTGTTTTGACTCTCTATTATGTCATAAATATTAATAAATCATTCCGTTAGTTAGGTATTGTAGTGATAATTAGATCTCATTTATCCGTATGTTATTGTAGTAATATTTATTGATGATTAAATATGTATGGCATTACTGTGTAGTGCATATTATAATATTGCTACAAATTTAATTTTGTTTACAATATAATTGATATTTTACTGTCCAAGTGTATTCAAAATATTTGAATAAACTGCAGTATCATTCAGTGTTATGACAATAGTAAAAATACTATTATATTTTTTAATGTTCGTTAAATACATATATAAAAAAATCAGCGGTGAAAAATTTTTTAATTAATTTTTATAAAATGATCACGTGCAGTACCAAATTTAAATGCTAACGATGAAGCTATATATATAGATGATACTGTGCCAATAATAGTGCCAAGTAACAGAGTGACCGCAAATCCGTATAACATGTCTCCCCCAAAAACTAGTAGTATTAGCAGTACTATAATAGTTGTGACTGAAGTTATGATAGTTCTACTGAGTACTTGACTCAATGAGATATTAAATATATCTATAGGTTTTGATACAGATGCATAATAGAAATTTTCTCTAATTCTATCAAAAATGACAATTTTGTCATTAATAGAGTATCCAATTGCTGACATTAGGGCAGCAATAATGGTGGAATCCATTTTAATAGTAAGTAAAGATAACATACCTAAAATAACTATTATATCGTATGTCAAAGATATAACTACTCCAGTCGCTAATCTCCATTCAAAACGAAAAGTTATATATATTAAAATACATATTAATGCGACTAATAAAGCCATTATTCCTGTATTTATCAGTTGACTATGAGCACTTGGCCCAATCCAATTTGTTTGTTTAATGAAAAAATTTTGGACCATACTTTCTTGTAAAGCATGTAGCACTATATTTGCGGTGTCTTGATTGATTTTATTTACATTAGGATTTAATGGTAATTGTATCATTATGTCTTTTGGGGAACCAAAATATTGCGCTGTAGGATTTTTGAATCCTGATTGAACCAAAATATTTTTAACATTAATGAGATTAATATCTTTTTCTGAAGTAATGTCAATTGACATACCTCCAGTAAAATCTAATCCCCAGTTAAAACCACGTGTTATCATGGTACTGCATGAAATGAAGAATAAAAATATTGATAAAAAAAATATTAAACGTTTCCATGCAAGAAAATCATAAATTCTATAATAAGCGTCACTCATTTTAAGAAAATTTAATTAAAAAATGTATTAAATTTGGTATATAATTCAAAAAAAATAAAAAATTAAATAGATAGCTTACGAAGACTTCTTTTTCCATACACTAAATTAACAACAGCACGAGTACCGATAATAGAGGTAAACATTGATGTTCCTACTCCAATAATAGTAGTAATAGCAAATCCTTTAATTGGCCCCGTACCAATTGCATATAGTATAATAGAAGTGATAATGGTTGTAATATTTGCATCTACAATACTAGTCAATGCTTTACGATATCCTGTGTATATAGCATATTGCACGGGTTTACCTTTGTTTATTTCTTCTTTTATTCTCTCGTTAATTAATACATTTGCATCTATGGCTACAGATAAAGTTAATATTATCCCCGCTATACTTGGCATAGTCAGCACTATTCCTGGGATTATAGACATCGTACTTATCATAAGTATTAAATTAGCAATTAAAGCAATGCTAGCGATTAACCCGAAGTAATGGTACCATAAAATCATAAAACATATAGAAGTGAATATTCCTAAAGCACATGCGGTAAATCCTCGTGCAATGTTTTGTTTACCAAGTGTAGGACCAATAATTCGTTCTTCTTCAATATGAACAGGTGCCACTAACGTGCCCATGCGTAATAATAACGAAAGATGGCGCGCTTCATTTAAATTGTTGATCCCAAAGATACGGAAATTATCATTTAACTGGGATTGAATAGTAGCAATATTAATAATTTTTTCATGTTTAATTAAAATAGCATGATCTGTGGAATCTTTTTTTCCACTATCTTTGTATTCTATGAATAACGTAGCTATTGCTTTCCCAATATTATTTTTGGTGAAATTAGAAATTAGGATGCTACCTGTTTTATTTAAAGAAATATTTACTTGAGGTCTATTGTATTCATCTAAACTAACACTAGAATTAGTAATATTATCTCCAGATAACACTATTTGTTTATACAATGGTACTAAACAACCATTATTGCTCAATTTTATCTCGGAATCTTCTGGAATTAAATTATTGTTTATTTCAAATTCGCTTATTGATGAATTAACCAGTCGAAACTCCAGACTTGCAGTTGTACTAAGCATCTTTTTGATCTTATCAATATCTTGAAAACCAGGTAATTCTATAATAATACGCTCACTTCCATGACGTTGTATCAATGGTTCAATAATGCCTAATTGGTGTATACGGTGATGTAAAATAGTACAATTTTGATGTATTGTGTGCTCACGAATTGTATTTTTTTTGCTTTCAGAAAAAATCACATGTAATTTATTGGGTTCCATTGGATATAATATCAAGTCATTATCTATTTCAGATAAAGGTAAAACTGCTTCATTTCTATCACTAGCATTTTGAAAATTAATTTCAATATCATGATTTTTAATTTTGCATATTTTTAAATAAGGAATGTTTTTTTTAAGTAAGATGGTTTTGAAAATATCAATATATTTTTCTTGAAATTTATCTAGTACAGTTTTCAAATTCACATGTATTACAAAATATGTTCCTCCGCATAAGTCTAACCCTAATTTTATAGGCTTAGCTTTGATCGCAGATAACCAATGCGGTATATTTGGGGTATTACACAGCAATATCTGATATTTCTGTGAAAAAAGAGTTGATAATTTTTGGTAAGCCTGAAGTTGATTCTGTTCATTAAAAAATTGTATTCGAATTTTGTTTGATTGTAATACAATAGATTTATTAATGATTTCTTCGTGTGTAAGTATTTTTTTTATATAACATAATGTAATATTATCCATATTTTGATAGGGTTTTTCTGAAGCATATTGAGTAATGTAAATTGTAGGATAATTTCTGTATAAACTCGGTAGTGCGTAAATTATACTAGCAACGAATACTAATACAACCGCAAGATACTTCCATAACGGATAATTATTCAACACAAGATCTTATCTCAATCTACAAATTTATAAATTATAATGCTTTCATAGTGCCTTTAGGTAAAATGGCAGTAACGCAATCGCGCTTAATTAGTATTTCATTGCTATTAGTATTATTTTTCTCGTTGAGAATAATAAAGATATAACCTGTTTCTGTAACTTTAACTACACGACCTACCAATCCTCCATTAGTTAATATTTCGTCTCCTTTGGAGATGGAGTTTAATAATTCTTTATGAATTTTATTACGTTTTTGTTGTGGTCTAAAGATCATAAAATAAAAAATTCCAGCAAATACTGTTAACATGATCACTAAGGAATACGGATTACTCTGAGAATTAGCGTTGGCACTGGCCCAAGCAGTATTAGTAAATATGTTCATTAATATTTCCTGTTTTATAGAATAGTTGGAATCATTGGGTTTATTAAAAAAATACTGAATGTAAATTCAGTGTTAAATACTATTAACATGCTTATAAAACATGTTGATAAAGTTTTTTAATGATTTTTTTTTGATAGCTTGACGTAATCCCTCCATCAGACGCTGGTAATATCTTAAATTATGAATGGTATTTAAGCGCACACCAAGAATTTCTTTACAACAATCTAAATGATGCAGATACGAACGACTATAATTTTGACAAGTATAACAATCGCACTTTTTATCTAATGGAGAAGTGTCGCTTTTGTATTGTGCATTTCGAATTTTGATTGTTCCATCAGAAACAAATAAATATCCATTACGAGCATTGCGTGTTGGAATAACACAATCAAACATATCAATACCCTGCTGTACAGCTTCCAATAGGTCCTCTGGTTTACCAACACCCATTAAATAACGTGGTTTATTTGTAGGAATTAATTTACATATATGAGATAAAATACGATACATTTCCATTTTTGGTTCTCCTACCGATAAACCCCCTATTGCGTATCCATCAAAACCAATATTTATTAATTCCTTTGCTGATATATCCCTCAAGTTTTCATACATACCTCCTTGAATGATGGCAAATAACATATTTGAATTATGTAATGTATCGAAATGTAAACGGCTACGTTCAGCCCAATGTAAAGATATGTTGACTGATTTTTTTACGTAATCCCAAGTGTTTGGATAAGATATACATTCATCAAATATCATAACTATATCAGATTTTAAATCATGCTGAATTTCTATAGATTTTTCTGGAGTTAAAAACACAAGACGACCATTGATAGGACTTTTAAAGTATACTCCTTCTTTTGTAATTGTACACATTTTACTTAAACTAAATACTTGGAACCCTCCAGAATCTGTAATTATTGGGCCAGTCCAATTCATGAATTTATGTAAACCACCGTGTAGTTTTATAATGTCTGATCCAGGACGTAACCATAAATGAAAAGTATTGCTTAAAATAATTTGTGTTCCGCTTGCTTTAATTTCTTTTGATGTTAATGTTTTGATGGATCCATAGGTTCCTACTGGCATAAAGGCAGGTGTATCTACTATTCCTTGATTACAAATAAGTTTACCAAGTCGTGCATATCCATCTGTTTCTAATAATTGAAATGACATAAATCTTATCCTAATTAAAGAAATGTTTATTAATTAAAATATAAATATATAGGTACTAATTATTACCGTATTTGTTATAAAAATTTATATTTATATATATGCATATATAACATATACATAAATATAACTTACAAAATTACAATGTGTATGTTAAGGATTTATAATCCTGAATAAATGCGATAAAAAATATTTGTATTTTTATGATATAAAAATATTGATTTTAAAAGTGTGCATTAAACAATATTTTTTTAGGATCCATCAAATAAAATTTCCAAACAAAATATTTTTTTGTATGTATAAAAATTTTAATAGTTATGGCTATATTTGACACATATTGACATGATGGTCAATAGTTTAATAGTAATTATTGTAATCAATTATGATTGATATATTTATTTTTAAATTTTAACAATAGATTTTATGATTACAAAAAATATAAAATATACATTTTCCATGTATAGTATGGTTTTTTATTCAGACCAGTTGTGTTAATGACGATTAGTTGATTTCATGCTTAAATTTACTAAAAACCGTTAGTATATTATGGCATTTTAATTTTATTAAAAATGTTTTTTAAGAAAATATCATTTCTACAGTTATAATTTTCATTGTATATGGATGGATGTAGTATCAATTGTTTGATATATTGTTCACATCAATTTTTTATTTATAAACCAAAATGTAGTGACTCAATTTTATAATTGATAGTATCCTAATATTGTCAATACGATTATTATAATGGTTTATCAATTATATTTTTATGATTATCTCACAAATTTTCATTATTACCGATTGTTAAATTAAATATTGATTTTATTGAATCAGAGATTACACATGATGAGTATTTGTTTCTTATAGAGAAACTGTAGATATGGTCCAAAAGTATTAATGATATCATATATTTTTATATGGTCTAATTGTTATTATTGTTGATAACATCAAATGTTATAAATGTAACGACTTAATTTTTTGAGAAAATTTCATCGATCTGATTATATTTATTTAGTTATTTGTGAACTAAATGGTCATAATTTATGATGAAATTTGTGATTGAAACACAAAAATTTAGTGCTTAAAAAATGTAAATAAATTATTCCAAATTTTTATAATTTCTTAAAATATTGACCTTTTAATTAGAAAATATTGTAAATTTTCCAAATACAGAGTAATAACTGTCGTTCTATATATTTATTGTCAAGAAATATTAAAATTTTAATTAATAGTGTTTAATATTATAAATAAAGATTTATAAAATAAATTGTACGGTAATGATTAATTTTAATTATTATATTAAATATTAAAAAATAAGTTTTAATTTTCAAAACACGTTATAGTGTTATTATATAACAACAATCAAAATAACTAGGTTAGTAACCCATAAAAAAATAAAATTTAACAATCATGATATTTAGGTGAATGAGAAATTTTTATTTAAAAAAAATTATATAGTATTGTTTGCATAAAGATAGTTTAAACAGTAGAATGAGTACTTTTGATTATCATTGTTACTATTTGTATATTTAATTTTTTAAATATATTAAACACGTTAAGCAAGGAATAAGGAATTAATCATGGTATTAGTTAGTCATTGTGCTCCAGATTTCACTTCCTCTGCAGTATTAGGAAGCGGTGAAATTGTGGATAATTTTAATTTATTAAATTATATTAATAAAAGAGAAGCAATAGTATTCTTTTGGCCCATGGATTTTACATTTGTCTGTCCCTCGGAGCTGATTGCTTGTGACAAACGTTATATTGAATTTCAGAAACGAAACGTAGAGGTTGTGGGAGTGTCTATAGATTCGGTTTTTGTGCACAATGCTTGGAGACAAGTTCCTGTCAGTCAAGGTGGAATTGGGTTATTGAAATATGTTATGGTTTCTGATATAAAACGTGAAATTATTAAGAAATATGGTGTTGAACATTCAAATAAAGGAGTGGCTTTGCGTGCTTCTTTCTTGATAGATAAATCGGGAGTTATACGTCATCAAGTAATCAATGATTTACCTTTTGGTAGAAATTTTGATGAAATGATTCGGATGGTAGATGCTTTGCAGTTTCATGAGGCACATGGTTTGTTGTGTCCCGCTCAATGGAACAAGAATAAGGAGGGATTAGAAGCATCACAGAAAGGGGTGGTTAATTATCTTTCTGACAATTTCTCTCAATTGTAAGTATATCATCATGTGCCTAGCGATTTACTACTAACATCATCATTCAATAATGGTGGTAGGATTATTAGGCTATTAGTTTTGTTTTGAGTGATACTAATATAATAAGATACAGATGCAGCAGTGAATTTAAGTGTAAACTATTTAGTTTATTTAAAGAGAAGAATAAGGTTCTTTCTTCATTATGCCGATAATAGGATTTGAACCTATATCCTTCGCATTACGAATGCGCTGCTCTGCCTGTCTGAGCTATATCGGCATTTGTTTATTACTAAAGCAGAAAGAGAGCGGTAATAACATATAACATATTGCCCAAATAAAATGTTCCTACCCTTTCTTCTTTTATAAAGAAGAAAGGGCTTATATCTTCAATCCTAGGAAACATAAACAGATAATAATTGCTCAGTATATCACATTTATACAGAACAATCAAGTAAATGCGCTTTTATTTTTGATTTGATTAATAATATTGAGTGTGGATTGCATATATCAACATTAGTTTTTCATTATTTATTATGAAATAGATCCCATTTCTTTCTCTATAAGAAAGATAAGTACATGGATTATTTTAATATGAATTTCTTGAATATGATCAGGATAACTTGCGTATGGCACACAAATTTCCATATCTATATAATCAGATAATTTTTTTTCTTTTTTTTCTCCGGTTAAAAAAATTATTTTCATACTTTGTTTGTATGCTGCTTCTATAGCATATAGAATATTAGTTGATTTTCCGGAGGTAGAGATAGCAAATAACACATCTTTCTCGTTTCCAATAGATTCAATATAGCGGGAGAAAACATATTCATAACCAAAATCATTACTAACGCACGATAAATATGAAGGATCAGAAATAGTTATTGCTGCATAACCTGATCGATTACTTCTATAGCGCCCAGTTAGTTCTTCTGAAAAATGCATGGCATTACAGTGGGAACCACCATTTCCACAGGACAATATTTTTCCTCCTGTTCTGAAAGTATTAGCGATAAGTTTTGCAGATGATTCTATTATTTTAATGTTATCTTTTTCACAAGAAAATATCTGCATTATTTTTATAGTTTCTTTAAATTCGTTATAAATTAAATTATGATACATAATTACTCCTTTAAAATAATCAAGATATATATATATATTATTGTTATAGCGATATGTATTATTTCTTTAAGCAATTTAGAAATATGAATTTTTCATGATTATCCATAAAAATATATTTGTTTCTAGTGTAAAATTTATCTATAACATAGAATTATTGATATGTTATAAACATATCTGCTCTTTTATTTTATTATCATAGATAAATTGAAAATGGTTTTTGTGTTACATCATTTATTATTTTGTCGCCATATACAGTGTTTGTTTATCTGCTGTATGTTGTCTAAATATTCTTCGTGAACCAATTTTTCTTGTTCACTAGCATAAATAATTTTTAATGATTTTTTATGTGTACATTTTATATTATTTGATTGTTTAATATTATTAATTTTATTATTTGATATATTTGTATCTGTTATTTCCATAAATTTCATTTTTATTTGACCTCCACTCATAGCTAAAAATACATTAGCTAAAAGTTGTGCGTCAATCAATGCACTATGTAGGTTTCGTTGATTGTTACCATTGTTAATACAATAACGCTCGCATAATGCATCTAAGTTGTTACGTTGTCCTGGAAATTTTTTGCGAGCTAATTTTAAGCTGTCAATAATAACGCAGTAAGATTCTATTTTTTTTGAGTTTGCGTTGTAAATTTGTAATTCTTGATTAAGAAATCCTAGATCAAACGGAGCATTATGAATAATTAATTCACTGCCACGAATGAATGCTAAAAAATCATTTACTATTTCTGAAAAAGTTGGTTTATTTTTCAAAAATTGATCGGTAATTCCATGTATCTGAATAGCTTCAATATCCACCATGCGATTTGGTTTTATATAAACATGAAATGTGTTATCAGTTAAATGACGATTTATTATTTCCACTGCACCTATTTCAATGATCCTATGTCCTTCATAATGTGGTCCAAACTTGTTCATTCCAGTGGTTTCAGTATCTAAAACAATTTGTCGTACAATATTAGTGCTCATAGCTTTCCATTTGTGTCACACTAGTTATTTGAATTGAAATCATAATATATCCTATAATATGTATAAAAAAATAGAAATTTTTACTGATGGATCATGTCTTGGTAATCCAGGACCAGGTGGTTGTGCTGCGATATTACGGTACAAACAACATAAAAAAGAATTTAGTATGGGATACCGCTTAACTACCAATAATCGTATGGAATTAATGGCAGCTATTATTGCATTAGAATCGCTTAAAAATTCTTGTCAAATTACTCTAAATACTGATAGCCAATATTTGTTACATGGAATTACTCAGTGGATTCACATATGGAAAAAACATCACTGGAAAACTTCTGAAGAAAAATTAGTAAAAAATATTGATTTATGGCTACGTTTAGATACAGCAATACAAACTCATAATATTATTCATTGGAATTGGTTAAAAAGTCATACTGGACATCCAGATAATGAACGGTGCGATCAACTAGCTCGATTAGCCGCTAGATGTCCTTTGAAAGAAGATTTTTATTAATGACAATAATATTATCGGTAATAAGTATTACAATATAATTAATGTTAATATATGTGGTAAGCATACATATATTTTTAAAATATACAATTTCAGTATATATTCATATCTTTCAGATTCTTACTAGTCAACCTAACATATATCTTTTCATTTTACAATGATATAAATACTATTCATAATAATTTATGAAATTTTTATTGCATTTATATTTATATTTAAAAAAAATTAACTTAAGTGTAAAAAATAATATTTTTTATTTATTGCATATTTATAAAAAAATTTTAAAATAACTATTTTAAAATTTTTTAACTACAGTCAATTGATGAATATTATTAGAGTTCGGGTATTTAACACTAATTATATTTGGTTTTTGTATAATTACAGAGGTGAATGCATAATTGTTGATCCCGGAGAGGCGGTAAAAGTATTAAATATCCTAAAGAAGCTTCAATTTAAATTACGAGCAATTTTATTAACTCATAATCATTTTGATCATATCAATGGAGTGTTCTCGTTAACTCGATATTTTCCAAAAACTATTGTTTATGGTCCAATGGAAACTAAAAATAATGGCGCTCACTGCTTGGTGTCAGAAGGAGATGATTTTGTATTATTACAGAAAAAATTTAAAGTTATTAATTTGACTGGACATACATTGGGGCATATTGGATTTTATAGTGCACCTTGGTTGTTTTGCGGAGATACTGTGTTTTCTGCGGGTTGCGGTAAAATCTGTGTAGGATTTGCTCAGCAAATGTATGAATCTTTTTTAAAAATTAAACATCTTCCTCGCAATACTTTAATTTTCAGTGGACACGAGTATACTTTATCTAATATTAATTTTGCTATTTCTATTTTGCCTCGAGATCAATCTATCATTGATTATTGTAATAAGATTATTAAATTGAGTAAAAACAATCAACCTACTGTCCCAACAACAGTAAATTTAGAAAGAAAGATTAATCCTTTTTTTTGTTGTGATAATTTAGATATAAAAAAATCACTAAATTTACCTTTTAATCTGAAAGAAGAATGGCAAGTTTTTTCTGCATTACGCAATAAAAAAGATTCGTTTTAGCCTATATTTTAGTATAAGTTAAAACGAATCTTTTTTATTGCGTAATGCCTAATTTAAAAATAATACCCAGTGCTAATTAAAACTGTTTTGTTAATTTTATATCTTTATAAAAGACATATGATACGTAATAAAATACTCAAAAAAATTTAAGTTGTAATTTTATATTTAGTCTATTTTATTTGATAAATACACATAGAAGTTTTCTGGTCATCATAATAATTTGTTCAATTGCATAAACAACAAAATTCATTTATCTCTGTATTATTCTTTCAGTTATTCTACATTGTTCTGATTAGATTCTGTTAAATATAAGATACTTGGCAGCCCCCTACTCTCGCATGAGGAAACCCCCACACTACCATCGGTACTACGACATTTCACTTCTGAGTTCGGAATGGAATCAGGTGGTACTATCGCGCTAATGCCGCCAAGTATAATCTTTGAATAACAAACCAAATATCAACAAATTCAATCAACGTTTTACATTGTATAGGATTTTTTTTTAAAACAAAATAGATTCTAAAAATTATTAATTTTTATCTGTTCACTATACTATTAAATAATAGTACACCATCTTATGATGGTATCGTTCCTATATTTCTTTCATTGTAAAATCAATATAACTTTATATATAAAGCGCAGATCTTAAATGATTTATCACAGGATCAACAGTAGGAAACAAATTGTGCCATAAGAAAAAAGAATGAGCTGCTTGTTCTACTAGCATACCTAATCCATCTGAACAATAATTTGACCCATTTTTTTTACACCATGTTATGAACAATGTATCTTGTTTTGTGTAAAACAAATCATAACATTTAGTTTCAGGATTAACAAGAACAGATGGTATTTTTGGAATAGTGTTGTATATGTTGCTAGTGGTAGCGTTAATAATTAAACTATATTTATTAGTGTCATAACGTAATTTGTATAAAGGGAGACATGATATGTTGTTATACCCTATTTCTTGATAATAAGATGTCAATTTCTGTGCCCTAGCAAATGTTCTATTCACTATATTTATATGACATGTTGTAATAGTGTTTAAAAGCATAGGAACAATTCCTTTTGCTGCACCTCCAGCTCCAATTAATAGAATATTCGTTGTTGTAGATTCTTGAGAAGTAATATGATTATTATTATCTATCCAATTAAGACGTTTTAAATCGCTAATAAATCCTATACCATCAGTATTATCTCCCAGTAAAGTACCATTTTTTAGTTTTTTTATCGTATTAACTGAGCGAGCTTTTTTAGATCGTTCAGTTAATTGATTGCACAAAAAGTATGCATTTTCTTTAAATGGAGAAGTAATGTTTGCTCCTAATCCGCCTAATTTGAAAAAATTATGCAATAAATAATGGAAATTATCGTGTAATGCCAATATAAGTTTGTATTCTTTTGATATTCCAATTTCATGTGCAAACAATGCGTAAATTTCTGATGATTTGCTATGTTTAATTGGATTACCAAAAACAGCAAAAGCACTCATCTGTTTATCTCCTTGAATAATGGAAATTATCCACCTCGAATTAGTTTGCCTGTCATAACATCTCTAATTTCTGAAGGATTAGATCTGCCAAGTATATCTTCATACATGATAGGCATGTTATGCCCGAGTTGCTCATGTATTTCTTTAATAGTACGCGCAGGGGGTTGTCCAGATAAATTTGCACTGGTAGATACTAAGGGTTTTCCAAAGGCTAAGCAAAGATGTTGAATTAGTTCAAAATGAATAACTCGTACTGCTAAAGATGAAAATTGGCCTGTCAACCAATATGGAGTATTAGATTTTGCTGGAAATACCCATGTCACTGGCCCAGGCCAAGTAGAAAAGACTTGTGATTGTTGATTTTCATTTAAGAAACTATCGTCAATATATTTAAGTAATTGTGTATAATTAGCAGCAATTAAAATTAAACCCTTCCTCCAAGATCTATTTTTTATTTTTAGTAAGGTAGATATCGCTTGTTTATTATCAGGATCACATCCTAAACCAAACATTGATTCTGTCGGATAAATGATCACTTTACCTTGATTTAGTTGTATAAGTAAATTTTTCATATTTGATAAAGGGAATATCTTTATTATAGATCATAATCCTAAGTTTATTATTTAATAATAATAGAATAATATTCTTTTATCTAAAAAATATTTTATAAAAATAATAAATTTTCGGTGATTAATTAAACAGTTTTTTATTTTATATATTAATTATTTTTATAAAAAATATAATTATATATTTTATCAAATATTTTGTGGTATAATATATATGGTCTTTATATGTATTTAACTGTATTTTAAATATTGTTTAATTATTTAGAAAAATGGTACGTTTATTGATTAGATATTAAGTAATGATTTCAAATGCCATTGACCTATTCATTAAGTTTTTATTGCAGTATATTATCATTATAAATATAAAATATCCACACCCATATCTTGATTATATTCATAAGTCATTAGATAATGTACGAATTTCATTTAATAATATTTTTATTTTATGTCGATATTAGAGATATTGTATTATCCTGATGAACGTCTTAGAACAATCGCTGATCCTGTTGTTACAGTATCTAATGATACCAATCAAATTATAAGTGATATGTTTGATACTATGTATTTTAAAAAAGGTATTGGATTAGCTGCAACACAAGTTAATATCCATCAACAAATTATTGTTGTTGATCTTTATAAAAAAGACAATCAACGTTTAGTTTTTATTAATCCTGTTATTACAAAAAAAGAAGGTATTATTAGTATTACTGAAAGTTGTTTATCTATTCCTCAAATATACGAGATTATTCCACGTTCAGCAAAGATAACTATTCAATCATTAGATCAATGCGGTAATAAATTTGAAATGGAAGCTGATAAGTTATTAGCAATTTGTATTCAACATGAAGTAGATCATTTATTTGGAAAACTTTTTATTGATTATTTATCTCCATTACAAATTAAAAGAATTCATAAAAAAATAAAAAAATTATCTAAAACATTCAAAAAAAATCAGCTGTCTTTTGACATATAATGTATTATGGCACACTTGAAACCGTTGCGTATTGTTTTTTTTGGAACTACAAATTTTGCGATGTGGCATTTACATATGTTAGCTCATTTATCTGTACATAAGATAATAGCAGTGTTTACACAAGAGATACGATCATCTAAATCCTTTTTATTTTTATACGAAATAACAAAAAAATACAGCATATCATTGTTTCAATCTCGTATCTTATCTATTGCTGATATTGTGTATATTATCAAAAAAATCGACGTGGATTTAATAATAGTTGCATCTTACGGTTTGATTTTACCGCAAGAAATATTAAATATACCACGATTGGGTTGTATTAATATACATGGGTCACTATTACCTCGTTGGCGAGGTCCAGCGCCAATTCAACGTGCATTAGAATATGGTGACTCCATTACAGGAATAACTATTATTCAAATGGATTTAGGAATTGATACTGGAGATATTTTGCATATTATGCCTTGCAAAATTTTTCCAAAAGATACTAGTTATACTCTTTCTAATAGATTGGTCAACATCGGATCTACTATGTTGTTTCAAGTACTGGATCAATTTGTATTAGGTACATTTACTTTGATACCTCAAGATCCGACTTATGCAACATATGCGCATAAATTGAATAAACAAGAAGCACGCATCAATTGGAATTTATCAGCGATCCAATTGGAACGATGTGTCCGAGCTTTTAATCCATGGCCAATTAGTTATTTTCAAATAAAAAATGATCGCATCAGAATTAGAGTATGGGATGCTGAAGTAAGTAATCAAAACGTCAATAACCGATTTTCGTTATCATCTGTATTACCGGGTACTATATTAGCAACTGATTTAACTGGAATTCATGTTGGTACTGGTTCTGGAATATTAATACTTACTATGTTGCAAATTGCAGGAAAAAAAATAACACCTGTACGTGATATTCTCAATGCATATCAAGAATGGTTCAAACCTAATTCTGTGTTAGAATAGAATGGTATTAGTATGTTTACATTTATTGATTAGATTTAAATATGTATCTTTTTGAATTATTTATTTTATATTTTTTGTTTTATTTTGGATCGTTCCACTAATTCTATATATGCCATTGGAGCGTTATCTCCCTTACGTAATCCACATTTTAGTATGCGGGTATACCCTCCAGGACGATTATAAAAATTCGGGCTTATTTGTGTGAATAATTTTGTAACAACATCATTATTCCTAGTTTTAGAAAAAACTAGACGACGATTTGCAATCGTATCTACTTTGCTGCATGTAATCAGCGGTTCAATAATACGACGTAATGCCTTAGCTTTAGATAAAGTAGTTTTTATAATTTGATGCATTACCAATGAAGCAACCATATTTTTAAACATAGCTTTACGATGAGAACTGGTTCTATTTAGTTTAAAACCTATTTTTCGATGACGCATAATAAATCACCTTTTTGGATACTAAATTATTCATGATTAATTGTCTAAAATACTTGTAGGAGGCCAATTTTCTAAATGTGTTCCTAAAGATAATCCACGAGATGCTAATACATCTTTTATTTCTGTCAGTGATTTTTTTCCTAAATTAGGAGTTTTTAATAATTCTACTTCTGTTCGTTGCACTAAATCTCCAATATAGTGAATAGATTCTGCTTTTAGACAATTAGCAGAACGTACAGTAAGTTCTAAGTCATCAACAAGACGTAATAAAATGGGATCAAATTCTGGTTTTTCTTCTTTGTGTTCTGGTTGATGTATATCTCTTAAATCAATAAATGCTTCAAGTTGTTCAGATAAAATTGTTGCTGCACGTCTAATTGCTTCTTCTGGTTCTATAGTTCCATCTGTTTCCATATCAATAATCAGTTTATCTAAATCTGTACGTTGCTCAACACGAGCAGCTTCTACATTATAAGAAATTCTCTCTACTGGACTGTAACATGCATCTAATAACAACCGACCAATTGGAAACAGATCTGATTCAGGATTGAATCTAGAAGAAGCGGGAACATAACCTCTCCCACGCTGCACTTTAATACGCATATTAATAGATGTATCTTTGTCAGTTATATGACATATAATATGATTTGGGGTAACAATTTTTACACTATTATTATCATGTAAAATATCATTTGCAATCACAGGTCCAATACCAGATTTTTTTAAAGTTAAAGTAATACTATCTTTTCCTTCAATTCTAATGGCTAATTTCTTTAAGTTAAGTAAAATCTCTAGAACGTCTTCTTGTATACCTTCTTTTGTACTATACTCATGTAATACTCCATCAATTTCAACCTCTGTTATAGCATATCCAGGCATTGAAGAAAGCAAAATACGACGCAAAGCGTTTCCTAAAGTATGACCGAATCCTCGTTCTAACGGCTCTAAAGTTACTTTAGAGCGTGTTGCAGTGATTTGTTCGATATCTACTAAGCGTGGTTTTAAAAATTCTATTACAGAGCTCTGCATATTGCCTCTCTTTTTTATTATTTCAAATAATTTTGATTATTTTGAATATAATTCAATAATTAAATGTTCATCGATATTTGCAGATAATTCACTACGTTCTGGATAACGTTTAAATAGACCTTGTAGTTTCACGGGATCCACTTCAATCCATGGTAATTTTTCTCTGTGCTGCTCAGTCAGTTCTAAAGCGGCGTGAATTCTGGATTGTTTATGTGATTTTTTATGTATTTTAATAACAGTATTCGGAACAACTTGATATGAAGCTATGTTAACAATATGGTTTTCAACCATAATAGATTTGTGATTTACTAGTTGGCGAGCTTCAGCGCGTGTTGCTCCAAATCCCATACGATATACAGTATTATCTAATCTGCTTTCTAATAATTTTAATAAATTTTCACCAGTATTACCTTTAATACGTGCAGCTCTTTTATAATAGTTAGAGAACTGACGTTCTAAGATACCATATATGCGTTTAACTTTTTGTTTTTCTCGTAGTTGTATTCCATAATCTGAAAATCGAGATTTACGTATATTATGTTGTCCTGGAGGTTGTTCAAGTTTACATTTGGAATCAATAGCACGGATTCCAGATTTTAAAAAAAGATCTGTCCCCTCACGACGACTTAATTTAAGTTTAGGTCCCAAATATTTAGCCATATGTTTTATTCCTTACAAATAAACTAATAAATTTTATTTAGACACGGCGTTTTTTAGAAGGACGGCAACCATTATGAGGAATTGGGGTGATATCAGTGATGCTCGTAATATGAAATCCTGCTGCATTTAATGCTCTTATTGCAGATTCACGTCCTGGTCCTGGCCCTTTAACCATAACTTCTAAATTTTTTACTCCATATTCTTGAACTATTTCAGCACAACGCTCTGCTGCTATTTGAGCAGCAAATGGTGTAGATTTTCGAGATCCTCGAAATCCAGAGCCTCCAGCTGTAGCCCAACCTAAAGTATTACCTTGTTTATCACTAATAGTAATGATAGTATTGTTAAAAGATGCATGTATATGCGCTATGCCATCTAAAATTTGTTTTTTGATCCGCTTTCGCGCTCTAAGATTGGATGATTTAATCATGTTATATTTTTTATTTTTTTATTTATTAATGTTTATTTGAATTATTTGTTTATTGATTTGCGTGGACCTTTACGGGTTCTAGCATTTGTTCTAGTTCTTTGCCCCCGTACTGGTAAATTACGACGATGACGTAATCCTCGATAAGTGCCCAGATCAATTAATCGTTTGATACTTAGAGTCACCTCTCGACGTAAATCTCCTTCTACGATATATTTACCAACGGCATCACGTAATTTATCTATATGAATTTCAGATAATTTACAAAGTTGTACATTTTCGTTTATACCTGTGTTCAAACAAATTGATCGAGCACGAGATTTGCCAATACCGTAAATAGACATTAAAGCAATAACGGCATGTTTTTTATCAGGAACATTGACGCCTGCTATACGTACCATTATTTTTATACTCCTAAAAAATAAATATTCTGTGTTGAATGACAATTATCCCTGTCGTTGTTTATGTTTTGGATCCACTCTACAAACTACACGAATAACGTTATGTCTTTTTACAATTTCACAGTGACGACACAATTTTTTCACTGACGTACGTACTTTCATAATTTGTCCTATAATTGTATGTATATGATTTTTAATCAACGATTAAAATGTTTCAGGTTTGCTTTTTTTAGTACAGATTCATATTGGCTAGACATCAGTAAAGTTTGTATTTGAGCTATGAAATCCATAATTACTACAACTACAATAAGTAAAGATGTGCCTCCAAAATAGAAAGGGACCTTCATAGCAATTCTCATAAACTCTGGTACTAAACAAATAAATGTAATATATATTGCGCCAATGAAAGTCAAACGAAACATAATTTTATCAATATACTTTGCAGTTTGTTCTCCCGGTCTAATGCCAGGAACAAATGCTCCCGATTTTTTTAAATTTTCAGCTGTTTCGCGTGGATTAAAGACCAAAGAGGTATAAAAAAAACAAAAAAACATAATAGCTGCGGCATAAAGTAAAATATATAATGGTTGACCTGGTTGTAGATATAAAGAAATTATAGTTAACCATTTCCAACTAGTGTTACTGCCAAACCAAGAAATCACAGTGCCTGGAAACAAAATGATACTAGAAGCAAAGATGGCGGGAATAACACCAGCCATATTTACTTTAAGTGGTAAATGTGTACTTTGAGCAGCATAAATACGACGACCTTGTTGACGTTGAGCATAATGTACTAAAATACGACGCTGTCCTCGCTCCATAAACACAACAAAAAAAGTAACACTCAATACTAAGCAAATAATTAAAATTAAGATGAAAAAATGTAACTCATCTTGTCTCACTTGTTCTATGGTATGTCCTATAGCCAATGGCAACCCAGCAATTATCCCTGAAAAAATAATAATTGAAATACCATTTCCAATTCCTTTACTAGTAATCTGGTCACCTAACCACATTAGAAAAACAGTACCACAAACCAGACTGATTATTGCTACACAATAAAAAGAAAATCCTGGATTAATCACTAATCCCGATACATTTGGTAAACTAGTGACAATGCCTACTGATTGTAATATTCCAAGTATTAAAGTTCCGTAGCGGATATACTGGTTAATTATTCTCCTGCCGCTTTCTCCTTCTTTTTTAATTTCTATTAAAGCAGGGTGTACTGCAGTCAATAACTGAACAATAATCGAAGCTGAAATATATGGCATGATTCCTAAGCTAAAGATAGAAGCGCGACTTAATGAACCTCCAGAAAACATATTAAACATTTCAATAATGGTACCATGTTGCTGTTCAATAATTTTTTCTAAAACAATTAAATCGACTCCTGGAATCGGAATAAAAGATCCTACACGAAAAATGATTAAAGCTCCGATCACAAACATAATTCTACGTTTTAAGTCACTTAACCCGCCTTTGATACTGTGAAAAGTAGATCTAGATCGTCGTTTATTAGTAACTGTCATCATTTTAATTTCAATTACTCCTCTATTTGACCGCCTATAGATTGAATTACAGTTCGTGCGCCTTTGCTGATACGTAATTTACGTATTGTAACAGGCTGTTTGATTTCTCCCGACATTATAATTTTAACAAACTTAATTTTATTTCTGATAATATTATATGTTTTTAAAACATTTAAATCTATTATTTTGTCTGAAATACGAGATAAATCAGATAGTCTAATTTCTTGGGTAACCATAGCCTTGCGAGATACAAATCCAAATTTTGGTAATCTACGATATAACGGAGTCTGTCCTCCCTCAAATCCAAGACGTACCTTACCTCCAGAACGAGATTTTTGTCCTTTATGTCCACGACCTCCTGTTTTACCTAATCCAGATCCTATGCCTCGACCTACTCGTTTACTTAAATGTTTAGATCCTTTGGACGGAGAAATAGTATTAAGATGCATAATTCAATACTCCACTTTGAATGTGTAATCAATTTCAATTAAATCATACCACGGATAAAAGGTGTATCAATGATTTCAAAAATGTTTTTGGTACAACACCACCCCCCCCTCTCATCTGTCATATAAAGTTGATTGATGTTATAAGATATAAACTTTGATGATAGAGCTTTTAAGCTGAATAAGTTTAATAATTTTTAACATAATTATAATAACTTAAAATTTCTTTCATAGATTTATCTCTTTTTTCTGCAATCATTTCAGGAGATTTCATGTTTTGTAACGCATTTATAGTCGCACGCACTATATTGATGGGATTTGTAGATCCATAAGCTTTTGCTAATACATTATGTATTCCCACTACTTCTAGAATAGCACGCATTGTAGTGCCAGCAATAATTCCAGTTCCTTCAGAAGCAGGTTGCATATAAATTCGAGCACCTGTGTATACTCCTCTAACTGAATGTTGTAGAGTACCTTTATATAAAGAAATAATTACCATATTACGACGGGCTTTTTCCATTGATTTCTGAATTGCTGATGGAACTTCACGAGCTTTACCGTACCCAAATCCTACTCGACCGTTTGTATCTCCTACTACAGTTAGCGCTGTAAAACTAAATACACGGCCACCTTTCACTGTCTTGGATACTCGATTTACTGTAATTAATTTTTCTTGTAATTCACCAGGCTGTTTATCAGTATATTTCATATTGTTTACCTTGATTAAAATCTTAACCCAGTTTTCCTAGCGCAATCAGCCAACGTTTTTACTCTACCATGATATTTAAATCCAGAGCGATCAAAAGATACATTTGTAATACCTTTTTTTATTGACCGTTCCGCAATGATTGTCCCTACTATAGCTGCAGCTTTTTTATTACTAGTTGTTATTAATTGATTGGAAATTAATTTTTCCGCAGTAGAAGCTGTAACTAAAACGTTAGAATTGTCTTTTGAGATTATTTGCGCATAAATATGTCGACAAGTTCGATGTACTACTAATCTTATAGCATCTAATTTATATAACGTTTTTCGTGTTTTTATAGCTCTTTTGATACGAGCATCTTTTTTACTCATGTTATATTCTTCTCTATATGATTGATAATAAATTATTTTTTCTTAGTGTCTTTGTTATATATTATTTCGTCGATATAACGGATACCCTTACCTTTAAAAGGTTCAGGAGGACGCAGTGCTCTTAGATCTGCAGCAACTTGTCCGATAAGTTGTTTATTTATCCCTGTCAAAATAATTTCAGTTTGACTTGGACATGTTGCTGTGATTTCCATAGGTAATATATAATTAATGGAATGAGATAGACCTATGATTAGGTTGATGGTATTGTCTAGGATAGATGCACGATAACCTATTCCTATTAGTTGTAGTGTCCTAGTGAACCCTGTTGTAACGCCAGTAATCATACCATTAATTAATGCACGGGTTGTGCCCATCAAGGCTTTATTTTTGACATCAAAACTGTTTGTATAGATTATCAGTTTTGATGTATCACATAATTGTACATTGATCGATTTGTGTAATGTATGAATTAGCGTACCAAGTGAACCGGTAATAGCAACACTATGGTTTTCTATTATCGTGTGTATAGTTATTGTTTTAGGAATAGAAATTATTATTTTATATATATAGTGCGACAATATTTTGGTATTAAGACACATAACATATAATCTCCCCACCAACATTAAGTTGACGAGCTTTATTATCTGTGATTACACCTTTAGAAGTAGAAATGATAACAATACCCATACCAGACATTACTTGAGGCAATTCCTTTCTTTTTTTATAGATACGTAATCCAGGTCGACTAATACGTTTTATAATATCTATAACAGGTTTTCTTTTTTGATAATATTTTAAAAATACTTCTAGAGTTGGTTTGCTGCTATCTTGAACATTGTATTTTTTTATAAATCCTTCTTCTACCAACACATGGGCAATTGCCACCTTTATTGTAGAAGATGGAGTGCAAACTTTTTCTTTTTTAGAAATTTGCCCGTTACGTATAGTAGTTAACATATTTGCGATTGAATCTTGCATACTCATTTTAGCTCCAAGCAGTAAAATATTGTTATAGTTACCAACTAGCTTTTCTTAAACCAGGTATTTCGCCGCGCATGGCAGCTTCACGTACTTTCATACGGCATAATCCAAATTTTCTTAAAAAAGCATGAGGACGTCCAGTATGTCGGCAACGATTACGTTGTCTAGATGGGCTAGAATCGCGTGGTAAAGTTTGTAATTTTAGAACAGCATTCCAACGTGCCTCGTTAGGAATGCTGTTATTAATAATGATTTTTTTTAGAGAAATACGTTGTGTATAATATTTATTAACTAATTTTAAGCGCTTTATTTCGCGTGCCTTTACAGATTCCTTGGTCATGATAAATGCTCTCCTTTTATTTGAAGTAACACGATTATTTTCTAAATGGAAATCGAAATGCAGTTAGTAAAGCATGCGCTTCATTATCAGAAACGGAGTTAGTAGTAATAGTGATATCCATTCCTCGTATATTATCCACAGTATCATAATCAATTTCTGGAAAGATAATTTGCTCATGAATTCCAATACTATAATTACCATGTCCATCAAAAGATTTAATAGATAACCCACGAAAATCACGAATACGAGGCATAGCAATGCAAATAAATCTTTCCAGAAATTCCCACATACGTGAACCTCGTAAAGTTACCTTGCATCCGATTGGTTGACCTTGACGAATTTTAAAACTAGCGATAGATTTGCGTGCTGTGGTGATGACTGGTTTTTGTCCTGAAATTACCATTAAATCTTCTACTGATTGTTCCAAAATCTTTTTATTAGTAACAGATTTGCCTACTCCCATATTAATAGTAATTTTTTTAATTTTAGGTACTTGCATAATAGATCGATAATTAAATTTTTGCATTAAATTTTTTGTTATATTATTTTTATAATCATCATATAATTTAGTCATATACTATTCCAATCATTTAACTATATCTCCATTAGACTTAAAGATACGTATTTTTTTGCCATTTTGTATTGTAAAGCCTACACGATCTGCTTTATTTAAAGTGCTATTAAATATAGCAATGTTAGATAAATCAATGGATGCTTCTTTTTTAATAATGCCTCCTGGTTGATTTTTATTGGGAATAGGTTTTTGATGTTTTTTCACTAAATTTATTCCTGTTACTATAACTTTCCCTTTATTATAAAAAACATACTTTACTTTTCCCTTTTTTCCCTTATCTTTTCCATTTAATATAATAACTTCATCGTTACGTTTAATTTTAGCTGCTGCCATATATATAATACTCCCATCAAAGTACTTCGGGGGCTAGAGAAATAATCTTCATAAATTTTTCATTACGTAATTCACGAGTTACTGGACCAAAAACACGTGTGCCTATAGGTTGGATATTGGTGTCATTTAATAATACACAGGCATTATTATCGAACCTAATAATAGATCCATCTAGGCGGCGTACACCTTTTTTCGTACGTACTACAACAGCTTTTAATACATCACCTTTTTTCACTTTAGCACGTGGTATTGCTTCTTTAATAGTAACTTTAATTACATCTCCTATATTGGCATAACGACGACCAGATCCTCCTAACACTTTAATACACATTGCGTATCGTGCTCCAGAGTTGTCGGCAACATTTAAAACAGTGCGTTCTTGAATCACACAATTACTCCATAGTAGTAATAAAATTTAAATTATTAAAAGATACATTATATATAATATGTATATATTCTTTGATTTATTAGTTATAACTAAAAGTTTATCATTCATTCGTATGATTATTATTTTTTAATAAATTAGATTTTTTGATAACAGAAGTTAGTACCCAAGATTTTGTTTTAGAAATCGGACGGCATTCTTGTATTTCAACAAGATCTCCCATATTACTCTCGTTGTTAGGGTCATGTACATGCAGTTTGGTAGTACGTTTAATAAATTTTTCATATGTTGAATGCTTAATTAATCTTTCTATGGAGACAACAACAGATTTGTTCATTTTTTTATTATATACACGCCCTAGTAGGATACGAATCCTATTGCTCATAGAATAGTCTCCTTTTCATACTTTTTTATTATTAGCTAAATAATTTTTGATAGACGCTATATGGCGACGTACTTTTTTTAATAAATGTAACTGTTTTAATTGACCTGCTTTTGATTGTATACGTAAATTAAAATATTCACGTAATGCTTTTATTAACTCTGACTGAAGTGATATAACAGTGTTATTTTTTTTTTGATTTAATGATTTTATGATGTTATTCATTATTTTCCTATTAAAATAGTTTTAACTGGTAATTTTGATGCACCTAATTTAAAAGCGTTGTATGCTAGTTCTTTTGGCACTCCATTTATTTCATATAATATTTTGCCTGGTTGTACTAAAGCCACCCAATATTCTACATTACCTTTTCCTTTTCCCATGCGTACTTCGAGGGGTTTTTTGGTAATAGGTTTGTCTGGAAATACACGAATCCATATTTTTCCTTGACGTTTTACAGCGTGACTTATAGCACGTCGTGCTGCTTCAATTTGACAAGATTTTAACCGTCCGCGACTAATAGCTTTTAAAGCAAATTGACCAAAGCTAATATTGTCGTTTACTTTTGTTCCCCGGTTACGCCCTTTATGCATTTTACGAAATTTTGTGCGACTTGGTTGCAGAAGCATCGTGCTATCCTTTATACGCGAGTTTTGTGTTTTTTCTTGACAGAATTATTCATCGTTTGATCCCCTGAATGCAGGGTATTCAGTAATATGTCTCCTAAAATTTCCCCCTTAAACACCCATACTTTAATTCCGATTACACCGTACGTAGTACGTGCTTCTGAAAGACTATAATCAATATCAGCACGTAAAGTATGCAATGGAACCCGGCCTTCTCTATACCATTCAGTACGAGCAATCTCAGCCCCGCTTAGTCTTCCACTGACTTCTACTTTAATACCTTTAGCTCCTAAACGCATAGCACTTTGTACAACACGTTTCATTGCTCTCCTAAATACTACTCTACGTTCTAATTGGGATGCGATGTTATCAGCTAACAGCTTGGCATCTAATTCTGGTTTTCGAACTTCAGCGATATTAAGTTGCGTTGGAACACCAGAAATTTTTGCTATATTTTTACGTAATTTTTCAATATCTTCCCCTTTTTTTCCAATTATAAGACCAGGCCTAGCTGTATAAACGGTTACTCTTATACTTTTGGCAGGGCGCTCAATAATTATACGGGATACCAAAGCTTTCGAAAGTTTTTGCATCAAAAACTGACGTACTTTAAAATCATTGCCTAAATTATCAGAAAAATCTTTGTTATTTGCGTACCAGGTAGAATGCCACGTCTTGGTAATACCCAAACGCACACCATTCGGATGTACCTTTTGACCCATTTTTAAATGCTCCGTTCGTTTAAATATAATCTTTTTTTAATTAGATACTACTATAGTAAGATGACTTGTTCGTTTCATGATCTTATCTGATCGTCCTTTAGCACGCGGCATAATTCTTTTAATAGTAGGACCGTTGTCGACAAAAATTTTAATAATTTTTAAATTATTAATATCTAGATTGTCGTTATGTTCCGCATTAGCAATAGCAGATTCTAAGGTCTTTTTTACTAACTCGGCAGATTTTTTGTTGGTATACTTCAAGATATCAAGTGCCTGAGATACTTTTTTCCCTCTTACTGTATTCGCTACTAAACGAAGTTTTTGAGCAGAAGAACGAATATAACGACATCTAGCAATTGTTTCCATACCAAAATATCCTCTATAGCACATCTTATTTTTAAGATCATAAACATATCTTTAATAATGTTTTTTTATTTTCTTATCAACTGAATGACCACGATACGTACGAGTTGGAGCGAATTCACCTAATTTATGTCCAACCATTTCATCTGAAATGAATATGGGTATATGCTGCCGTCCATTATGTACTGATACGGTTAACCCAATCATTCTTGGGAATATTGTTGATCGCCGTGACCAAGTCTTAATAGGTTTTTTATCACCTGTTTCTATTGCTTTTTCTACTTTTTTTAGAAGATGCAAGTCAATAAATGGTCCTTTCTTAATAGAACGTGACATACACAGTTTCCCAATTTTCAAAATTTTATTTATTACGATGAGACAATATAAACTTATTGGTACGTTTATTACTACGGGTTTTTTTTCCTTTGGTTTGCATTCCCCAAGGAGACACAGGATGTTTACCAAAATTTTTTCCTTCTCCTCCTCCATGAGGGTGATCGATTGGATTCATAGCTGTTCCACGGACAGTAGGGCGAGTTCCGCGCCATCTATTGGACCCAGCTTTACCTAACATGCGTAACATATGTTCAGAATTACCAACTTCTCCTACGGTCGCTCGACACTCACAGCGAATTTTGCGTATCTCACCAGATCGCAAACGAAGTATCATATATTTTCCATCACGTGCTACAATTTGTATGTAAGATCCTGCGGATCGGGCTAATTGACCACCTTTTCCTGGTTTCATTTCTACATTATGGATAGTAGATCCGATCGGAATATTACTCATAGGTAAAGCATTGCCTGGTTTGATTGGAACATTTGTCCCAGAACTTACAAAATCTCCTATTTTTACATCTTTTGGCGCTAAAATATAACGATATTCCCCATCTCTATATGAAAGCAATGCTATATTTGCTGAACGATTTGGATCATATTCTAAACGTTTTATCACAGCGGAAACCCCATCCTTGTTACGTTTGAAATCAATTACTCTATAACGTCTTTTATGTCCTCCTCCTATATGTCGCACAGTGATACGACCGTAATTGTTACGTCCACCTGATTTGTTATTAGATTTATTGGACAATAGCGAAGAAAAAGGATTCCCTTTATATAGATCATAGTTTACTAATTTATTTACATGGCGTCTACCTGGAGAGGTTGGATTGCATTTAATAATAGGCATCTCTTTTGATCTTCCGTATTTATTTATTCTACCGTATTAATAAAATCTATTTTTTGGCCTTTTTCTAAAATAACATATGCTTTTTTCCAGTCACTACGACAACCAATTTTATTAGCTGTTCTTTTAGATTTCCCTGGTACTATTATAGTGTTTATGGTATCTACTTTCACGGAAAACAACATACTAATAGCATTTTTAATATCTGATTTAGTTGCATATTTTACTACTTTAAAAGAAACAGTATTCTGTCGTTCTAATGTAATAGATGTTTTTTCTGAGATATGTGTAGATCTCAGTATTTTTAATAAACGCTCTTGATAAATCATATTAATTTTTTCTCAATTTTTTTGATAACGTTATCAGCAATTAAAGTAATATTAAAATTTATTAAACTTACTGGATCTATATGTGCTATGGTGCGCACCTCTATTTTGTAAGCGTTGCGCGATGCTAAAACTAGATTTTTATCCAAAAAATCGGTAAATATCAATATACTACTTTTTTTTGATGTTATTTTTCTTAATTTTTCTAAGAATAATTTAGTTTTTGGTTCTCTTATGAATAAATTTTTTACTAAAAATAAACGATTATCACAAACTAATTTAGATAAAATGCTTTTTATTGCCCCTCTATACATTTTTTTATTTATTTTTTGAGTATATAGTTTAGGTTTAGCCGCGAAAGTTACTCCGCCAGAGCGCCAAATGGGACTTTTTACCGATCCAGAACGCGCGCGGCCGGTACCTTTTTGTCGCCAAGGTTTTTTATTAGAACCCGAAACTTCCGATCGACTCTTTTGAGACCGAGTACCTTGACGAGAATTAGTTAAATAAGTAGAAATCACTTGATGTATTAAATCTGGATTAAAAGGGTATTTAAATATTTCATCAGATACAGAAAATTTATTTGAATCTGGCATACTTACTTCTGTTGTAAAATCTCTGATGTCTAATTCCATTTAAATTTTCTCTTTCGTATTTATTTTAACAGATTTTTTTATAGATAAATTACCACCGATTATTCCTGGAACAGCACCTTTAACCAATAATAAATTAAGTTTTACATCAACATTAATAACATCTAAATTTTGTACTGTAATTTTATAATTTCCTAATTGTCCTGCCATTTTTTTGCCTTTAAATACTTTACCAGGAGTTTGATTTTGACCGATAGATCCAGGAGCTCTATGTGATAATGAATTACCATGACTTGCATCTTGCATATGAAAATTCCAACGTTTTATTGTGCCCGAAAACCCCTTTCCCTTAGAAATTCCTGTAATGTCAACCTTTTTAACATCTGTAAAAATCTGTATACTTATAATATCACCCACTGAGATATCTTGTATTTCTTTTTCGCAACGAAACTCCCACAAACCCCGGCCAGCATCAGTTCCTGACTTTATCATATGCCCTGCTTCTGGTTTATTGATATGTTTAAAGTTTTTAACGCCAGTAGTTACTTGAATTGCACAATACCCATCTTTTTCGATTTTTTTTATTTGTGTTACACGATGTGGTGTTATTTTAATCATAGTTACAGGGATAGATACTCCATCTTGATTAAATACACGAGTCATACCCAATTTTTGACCAATTAAACCTTGCATAATATTGGAATACAACCTCTCTATTCTTTTAGCATAAAAATTATTAATTCTATTATTTCACACATAGTGCACAAATGAATACCTATTATAGGTGCCATTATCATTCTATATGATACTAACCGAGACTGATTTGCACATCTACTCCTGCCGCTAAATCTAAGCGCATTAAAGCATCTACCGTTTTATCAGTAGGCTCAACGATATCTATCAACCGTTTATGAGTTCGTATTTCATATTGATCCCGCGCATCTTTATTGACATGTGGGGAAATTAAGACAGTGAATCGTTCTTTTCTAGTAGGCAAAGGAATGGGTCCGCGTACTTGAGCGCCAGTACGTTTAGCAGTCTCTACAATTTCTATGGTTGATTTATCTATCAACCGGTGATCAAATGCTTTTAAACGAATACGGATCCTTTGATTTTGCATATTTAAATATAGATTCCCAAAAAAAATTTAACTATTCATAAATAAATTTATATAGACCTTTTGAATATTTCATTTGAAAGCTTAAAGTCTAACGACATAAAACATTTAGGCATTACATCTAATATGTGCGGGTCCCTACGAACACGCTAATCAACTTTTTTATTTTCTATGCAGAAAATTACATCAACTTAGTGTATCAGTAAACAAATAAAAAACAAGATTAATCTATAATAAAATTCAAAATATTGTTTGGTAATTTTAATATTGAAAATATTACAAATAATTTATATTATTTTGATAAATATAGAATTATTTTTTTAACTGTGATTGTATGTAATTATGCATACCAATTTTTATCATGAGATTTAATTCTGTTTCTAGAAAATCAATGTGCTTTTCTTCTTCTTTAAGAATCTGTGTCATTATATCTTTAGATACATAATCTTGTACTGAATCAGCGTATTTGATGCCTTTGCGTAAATTTTCAATACTGTGAAATTCCAAATTAAGGTCAGAGCGCAGAATATCTTCAACATTTTTTTTAATGTTTAATGGATCAAATTTCCTTAAGGTAGGCGTACCTTCTAAAAATAAAATACGTTTTGCATAAAGATCTGCATGACCTAATTCATCCGCATATTCTTGATATTCTATCTTGTTAAGACGCTTTAATCCCCAGTGTTCAAAAATTTTAGAATGTAAAAAATATTGGTTTACAGCAATCAACTCGTCGCTTAATAAATTATTAAGATGGACAATAATGTGATCATCTCCTTTCATAACATCTCCTAAATATGTATCTATGTATATTGTATTTTATGAATTTTTAATTATAAATTAAATATTCTAAAAATTATAACCAGTAACCAGTATTTAATCATATTTGTCTTTTTTATTGAAAAAGTTATAAGATTTGCTGGTGCTGATAAGCAGATTCGAACTGCTGACCTCACCCTTACCAAGGGTGTGCTCTACCTTCTGAGCTATATCAGCATAGTTCTGAGCTATATCACATAAAGTGGACAGTGGGAATTGAACCCACATCATCAGCTTGGAAGGTTGAGGTAATAACCATTATACGATGCCCACTATATATAATTAGAAAATCTATGTTTTTTATATTGTAAATCAATATAACATAAAACTATATTGTTTGTTTATATCATCATTAATAATGATGGGGGAAGGATTTGAACCTTCGAAGTCTATGACGACAGATTTACAGTCTGCTCCCTTTAGCCACTCGGGAACCCCATCAAAATACCATAGAGATGCCGGTAAAAGGATTCGAACCTTTGATCTACTGATTACAAATCAGTTGCTCTTCCTATTGAGCTATACCGGCGATCATTTTTACATCATTTAATACGAATAACCTATCTTTATTTATATAAAGATATGTTACGAAACAAATCTCATCAAAACTGTTGTGTTTAAAATAAAAAATTATTCAAAATATTTGTAAATATATAAACTCATTTTTAATAAAAAATAAAATTATTAATTGTTCTTTCAGAATTTATTATAATACATAATTATAATTAAATCTTTTGTTTTGATCAAGTATTTACATGAAGTTTAATTCTATAAGATGATCATTTATTAATGATAATAGAAACAATATGCTACATGTTTCGTCTGTTCCATTTTTAACTTTCAATCGTAAGGAATGGTCATCTCTTCGAGAGACGATACCGCTAACATTATCTCACAGAGAAATCCTAAATTTAAGAGGAATAAATGCTAATCTTTCTATGAATGAAGTAACAGACATTTATTTACCATTATCGAGATTGCTTAATCTATATATTCATTCGTATGTAAAACGACAAAATGTTTTAGAACAATTTTTAAACACTCAAAATCGACAACATACGCCGTATGTTATTGGTATTGTTGGTGGTGTTGCTGCAGGGAAAAGCACTACAGCTAAAGTTTTACAAGCGTTACTGAGTAAATACCCTGAACACCGTGTTGTGGAATTAGTAACAACTGATGGATTTTTGTATTCTAACAAAGTATTAAAGAAACGACGTTTAATGAAAAAAAAAGGTTTTCCGCAGTCTTATGATATAACTAGTCTAGTAAATTTTATTTCTAAAATTAAATCTGGAGTTAAATCAATAACAATTCCTGTATATTCTCATGTAATATATGACATTATTCCTAATGTTCAACAGGTAATTTGCAAACCAGATATTCTTATCTTGGAAGGATTAAATGTTTTACAAACTGATCACAATTATCATTACAATTTACCTTGTGTTTTTGTATCTGATTTTGTTGATTTTTCTATTTACGTTGATGCTCCAGAATATTTGCTGCAAGAATGGTATATCGATAGATTTTTAAAATTGTGTTACACTACTTTTTATTATCCCGATTCTTATTTTTATCGTTATGCTCAATTATCTGAAAGAAATATGATTTCTATTGCTTCAGAATTATGGACTAAAATAAATAGAGTTAATTTGCGGGAAAATATTTTACCTACTCGGGAACGGGCAAATTTAATTTTAAGAAAGGGCTTGAATCATATAATAAACAAGATCCAATTGAGAAAGTAATAAATAATCATAAAACAACAGTTTTACTTTCCGCAATTATTATTAATATATGTTTTGTCATTGAAATGTTTTGGTCCAATTATATTTGATGACAATAACCATAGATTTTTAGTTGACCAAATAGTTATTTTATTGATTGATGTCATATAGGCTCAAAATATTTTAAATTAAAAATTTTAAAAAAAATTATACTTTAAAGATGATGCATAAACAGAAATATTATTTCCCGAGTAACAACACACTGAACTTATTCGATCAACTATTAATGCTCCATGCATGTTTATTCCAAGCGCTGTACCACATATTGTGCGATCTCCCACTAATAATGTGATTGGTTTATTATATAAATAATCAAAAATCTTCCAATATGCAATAAATGGAGCGAACCCAAAAATTATAAAATCTTTTAATTTTTTGCGTAATACATTAATAAGCGTTGCCACTAAAATATTGCGATCAAGTACGATGCCAGTATCTATCAGATTAATCCAATTTTTACCAATTTTAGTATTTAATGTCGTATCCGTACGTATAGATAAATTAATACCGATACCTATTATTATATGGCTGATATAATCAGTTCTTGTTATAATTTCAATTAAAATTCCCGCTAATTTTTTTTCATGAACATATAAATCATTAGGCCATTTAATTTTAATTTGAGATACACCTAAATTCTTTAATATTTTTGCTACTACAATACTTATCATTAAACTAAATTCAATCATCGTCGGCAGAATTTTATTCCATTTCCAATACATAGATAAGCAAATACTTTCTCCAACAGGAGCTACCCAAATTTTACCACGTCTTCCTCTCCCTTGTGTTTGGTGTTCCGTGACACAAGCATCCCCTGATTTAAAATATGGAATGTTGTCTATTATATATTGATTAGTTGAGTGAACTTTATTTAACACAATTACCCTTCCCTCAGGTAATTGTGTTAAAATCTCAGATTCATTTAGGAAAAGACGAAATGTAGACAAATTGTGATCTTCATCGTATCTTAACAAGATTTTCACATCTCCAAAAAAATCAATCAATATTTACATTGAATTTCATTAAATTTTACTATTCAAATATATTTTCAATTCTATTGTAAAATGAAAGTATTATAAATAGATCTAATTACAAATTGTTAAAATAACATACATATATTGATTATTTACTACATGAATAATTTTTTTGGGTTTATTTCTCCATAATTACCAATTAATCTAACTTCCGGTTGTAAACAAATATTAAATTTATCTGCAACCTTATGATATATGTGAAGAGCTAGTGCTGCAATTTCAGTTCCGGTAGCTATTTGATTATTATTAATTAATATTAATGCCTGTTTAGAATATGTTGCTGCTTCTCCAAACACATAACCTTTTAATTGACACTGCTCTATTAACCATCCTGCCGATAATTTTATTTTACCATTGTTTTGAGAATAATACGGTATATTTGGATAAATTTGAAATAGATAACGTGCTGTTTTAATATCTACTATTGGATTTTTAAAAAAACTACCAGCATTTCCTACTAAAACAGGATCTGGTAGTTTCCTATGTCTAATCATGCAGATAAGATTAAAAACTTGACGAGGTGTAACATGTAATTTATTTAAGTAAGTTAATTCATGATAGTTTAATATAGGTTTCCACTTTTTACGTAATCTCAATCCTACAGACACAATAGCATATTGTTTTAAACGATCTCTAAAAATACTGTCTCTATATTTGAAATTACATTCAGCACAAGTGAAACGAATTTTTCTTCCACTATATAAGTCTATAACATCTACATATTCACATATTTGAGATAACTCAACGCCATAAGCTCCGATATTTTGAATTGGTGCAGCCCCTACATATCCTGGGATACATGCTAAATTTTCTAGACCTGGCATATTTTTATTGATAGTATGCACTACTAATTTATCCCATTTTTCTCCAGCTCCAACATGTAATTGCCATGCTATTTTATTTTCTGTAACAAAAATGCCTTTTATCCTATTTAATAATATTGTGCCAATATAATTTTCTAAGAATAAAATATTACTACCACCTCCTAAAATAAGAACAGGTTTGCCTTGGTTTTGAGCTTCTCTCCAAAATTTTAATAATGTATGTTCATGATATGCTGTTACAATACGTTTAGCGAATGCATTAATGGAAAAGGTATTTAGTGACTTTAATTGAAAATGATGCTTCATGCATTTATTTTTGTTTAAAAACAGATATTATTATCTGTTATTATTTGATAATGATTATTAAATTTTTTTTCATATCGAACGTAACTGCAACTACACTAAAAATATACTTATATTATTTTGTATTTTTCAGTTGTTGTATAAGATTGTATTTATGTTTTATGATTGTAAAACAATTAGTTTAGCTCATAATTTTTTAAAAAATACGAAATAAATACTTTTCCATGTATCACATGGAAAAGTATTTATTTTAACATATAATAATGATTACTGTGAAATTATTTTAATTATTTCAAATGATTTTTTTATTTATAAATTTTCAATTTCATTGAATAAAAACAATGGTATTATTTACAACATCTAAAGTAATTTGTTTACCTGACAACAATTCCCCAGATATTATCTTTTGAGACAATGTATTTTCAATGTGTTGTTGTATAGCGCGCTTTAATGGACGTGCACCGTATACTGGATCAAAACCAACTTTTGATAAAAATACTAGAACTGAATTAGTGATATTAGTATGAGGATATCCTTTTTCTTCCAAACGATCACATACACGCTGTAGTTGAATATTAGCAATTTCCATAAGATGTTCGGTACTAAGAGGATGAAATACTACTATTTCATCTATTCTATTAACAAATTCTGGACGAAAATGTTGATGGACTATGTTTAATACTGTAGCTTTAACTTCTTGATAATCTACGATTCCAAAACGTTTTTGAATTAAATTTGACCCTAAATTAGATGTCATAATAATGACAGTATTATTAAAATTCACCGTACGTCCATGTCCATCTGTTAATCGTCCATCATCTAAAACTTGCAACAATACGTTAAAAATTTCTGGATGCGCTTTTTCTATTTCATCTAGCAAAATAACAGAATATGGTCTACGACGTATTGATTCAGTCAAATATCCTCCTGATTCGTATCCAACATAACCAGGAGGCGCTCCTAATAATTTAGATACAGAATGTTTTTCCATAAATTCAGACATATCAATACGCACCATTGCATTATTAGTATTAAAAAGGAAAATAGATAATGCTTTACACAATTCAGTTTTACCTACTCCAGTAGGCCCTAAAAACATAAATGAACCAATTGGGCGTTTAGGATCAGATAATCCAGAACGATTTCGACGAATAGCATAAGATATTGCTTTTACTGCTTCATCTTGGCCAACAACTAATTGATGTAAAGTACGTTCCATATTTAATAATTTATCTTTTTCATTAGCTAACATGTGAGACATGGGGATACCAGTCCATCGAGATAATACTGCAGCAATTTCTATATCAGTAACGCAATTTCTTAAAAGACGTATTTTTTTATGATTAGATTGTAATATTATAGATAACTTTTTTTCTAATTCTGGGATCTTACCATATTGTAATTCAGACATACGGGCCAAATCACCAATGCGGCGTGATTGATCAATAGCAATTTTTGCTTGTTCTAAATCAGATTTAATACTTTGAGCCTTAGTTAAATCAACTTTTTCTTTTTTCCATTCTTTTTCAAGTTTAACATAATCTTGTTCTTTCTGGATGAGTTCAGCAGTCAATAGATCTAATCGTTTTATGCTAGCATCATCTGATTCTTTTTTTAACGCTTGTTGTTCCAATTTCAACTGTATGATACGCCGTTCTAATCTATCTAATTCTTCTGGTTTTGAATCTATTTGTATGCGAATGCTAGAAGCAGCTTCATCAATTAAATCAATGGCTTTATCAGGTAACTGACGATCAGAAATATATCGATGAGATAAAATTGCAGCAGCTACTATTGCCGGATCAGTAATATGAACATTATGATGTAGTTCATAACGTTCTTTTAATCCACGAAGAATAGCTATAGTATCTTCAACGCTAGGTTCGGCGACAAGTATTTTTTGAAAACGTCGTTCTAAAGCTGCATCCTTTTCAATATATTTTCTATATTCATCAAGTGTAGTTGCTCCAACGCAATGTAATTCACCTCTAGCAAGTCTTGGTTTAAGCATATTACTCGCATCCATTGCTCCATCAACTTTACCTGCTCCAACCATAGCATGCAATTCATCAATGAATAAAATAATATTGCTATCTTCTTTGGATACATCATTTAATACACTTTTTAAACGTTCCTCAAACTCTCCTCTATACTTTGCTCCTGCTAATAATCCTCCCATATCTAAAGCCAATATACGACTATGTTTCAGTCCCTCAGGAACTTCACCATTGATAATACGTTGCGCTAATCCTTCCACAATAGCAGTCTTTCCTACTCCGGGTTGTCCGATAAGAACAGGATTATTTTTGGTACGTCTTTGTAATACTTGAATAGTGCGACGAATCTCTTCATCTCGACCAATAACAGGATCGAGATTACCTTGTTCTGCGAATTTAGTTATATCGACAGTAAATTTTTGTAACGCTTGACGTTGAGATTCTGACCGTTGATTATCAACTGAATGATTATTACGTATATAATCTATTGATTTTTTTATGTTTTCTGGATTTATTCCAGATTTTTTTAATAAATCATTTAATGTTCCATGAGTTTCAATGGATGCTAAAACAAACATTTCTGATGCGATAAAAGTATCATTATGTTTTTGCGCTAATTTATCACATACATTTAATATTCTAATTAAATCATGAGAACATTGAATGTTTCCGTTAATACCTTCTACTTTTGGTAGACGATCGCATGTCTGTTCAACTAATGTAGTGAACTGAGATATATTAAGTCCAGCATGATCCAATATCTGATATACTGACCCATTTTTTTCTTTTAGAAAAGCAAGCATTACATGAATGGGCTCAACAAACTGATTATCTTTTCTAAGTGCTATGGATTGAGCATCAGAAATAGCTAATTGAAAATTATGAGTAAAATGACCTAACCGCATAATATTCATTTTCCTCTTATAATAATATAAAAATATCGATTACGTACACACAGTATGCATCTATTCTGGATATGGAGACTACTAAAATTCAAGCACCTAAACTACTGGAATAAAAGTATATTTTCATTCTCTTAAAAATTAATTAATATAACCCATAAATTTAAAAATATATGATATGGTACTAACTACAGTTTAGTTTATGATATGATTTTTGTACGAAAGATTATAAGTCTGCGGCTATATTCTGCAATAATTTGTACGTAATAAAAACCCCTATTATAAGAATAGATAATGTTATTTAATATTTTCTTACATTTTTCCTTAATATATTTATTAATGTTACAATATCCCGCGGTAAAGGTATGTCCCATTTCATTTTTATTTTAATAATAGGATGATATAATTGTAATGTCGCCGCATGCAATGCTTGGCGATTTAACATATGTAAACAGTCATTGATCTCATCAGATACACCTCTCATGAAATAAGTTGATTTTCCATATTTATGATCTCCTAATAACGGATGATTAATGTAGGCCATATGTACACGAATTTGATGAGTTCTTCCAGTTTCAAGACGTACACGAATTCTGGTATACATACTAAATGATTCTGTAATAAAATAATGAGTTACGGCTGATTTTCCCATAGGGTTGACTGTCATACAGGTACGATGAACAGCATGTCTTCGAATAGGTTGGTTGATCGTTCCTTTATTATGTAAAAAATTCCCAAGAACTATCGCTTCATATTCCCTAGTAATTTTTTTTTCTTTGAACAATCGCAATAAACTATGATATGCAATAATATTTTTGGCAACAACCATTAAACCAGTAGTGTCTTTATCTAACCGTTGAACAATACCCGCTCGGGATACTTCTGTGATATATGGATACTTGTATAGCAAAGCATTTAATATAGTACCTGAATAATTGCCAGCTCCAGGATGGACTACCATATTTTTTGTTTTATTTATTACTACGATATCATCGTCTTCATATATAATCTCAAGAGGAATATCTTGAGGAATTACATTATTATCAATCTCAACAATATCTTTTATTTCAATGAATTCACCGCCTATCATTTTTTTTAGGTATAATAACTGTCTGATTATTAACGTTTACTTTTTTAGACAGGATCCAACATTTTATTTTAGAACGTGAATAAATTGGCAGTAATTCAGAGAGAACACAATCTAATCGTTTTCCAGATTGATATTTCTGCACAATCATAGGTTTTATAATATAAGATTTAGGTGTTATCATGTTGATATGCGACTAACGACTGAGTTTTAATGTAACCAAATTATTGTATGGTTATATTGATTAAATAAATATTAGATACATATTGTTTGGCTAACATTTGCCATATTAATAGGGAGTATTAATAAAAATTTTTATGAAATGTAATCAATACTGTATAATGATGATATTGGTAATTAATATCATTATGCTTTCTTGTACCTATGCTTCTGTTGATATTTTAAACAACACTACTCATAATCTTTACAAGTCCGCTCAAAGAAAATTATATAACACTGATTATAAAGAAGCTACAGAGGACTTGATAAGTTTATTAAACTTATATTTATTAGACCCTTGCCCGCAGCAAATTTATTTAGATTTAATTTACGCTTATTACAAGTTAAACGATTTAAAATCCACAAATCATTACATAGAATATTTTTTAAAATCATATCCTAATCATAAACATTTTGATTATGTATTATACATGCGTGGCGTACTCAACATGTGCTTAGATGAAGATAATAAAAAATTAATAAAATATTTAAATATAAATTGGTTTGATCGTGATCCCATGTATGCATGCATAGCATTCCATACTTTTTCAAAACTTATACATCAATATCCAAATAGCCAATATTCTGCAGACGCTTATAAACGTTTAATTTTAAAAAATAGAATAGCTGAACATGAACTTTCTATTGTAAAATTTTATGCTAAAAAATATGCTTACATATCAGTAATAGTTCGTGTAGAAAAAATGTTACATCAATTTCCAGATACTCAAGCAACTCGCAAAGCACTATATTATATGCAACAAGCTTATCGAAATATATATTTGCCGGATCAAGCTAACAAAGTAGCAAAAATTATTGCTACTAATCCAGTATATTAATTCAAATATACTTTTATAAATAAAATATCTATATTTGTAGATGTTATATGATTGAAACAATGTTTTAAACATTGTGTATGTTGAAGTATAATATAATATGTGTAAAGAATTGAATATTTATCCATATAAATAAATATCAATTTATAATAATGATACTACTGACACTCGGAAAACCTCAAATTATCTACAAATGTTATATTTAAATATAAAAATATAACCATTAATGAGTTTTTTTATGATTTACAAATCTATAGCGCATGTAGCATTTTTGGGTCCTAAAGGATCATATTCTCATATTGCCGCTACACAGTATGCTAGTCGTCATTTTGATCAAGTCATAGAGTATAGTTGTCAAAGATTTGATGATGTTTTTACTTTAGTAGAATGTGATCAGGCAGAATACGGTGTAATTCCCATAGAAAATTCTAGTTCTGGATTAATCGATGAAATAGGTGAATTATTACTAAACACCCGATTGTTGTTAGTAGACGAAATTACTATTCCTGTCAATCATTGTGTTTTGGTCAATAATCATACTGATATAAATCAAATTCAAATTATATACAGCCATCCTCAACCCGTTCAGCAATGTAGTAAATTTTTAAAATGTTTCTCAGAATGGAAGATTGTATTTTGTGAAAGCAGTGCAGTTGCCATGGAAACGATATCTAAATTAAATCAATCCAATTTGGCAGCTTTGGGCAGTATACAGGGAGGTAAATTTTATGGATTAAATTCATTATTGACATATAATCTTGCTAATTCTTACAAAAATACAACTAGATTTATTATTTTAAAAAATAAAAATGTTGTAGTTATTAATCGCTCTATAGCTAGAAAAACTGTTTTTATGGTCTCTATTGAAGGACAATCGGAGAAATTGTATGAAATATTAAATGTGTTACAATTTTATAATACTCACACAACTTATTTAAGAGCACGTCTCTTATCATATGAAAGATTAAAAAATATAGTTATTATTGAAATGATGGCGCATATAAATAATATATATACACAACAGATCTTTTCGGAATTACAAAAAATTGCCTATTCATTAAAAATATTAGGTTGTTATTAGGTGAATCTAATCACTGAGGTAGTTCAATACTGCAATAAATTTTATAATTTATATGTTATTCAACATATAAATTATAAAATTTATTGCAGAAAATAATGGATACTTGTAATCGTATATATGCTATTCAATTATTTTAAAAAATAAATATATATATATTTTTGTGCATGTAAAATAATTTTTAAATTTAAAAAATTATCTTATATAGCAAACTATTAGGCCTACACAAGTAGGCTTTAATTAAAAATTACCACCATATAATTAAAATAATTATTCGGATTATTATTTACGTTATACATTATCTTTATAATTATTAACGTGACGTAATATCTTACGACTTTCTTTAAAAAAAAGATCAGTATATGAGCCAAACCAATTTTGAATTTTTTTAAATTGATCAATCAATTCTTGTTTTTTATCCTGTTCTAATAATGTTACAATCCTACCTAATCTTCTATAATAACGTTTAATCAATATGAGATTGTTTTTAGAATTCATGATGATATCAGCATATAACTGAGGATCTTGATTAAATAATTTCCCTATTGTTATTAGTTTCAATCGAAATGTTGGTGAAGCCAGAAATAGCATTTTTTTTAAATTAATGTTTTCTTTTAAAAAATGATATCCAGTTACAAAAGTAATAAAATGACATAATCCTTGCATAATACTCATGTATTGATCATGTTCTATTGTATTGCAGGAATGCAATCTTGCACCCCACAATTGTATTTGCTCTAATAACCATTGATATGCTTCTGGATAACGTCCTTCACAGTAAATGACTACTTGTTTTACCATACTTCCATAGTCCGCCGGATTAAACATAGGGTGTAATCCTAATACTGGACCAGTGTGCGCAGACAATATAGCATTGAAGGATATTTTTTTTACAGATGATAAATCTACTATAATGCAGTTTGGGGGGGGTAGATATGATAATTTTTCAACTACATTAGTAACTGAATGAATAGGAACGCTAATTACTATCATCCCGGCATCGGTTAACATTGATTTTGCATGCCCCCAGTTATCTTTATCCAAAATTCGCACTTTATATCCTGATAAAGTTAACATTTTATAAAAAAATTGCCCCATTTGTCCTTTTCCACCAATGATCACAATTGGCCCTAAGTTTGGATGCAACGTTTTAAATCCTTTTTCATTCTCATTATAATAAGATTCACTTATAATGCGACGCAATATATCTTCTACTAAATCTGGAGAAATACCTAATTCTAATGCTTCTTGTCTCCGACAGGAGATTATCATTTCTTCTCTATCTGGTGAATAAATAAATAATCCACAACGACTTTTTATTTCTCCTATTTTTGAAACTAAAAAAAGTCGTTGAGATAACAATCTTAATAAATTCTGATCTATTTTATCAATTTTATTGCGTAAAGTATTTAGTTCTGTTGTCATGCCATTTCAGCTCCCGATATGCGATTGATAAGCAATGGTTTGAGTTCTTTATGTAAATCATATAGTAAGTGTTTGGTTGTTTTCCAATCTATGCACGCATCGGTAACTGATATTCCGTATTGTGTTGTAGAAGATGATAAATTGATGGATTGATTACCAGAATGAATATAACTTTCTATCATCAATCCAATAATAGAACGGTTTCCGCATTTAATTTGGCGTAAAATGGATCGTGCTACATCAACCTGACGACGATAATCTTTGTTAGAATTACCATGACTGCAATCTACCATTAATGCTAAGGGTAATTTAGCTTCTATTATTTTTTGTTCACAATCAATAATATTTTCCGGATAATAATTAGGATTTTCTCCTCCCCTTAAAATTATATGAACATTAGGATTGCCTTTAGTATGTAGTAAACATACTTGACCTGATTGGTTGATGCTAATGTAACGATGAGGTAGCATTGCAGCATGTATTGCGTTAACTGCATTATAAAAATTTCCGTTGGTACTGTTTTTAAATCCTACAGGTGTATATAAGCCAGACGCTATTTCTCGATGTATTTGGGATTCTGTAGTACGTGCTCCAATAGATGACCAACTGAAGAGTTCTCCAATATATTGTGGAATATACGGATTTAATACTTCAGTAGCCAGTGGTAATCCAATTTTTATTAATTCTACCAGCATATGTCGAGCAATTTTTAAACCCAATTCAATGTCGTTGGAACCATTCATATGTGGATCGTTAATTAATCCTTTCCAACCAATGCTAGTACGAGGTTTTTCTAAATATACACGCATAACGATATATAATTGATCCTGCAACTCTGTTGATAAGGTTTTTAATTTATTAGCGTAATCAAAAGTAGCATTAACATCATGAATAGAACAAGGACCGCATATTACCAATAGACGCGGATCACGCCTATGAATAATATTCATAATTATATTTTGAGAATCTACAACGGTTTTCTGTTCAAAATATGTTACAGGAAATTGAGTCTTTAATTGTTTAGGAGTAATGATTGGGTATGTGTTATCGATATAGATATTATCGTGCTCATTTTTCTGCATATTATTATCCTTAATATAATTAGGCATTGTATAATAAATTTATAAAACTAAAATAATCATTAAAAATGATAACATATATCATATTATATATACACATATAAAACTAACGTAAATATAGTTATATATTATTATTTTTAATAAATTATTATAAATTGGTGAACTGAGTGACATTTAATGTTGAATCTCATGTAAGATTCTGTTCATACATAAGCTAAATCATATCTGTATGAATATGTATTATTATTTATATAATATATAATATGAAATATAGTTTTTAATTTTAATACATATTATGTCATATCAAATAGTTATATTGCATTAAATGATTTTTTTGAAAAATTTAAATATTACAATCTTTTAAATGAATTGATTATTTTATAAAAAACCAAATGTTTTGCATGATCCATGATCCCAATATCACTGGTTTACATAAACAATAATGATTAAAAATTTTAATAAACCAATACTGTGTATCAAACTCATATTAAATGTTTTTAATACAAATATATCACGTTATGAGTTCATACGTACTTTGATTCGTGCTGATTTTCCGCTAAGATTACGTAAATAATATAATTTAGCACGACGTACGATGCCAAATCGTTTAATTTTAATCTCTTCAATTACAGGAGAATGTGATTGAAATACTCGCTCTACACCTTCTCCACTAGAAATTTTCCTTACAGTAAACGAAGAATGTAATCCACGATTTTTAATAGAAATAACTATTCCTTCAAAAATTTGTAGGCGTTTTTTATTACCTTCAATAACCCATGTTTTCACCTCTATTGTATCACCTGGGTGTAAGTACGGTATATTTTTTTTCATTTGTTTTTCTTCAAAATTATTTATTGATTCATGCATATATATTATTCTCTAGTTTTTATTTAATGATTAAAGTATTCATTTTTAAATTCAGCAAGCAAATTTTTTTCTTCATCAGTTAATTGTGTATCATTAAGTAAATCTGGTCTTTTAATCCAGGTATAACCCAAAGCTTGTTTTTGTCTCCAACGATGGATGTTATAGTGATTTCCTGATAATAATACTGAGGGTACTTTCATGTCATTAAAAGTTTCAGGTCGCGTATAATGTGGACAATCTAATCTTCCTTTGAAAAAAGAATCTGATTTTTTTGAATCTTTATTTCCTAACACGTCAGGCAGAACTCTAGATATCGCATCTATTAACACCATAGCTGCTAACTCTCCTCCACTAATTATATAATCTCCTATAGACCACTCTTCATCGATTTCTGTTTGAATTAATCTTTCATCAATACCTTGATATCTACCACAAACTAAAATTAACTTCTGATGATCATATGCTAATTTATATACATATTTTTGATTCAACTTTCTTCCTTGAGGAGAGAGATAAATTACTTTAATGTTATTTCCTAATGCATTTTTTGCTTGATTGATTGCATTCCTAAGAGGTGCAATCATCATTACCATACCTGGTCCTCCTCCGTAGGGACGGTCATCTACTTTGTGGTATCGATCATCTGAAAACACGCGCGGATTCCACAATTTTAAGGAAAGAATACCCCTTCGAATTGATCGGCCTACTATTCCGTAACGAACAATAGACTGAAACATATCTGGGAATAAAGTAATTACACCTAACAACATATATTTTTATACTTTATTTTATAATAAAATTAAAAATTAGGATCCCAATCTACAGTAACAATATGCGTGATAAAATTAATATTTTTAATAACTCTTTTGATAAGAAAAGGAATAAGGCAATTTTTGATTCTATGAGGATTAGATTGATGCATTTTTACTACTAAAACATCATTTGCTGTGGTTTCTATTATACTGACAATATTCCCTAAAAGGACTCCCGGTACAGTAATCACTGCACATCCTATTAAATCTCTCCAATAATATTCATCGTTATTTATACGTGGAAATTGTGTGTCATCAATAATAATATTACAACGACTTAACAATTGAGCAGAATCTCTATTTGAAATTCCTCGTATTTTAACAATATAATGTTTCCCAATTAGTTTCCATTGATCTAAATAAATGGATTTCCATGTAGATTGGATGATAGTAAAATATGGGCTATAATGAAATATGTTATCATTTTGTTCAGTAAATGATATCACTCGTACCCACCCTAATATTCCATATGCGCCTACTATTCTTCCTATTACTACAGGGTGAGGGGGTGGCGCCGTAATGCCTTCTTTGTCTATTGGGTATTCATTATTTTTCATAAATTTTTTATTAATTTTAAAGCACGTTTAGACGGACTCGCTCCTCTATGTAACCAATATTTTACACGTTTTGTATTTATATGTAATTCTTTTTGATTTCTAAATTTAATTGGGTTAAAAAATCCAACACATTCGATAAAACGACCATCCCGTGCATTTCTACTATCAGTAACAACTATGTGATAAAAAGGAGTTTTTTTATGACCTCCTCGCGATAATCTGATTCTTACCATAAGTATATGCCTTAAATTAGTAACCAAAAAAATCAATAAACTCACATTCAATAATATGAATATATATTTATCGATTTAATCAATAAAATATCTTTTAATTAATTGTAAATTTAGATGATATTTTATTTTTTAATGTGCGTATCATTCGAAATATTTCATTTTTGTTTATTTTTTGTATCGTAATACGTATACGATTAAATGTGTTTAGTAACTTAGTAACATCTTGCATATGTACTCCAGATCCGCTGGCAATACGTTTTTTTCTAGATCCCGTAATTATTTCTGGATGCATACGTTCTTTCAGAGTCATAGAGTTGATTATGGCTTCCATACGTATGAATGTATTGTCATGAGTATATGATTGAATACTATCTAAGTTCACTCCTCCTATATTAAGAGGTAATTTACTTATTATTTTATTAACCCCCCCCATACTTCGTATTTGTTTTATGTAACCTAAAAAATCATATAAATTAAAGTCTACACTATTTTTATTAATATATTTTTTTTCTTTAACCCATTCTGATTGATTATCAATATCTTCAATTAATGAAAGTATGTCGCCCATTCCAAGTATGCGTCCAGCTATTCTGTATGCATTGAAAGACTCTAATGCATCAATTTTTTCTCCTGTTCCTATGAATTTTATAGGTTTATTAGTAAGGTATTTGATGGATAAAGCTACCCCGCCGCGTGAATCTCCATCTAATTTAGTTAAAATAATTCCGGTTAACGGTAAGGTTTTATTGAACACGTTTATACTATTAATAGCTACTTGTCCGATCATAGAATCTACAATGAATAAAGTTTCTATTGGAGTAATAAATTCATGTATTTCAGATAGTTCCGCAAGCAAATAATCATCTGTATCTAAACAACCAGCGGTATCTATTAATAAAACATCATAAGATAATGATTTTGATACCATGGTTGCTGATTTTAGTATATCAATTGGTTTGTTTTTAATAATATTATAATCTTCAAAAAAACTTATATCTTCAGAATATATCAATGATTTTAATTGTTGTACACCCGCTGGTCTATACACGTCAGTTGATGCCACTAATACTTTTTTGTTTTTTTTAATTTTTAAAAATTTTGCAAGCTTTCCAACAGTAGTAGTTTTTCCAGAACCTTGCGCACCTACTATTAATATTATTGCTGGTATTTGAGTATTTAAATTTAAATCATTTGATCCTTCTCCTATAACTTTTACCAAAGACGTATGCATGATTTTAATAAATTCTTGACCTGGAGTTAAATGTTTGTTTATATCTTTTCCTATTATGCTGTTTTTAACTTTATTAACAAAACTGTGTACCACGGGTAACGCCACATCTCCTTCTAATAAAGCAATTTTAACTGTATTTAAAGTTTCTTTAATATTGTTTTCTGTTAAACGTCCAGAACCAACAATATTACGTATTGATTGTGATATTTTATTGGATAAGTTTTTAAACATTTCTATAGCTCAAAATCAAAAGCAAATACTCGAATAAACATATTATACAATTGCACTAAAATCATCGTAGACACAGTCCATCATAGATGGTGTCATTTCCGTTATAAATGAAATACAAATTTACTTGTATAATCAATTAAATTTTAATTATTTAATAATTTAAATAATATACAATACACCCGAGAGGATTCGAACCTCCGGTCGCTCGGTTCGTAGCCGAGTGCTCTATCCAATTGAGCTACGGGTGCATCGTCACTGCTAACAAAACAAAAAACAGTGAGGGAGGGATTTGAACCCTCGACACAGTGTTAAGCACCATATACTCCCTTAGCAGGGGAGTGCCTTCAGCCGCTCGGCCACCTCACTGAACATTTTATTATCTGCTCTGTTTATTGGTTTATTTTATTTGTTTATTATGATCAAAAATTCTCTGCTACATTACGTTGTTTTCATGTAATTTACAACTAAATTTTTTGTCATAAAACTACTATTTTATAAATTTATTAAAAAATAATAACTTTAGCACAAGTTCTGTTGTGATTTTTCAGCTTTAATACGTTGATAAATTTCTTCTCGGTGTATAGATATCTCCTTGGGAGCATTTACACCAATGCGGACTTGGTTCCCTTTAATACCTAATACAGTGACTGTAACCTCATCTCCAATGACGAGAGTTTCACCAACTCGTCGAGTCAGAATAAGCATTCTTTACTCCTTGAAAAATTCAAATAACCCAGACTGCTTAAATTTTACTGTTTTTAAAATTTATGAACAATATGAAATCAATATCTGTATATAACATTTATACTTTACTTTTCGAAAATTTTAGCGCACTACTTCACAATACATGAACAATTTTTTTATTTTAAAACAACTTTAATATAGTTGTGTAATTATTTACAATATCTTATGTAACAAAGAATCTACTGCAATAGATACTTTAGATGTAGTTGTGATATTGTTAATACCAGCTTGAGCAAAATCAGGTCTACCTCCACCCTTTCCACCAAGGGCATTTATAATACACCGAACCAAAGATAAAGCATCTATACGATTACGTTCTATTAAATCTTTAGTTACAGCTGTCACTAAATTAGTTTTGTTGTTTTCATTGATATTAATAAGAATAATCACTCCTGATTTTAATTGATGTTTAATGCAATCTATCATCTTAAGTAACGTTTTTGGAGTCAGATTAACCACTTGTTTGATTAAGACTGGTACATCTTTAATATAGTAGGTGTTCTTAATGAATGATAAACTTTGTTGTATATTTTGTTGGTTTCTTAAACAATCTATCTCTTTTTCTAATTTTTGATAACGGTATTTAAATTCATGTATTTTACTTAATATATTTTTATCATCACTTTGAGTTAATTGAAAAATATTTTTAAGCAACATCTTATGTTGATGTATTACAGATAACGCTACGTTACTAGTTACTGCTTCAATACGTTTAATACCAGAAGCAATACTAAAGTATTTGGTAATCACAAACACACCAATTTCTCCAGTACGCGCAGCATGAGTTCCCCCACATAATTCAATAGAAAAACTTCCTATTCTGAGAACACGAACTTTTTTATCGTATTTTTTATTGGTCAATATTACAGCTCCGTTATCTCTAGCTACTTCTATTGGCATAACGTCAACTGTAATAGGAGAATTCTTCCAAATTTGTTGATTTACAATATTTTCTACTGTATTTATTTGCATCGTTGTCATTTTTTCGTGATGATAAAAATCAAAACGTAAATATCGATCATTTACCAATGATCCTTTTTGCATCACATGAGATCCAATAACTTGAAACAAAGCAGCATGTAACAAGTGTGTGGCGGAGTGATTCAAAGAAATACATTTCCTTTTATGTTGATCTACTTGAGCAACTATTTCTTCTCCAACACTAATAGTTCCACCATTATTGACCATTCCTAGATGAGCTATTGTGTGCCCATATTTTTTTGTATTAGTAACTTGAAAAAATCCAGATTTAGTATTTAATTGACCACAATCTCCAATTTGCCCCCCAGATTCTCCATAAAAAGGAGTATTATTTAGAATGACTATTCCTTCTTCTTCTGTGTCAATTTTATTTATTGATTTATTTTTTTGAAACAGTGCTATTACCCGAGCTTTACAATTAAGCTTATCATGTCCAACAAATATACTTGATACATTATATAGTGATAATTTTTCATAAGTTATATCAAATTTGTTTGATTCTTTTGTACGTTTTTTTTGTGTTAACATGGCTTGATCAAATCCTATTTGATCTATGTGTATACCATGTTTTAAACAAACATCTTGAGTTAATTCTAATGGAAATCCATAAGTATCATATAAATGAAATGCTATTTCACCGTGTAAGCAATTTCCTTGTAATCGTATTAATTGTTTCTCTAATAATTCTAATCCTCTTTTTAAAGTATTTTTAAATAATTTTTCTTCACTAAGTAAAATTTTTTCTATAAAATCTTTTTTTTCATGTAATATATTAGCTATATGATGCATAGCTTTAATAAGAGGGGGGACTAATTTGTAAAAGAAAATATCATTTATACCCAGTTTTCTTCCATGAAGAATAGCCCTACGAATAATACGACGTAATACATAACCGCGACCTTCGTTAGAAGGAAGAATGCCATCTTGAATTAAAAATGAACATGTACGAATATGATCGGCGATTACATATACGGATCTATTCGCATGAATATCATTAATTTTCATGATTCGAGATATAGAAGATATCAATTTTTTGAATACATCAATAGAATAAGCACTATTTACTCCTTGTAATATTGAAGTAATACGTTCTAAACCCATCCCAGTATCTACTGATAACATAGGGAGCGACAAAAGATGACCGTTCTCTTGACGATTAAATTGTATAAATACTAAATTCCAAATTTCAACATATCTTTCTCCAAATGTTTCTACACTACCAGGAGGTCCCCCTGGAAACTGATCTCCACGATCATAAAATATTTCTGAACAAGGACCACAAGGTCCAATATTTCCCATTTTCCAAAAATTATCAGAATCACAAAAATCATTTGTATTGTTACCAATCCTAACAATATGTTCGTTAGGGATATCTATTTTTTTGGACCAAATATCATAGGATTCATCATCGCAAATATGCACTGTTACCCATAATTTATTTTTAGACAGATTAAACCAATTAACGTTAGTCAATAACTCCCAAGCCAACTGAATAGCTTCATGTTTAAAATAATCTCCAAAACTAAAATTACCTAACATCTCAAAAAATGTTAGGTGCCATTCAGTGTATCCAACATTATCTAAATCATTATGTTTACCTCCAGCACGTACACAACGTTGCGCGGTAGCAACACGCTTAAATAATGGATGATCAATGCCTAAAAATATGTTTTTAAATTGATTCATACCAGAATTAGTAAATAATAATGTTTGATCACTATTAGGCACTAAAGTACTGCTTGATACAATTTCATGTCCTCTTTTTTTAAAAAAACTAAGAAATTCTTGACGAATATCATCAATATTTTTGTACATACAAATTCCATCATGGAATAAAAAATTCCACACACATATATAAATTGCATAACTACACATTATAAACAATTTTCAAAAAGATAGAAATCAAAAACAATAGAATATTATTTATATTTAAGTCATATAGAAATTCATTTTTTTGAATAAATACTACCGATTATTATTAGTAATATTATAATTTATTCTATTACAAATTAAATTTTAAAAAATATAAAATCAAAAAATTCTTTATAATAATTTTTTCTATTCACCGATAATAGATGAATGGGCATTTAAGTAGTTTATATGATCTATTTTTATAGATAAAATTTTAAACATGGATGTAATATTTAGTTGATAATGTATGTTTGTGTAACATAATCTTTTCTGTAATAACATATATATAAATATATATTTCAATATTTATTTTTCAAAAAAAATTAGGATATATCAAATCAAAGTACATTGTCACTTATTTAATACAATACCTTCAAATGCCATAATCATTTACAACATTTTTACAATAGTAAAAATGCATAATAATATATATAATCTTTCACAGTTATTATGATTTATTTTCCTTTGCTCAATTAGTACTAAATTTTACTGTTTTGATTAATATTATAGGTGCATTAAAACGTTATTATGTAGTACATATATACCATATTTTATAGAATGAGATAAATATGACCTTTTTATGCTTAATATATATATCAATGGATATATCTTACTTCATACCTGAAAAATTAAAATTTAAAAATTATGTACTGTATTTTTAGATTAATAACTGACTAAAATTTTTAAATCAAAATATTTTAAATCAGTATTAAACCAGTGCAAACATAAAAAGTAGTATTTATTTATACAAATACAGCATTTTGTATATTTAATTCAAATAAAATATTAACTTATAGTCAATTTAAATTTACCTGTTCTGGAGATAATATAAAGGATCTACAGATTTTCCTTTATATCTGATTTCAAAATGTAATTTTACTTTATCAGTCCCGCTGTTACCCATAGTTGCAATTTTTTCACCCATTTTGACTGTCTGTTGTTCAGCAACCAATATCATATCGTTGTGTGCATAAGCACTAAGATAGTTATTATCATGTTTGAGGATAATCAAGTTGCCATATCCTTTTAACGTATTTCCAATGTATACTACTTTTCCATTAGCGGTAGCCACAACAGGCTGACCTAAAGTGCCGGATATATCAATTCCTTTATTGCCTCTTTCAGCATCAGAAAAAGTATTAATAATTGTGCCATTTGTTGGCCAATACCAATCTTTGATTGCCACCAAATGTGATATTTTTGAACGAGTAATCATATTACAAGACATATCGAGATTAGAATAAGTATTATTATACGGTTTAGGATAAAACGATTGTTTTGCATCAAAAATCAATGTTTTTTTTAAAGCATTATTAGCTCTATCAAAGGAGATGAAAATCTCTCTCAATAATTTTTGAAAATACAACCATATTGTATTATGATGTACTTTTAAAACTTGATCTACTTTTAATACATTGATATCCTTAATATTATTTATTTTTGCTAAATTTAGACAATCATTTCCTGTAATCCAAGAAATATAAAATAAGGTATCGCCTGATTTTACTGTGTATGTAGATTTATGATAAGAACTATAATTTGCATTATTGTACTTATGTATGTTATTCGCAATAGGTGTGTTCTGAGGATATCGCAGATTTGTCTTTTTTTCTTGCGACATATAGATAGTAACATCAGAATTTGTGGATCGTGACGCGCGTTGATTATGGTATTTATGGATATTGTCACTAGAACATCCTTCCAGCAATACAAGAACCACTATTATATAAATTATCGATCTGCTATCTACCAGCATAATAGATGCGTTAAACTCCTCTGCTTCCTGCTTATTTTCTATTGATAATTTATTTATTTAAAAATCACACATTATATGAATAACACATATACATTTGGCATTAATATTAGATATATTTTAATAATCAAATAAATAACTCATATGTTTGTGACATACACTTATATGCTGCATATCAACAATTAGTAAAAAATACTTATTTATGTGTATACAACAATGGATTATTTTTTATAATTTTTAGGAATCGTTATAATATTTTTTTAATATCTACATATTTTTGTTTCATAGATAAAAACCACTAGACTATATTTTTATGATTATTCAAAAATGAATAAGTATCTTATAAAATTTAAATAATTTCGTATGTTTTTATAAATCATTAGTATCCATAATATAATATGGATAATCAAACATAAATATTATGCAATAATATACATTGAGCTTTTATATTACACTTGATGATACTGATGTAATACTTTATCTAACAGATAATAGAACGAATCGCGCATCATAATGATACGCCATAATAATAAATAATAATCAAATACTTTTTTAATAAACGTATCGTACCTGATAGGTGCATATGTAACTGTAAAATATATATTGTACAGTTTGATCAATACTTTAACGTGTTAATAATACGACTGCTATACACGCAATACCTTCAGATCGTCCGATATATCCCAGTGTGTCAGTGGTGGTAGCTTTTATATTAATATTATCTACTGCACAATTTAAGTCTTGGGATAAATGATGTCTCATCTGATAAATATATGTATTTATTGTTGGGATTTGTAGAATTACAGTAATATCTATATTTTCTAACAAATACCCTTGTATAGTAATTTTATTCCAGGCAATTCGTAATAATTTTCGACTATCCATGTTATTATATTTAGGATCAGTATCCGGAAACATTGACCCAATGTCACCATGACAAGCGGCTCCTAATAAAGCATCTATCGAAGCATGCATCATCACATCGCCATCAGAATGTGCCTTAATTTTTTTCATATAGGGGATCTCCACTCCTCCAATAATAAGCGGTCGACATCCTCCAAACTGATGTACATCAAAACCATAACCAATGCGTAACATGTTTACAATCTCATTAAGTTTTTTTATATGATTTAGATAAATAAAAATTAGCCAATTTTAAATCATCTTGATGAGTAACTTTTATATTATCAGAGCGGCCTTGTATCAAAATGGATTTATATCCACAATATTCTATAGCTGATGCTTCATCAGTAACAGTCACTCTATTTTTTAAAGCTTTTTTAAGACAATATTTTAAAAGATCATAATTAAACAATTGTGGAGTTAAAGCATGCCATAAATTTTCACGATTTACAGTATATTTAATAAAATTAGTTCCATAGTAACTTCGTTTAATAGTATTAAAGATTGGTATTGCTAAAATCCCACCTACTTGAGAAAATTTTGTAATTTCAAAGAGCCTTATTAAATCTTCATGATGCAAACAAGGACGTACCGCATCATGCACAATAACCCAAACTGATTTTTTTTTTACATGCCGTAATCCAGCCATCACTGAATCAGCTCGTGTGTGCCCTCCAACAACTACACTAACTCTGGGGTCATAAGAAATAGATAATTGATGAAACCAACGATCCTGTGCATTAATTACTACAATACAATGGCGAATACATGATTGACATAGCAAGGCATTGATGGAATATTCAATTAAAGTTTTGTTACCTATGGTACAATATTGCTTTGGTAATAAACTATTCATGCGTTTTCCAGTGCCTGCTGCCGGAAGAATAGCAGTAATGTATGGAAATTTTTTTTTCAACATATTCAGATATAAACAAACAATTTATATATAATTAATTGGGATTAGATCGTTTTTTGACGTTAGTTTAGTTAACATTACTATACAATGTTGGTAAATAAAAAGTTTCACCGAGTTTAATCATGCCAAGATCATATCTTGATCGTTCCTCAATTGCTTCATATCCATGAAGTAAATCATAAATTTCATATAATAATTGATTATTACGAGCCCTCATTTGATCGATATTATTAATATTTTTATATAATATAATTGTATTATGAGTAGATATTAAATCATAGATACCATTTTTACCCAACCATAGTGAATACTGTAACCAAGCAAACAATGCCAATAACATACAATTTAATTTGTTCATTTGCGCCGCCAATTCATTATGTTTCATATTAATTAAACGATTATATTCATCGTACAATTAATTCTCTGTTACTAATAATGAATAAATATTTATTGGATAGATGATAATAATCATTAAATGCATAATTGTAGTTCATTGGTGTAAAATTTAGAATTGCAATGTTGTCATGATTGATTGAAAAATCTCATAAATTATTAAATTTTAATTATAAAAAGAATATTGCTTGTTTGAAAGATTTATTGTATTTTTAAAGGGCAACGGTTTTTGTTATAATCAATTAATTTTTAATAAAGACTGCTATCATAGATGATTAATTCACTTAAATTATTAATTATACAATATTTTGTTACATATCCTATCTATTATTAGATAGATCTATTGTAAATAAATATTCAATACATGATGATTGCAATATTTGGTCAATTAACTCTGTAATTGATTTTTGACCGTCTAAATATATATCTGGTTTTTTTGGTCTTTCATAAGCAGAACTTATACCAGTAAAACTTTCTATTTCACCAGATCTAGCTTTTTTATACAAACCTTTTGTATCACGTTGTTCACATATATGAAATGGTGTGTCGACAAATATTTCAACAAAATTATTGGTAGGAAACATACTGCGTACCATTTGACGATCACAAGCATAAGGAGAAATAAAAGTAGCTAATACCACTATGCCAGCATCAACCATCAATCGTGCTGTTTCTCCCGATCGACGTATGTTTTCATGTCGATCATGATCTCTAAATCTTAAATCCCGACATAATCCATATCGGACATTATCTCCATCCAACATATATGTGCTAACATTTCTGTAGTGTAATTTTTTTTCTAAAATATTAGCTAAAACTGATTTTCCAGCTCCTGATAGTCCTGTAAACCATAATAACATAGCATGATGTTTATGTAAAAATTCACGATCTTTTTGTGTTATATACCCAGTGTTCCAAAAAATATTTTTGTTGGATATGTGATGATTATTTTTGTGAGTCATAGTATGATTGTCGTCATGATAAATTTGGGATTTTCCAATGAGGAAAATGAAAACGAATAAATTCATGTAATGCCAATTCAAATTCATTATAATTTTTGTTGTTATACTTTAATTTATGGCACACGATAGGAGTACGTACCATTCCAGCTCCTACAGTTTCATTAGTTAATAAATCAATAAATATCATGCTACCAGTTATTGGATAATGAGAGTATTGATCTAATAGCAATGGTTCAGAAAATAACAATTTTATTAATCCAATTCCATTGAGTGGGATTATGTTTGTTTTTCGATATTGCAAGGTATCTACATCTATTTGGTATTCTATACTTTTTATCTGAGCTTTTACTGTTTTAGTAGTGATTTTAACATTAAAATATTGATTTTCTTTTAATGCTTCTTTTTTCATCCATACTACATCTACCAAAGCCTTTTGAACAGGTGTAATAGCGGCATGAGAATCAATTATCATATCTCCGCGACTAACGTCAAGATCATCTTCCAAAATTACAGCAATTGCCTCTCCAGCTTCAGCATGTGTTTGATCTGTGTTAAATTTAATAATACGTTTAATAATAGAAGTAGTATTCGAAGGAAAAATATTAATACATTGTCCAACATGCATATTACCAGAAGCAATAGTACCAATATAACCTCTAAAATCTAAATTATGACGAATTACATATTGTATTGGAAAACGTAATTCTTTTTTATCGAAATGCAAATCATCATCAATATGAATATCTTCTAAAATTTCTAATAATGTGGGTCCATTGTACCACTTCATATTTCTTGATAACGTTGTAACATTATCTCCGTCTAAAGCGGATATTGGGATAAATTTTGTATTTATTTCGGTAGGTAAATATTTTTTAGTGAATTCTAAATATTCTTCTATAATCTTTTGAAATATTTTTTGATTATAATTTATTAAATCCATTTTATTAACAGCTACTATAATATGCTGAATACCTAGAAGTACAGTGATAAACCAATGCCTTCTAGTTTGATTCTGTACGCCCTTACGAGCGTCAACTAATAAAATAGCTAAGTCGCTAGTAGAAGCGCCAGTAATCATATTTTTTGTATATTCTATATGTCCTGGAGTGTCAGCAATGATAAATTTACGTTTTTTAGTAAAAAAATAACGATAAGCAACATCTATGGTAATACCTTGAGCGCGTTCCGATTGTAATCCATCTACTAGCAAAGCCAAGTCTAATTTATTTTTTTGAGTACCAATTTTTTTACTATCCGTATGAAGAATAGATAATTGATCATCATAAATTTGATAAGAATCATGTAATAATCGGCCTATCAGGGTGCTTTTACCGTCGTCTACGCTACCACATGTAAGAAAGCGCAACAACATTTTATGTTGTTGCGCATATAAATAATTTTCAATTCCTCCATGATCGATAATTTCCTGTTCTATGGTATTTATCATGATGTTCCTTTAGAAATAACCTTGGCGTTTTTTGTTTTCCATAGATCCGGATTGATCGAAATCAATAATTCGACCTTGACGTTCACTTTTATTAGACATTAACATTTCTTCAATTACTGCAGGTAATGTCTCTGCTTGAGATTCAATTGCTCCGGTTAATGGCCAACATCCTAATGTACGAAATCGTACCATACGAGTTTCTACGATTTCTTCAGATTTAAGATTAATTCGATTGTCGTCCACCATGATTAAATGGCCGTCTCTATGAATTACGGGGCGATTTTTAGCTAAATATAGTGATACTATATCAATTTTTTCAAAGAAAATATACTGCCAAATATCTAATTCTGTCCAATTGGATAAAGGAAATACACGAATACTTTCTCCTTTATTAATTCTTCCATTATAGTTGTACCATAACTCCGGGCGTTGTTTTCTAGGATTCCAACAATGAAATTTATCTCGAAATGAATAGATCCGTTCTTTAGATCTAGATTTTTCTTCATCACGGCGAGCACCTCCAAAAGCTGCATCAAATCCATATTGATATAATGCTTGTTTTAAACCTTCTGTTTTCATAATATCTGTATGCTTAGCGCTACCATGAATAAATGGGTTGATTCCCATAGATACCCCTTCTGGATTTTTATATACTAATAACTCTAAATTATGAGATTTAGCGGTATTATCTCGAAATACATACATTTCATGAAATTTCCAACCAGTATCTATATGTAATAAAGGAAAAGGTAATGGACTAGGATAAAATGCTTTTCGAGCTAAATGTAACATTACTGAAGAATCTTTACCAATAGAATACAACATGACTGGTTTTTGAAACTCAGCAACTACTTCACGAATAATATAGATACTTTCTGATTCTAATTTATGAAAATAAGTAATGTATTTTCTATTATAGATCATATATTACCCTTTTAATTTATATCAAATTAATAATTGAATTAATAGGATAGTAATTCAATGCTTTTTGACCAAACCAATTTATTTGATTATGCAATAAAACTACATCACCAACAATTAACAAGGCGGGGTTATCAGCCATTTGTGCTAATTTTTCTAATTCAATTAAGGTGCCAATTAAGATTTTTTGATCTTGATATGTTCCTTTACTAATTACAGCTATGGGAGTATGTATATTTCGTCCATGAATAATCAAATTGTTCCTAATATTTATAGCATTAAGTTTCCCCATATAAATCACTAATGTCTGCTTATTGTTTGACAAACTGTTCCAGTTAAATTGATCGTTGTGGTCATTTGTATTATGCCCTGTAATAAAAATAACGCTACGAGCAAATTTTCTATGAGTCAAGGGGATACCAGAATAAGCTGCAACACCTATTCCTGCTGTAATACCAGGAACTACTTGAAACTTAATACCTGCCTCTGATATTGCCTGTAATTCCTCTCCACCCCGTCCAAAAATAAATGGATCTCCCCCTTTGAGTCTAACGACTTTATTCCCCTTTTGAGCTAATTGCACCATAAATTGATTGAGTTCTTTTTGGGAAATTGAATGATTTCCAACATGTTTTCCAACACAAATTTTATCTGCATCGCGACGAGCTAAATCTAGAATATCTGAGTTTACTAAGTAATCATACAATATGATATCTGCTTGTTGCATGACTTGCAACCCTCTGATAGTTAATAATCCTATATCTCCGGGGCCTGCTCCTACTAATACAACATGACCTTTTTTATCACTTTTATTGTTTCTAGAATTATTAAGAGTATATTTTAACACTTTTTTAGCTTCTTTAGGGCGACCTTGTTCTATTAAGGCAGCAACCTGTCCATGATAAAATATTTTCTCCCAAAACTGACGTCTGAGCACTGTATCTACGATATGTTGCTTCACTCGATTACGCCATGCTCCAGCCAATTTTGCTAGAAATCCAAGAGACTTTGGTAATAACAATTCCAGTTTTTCACGTAAAATACGCACTAATATAGGTGCTTTCCCGAAAGAAGAAATGCCTATTAAAATGGGATCCCGATCCACAATAGCAGGGAAAATACATGAACATTTATTCTTGTCATCCACAGTATTAACTAATAGATGGCGTTTTTCAGCATTTTGGTATATTACAGTATTTAATTTAGAATTATTGGTTGCTACAATCACTAAAATTACTCGATCTAACATCATAGGGTGAAAATCTTTATTAATCCAATGGATTTTATGTGTAATTAAAGTGTTTTTTAGTTCCCTACACAGGGCGGGCGCTACTATTGTAATAGTAGCGCCCGCCCTGTGTAGCATTTTTATTTTACGTGCAGCAACACTACCTCCTCCAACTACTAACACTGGCCTATTTTTAAGATCAATGAATATTGGCAAATATTCCACAGAATTACGTTGACGCTGATGTTGAGGATACAAGCAACCTCAGGAACATTAATGTATATATAATATAATTATATAATTGTAAATTACAACTATAAGAATAGCTCATATCTTTCATTTTTAAAATTTTACTTTCTATCATCATAAACGTATGTACTAAGAATATCTTAATAATTATTAAAATACGAGAGATCATCCTTTCAACCAGAACACTGCTGACAACTCTTATATTTCGTGTAAATAATAATAAATTCAATCAATAATATGTAAACCACATTCACGTTGCAACCCAAAAAAACGTGTATCTTCTTCTCTCATACCAGGTTCCCATTTTCTGCTAGTATGTACATCTCCTATGGATACATAACCTTGTTGCTGCAATGGATGATATTCTAAAGAATGCTTTTGCATGTATTTATGGATCTGAAGAGAATTCCAATCAACGATAGGTAGGAATTTAAAAATTCCATTTTGAATAGTTATGATTGGTAATGTTTTACGACTATCTGATTGATTCCTCCTTAGTCCTGAGAACCATGTTTTTACTTTCAGAGTTCTTAAAGCACGATTCATAGGTTCAATTTTATTAATAGTGTTGTATTGTTTAATTCCTTTTATACCCTGCGTCCATAATTTACCATATCGTGCTTCTTGCCATGCTGCAGATTGATTAGGGGAAAATATATGTAAATTTAATTGCATTTTTTCTGTCAAACGGTCAATAAATCGATATGTTTCTGGAAATAAATAACCAGTATCAATTAAAATAATCGGAATATTAGGATAGTAATGAGTGACGAGATGTAAACTGACTGATGATTGAATACCAAAACTTGAAGACAATATCGCTTGATTCGGTAAATGTTCTATAGCCCATATCAATCTATCAGCTGTATTTAAAGATTCTAAATATTGATTTATTTTGATTAAAATCAATTTTTGTTCATTCATGTCTAGTGAATTAAGTTCTGTAAAAGTCCAACAATGATTAATAATATTTAATAGTTTATTCATAAAAATCTTTTTCAGAATTTACAACAGCATTAACTATTCCAGATCTTATTACATAATCTCCATAAGATTCTTGATTATTTCTCTCTCGCGCCCAACGATGAATAGTTATATCAAGGATATTTAAAATATCATTTTCTGTGATATTTTCTTTGTACAAACGAGGAATACGTGTACCAATTTTATCACCTCCTAAATAAAGATTATAACGTCCTATTGATCTTCCTGTTAGTCCAATTTCTGATAACATCGCTCGAGCGCAACTGTTTGGGCAACCTGTTACTCGTAAAATAATAGCATTTTTATCTAATCCATATTTTGACATGATATTTTCTATCTTAGTAACAAATTTCGGTAAAAATCGTTCTGCTTCTGCCATCGCTAATGGACAAGTAGGAAACGCTACGCATGCCATAGATGCTTTTCGTTGCGGTGTAATATCATCATTGATTACACCATATTTTCTTAATGTATTTTCAATTATCAATTTATTGTCCTTGGATACTCCAGAAACAATTAAATTTTGATTTGAAGTCAATCTAAAAGAACCTGAATGTATGTGAGCAACTTCTGCGATCCCACGTTTTAACAACTTATGGGGGTCATTATTTGAAATCCTCCCGTTTTCTATAAATAAAGTGAGATGCCAATAATCATCGATACCCTGTACCCATCCGAATCGATCTCCTCTGTCCGTGAATACATAAGGATGAATTGGATAAAATTTTACCCCAGAACGACGTTCAACTTCTGATTTAAATGTTGTTACTCCAACTCGAGTTAAAGTATACTTTGTTTTAGCATGTCTACGATCACATCTATTTCCCCAATCTCTTTGCGTTGTAACTACTGCTTCTGCAATTTTTAAAACATCTTTTTCAGCAATATATCCGAATTCACTAGCTTTACGAGGATATGTAGTAATATCTCCATAAGTCATCGCTAATCCCCCACCTACTAACACATTAAAACCAATTATTTGATCAGCTTTATCATTCTTGATAGCAATAAAACTCAGATCGTTGGCATGAACATCTACATCATTTATAGGTGGTATCGCAATTGCTATTTTAAATTTACGAGGCAAATAAGTGGCGCTTAAAATTGGTTCAGAATCTAGAGATTCTGTTTTTTTTGAATCTAACCAAATTTCTGCATATGCATTAGATTTCGGTAGTAAAAATGAAGAAATACTTTTCGCTAATTCCCAAACCTGATAATGTAATGTTGATTCCATTGGATTAGCTGTACATAATACATTACGATTTACATCTCCAGCAGTAGCTATGGAATCTAATCCCAATTTATTCAACAAATGATGCACACTTTTTAAATTAGGTTTTAGTAAACCATGGAGTTGAAAAGTTTGTCGACTAGTAAGACGTATCGTTCCATATAAAGTATATTTTTCTGAAAAATCGTTGATAGCCAACCATTGTGCCGGCGTGATTACACCACCTGGCAAACGACAACGTAACATCATATTAATTAATGGTTCTAACTTTTGGTGTACTCGTTCTACACGTACATCACGGTCATCCTGTTGATACATGCCGTGAAATCTAATTAATTGAGCATCTTCTGTATTAAATCCACCGGTTAAGTTATTGTCTAAATTTTGAGCAATAGTACCCCTTAAAAAGTTACTTGCTTCTTTAATGCGCTCATTATCGGATAATAACTCTATATTTTCATTATTATTATAATAATCATGTTTTTTGTTCATTAATAAATATCTCTCTGATAACGGTGTTGTATCCGCATTTTATTCCAAAATTCATGTGCTTTATCTAAGTCCATGCTCCCGTGTTTAGATGTTAACGTAACTAAAGCCTCATTGACATCTTGAGCCATGTGCTTAGCATCGCCACACACATAAACATGAGCTCCTTCTTGAATCCATGACCATAGTTCAACACTATTCTTTAACAATTTGTTTTGTACATAAATCTTATTATTTTGATCTCTGGACCAAGCTGTATCAATTTTTGTTAATAACCCATCTCTAAAATAACGTTGCCATTCAATTTGATAAAGAAAATCATCTATAAATCTTAAATTCCCAAAAAACAACCAATTTTTTCCTGACGCACCATCTGAAGATCTTTGTTGCATAAAAGCACGAAACGGAGCAATACCTGTCCCAGCTCCAATCATAATTACTGGAACATTAGGATTTTTTGGTAATCTAAAATTATTATTAGGTTCAACAAAAATGCGTATTTTTTCATTTTCCTTGATGCGATCTACTAAGTAACCGCTAGCACCACCTGTTCTGAAGCGTTCATTTGTCTTATATCGTACTACACTCACAGTAATATGTATTTCATCTCCCACTTCTGATTGAGCAGAAGAAATGGAATAAAATCGGGGTTGCATAGGACGTAATATTTTTAATAACTCTTGAGGAGTTATTGAAATTGATACACGATGCATCATTTCAATAATAGGTGTAGTTAAAATAAATTTATTTAATTTTTCTTGATTCCGGAATAAATCCAACAACATTTTATCCTGAGCAATAGTAGCTATATTTTTTACAACAATAGAAGTATTATGAGTTAATTCGTAATATTTTTGTAATGCTTCAAGAAGAGACATCGGCTCTTCTTTAACTAGTACTTGCTCAGTTCCTTTTAATCTTAATAATGTTAATAACTCATTAATAAGGTTAGGATCATTTTCATACCACACTCCTAACGCATCTCCTGGTTGATAATATAAATTAGAATCGGCAATATCTATCTCTAAATGGTGTACATCCTTAAGTGAATTGCGACTAGTAATTTTGTATCGGGTTGATAAACAAGCAAGCAATGGATACTCTTTGTTATATACAGTGTGATTTATTTGTTCAATACTACAAATATTATTATTTTTATTAAATATGGAAGTGGATATTATTTTATTTTTTAACAAAAGAACTATTTTTTTTCTCCATATATTCGCTTCTTCTTTAAAATCGATATCGACGTCGACTCGATCGCATAATCGATGCCCCCCAAGCTCTTCTAAGCGGTGATCAAAATCTTTTCCAGCTTTAGCAAAATATTCATATGACCGATCTCCAAAGCTAAATACTGCAAAATAGGTATTTATCATTTTAATTGCTTTATTGGAAAATAAATATCTGTATAACTCAATTGCTTCTTCTGGAGGCTCTCCCTCTCCATAGGTGGAAGTAATAATAATTAAAAATGTTTCTTTGAAGATTTGTTTGAATTTGTAATCTCCAGCATTAAATAACACAACATCCAAATTAATTGCATTAATATCATTGCGTAATTGTTCAGCTAATTGACGTGCATTTCCAGTTTGAGAAGCAGATATCAAAGTAATTTTTTTATTAAGGTGAACATCTTCTATTGTCGTGTTTTCAGAAATACCAGTTATTTTTTTAGATCCTGAAACGCTTGTCAATCCCCATAAATATCCAGATATCCAAATGAGTTGAGATCTAGACAAAGTATCTAAAAATGATCGAATGTAATCCAACTGTTCCGAAGTGAACGGTGTTATCGCGTTATGTGTTGTTTTTTTCATCATTAAATTAAACTGTTTAATTTTATTTTATAAAGAATTAATTTTATAAATTAGTAAAAGTGTATATCTTTACTAAAATATTGTTTTATTCATGCAATCCAATTTATCTGGGTGTTTAACAATACGAATGACTGACATATATAAATAAATTTAATTGAATAAAATTTTTTAGATTTTGTTAAACAAATATTTTTAAAACTACTTCTTATTATTTTAATAACAATATAAATTGTAAGAAAAATAAAATTCAAATATCAGTCATTGGACTGTTATTACAGTAGCAATACTGTATATGCAATATGAGTAATGATCAATTTTTAATTAATAAAAAAATAATTTATAGTATAATATAAAAAGATACATTGAAGATTAACCGTATTTATTTATTAACCATAAATATTTATTATTTATTTAATTTACAATAATAATTACTATACATATTTTTATATCAAAAAATGAAAAAATGATTACTTTTAACTAACATTTTATTAGTTTTTATATAAAACACGCAGACCGTTTTATTTCTTAATTTTTCTATAAAATATTCGTTTGTCTAATTTTATGCACATTTTTAAATATTATAAATTACGCATTAATTATGAATAAGTTTATTTTTGAAGTTATAAAATACTCCCCTTTTTCCTAAAATTTCTTCTATACGAATTAGTTGATTGTATTTAGCTACCCGTTCAGAACAACGCACGGGTCCAGTTTTTATTTGACCTGAAGAGGTACCTACTGCTAGGTCAGCAATACTTGTATCTTCAGTTTCTCCAGAACGATGTGAAATAATTGTACCGTATCCTGCATTTTTAGCCATTTTAATAGTTTCTAGTGTCTCAGTTAATGACCCTATCTGATTACATTTAATTAAAATAGAATTTGCAATGTTGCGATCAATACCTATTTGTAACAAATTTACGTTAGTTACAAACAAATCATCTCCTATTAGTTGAATTTTATCACCAAGAACTTTAGTTTGATAAGCAAATCCATCCCAATCGTGCTCGCTTTGTCCGTCTTCAATAGAAACTATCGAGTATTTTTGCGCTAATGATGATAAATAATAAGTAAATTCTTCAGAGGTAAAAAATTTTTTTTCACTTTTTATGTGATACTTATTATTGGATACATCAAACAATTCAGATGCGGCACAATCTATTGCTAAGACAATGTCTTCTTCCAAAATATAACCGGACTGTTCTATGGATTCTTTTATTAATTCTAATGCGGTAGAGTGAGAATTAATGTTAGGAGCATATCCACCTTCGTCTCCTAGTTGTGGGGATATTCCTTTTTTATTTAATATTATTCTTAAATTATGTGATATTTCAGACCCCATCTGAATTGCTTTTTTGATGGTTTTTGCTCCCACCGGAATGATCATAAACTCCTGAATATCTAAATTGTTATCAGCATGTTTACCACCATTAATAATATTCATCATAGGGATCGGTATAATAAATGTATTTGAGGATGTATTGTATAAATCGGAAATATGCTGATATAATGGAATATTTTTAAATGCCGACGCTGCTTTTGCAACTGCTAAAGAAACACTTAAGATAGCATTAGCTCCAAATTTTGATTTATTATTGGTTCCATCCAAATCAATCATAATGCCATCAATAACACGTTGTTGCGTTACATCAATACCTATTAATGCCTTATGAATGGGTCCATTTACAGCACTAACCGCTTTTGTTACTCCTTTTCCAAAAAAACGACTTTTATTATTGTCTCTCAACTCTAAAGCTTCCTGAGAACCAATAGATGCTCCAGATGGAACAGATGCTAATCTAGAACCACCTTTAATATATACTTCAGATTCCACCGTTGGATTACCACGTGAATCAATAATTTCACGTCCAATAATATTCAAAATTTTAGGCATTTTTATTTCCTTTATAAATTAATTTTATTTTTATATACACCAAAAAAATGGTATCATAAATGTAGATGTATGTGTATTAAATTAATTTATTATAACGATGTTGATATTCTATCGCAGCTTTTATGAAACCTATGAACAAAGGATGACTTCTACGGGGTGTAGAATTAAATTCAGGATGGAACTGACTACCTATGAACCATGGATGATTTGAATATTCGATGACTTCTACTAAATTGTTCTTTTCGGAAAAACCAACACAACTTAATCCAGCATGTGTTATGTTTTTTAACAACATATTGTTTACTTCATAACGGTGTCGATGGCGTTCTAGTATAGTACTTTGACCATACATTTGATGCGTTAAACTCCCTTTCATTAAATAACACACTTGATTACCTAAACGCATAGTGCCACCTAAATTAGTGTTTTTATTGTGTGTTATAAACATACCATTCTCATCTTTACACTCAGTAATTAAAGCTATTACTGGATATTTACAATCAGTTACAAATTCTGTAGAATTTGCCTCAGGCATTCCAGCAACGTGACGAGCAAACTCGATCAATGCTACTTGCATCCCCAAACAAATTCCAAAATACGGTATATTGTTTTCTCGAGCATATTGTGCAGATAAAATTTTTCCTTCCACTCCGCGATAACCAAATCCTCCAGGCACCAAAATGGCATCTAAATCTTTCAGAGTTTTTTCGATGCCTAATTTTTCCACATCCTGGGAGTTAATAAGACGAATATTAACAACAAAACGATTTTTTATTCCAGCATGTTTTAATGCTTCTGTCACTGATTTGTAAGCATCTACTAATTCAATATATTTACCCACCATACCAATAGTCACTTCTCCTATCGGATGTTCTTGATAATAAATTACTTCCTCCCAATCTGATAAATTTGCCTCGGGACAATTTAAATCAAAGTGTTTACAAATGTAATCATCTAATCCTTGATCTTTAAGTAAAGCGGGTATTTTATAAATTGAATCTACATCTTTCAGAGAAATGATTGCCTGTTGAGGTACATTACAAAACAAAGAAATTTTTTTTCGTTCACTATTACATATAATTCGATCAGATCTACAAATTAAAATATCAGGTTGAATTCCAATGGAAAGCAATTCTTTTACTGAATGTTGTGTTGGTTTAGTTTTTAGTTCTCCAGATACTGTAATAAAAGGCACTAATGTCAGATGTATATATAAAATTTGTTCTCTATTTACTTCCATTACCATTTGTCTGATAGCTTCTAAAAAGGGTAATGATTCGATATCACCTACTGTTCCGCCTATTTCTACTAATAATACATCATAACCAGAACCACCTGCTATAAGCCATTTCTTTATAGTGTCAGTGACGTGAGGAATAATTTGTATCGTGGCTCCTAAATAATCGCCACGACGCTCTTTCTGTAAAACAGAAGCATAAACTTTACCGGCAGTAAAGTTATTATGATGCCTCATTTTAGTATGGATGAAACGTTCATAATGTCCTAAGTCTAAATCAGTTTCCGATCCATCCTCAGTAATAAACACTTCTCCATGTTGCACGGGACTAATTGTACCAGAATCCATATTAATATATGGATCTAATTTAATTATAGTTACGTTGAGCCCTCGAGCCTCTAAAACTGCAGCCAAAGACGCTGTGGTAATGCCCTTACCTAAAGATGATACCACTCCACCAGTTACAAAAATATAATTAACTCTCACATATTAACCCAAATTATACATTTATTTTTTCATTGTTTAAAAGTTCTCTCTATGACCATGGCGGATTATCAGTTATATAAGTAATAATTACATGTTTATCCTTATTTTATAATACAATTCTGATTATTTCTGGATGTTATTCAAACTTAAATAATTAATAAAATGAATTATCACAAATAAAATGCCTAGTTAAGGTATAACTTAGTTATTAAAAATAATCAATATAGCCTTCACATTTATTACAAAAATTTTATTTTAATTTTATCTTTTAAATACACACCATACCCACTATATAATGAGTAATCACAGTTAATAATTTTAATACTTGAATTTTATACTATATAAAACACGATGTATATATAATGCAAATTAATATACTAATATTTAATGAACATAATCACAGTAAACATAATATATTTGATGATTTATTATGTTATACATCAAAATATTTATACGCTGAAAGAAGAACCGCAGCTACAAGTATTCTTAGCATTTGGATTGATTACAACAAATCGGGATCCTTCCAATCCTTCATAATAATCTATAGTACCTCCAAATAAATATTGTAGACTCATAGGATCTATTACCAAAGAAGCACCATTATTTTCTATAATATAATCATCATTAGAAACTTTATCATCTAAAACAAAACCATATTGAAACCCGCTACAACCTCCTCCTATGATATATATACGTAATTTTAAACGTGAATTACTATTAATTATTTCATTTTCAATGAAAAACTTTACTTTTTTAGCTGCAAAATCAGTCAATTGTATAGGAATGTTTGCGTCATTATTCATAATTATCAACCTTTTATATCATATATAATGTTATATTATGTTTTGCAATAATTAATTGATCCATTTATAATGTGATCATATTCAATTATATTAAAATTAATTCCCTAAACAAAGATTTAGTAACATATACATATGCATATGCAATAATATTATCTATAAGTTATAAACATATATGTGTAAATAAATTTTATTTAATTAGAAAATATCAAATATTATATTGTTAATTAATGACATAAAAATAGAATGAACAAGATTAAAGTATCGTTGGATATTGTTTGTAGAAATCATATTTCTATTTTACCAAGAATTAACAATTATTTATAATAACAATTATCTATCTATTCATTTGTATCGTTAATGCTTTATTTTCCTACAGCATCTATCGGTGGTGGATTATATGATATTATTTTGGATTCTTTAAGTGATTGCAATAATAATTGCCAATCATTTACCCATGCTGGCAAAACTTGATAACCAGCGTTTTTGCTATCGTGTAATACAAAATTACCACAATCATCTACAGGTATATTCTTAATACCACTAGGCGGTTCTAAATGTAAAGGAGTAGGGTGTTTATGATCTAAATATAAATTGTATAAAGTTAATGCACCATTAGTGCCTGTTAACTTAGTTCTTCCGTTATTATCACGTCCTAGCCAAATCACAGTTACTTCTGTATCATCAATTCCAACAAACCAACTATCACGAAGATCATTGGTAGTGCCAGTTTTTGCAGCTAACTGAGAACAAGGAAATTTTAAAGATAAAATATAAGAAGTTCCTCTTGTTACCACTTGTTGCATTGCATATAACATTAAATAAGCTGCTTGAGGGAAAATAACACGCTCTGTTTTGTAAAAATGTTGATATAATACTGTATTTTCTTCATTCATAATATAACGAACAGATGATAAGGCAGAATACTGACCACCACTAGCAATAGTTTGAAACTTTTGAGCGACTTCTATAGGTGTCAAACTAATGGATCCTAAAAGGATTGATGGAAAAGAAGAAATAAAATTAGGAGAAATGCCCAACTTTTGTAAAATATCGGAAATAGCATCTAATCCCATTGTCATTCCTAAATTAACAGTAGGTATATTAAGGGATTTAATAAAAGCATCAATAAGTGTAACTTTTCCCCGAAATTTTCGATCATAATTTTTGGGAGACCAAATTACTCCATTTGGTTGTTGTAAATTAATAGGCTCATCAGCAATCCATGTGTTGAGGTGGTATTTATTAGGATTACTCAAAGCTGCTAAATAAATTGCTGGTTTTGCTAATGAACCTATAGAACGACGGGCATACATAGCGCGATTAAATCCATAAAAATGAGGATTAGAGCCTCCTACCATAGCTCGTACTTTCCCACTAAATCGATCTACTACAACTATGGCTCCTTCTAAATCTTCTATATTATAATAATGTCTTAGTTTATTAATGCCTAATTCCATTGCTTGTTCTGCCGCTTTTTGAGAGTTAGGATCTAACGTAGTGAATATTTTTATTCCAGAAAAATCATTAATTTGATTGATATTTTGTATTTCTTCATTCACCATTTGTGTAAAAGCGGGTTGTAGAATCACAGCCTCATCTTTCGGCTGTATTCCCAAAGGTCGTGTGCTAAGAATAGCACACATTTTTTTATCAATAAAATTTCTATGTTCTAACAATTTGAGTATTAAATTTCTACGTTCCAGTGTTATTTGTGGATTTTTCCAGGGATTATACAAAGACGCACCTTTTATCATCCCCACCAACATTGCTTGTTGATCTACACTTAATTCATTTACCGGTCTACCAAAATAATAAAAACTAGCTAAAGGAAACCCACGAATCTGATCATTTCCGTTTTGTCCAAAATATATTTCATTCAAGTATAATTCAAGAATACGGTCTTTACTATATCGATGATCCAAAATTAAAGCCATATAGGCTTCATTAAATTTACGCCAAAATGATCGTGTATTACTTAAAAATAAATTTTTTACTAATTGTTGTGTTAAAGTACTACCACCTTGTACAGTGCGACCAGAAAAAATATTTGCTAAAAAAGCTCGCCCAATAGAGGATATTTGAATACCATCATGCTGATAAAAATAACGATCTTCAACAGCTAACAACATCTCTATTAAGAGATCCGGAAACCCTGATCTTGGAATGAATAATCTTTGTTGCTTATTAGGAGCATATAAAATAGATATGATCTTTGGATCCAATCGAAATAAACCAAAATTATTTTTTGTATCTTGATTATAAATACGGAGTAATTTTTCTTGATCAAAAAAAAAGGACACATGCATTGCTCCTTCTTCTCCACTTGGGAAATGAAAAGATCTACGAAATAATTCAATGTCATTATTGTGTACAGTAAACTCTCCTGAATGGGCAATTTTGGAGACTTGACGATATTGTAACGATTTTAATAAATGAATTATATCATGTTTATTATACGACATATTAGGTTCAACATTAATTGTACGACTATACATAACAGTAGGTAGTCTCCAAACTTTTCCATTAATGCGGTTTCGAACCTTCTTATCTAAAAGTATTCCATACGCTACAATTAAAATTATAATAAATAAAAAACTGCACATTACAGCGTATAAAAAATATAAAGTGCGTTGTACAATGTCAGAATGATACTTATATGATAATGGATTCATAAAAATTATATTATTAATACGCGTTACTCTATTCAGTTAGAGATTAACAATCGGTTATAATTTATTCTCCTGTGTATTATATGTGATTGCAGTGCACATGGTAACTCACATAAATCCACAATAATTAATATCTATTTTAAATAAGTAATCTATATTTTTAGATGAAATATTATACCTGATGTTCAGTAATTCATTAAAAAAATAAGTACATAGATACATTGCGTATCCTTATAAACAAATTATATTAATTGGTAATTAATTATTAAATGAACAAAACGAAACAACACCATCAGACACGATTAATATGGGCATTTTTTTAAATTGATATCCGATTTTAAATAATCGGAATCATCACGATCATAACCTACGAATGCACAATAATATTCATACTCGTGTTGCTATAAACATAAATATGTTTATTTATACAATACTATTAATTTTTATTAAATCCATTCCAAATATAGTATTGAACTGTATCACTTATTTAAGTTAGATATCAATTTAAATAATTTCTATAATTTTTAACATAAATATAATCTATAGATATTCTTACACCTAGAAACATTGCAAGTAAAAATATCAAAGAATTTTTATTTTAATATACATCTGTTCTTTGTAGAGAAAATTTGTAATGAATATTCTATATATACCGAAATATCTATAATATTTGATGTGCAATCAAACGTACATAGTTTATTTATCGCAATAAACATTGAGAATTTTGAGTATTTTTAATATTTCATTTATTTAAATAAATATATTTTTTAAATGTATAAACATTATTAATATTATCTAACAGTATAGGCTTATTATGTGTATTTTCAAAAAATCTCAATATCCATTATATTAAAAAAATGAATAAAAATATAACTAAAACAAATTAATCATGCATAAAATTTCTAAAAATTGACGTTTTAATGATCAGTTTTAATATTTAAAATTTGAATTTTCATAATTATTACTTCATAAGTAAATGATACATTTATTGTGCTATATTGCATCAAATTAATACAGATGCTATAATCATATACTTTTTCTTATTGAAGTGAAAAATACCGTGGTGTTACAATATATATACATATTATTTTCATTAATATCAGAAATAATTTTAATTCATATATATCTACATCTATCTATAGATATAGATATATAGATGTAGAATATGTTTGACATCTTGCAATCAGATACAACCTAATCTACAACTAGATTTTACTATATAAATTCTTAAATGTACTTGCGCTGATATTGGTATTTTAATTATAAATAAAAAAATCCATCATATATACAACTATAAATTTTCATGCAGTATATTATTAAATATGATGTATTCTATTTCATTGAATAATAGATGTAATCCAATACAATTACTATTGTATCCATTATTACTGTAATACTACTTGAAAATTAGTTCATAACATACACATAACAAATCTTAATACTATCTCATTTATCGTTAGGAAATGTTATTTTTATTAGTTATATTTGAATATATAATTAAAATGTTGATACTGTATATTAAATTATACTACGATAAAAACACAATGAAACAAAAATTAGCTATATTTTTACATATATTATTGTAAACATCTGAAATATAATTCATTGTTCATGATGAAATATATGAATTGTCGACAAAAACAAAATTATTAATTTCAATTGTATAATTGAATACACAAAAGTGAATGATTGATTATAAAGATAAATCTCTTATGCATTTTATTACAATTATTTAAATAAATGATATTTTATAAAGATATTGGTAAAAAGTTATAAATAATATTTTTGGAATATTATATTTGAATTCTTCATTTCATTATTAATTTCTCTTAGAGAGAAGAGCGTAAAATGTCATAGAATCAATCATATATTCATAAATTGCTGAATGTTGTTTTTCTGTAATAAATATTTTTATTTTTACAAATAATGACACCAATATAGTTTTAAAATTATTTAATTTATTATAAATGCAAATTTGAATAAATATTTCATTACGACATTTACGAAATCAACATAAACATGAATTTAAATTTAAATACACTAAGGAAATGCTACAATGTTAGAACGTGTATCTGATGATGTAGATCCAGTAGAAACACAAGATTGGTTACAGTCTATTTCTTCAGTTATTCAAAAGGAAGGTGTCGATCGAGCTCAATTTTTGATAAATCAAATCATACATGAAGCCCGTAATAATGGTGTTATTATTTTTAATAATGAAATAAAAAATGATTATATCAATACTATTCCAGTCAAAGATGAACCAAAATATCCCGGAAATTTAGAAATAGAAGAGCATATATGTGCTGTTATACGTTGGAATGCCGTTATGATGGTATTAAATGCATCAAAAAAAAACTTGGATTTAGGAGGTCATATTGCCTCATTCCAATCTTCTGCTACGTTATATGAAGTATGTTTTAATCATTTTTTTCGTGCACGTAACGAGCATGATGGTGGTGACTTAATATATTTTCAAGGTCATATTTCGCCTGGTATATATGCTCGTGCTTTTCTTGAAGGACGATTATGTGAAGATCAAATAAATAATTTTCGTCAAGAAGTAAAAAATTTAGGACTTCCTTCCTATCCTCATCCAAAATTAATGCCAGAGTTTTGGCAATTTCCTACAGTTTCCATGGGTCTTACTTCAATTAGTGCAATTTATCAAGCAAAATTTTTGAAATATTTGAACAACAGAAATTTAAAGGATACCACGTTGCAAACAGTATACGCTTTTTTGGGGGATGGAGAAATGGACGAACCTGAATCTAAAGGAGCACTTAACATTGCTGCTAGAGAAAAATTGGATAATTTAATTTTTATTATTAATTGTAATTTACAACGATTAGATGGTCCAGTAACAGGAAATGGAAAAATCATTAATGATTTAGAAAATATATTTAAAGGATCAGGTTGGGAAGTGATTAAAGTTATTTGGGGAAGTAAATGGGATGCACTGCTACATAAAGATACTAGTGGCAAGTTAATTCAACTTATGAATGAAACTGTTGATGGAGATTATCAAACGCTTAAATCTAAAGATGGTGCTTATGTACGTGAACACTTCTTTGGTAAATATCCAGAAACCAGCGCGTTGGTAGATAATATGAGTGACTCTGAAATTTGGGCGTTAGATCGTGGTGGGCATGATCCTAAAAAAATATTTGCTGCTTTAGAAAAAGCTAAAAATGGATCTGGAAAACCTGTTGTAATATTAGCACATACCGTTAAAGGTTATGGTATGGGTTCCAGCGCAGAAGGAATGAACGTTGCGCATCAAATAAAAAAAATTAACATCAACGGAATACGTTATTTTAGAGATAGATTTAATTTGAATCTTATCAAAGATGACCAAATTGCATCTTTACCTTATTTAACGCTTAAGGAAGATTCCCAAGAATACGTATACTTACATAATCGACGTAAAACATTATTTGGATATGTTCCAAATAGATTGCAGCATTCTACTGATTCTCTAGAACTACCAACATTAGAATATTTTTCTCCTTTATTGATACAACAAAATAAAGATATTTCTACTACTCTTGCATTTATACGTGTTCTTAATATATTACTAAAATACACACCAATTAAAGACAGACTAGTACCTATCATTGCAGATGAAGGCCGAACCTTTGGGATGGAAGGACTATTTCGTCAAATTGGTATTTATAACTCCATGGGACAACAATATACTCCTCAAGATCATGATTTACTTGCATATTATCGTGAAGATAAACAAGGTCAAATTTTACAAGAAGGAATTAGCGAATTAGGCGCTGCAGCATCGTGGTTAGCAGCTGCTACCTCATACAGTACTAACAATCTCCCTATGATACCATTTTATATATATTATTCAATGTTTGGTTTTCAAAGAATCGGAGACTTTTTTTGGTCTGCTGCTGATCAACAAGCTCGAGGATTCTTGATCGGAGGGACATCTGGTCGAACTACTTTAAATGGGGAAGGATTACAACATGCCGATGGTCATAGTCACATTCAGTCGTTAACAATTCCTAATTGTATTTCTTATGATCCAGCATATGCATATGAAATCGCTGTTATCATACAAGATGGTCTTATACGTATGTATGGAAGTAATCCAGAAAATATATATTATTATATCACTACATTAAATGAAAAATATCATATGCCAGCTATGCCAATAGGCGTTGAAGAAGGTATTCGAAAAGGAATTTATAAGTTAGAATCTTTATCTGGAAAAAATGGAAAAATTCAATTAATGGGATCTGGCGCTATTTTACGTTTTGTTCGTGAAGCAGCTCAAATTTTGTCTCAAGAATATAATGTAAGTTCTGATGTATATAGTGTTACTTCTTTTACTGAATTAGCACGGAATGGACAAGACTGCGAACGATGGAATATGTTACATCCTATGGATATACCCAAAATACCATACATTACTACTGTATTAAATGATTTTCCCACTGTAGCTGCTACTGATTATATGAAATTATTTGCAGAACAAATCAGATGTTTTATTCCAGGACATCATTTTTTTGTATTAGGTACAGATGGATTTGGTCGTTCCGATAGTCGAAAAAATTTACGACATCATTTTGAAGTAAATACAGGTTATGTGGTTACTGCTGCATTAGCCCAATTGGTAAAAAAAGGCCATATTAGTGCCGATATTGTTTTAAACGCTATCAGAATATTTAACATCGACCCTAACAAAATTAATCCGCGCCTAATATAAGAGGTAACACGATGACAATGAAAATTCATATACCAAATATTGGTGAGGATGAATTAGAAGTTACAGAAGTAATGGTAAAAATCGGAGATAATATTAATACTAATCAGCCACTTATTGTGATTGAAGGTGATAAATCATCTATGGAAATACCATCTTCTTCTGCTGGTATTGTTACTAAAATTTATGTCCATGTTGGAGATAAAGTACACACAGGATCTTTGATTTTACTACTTGATTCTCAAAACCATACTGATGACATACCTACTATTAACGATCAAAAAAATATTGTTCCTTCCTGTACTATATCAAGTGATGATAAAATAAATAGAACGACATCTAACGATGTTCATCATAATGCTGCGATATATGCTCATGCTACGCCATTAGTGCGTCATATGGCTCGTACATTTGGAATAGATTTATCAAAAATAAAAGGTAGTGGTCGTAAGGGACGTATATTAAAAGAAGATATTCAAAATTACATAAACGATATTTCAATGTACTACACAAATCGTATGTCATCTATTCAATATAATCAATTATTACCCATATTATCTTGGCCAAAGATAGATTTTAGTAAATTTGGTGATACTACAGCCGTTCTATTAAGCAAAATACAACAAACTTCCGGATTAAATTTACAAAGAAATTGGATTATGCTTCCTCATGTAACACAATTTGATGAAGTTGATATTACCGATTTAGAGAGTTTTAGAAAACAACAAAATATTGATATTGAAAAGAAACAAATAAATTGTAAAATTACGCTTTTAGTTTTTGTTATGAAAGCAGTTGCAAAAGCATTAGAAGAGTTACCACGATTCAATAGTTCTTTATCTCAAGACGGGCAAACACTAATTTTAAAAAAATATATTAATATCGGCATAGCAGTTGATACCCCTAAAGGTTTATTAGTGCCCGTTCTCCAGGATGTAAATACGAAAGGTATTATTTTATTATCACAAGAATTGTCAGAACTCTCAAAGAAAGCTCGTGCTGGAAATCAATTAACTCCCACTGATATGCAAGGAGGAAGTTTTACTATATCTAATTTGGGGGGTATAGGAGGTACAGCTTTTACTCCGATTATTAATGTTCCAGAAGTAGCTATTTTGGGAATGTCTAAATCCTTTATAAAACCAGTGTGGACTGGAAAAGATTTTACTCCACGTTTAATGTTGCCTTTATCATTATCATATGATCATCGTGTTATTGATGGAGCTGATGGTGCTCGATTTATGACACTTGTTAATAGAATAATTTCTGATACACGATTATTGTCTATGTGAATTGACTAATCACACAAGGATAAATTTGAAATTGAAAATTTCATTTTTTAAATTGATCTTCTGTTTTGTATAGTGAAAGATAATCTCATTTAAATTGATTATAATATGATATCATCGTATTACATATTAAATTCTGTACTATAGAAATACATATTTAACCAAATTAAATATTATACTCAAAAGTTTTTGATCAAAATCTGAGGGCAATATATTATGAATATAAAAACTCAAATTCTTATTTTAGGAGCAGGACCAGGAGGTTATTCTGCAGCTTTTCGTTGCGCTGATTTAGGAATGGATACTACAATAGTAGAACGTTATCCTAATTTAGGTGGGGTGTGCCTGAATGTTGGTTGTATCCCTTCTAAAACATTGTTATATATTGCTAAACTCATTGAAATAAAAAAGAAATTAAATAAATATGGTATTTTTGAAGGAGAAACACATATTGATCTTGATAAGACACGCTCTTGGAAGAATAAAATCATTGATCAATTGTCTAATAGCTTGAGTTCTATGGCAAAAAATCGGAACGTTAAAGTAATTGACGGGATTGGAAAATTTCTTGATAGTCATACTATTCAAGTTGAAAATAATAAAATGACTGTAAAAATAGCATTTGATTACGCTATTATAGCAGCGGGATCACGTGCTATGACATTACCATGCATTCCCAATGATCAACGTATTTGGAATTCAACTGATGCTTTATCTTTACAATCAATACCTGAACGTCTTCTAATTATAGGCTCAGGAGCTATAGGATTAGAAATGGCAACAATATATCATGCTTTTGGATCAGAAGTTGATATAGTAGAAATGTGTAATCAAGTTATGCCAATTTTAGATGAAGATATTACTAATATTTTTACTAAAATAATTAGTAAAAATATTAATTTAGTTTTAAACACTAAAATTAACATAGTAGAAGCGAAGAAAGATGGTATTTATGTTACTATGGAAAATCAACAAACTTTATTCAAAAATACTCAACGTTATGATGCATTATTAGTAGCAATTGGGCGCTCTCCAAATGGTAACATGTTGAATATCGAACGTGTGGGAGTAAATGTAGATAAAGATGGTTTTATTTCTGTAGATCGTCAGATGCGTACTAATATACAACACATTTTTGCTATTGGAGATATTGTCGGGTACCCAATGCTAGCCCATAAAAGTGTTCATGAAGGTCATGTAGCTGCAGAAGTTATTTCTGGTAAACCACGTTGTTTTGATCCAATAACAATCCCATCCATTGTATATACTGATCCAGAAATAGCATGGGTTGGGTATACTGAAAAAGATGCTAAAGAAAAAAATATAGATTATGAAGTTGCGGTTTTCCCTTGGATGGCTTCAAGTCGAGCAATTACTGAAGATTGTAAAGAAGGCGTAACCAAATTAATCTTCAATAAAAAAACGAACAGAATTATTGGAGGCTCAATTTTAGGAACACATGCTAGTGAAATATTAGGAGAAATCACTTTAGCTATTGAAATGGGATGTGATGTAGAAGATATTACTTTAACTATTCATGCTCACCCAACCTTATATGAATCAATATCATTAGCGGCATCTATTTATAATGGATCAGTTACTGATTTTCCTAATATAAAAAGACTAATATAATAAATTCCATATGATTTTTGAAAATTTTAAATAAATCAATTAGATTAAAGATGATACTTGGTTGTTGTTACATAATCCATCGCAACTGATAAGGTGTCAGAATGAGGTTCATGTCTATAAAAATAGATAATTAATATAATGTATCAGTTTTTAGATTATCAATTCATGACATTAGAATACATATTTTAATGCATGATTTATTTTACTAATTACTTATATCAATATATTTTTGTAATTATTACATAACTCATGTAAACAGTTATTCACATGCATCAATAACACAACGAATCCTAGATATGTTAAGAATTGAGAAAATGCATGATCTGTAATCTATAATAACCAAACATCAAATATTTTTTCGTAATGTGTTAAGTATTTAGTAAAAATTTTTACCAAATTACTTTGATCAATAACAATAAAATATACTAAAGATATATAAATTTTCTGAAAATTAAAATGATTCTTAAATTTTTATTAACAGCAACAGCATATTTTAATGTAATCTGTAAATTACAGTAATAAAAAACAATTAATAAAAATTTATTACTTAGTTGATCTTTTAACAGATATATCAAAATCTTTACCCATATTCAATAAATAACAAATATATATTGATACTATCAATTTCATTCGACCCTAATTGAATATATAGACTATTCGATTTATTTTTTGAAACAAAACAACATCAAACAAGCTTATGTTGTATATGTATAGTTAATGTGTATTTTAAAATTTTATTATTCCTTCCACAAATCTAAACCATGTGTAGGTACAGTTTTAACGATATCTGTTATAATTCTTCCGTTGGGAAAAACTAAACTATTATCTAATTGCATCAATGGATACAATATAAATTCTCGGTGAAGCATTCCATGATGCGGTATTGTTAATTCAGAACCATATGTAATATATTTTCCAAACAATAAAATATCTAAATCTAAAGTGCGTGGTTGCCATACAGGAGAATTATGTGATCGTATACGTCCTTGTTGTTGTTCTATATATTGAATGTGACTTAACAATGCTGTTGGAGATAGATTAGTATCCAATATTATTATTGCATTTAGAAAATCAGGCTGATTTTTATTTCCTAATGGTAAACTACGATAATAGGAGGAAAAAGTTATCAGCCTAGTCATTGGAAGATTAGAAAGAGACCATATGGCGCGATCTGCCTGTTGTTTTGGATTTAATAGATTACTACCAATTCCCACCCAAACCCGTTCCATTCTATTATGTATCTCCAATCAATTTTATTTTATAAATTGTCGTTCTTTTATTTTTATGAAACATTTAAATAATATAGAAATTATAAAATTACATAAGTTTTGAATAAATAGTTTTTATGATGCATAAATATATTAAAAAATAAAATTTAAATTGACAACTATAATTAATATTACTACATCATATACAGTATTCACAACTAATCTTTACGTACTCCATATAACACATATATGCATTTAATTTCACTAAAAATCTATCCAGTCATTTGTTTTTCTTTAATTTCTTCTAAAGTTTTACAATCAATACATAAATCAGCTGTTGGGCGAGCCTCTAATCTTCGGATACCGATTTCTACATCACATGAAGCACAAAATCCAAATTCATTTGTATCTATTTTTTTTAAGGTTTTTTCAATTTTTTCAATAAGTTTATGCTCTCTATCTCGATTACGTAATTTAATATTAAATTCTTCTTCTTGTACCGCTCTATCTACTGGATCTGGAAAATTAATTGATATCTGATCTTGTGCGCATAATTCAGAATATCCTAAATCTTTTTTCAGTTGATTTTTCCATGTTTTAAGGATACGTTTAAAATGTAAAAGTTGATGAGAACTCATATATTCTTCATTAGGTTTTTGTTGATATGGCGTAACTCCAGCAATTATTAATACATTCAAAGAAGAATGTCTACGATTGCTTGGTGATTTTTTTGACATATATTTGCTCCTGTTTATATAATATTAAAAGCAATTCATATCAATATTTTATTCACAATAATTATTTCTCATATAATTTTATAAATGTTATTAAATAAATGATGAATTATAATTATATTTTGAAAATGATCATTATATTATATACGATCTTATAATCAACTCTGATTAGTTTGTATAATTATTTATATATAGCAATTATATACATGTATACAAATACGTAAAAATTTATGCATAACTTTTACATTGTCATAAATGTTTTGATTAAAAAATCAGTTACTAGTGATAAAAATATTTTTATTTATATGATAAATTATCACATTAGTTTTAATTGATATTTTAAAATGTTAAAAACAACAACCATATTATTTAGACACTATACATAGTTTGTAAAACATTTTTAATATTAATTTTCTAATTTTTATAAAAACATTTCACAAAACATTTTTATTATTTAATGATACACATAAAATTATGTCTTATATTGTTGCACTTACTGGTGGTATTTGTTCTGGAAAAAGTGTTGTTGCTCAAAAATTCTCTAATTTATCAAGAAAAGTATCCGTAGTAGATGCTGATGTGATTTCTAAAAAAGTCACTCAACCTGGAAGCATTGCTTTACATATGATAACTAAATATTTTGGGCCTCACATTCTGCTGTCTAATGGTTCATTGAATAGATCCATGTTAAAAAAAATAATTTTCTTTAATCCTAAAGACAAAGAATGGATTGAAAAATTGTTACACCCAATTATCAGACAAGAAATACAAAAAACAATAAATATATTATCTAATCGATCATCTTATATTTTATGGGTTGTTCCATTGTTAATAGAAAATAATTTACAAAAATATGCCGATCACATACTAACGATAGACGTAGATGTTGATGTTCAATTAAATCGGATTATTAATAGGGATAAAATAAATAAACAATATGCTAAAAACATTTTAGCATCTCAAATATCTCGCCAAAATAGATTATGTTATGCTGATAATGTTATTAAAAATAACAAAAATATTGATGGAATGACACGATATATCAATGATTTGCATCAATATTATCTTCAAGCAGCAAAAATAATTACTAAAAAACACTATTTTAGTAAATAAAATAAAAAATTGTACTTTATTTATATCACAACCAACAATATACAAAAAATTTTGTCATTTTATAACTTTCAAAACAGTGCTCATATTTATAACCGTTAAAATCATGCATATACTACAACTACAGTACATATTATATATATTTATGTTTTTGAAAACATCTAGTAACTTATAGTTAGCCAGTTAAACTAGATAGTTTAAAAAAATGCTGTAAACTTTATTATATAATATACGGTATAAATGACTAAAAATAATATTAAATTAAAATATTTGATGTATATTAATGACGTTTATTTGTGATTTTACCATGACATTCTTTAAATTTCTTATTGGATCCACAGGGACAAGAATCATTGCGGCCTACTATTTTATTCTGAATTAATACGTGTTGATTTAAAAAATGATCTACTGATTCTAATTGATTATTTACTATTTTCGTATTCATAAATTGAAAATTATTATATTTATTAGTTGAATTTACAACAGATTCTTTTTTGTTGAGTAATTCTATTACTAACTTACTCAATTCGCTTATCACTTCATATTTTAAATGATCTAACATTTTAGTAAACATAGAGAATGATTCTCTTTTGTATTCCTGCTTCGGATCTTTTTGAGCGTACCCTCTTAAATGAATTCCTTGACGTAAATAATCCATTGACGCCAAATGTTCTTTCCATAGCACATCAAATGTTCTTAGCATAATGCCTTTTTCAAAAGAACACATAATATCTATTCCAATTATTTTCTTAGTATGCTCATACTGTTGAGTCATATTTTCTAGTATACGTCTACGCAATATTTCTTTTTCTTCATATAATTTAGGCTCTACTTCTATCCATTTTATAAGAGGTAACTTTAAACAAAAATCGTTTTTCAAACATTCTTCTAATTTTATTAGATCCTGTTTATTTTCTATAATTTCTAGAGGAAAATAAATACTAAACAATTTATCAACAACATCGCAACGAATATTTCTAATAACATCACTGATATCTGATATATTTAATAATTTATCACGTTGTTCATAAATAACACGACGCTGATCATTAGCTACATCATCGTATTCCAGTAATTGTTTTCTAATATCAAAATTACGACTTTCTACTTTTTTTTGAGCATGAGCGATAGCTTTAGTAATCCATGGATGTTCAATTGATTCTCCTGATTTCATTCCTAGTTTTTTCATCATTTTTATTAATTTATTAGAAGCAAAAATACGTATTAATGAATCCTCCATTGATAAATAAAATCTAGACGAACCTATATCTCCTTGTCGTCCAGATCGTCCACGCAATTGATTGTCAATACGACGAGATTCATGTCGTTCTGTCCCAATGACATGTAATCCTCCAGATTTTAATACTGCGTGATGACGTTTTTCCCAATCAGATTTAATTTGTAAAATTTTACATGCATCTGATTTGCGCAACGCATCAATCTCTGCTCTCCAATTACCCCCTAATATAATGTCAGTTCCGCGTCCAGCCATATTTGTAGCAATAGTTACCGCACCAGGATATCCTGCTTGCGCTATAATATCTGCTTCTGCAGCGTGAAACTTAGCATTTAAAACTTTATGAATAACTCCAATTTGATTTAAAGCATGCGAAATAATTTCAGATTTATCAATTGATATGGTTCCCACTAGTACTGGTTGGTTCCGATTAACACAATCTTTAATATCATTAACGATAGCTTCAATTTTTTCATGTTCCGTCATATAAATTACATCTGGAAAATCATTACGAATCATAGGACGATTAGTCGGTATAACTATAGTGTCTAATTTATAAATAGATTGAAATTCAAATGCTTCAGTATTAGCAGTGCCTGTCATGCCAGATAATTTTTCATATAAACGGAAATAATTTTGAAATGTGATTGAAGCCAATGTTTGATTTTCATTTTGAATCGTTACATGTTCCTTAGCTTCTATTGCTTGATGCAGTCCATCTGACCATCGACGACCAGGCATAACTCGTCCTGTATGTTCGTCAATGATAAGTATTTCATCATTTTTAACAAGATAATCCACCTCACACGCAAATAAAATGTGAGCACGAAATGCTGCGTTAACATGATGCATTAATATGATATTATCCGATGAATACAACGATTCACCTTGATTCATGATTCCAGATTGAATTAATAATTGTTCTATTAATACTAATCCATTCTCAGTCAGAATAACTTGTTTAGATTTTTCATCAACTGTGAAATATTCTTCTTGTTTTAAATTATCTATGTCTTTTTTATTTTTTTGAATGATACTAAAAACTAATTCGTTGATTTTTAAATATAATAAAGAAGTATCATCTGATGGCCCAGAAATAACTAATGGGGTACGAGCTTCATCAATCAAAATAGAATCTACTTCATCTATTAATGCATAATGTAACCCCCGTTGTACTCGTTCTTCTGGGGAAAACACCATATTATCACGTAAATAATCAAAACCATATTCATTGTTTGTTCCGTAGGTAATATCTGCTGCATACGCAGCACGTTTCATTGATCCTGATAACCCCGGCAAATTAATTCCAACAGTTAACCCTAAAAATTCAAATAATGCTTTATTATTTACTGCGTCTCTATGTGCTAAATAATTATTAACTGTAACGATATGTACCCCTTGACCGCTCAATGCATTTAAATAAGCAGGTAAAGTAGCAGTTAAAGTTTTTCCTTCTCCAGTTTTCATTTCCGCAATACACCGACCGTTAAGAACTATTCCTCCTAATAATTGAACATCAAAAAGACGTATATTAAATATTCTTTTAACAGCTTCGCGCACTACAGCAAATGCTTGCGGTAATAGATTTTCAAGATTTACGCCCGATTCAATAGATATACGAAATTCATTAGTTTTATAAGCAAGTTGACTATCACTTAATTTTGCTATATCTTTCTCTAGATGATTTATCACATCTACCAATTTTTTCATACGAAGTAACACGCGATCATTTCTATTTCTAAAAATTTTAGTAAATAATTTTAATGGTGTTATCATGACGATTTATATCTCATTACAATGAGAAGCACATTATTGAAAACATGCAACAATTTTACATATTTCCGTTCATAATACAGCGACTATAATAAAATTTATAATAAAAATTCTAAAATAATACTAATTTACAATTTATCAAAATAGACATTAATAGATTGGAATAAAATACATGATTAAATATAGTCATTATTTATGTAATAATCCATATGTATATCTTTCTGTAAGCATATTACAAATACGATACAATTATTAATTATTAACTAAAATATCTACTATAAGACTAAAATATATTATATAAATTTAAAAATTTTAAAAGTAATTACTAACTAATTATAAAATTATTATGCTTCATATAAAAGTATAAAGATACGCTTGACATATTCAGAGAATATCTTAATACAATAATTCCAAATTCTATAAATACAAATGAGGGAAAATTACAATACCAAAAATATTAATTTTCTGATTTTATAATAAGCGTTACATGCATATAATACTTATTATTATCGCAATAATACGGATATATTCACAATGATTAATAAACTTAATAAGATTAAAAATATGGTATAATCTAAATTCTTGACTACAATATTCATTGTATATACATCTAAGTAATTTTAATATTTTAGATTCAAAAACTATAGAAAACATATAAATTAACATATAGTTGTATGTATAATCTCCAAAAAAAAGAATTTCGATTGTGATAGATCGATATCTACATATGAATTCGGTTAAATTTATATACTAAATTTAGAATGATTATTGTTGTCTTTTTATACATTGATCTAAATATATAATTTGGATTTTAAAATACTAAAGGTAAATCAGATGCATTAGAAAACGTAGCAAATTCCCATGCTTCTTGGCATGACAAAACAGTTTTTAATAACTTATTATTTAGAGTATGTCCAGATTTAAAAACAATAAAAGAACCAATAAGATTATGTCCACACATGAACAAATCTCCAATAGCATCCAACATTTTATGCCGAACAAATTCATCATCAAAACGTAAACCATCTTCATTAAGCACACGATAATCATCGATTACTATAGCAGAATCAATACTTCCTCCCAAAGCAAATCCACGCGATTGTAAATTTTTTATATCACGTGTAAAACCAAAAGTACGTGCTCGACTAATATTATCAACAAAAGATGATGAAGAGAAATTAAAAAAACAATGTTGTCTATTCACATTAATAGCTGGATGATTAAAATCAATAGTAAAATCGATTGTAAAACCATCAAATGGTCTTAACTCAGCCCATTTTTCTCCATCTTCCACACGTACTGTTTGTTTTAACCGCAGAAATTTTTTTGCACTATTAAGTTCTTCTATACCAGCATCTAATAAACATACAAAAGGACTGGCGCTACCATCCATTATTGGAACTTCAGGAGCATTAAGTTCTATAATAATATTATCAATACCCAATCCTGCTTGAGCAGCACTTAAATGTTCAACAGTAAAAATCTGAACACCATATTCATTAATCAAGCATGTACATAACACAGTGTTTCCTACTGATTTAACATTAACTTGCAAATCTACAGGAGGATGTAAGTCAGTACGACGATAAATGATCCCAGTATTTGCTGAAGTAGGGTGTAAAGTTAATGTAACTTTCTTGCCAGTGTGTAATCCTACACCAGTAGTTTGCACAACACGTTTCAATGTTCGTTGTTTTATCATTATATCGTCTCATGCAATTATTGTATTATTTGCCTTATTAGTGATTGCTATATGTATATTGATTGCATTTTATATAAAATATCTATGTATACTACTATTTTTAGTTTAGTCTGCTTGTTTTCTTAGAAAAGCAGGGATATCTAAATAATCCCCATCTTTATCAAGCGTTGTACTTCGATGATCCACCGTATTAGATGACGTATGTCTTAATTCTTTAAAAAATGTAGACACTCTTTGGGAAGCATGATTATTATAATGATTATCTTTTATTACTTTTTTTTCTTCTTTAGTGTTGGATAACATAATATCTGAACGTTTATCGACACCAATTCCTGTTGCTACTACAGTAACACGTAGTTCATTATTTATGTCTGGATCTAGAGCAGTTCCGATTACTACTGTAGCGTTGTCAGAAGCAAAAGAACGTATAGTATTACCCACAGTTTCAAATTCATCTAATCGTAGATCTAAACCAGAAGTGATATTTACCAAAACACCGCGAGCTCCAGATAAATCAATATCTTCTAACAAAGGGCTAGCAATAGCTAGCTCTGATGCTTCTTCCGCTCTATCATCGCCGCATCCTACTCCAGCCCCCATCATAGCATATCCCATTTCCGACATTACTGTACGCACATCTGCAAAATCTACATTCATTAGACCCGGTCGAGTAATTAATTCTGCAATACCTTGAACAGCGCCTTTTAATACGTCATTAGCAGCGCTAAAAGCATCTAGTAATGATACACCACGCCCTAAAACTTTTAATAATTTATCATTTGGAATTGTTATTAATGAATCTACATATTTAGATAATTCAGAAATTCCTTGTTCAGCAAATGTCATACGTTTTTTTCCTTCAAAATTAAAAGGTTTTGTAACTACAGCTACAGTCAAAATACCTAAGTCTTTAGCCACTTGCGCTATTATCGGGGCAGCACCTGTTCCAGTACCCCCACCCATACCTGCAGCAATAAATACCATATCTGCACCTTCTATAGTAGCCTTCAATACATCACGATCTTCTTCTGCAGAATTACGACCAATTTCAGGATTGGCACCTGCTCCTAGTCCTTTAGTGATAGAACTACCAATTTGGATAGTTTGACCTACTGTCATTTTTCTTAAAGCTTGGGCATCAGTATTAACAGCAAAAAAATCTACACCTTCAATACGTTCACGTAACATATGATCGACTGCATTACTACCGCCTCCGCCAATACCAACAACTTTAATTACTGCATCACTAGTTAATTCCATTGGTTCAAACATAGTTTTCTCCAGATTACTTCAGTTATTTTTAAAAATAATTTTAACGGATTCAATATATTTCATACTCATAAAAACTAAAATTCTTTTTTTAGCCAATTATTTACTTTTCTTATCCAACTTTTAATTGTTATTCTTTTTTCTATGTCTATCTCATTATTTAAATGAGATTCTTTTCCATAATGTAATAATCCAATAACAGTAGAATACTGAGGTCTTTTTATATCATCTGTTATTCCGTTTGTATTTATAGAAGATGCAATACGAACTTGTGTATGAAATACTTTTTGAGCGCAAGCGGACAATCCATCTATAAGAGATGCTCCTCCGGTTAATACAATTCCTGCTGCAAGATGATGTTTAATATTAAGTTGACGCAGTTGTGATTGTAACTGTAATATTTCTTTATTAACCAACATCATTAATTCAATGTATCGAGGTTCAATGATTTCTGCCAACATATGACGTTGCAAAATACGAGGTGGTCTGCCCCCGACACTTGGAACTTCGATATTTTCTCCTTTGCTGATTAAGGATTCTAAAGCACAGCCGTAACGAACTTTAAGTATTTCTGCGTCCGATAATGGAGTGCCGAAAGCATAGGCAATATCACTAGTAACTACATTTCCAGCATATGGGATGACTTTAGTATGGCGTAAAGCTCCAGCAGTATATATTGCTATGTCCATGGTGCCACCACCCAGATCTACAACACAGACACCTAACTCACGTTCATCTTCTGTTAATACAGCATGGCTTGAAGCTAATCCAGAAAATATCAATTGATCTACCTGTAATCCACATCGTTCTACTGCTTTGACGATATTTTTAGCCATATCATTATGACAAGTAATTAAATGGACTTTAGCTTGCATTCTAACTCCAGATAACCCAACTGGATTTTTAATGCCTTCTTGATAATCAATAGCGTAATCTTGTGGAATTACATGTAATATTCGATGTTCATCACGCACTCTAACTGATTTAGCTATGTGCACTACATTATCCACATCCGATTGTGTTACTTCTTCTTCTGAAATAGGTACCATACCTATTTCATTTTTACAACTAATATGTTTTCCAGATAAAGAAAGATAAACAGACGAAATTTGACAACCTGCCATCAGTTCTGATTGATTGATAGAATATTGTACGCATTTTATTACTGATTCTAAATTGTTCACTCCTCCTTTGTCCATACCACGTGACGGACAATGTCCTAATCCAATAATATTGACTATTCCATCAGGCAAAATTTCACCTATCATCGTAGCAACTTTAGCTGTGCCAATTTCTAATCCTACTAGTAATTTTTTATCTGAAGCCTTGATCATATTTTGTGATTGCCTTTATTTATTTTTTCTTCTATTTATTACAAAGTACAGGGGTGATCGATCCCCATCTTACAGCAAATCCTGAACGATAACGTAAATCTATATAATCAATATACTTTTTATCGTCATTAATTTTCTGAATAAGAATAGGATAAATTTTAATGAAATAATATAATCGTTCGATCATATTATTTCTACCTAATTTTAGATGAATATCATCTTGTAAAATCAATTGCCATGAATAGCGTGTATCCATGTGTACTGATTTTACTTGAAATTTAACAGATTTTAATATTTCATTGAACACATAATAATTAGCTAATACATTTTTTTCACTGCCTTCTGGCCCATACAAAGATGGCATTGTTGTTTTGTCATTATCTCGATATTCTTTAGGTACTCTAAATATAATTCCTGTTGTACTAATTGTTTGAAAATTGTTCCAGTATGCTAAAGGAATATATTCTACTATATGAATTTTTAATGTATCTGGCCATTGTTTCCTGACGCTAACTTGCTGAATCCATGACAAACTTTCAATTTGTTTTTGAATAACATTAACATCTTGTGTTATAAATGCATTTAATACTCTTAGCTTTACTATGAGTTGATTAATATCAATATCAGTAATATAATGTCGTTTTCCGGTGAAAATAATGTAAGATACAGGGCCACAACAAGAATTATAAATCCATGTTCTTACTTTATAAGCACTCCAAGCAATACTAATTATAGCGATAGGGATTAGTATCCAACTTAATAATTGATGCTGATATCTATATTTCTGTTTTGAACCATATTTAATTATCACTCAATTTATGTACGTTCAACCCTGATTGAGGTGTATTAATAAATCCACTCTTATATATTATTTTTCTCATAAAAAAATTACTATTGTGCTATTTATTCTCACATTTTATTATTTCATACAATTAGGAATCATCTATTATCACATATTGATTAATGTTAATCATTTTTAACGATTAATCTACGCACAACCTCTCCTACTGTACCAGCTCCTTGAATTAAGAGCAAATCGTTATTTCTTAAGAATTGAACTAATGCGCTTGATAATGTTTGCGTATTCGGTATAAATATTGGATTAACCTTACCATATGCTCGAATCGCACGACACAAAGATTGACTATTCACTCCTAAAATAGGTGGTTCTCCAGCAGAATAAACATTTAATATTAAAAGAATATCCACATTAGAAAGTATACCAACAAACTCATGATATAGTTCTTTTATACGTGTATATCGATGAGGCTGAAATACCATAATCAATCGTCTATCAGGCCATCCAGTTCGAATCGTTGCAATAGTAGCATGTAACTCAGCCGGATGATGTCCATAATCATCTATTAACAGAATTTTTCCTGTTTGACCATTGATCTTATTTAAAGAATAATGACCTAAATTTTCAAAACGTCGATGTGTTCCTTGAAAATCCAACATAGTTTTAAGAATAATTCTATCACTAATCCCTTCTTCAGTTGCTACTGCAATAGCAGCTGTAGCATTCAGTGCATTATGATAACCAGGAGAATTTAAAGTAACTTGTAATTTTGTTTGATTTGAACGTAATATAGTAAAACTACTTTTTTCTATATTTTGATGGTAATTAAAAATATGCAAATCAGCATTTTTATTAAAACCATAAGTGATTGTTTTTCTGTTAATTTTAGGTAGAATCTCACAAATTACTGGATCATCAATACATACTATAGCATATCCATAGAATGGTAGATTATGTAAAAAATTAATAAATGCTTGTTTAAGATATTTAAAATTTCCTTGATACTGATGTATATGATCAGTATCAATATTGGTAATCACCTCCACCATGGGATGCAAATGCAAAAATGAATTATCACTTTCATCTGCTTCTACGATTAAATAACGACCATATCCAATTCGAGCATGTGCATTTTCCGATTTTATTATACCTCCGTTTATAAACGTCGGATCTAATCCTGCTGCAATGTAAATACTAGCTATCATTGTTGTAGTAGTGGTCTTTCCATGCGTTCCAGAAATAGCTATTCCATACTTAAATCTCATTAATTCGGATAACATTTCCGCCCGTTGAATAATGGGAATACGAGCTTGTTGAGCAGCTAAAATTTCAGGATTATTTGGATAAATAGCACCAGATATAACCACAACGTTAGCATTATTTATATTACTATATTTATGACCAATATAGATTGTTACTCCTAATCTAAATAAGCGACGTGTTATACTATTGTGCATAATATCAGATCCGGTGATACAGTAACCTTCGTGTACTAATATTTCTGCAATTCCACCCATACCCACACCACCTATACCAACGAAATGTATTTGTTTAATGCGATTCATCATTGGCATGGCATTGTTCGGTCCGAAACATAGTATATTCGACATATCTATTCAATATACTTTTAATGTTTTTCTATTTATCAAAATGGAATGTAATTCATATATTTATTTTTTTAGGTATTCAATTATTGTCTGAGAAACTTGTTGAGTTGCATTAGGTATGCCTATACTTCTAGCGCGTTGCGCCATACTACATAATGTTTTTCGATCCCAAGATGATAACATTGTACTTACAGTATCACTTGTAAAATTTTGTTGTTCAATAATTTTTGCCGCCCCCACCTGTACTAATGGTACCGCATTCCAATATTGCTGACGATCTTTATGATGTATAAAAGGCACAAATATTGCTGGCAATCCTACAACAGATACCTCACTTACTGTTAATGCTCCAGAGCGAGATATCAATATATCTGCCCACGCATATGCTTGAGCTATATCATCAATAAATTTTACAATTCTATGATAGCTTTGTTTTATTTTTCGATAAGCCCGTGTTACTTTTTTAAAATCTTGTTCTCCAACTTGGTGCCATATGATTAATTTATTAGATAATTTTTCAGCCATATTTGGAATAATTTTATTTAATATGTGTGCGCCTTGGCTGCCTCCAATCACTAAAACACGAATAGGACCAACACGACCTTTCCATCGCTTAGATGGATTTGGAACAGCTAATATCGTATGTCGTATTGGATTACCTACTATTTTAGCATTAGGAAAAGTACCAGGAAATCCTTGCAACACTTTTTTAGAAAAAATTGACAAATACCGATTGGTTAACCCAATAACTCTATTTTGTTCGTGTATTATCAATGGTATCCCACACGTCCATGCTGCTAATCCACCGGGCCCAGAAACATATCCACCCATTCCTAATACTATATCAGGTTGCCAATATTTTATAATTTTTCGTGCTTGATATATTGCTAAAAAAATAAAAAACAGCATAGTACACTTAATGTGCAATTTTTCTCCACACCACTTTTTAATATAAATAAATTTAATATCAATACCATATTGAGGCACTAATTTAGCTTCAATACGATCTGAAGTGCCCAGCCAAACAACTTGATATCCATTATTAATTAGATAATGGGCCACTGACAATCCCGGAAATACATGCCCTCCGCTGCCACCTGCTACGATCATAATTTTCTTTTTTTGATTCATTTTTTAATGCGCTTCAAAAAAGCTTGATTTTTAGATAAACGTGTCTCGAAATCTATTCTTAACAACTGCATGCTTGCCATGACTGTAATCAGAAAGCTAGATCCTCCATAACTAATAAATGGTAATGTTAATCCTTTTGTGGGCAATATTCCACTGACAGTGCCTATATTAATAAAAATTTGCAATCCAAACCAAATGCTAATAGAACAAGCTAAAATTCCGGAAAATCTGTGATTAATATTTAAGGCGCAATAACCAATAATCATTCCACGAAACACAATTACAAATAACATAAACAGTACTAAAATTGCTCCAAAATATCCTAATTCTTCCGAAAGAATGGAAAAAATAAAATCAGTATGAGCTTCAGGTAAATATTCTAATTTCAGAACAGAATTTCCTAGTCCCTCTCCAAAACATTTTCCACGACCAAAAGCTATCAATGATTGAGTTAATTGATAACCATTTCCAAATGGATCTCTCCATGGGTCCCAAAAAGTAAATATACGTTGTATGCGATAAGGTTTAATCACAATTAATGGTACAATTAAGAATATATTAAGTATAAAAACCCATATTAACTGGCATAATTTAGCGCCAAAAAGAAACAATATAGCCAAAGTAGTAATAAAAAGAATAATAATACTACCAAAATCAGGTTGTGCTAATAATAGTACAGCTAATATAATCATTATTATTATAGGTTTCAATATGCTCCAAAATTTGGCGCGTACTTCTTTTGATTTACGTTCTAAATAGTTAGAAAGATAGCAAATAAAGGATAATTTTGATAGTTCCGCAGGCTGAATACACAATGAACCCCACATTATCCAACGTGATGCTCCATTAGTAGAATTATTTAAAATTAATGCGGCTGTCAACATTATATAACTGCATATCAACATAATAACGCTATATTTCTTCCAAAATATTATGGGTGTTCTTAAAACAAGAACCGATAATAAAAATGTTACACTGTAATAAATAATTACACGTTTTATAAAATAACACGGATCATTCGCTAATCTCAGACCAGTGGGAATTGATCCTGAACTAATAATAACAAAACCAATACTAATTAATCCTAATAATAACCAAAAAAATATACGGTCATATAATACATTAATATTTAATGATTTTTTTTTATCCAACTTTAATGGTTGATTAATAATTTTTGTTTTAAAGAACCTCATTATCTAAATTCTCGAGCAAAATGAGTAAATATAAGTCCACGCATTTCGAATGATTTAAATTGATCCAAACTAGAACAAGCCGGAGATAACAAAACTATATCCTTCGGTTTTACACGACGACTAACAATACGCATTGCTTGAATCATTGTATTTGTAAAAATAACATCACTAAATCCTAATTCCGTCAATAATGATCCATCTTTTCCAAAACAATAAAGATTAATTTTATGTTGTTTAATCAAATGTTTCAAAGAAGAAAAATCAGCTAATTTACCATCACCTCCTAATAGTAAATGTAACGTACCAGATAACATTAAATTGTTGATCGCTTCTTTAGTGGCACTGACATTAGTAGATTTAGAGTCATTAATCCAACTCACTCCATGATTTTTATAAATTAATTGACAACGATGCATTAAACCAGAAAACTGGCGCAACACTTTTAAAGAAATAGAGCGAGGAATATTGATAATATCCGATAATGCCAAAGCAGATAATGCATTTATATAATTAACACGATTATTCATTCTCATTTCAGAACAATTCAGTACATATTTATTGTATGCAACTATCCAAATATGTCCTTTATAATATTTCAGATAATAATCTACAGAATCTTCGTTTTCACTAAAACTTACACAATAATCGTAATCATTATATACAGGCGCTGTTAAAGGATCTAAAGCATTCATCACACAAATTTTAGTATTTTTATAAATTCTTTGCTTAGACAACCAATATTGTTTTAATCCACCAGGATAATGATCCATATGATCTTCGCTAACATTTAAAATTACAGCTGCTATCGTATGTAAACTATAGGTTGTATCTAGTTGAAAACTCGAAAGCTCTAATATATATAATTGATATGATTTATTAAGTAAAGAAAGCACAGGCACACCTATATTCCCTGCTACACCAACACGCCATCCAATACTTCTAACCATTGTAGCAACCAATTGAGTTACTGTGCTTTTTCCATTAGATCCAGTAATAGCTATTATCGGTGCAGTTACTTCACGAGCAAATAATTCAATATCACCAATAATTTCTATTCCTAATTTTAAAGCTTCAATTAAAATTGGATGATCTAATCGTACTCCAGGACTAATTACAATCAATGTAGCACTCAACAACCACATATCATTAAATGCTCCTAAGTGATACTGTACAGCATGTGGTAATTTTTTTATCCCCGGAGGACATATACGGGTATCTATTACTTTCGGTATCACACCACGATCTAAAAAAAAATTGACACAAGATAAACCCGTTATCCCTAAACCAATAATTACAACTTGTGATCCTCGGTAATTACGCATATTTTTATTGACGCATCTTCAAAGTGATTAATCCAAAAAAAACCAACACTAAAGATATTATCCAAAATCGAACTATAATCCGAGGTTCTGGGTAACCCTTTAGTTCAAAATGATGATGAATGGGTGCCATTTTAAATATTCGTTTTCCAAATAATTTAAAATAACTTATTTGTAGGATCACAGATAAAGTTTCTATTACAAACATACCGCCCATAATTAATAATAAACATTCTTGACGCAACAACACTGCAATCACTCCGAGCGCACCCCCAAGTGATAAGGAACCTATATCACCCATAAATATTTGAGCAGGATAAGTGTTAAACCATAAAAAACCAAGCCCAGCTCCAATGATAGCAGAACATATGATTACTAATTCTCCAGAAAAGTAGATATAAGGAAGATTTAGATAACTAGCAAAGTGAAGATCGTTGCTCATCCATGCAGCTACAGCTAATCCAGCGGCAATGGATATTATAGGCATAATCGCCAACCCATCTAAACCATCAGATAGATTTACGGAATTACTTGTTCCAACAACAACAAAATATGCTAGAAAAATATACCAAATACCTAATTCTGGCATAAAATTTTTAAAAAATGGCACTATCAATTGTGTAGATGTAGGACTACGATCTGACACAAAGATAATTATGACTAAAGTTAAAGCGACCAATGATTGCCAAAAATATTTATGTAATGCACTCAAACCTGAAGAACTTTTCTTTTTAATTTTTAAAAGGTCATCAATTAAACCCAATATTCCATATGTTATTAGTATAAATGCTACATACCATATATATATATTTGATAAATCAGCGCACATCATTACTGATATGGCAATAGATAGAAGCATCGCGATTCCACCCATAGTAGGTGTACTTTTTTTTTGAGTATGTGATTGTGGCCCATCACAACGTACTATTTGAAAAAAACGCAAATTATGACACCGTGTAATTGTATAGTAACCTATCCCTAAAGAAATAAACAATGCTAATATAAAACTAATAATAGCTCTGAAAGTTAAATGATAAAAAATATTAAATTTGGATGAATACAGTACTAATACATTTTCTGTCAGCCAAAATAACATTTTGATCCATTCCGAATAGCATCTATTATTTGCTCCATTTTAAAAGCACGTGATCCTTTTATTAACACACTAATTGATTGATGATTAGATAACATTTGCTTGATATAAATAATTAATTTATTTTTATTTTGAAAATGTTTTCCTTTTCCACATATTTTAGATATAAAATAGCTGACGCTGCCTATGGTAAGAATTTTATTAATATTTGTCGTTGCGATTAATTTTCCAATATAGCAATGATACTTAATTGATTTATATTTTCCTAATTCTAACATGTCACTAACTACCAATATACGATATCCTGGCATGGTAGTTAGCACGTGAATAGCAGATATCATAGAACCAACATTTGAATTATAAGTATCATCTAATAATAATTTACCTTGACCTAAAATAATTGGAAATAACCTTCCAGGTAACATTTTTATATTTTCTAATCCATACACTACCTCTGATAAACCTGCTCCTACAGAAAATGCACTAGCGCTAGCAGCTAAAGCATTAGCCACATTATGTATTCCTAACATTGATAAAACTACCGGAGAAGTTCCATATGGGGTATGCAACATAAATCGTGTTCCATTTTTTTTAACAACAATATTGCTTGCAAAAAAATCTATACCTACGTTAGTACATACAGAAAAAAACCATATAAATTTCCCCTTCAACGATTTACGCCATACGGACAAAGCATGACTGTCAGCGTTTATAATACCTGTTCCGTTTGAATCTAATGTAGCAAAAATTTTCCCTTTTTCTTTGCCTATTTCAGATAATGATTTGAAACCTGATAAATGTGCAGGATAAACATTGTTTACTAAAGCTATATTAGCGGAAACTATCTTACTTAATTGAGCAATTTCTCCAGGAGAACTGGATCCTAATTCGATAATCGCAAAATTATTTTTTTTTGTTAAACGTAATAAAGTAATTGGAACCCCAACTGTGTTATTTAAGTTACCTTGTGTTGCTATTATATTTCCACACCCTTTTAATATAGACGCAGTCATTTCTTTTACTGATGTTTTTCCACTCGATCCAGTTATAGCAATAACTTTTGCTGATGTTTGTTGGCGCACCCAACGCGCCAACGTTATTAAAGCGCAACGAGTATCAGGAACTATTAATTGCGGAACATCTAATAATACATGATGATTTACTAACAATGCTTGAGCACCAGCAGCAATTGCTTGATTTGTAAAATCATGACCGTCAAAACGTTTACCTATTAACGCTATGAACATACATTTTTTGTAAATAATATTCGAATTAATAGTGATCTCATGAATCATTAAATCCATACCAATATATTTAGCATGTAAAACTGGCGCTATTTCATGTAAACTAAATGGAATCATGATGTATTGCTCTTTAAAAAATTTTTTACTATGTATTGATCAGAGTGATATATGACATTATTTTCGATGATTTGGTATTTTTCATGACCTTTTCCAGCGATCAAAATTATGTCTTCTAAAGAAGCTTTCAAAATAGCAGTTTGTATCGCACAGTAACGATTTTTAATAATTTTGATGATTTTTTTTGGATATGATGGTATGCCACAAGTAATATCATTTATAATCGATTGCGGTTCTTCCATACGCGGATTATCATTAGTAATAATTATACAATCAGCATACTGATTCGCAATATAACCCATTAAAGCACGTTTACTTGAATCTCTGTTACCTCCGCACCCAAAAACACACCATAGTTGACCATAACAAAATCGTCTAATTGAAATTAGCGCTTTTTTTAATGCATCCGGAGTATGCGCATAATCTACTATAACCGTAGGATATCCATGAGAACGAAATACTTCCATTCTACCAACTACCGGTAGTAGTTGTGATGATGTATGTACCAATAATGACAAAGGATACCCTAATACTAACAACGTACCTAAAGCTAATAATACATTGCTAACGTTAAATTCCCCTATCAATTGACTACGAATTACTCCGTTGCCCCAACTTGAATCAAACATTATATCTGTGCCATGAATATGATAATTTACCTTAACCCCACGTATCCATTTACCTTTCCAAAAATATGGCAAATTACTCGTTGCTGTTACTGCAATTGCTTGAGGACAATTATATAACCATCGATAACCAATGGGATCATCGGCATTGATTACATATTTTTCTACATATAATTCATTAAATAGCCTCCATTTAGATATAGAATATTGCATAATGTTATTATGATAATCTAAGTGATCATGGCTTAAATTAGTAAATATAGCTACTTTGAAATACAAAGCATCCACACGATATTGATCTAATCCATGTGATGATACTTCCATAGCAACAAATGTAACCTTGTTTTTAACAAACTGAGCTAATATTTTTTGAGCATCAATAGCAGAGCATGTTGTGTTATGAGACATACACATATTATCTAACGCCCCGTTACCTATTGTGCCCATCACAGCGCTTTTTTCCCCCAACAATTGGACCCAACGAGCTAATAAATGTGTTATAGTAGTTTTTCCATTAGTACCAGTAACACCGATTAAATCCAAAAAACGTGATGGATGATTATACAAGCTACCTGCTATATCAGATAAATACCGCGGTAAACGATCAACATAAACTACAGGTATTTTATTTAAATGATAACTATATTTATTAAATATTGCTGTATCATTCCAAGATTCTAATAAAACTGCCGCAGCTCCCTTTTTGATCGCATAGTTAATATATGATCTTCCATCGGTCTTAGAACCTTTAATTGCTACAAATAAATTTCCTAATACAATGTTACGACTATCCAATTCTATTCCTGTTAATGTGGGATTAGTAGGATTGTCAAAAACATATGGCGCAAATAATTTGTATAAATTTCGTAAATCACACATATAATTGTATTTACAAGACCCGATCGATTTATTATGAAATTATTGTAAAAAATCTGGTCTTACATTCATTATTTTTAATGCATTACCCATTACTGCGCTAAAAACTGGAGCAGATACCATATTTCCGTAATAATGACCATTTTTAGGATCATTTATTACTACTGCCAAAGCAAATCTAGGATTACTTGCAGGAGCCACCCCAGCGGTACATGCAATATATTTATTAATATATTTCCCATGTGATCCAACTACCTTGATAGTACCAGTTTTTACGGCAACCCTATATCCTTTAATTGCAGCGTGACAACCACCACTCGGTAATGACACATTTTCCATCATGTCCAACACAGTTCGTACTAAAGATGTGGGAAAAACTTGCTTACCTAGTACCGAAGAAGAATTAATCCGTATAATGGAAAGTGGTCGAGATATTCCCATTCCACCAATAGTAGCATACACTTTAGCTAGTTGTAACGGAGTAATCATTAATCCATATCCATAAGAAAAGGTGGCGCGTTCTATGTCTGACCAACATTTATTATATGGGTATATTCCGTTACTTTCTCCCACTAAGCCTATATTTGTTGATTTACCCATTCCAAAATTTGAATATGTGTTAACCAAAACTGTTGCAGGCATAGCCAATGCTAATTTAGAAACGCCAACATTACTAGACTTTTGTAGTATCTCTCTAATAGTTAATTTTCTACGATATAACACATCTTTAATTCGATGCCCATTTATTATATAAGGTGATGTATTAATAATCGTGTCTTTTGTAATTAGATTATGTTGTAATGCAGCCATAATCACAATAGGTTTTACTGTTGAACCTGGTTCAAACGCATCAGTAATAGCACGGTTACGCATAGCAGATTTATTAACAATAGATAAAAAATCATTTGGATTATATGATGGACTATTCGTCATAGCTAGAATTTCTCCAGTATTAATATCTATCAACACTATACTACCGGATTCTGCTTTATTTATGTGTATAGCATTGTTCAATTCCCGATATGCCACATGTTGAAGGCGTTCGTCAATGCTGAGAATGACATTTTGAGAAGCTTGACCATGATTTAAAATAATTTCTTCAATTGTTCTCCCAAATCTATCTTTTCGCATTGCTCTTGTTTTGGGTTGCCCAGTCAACCAGGCATCAAAACTTTTCTCTATACCTTCAATTCCTTGATTATCTACATCTGTTACTCCTATTAAATGAGCAGTTGTACATCCAGAGGGGTAATATCTTTTTGATCCTGATTGCAAATGTACTCCCGGTAATTTAAGTTGACTGATGTATTTGGAAATAGTAGGGTCAATTTGTCGCGCTAAATACAAAAAATGATCTGTGGTATGATTATTAATGAGAGATGATAGCTTATTTAATGATATAGATAATATTTCGGATAATTCCGTCCAGCGACGGATATCAGCAGCAATACCGCCGTTCTTATTAATTTCTTTAGGATCAATCCAAACCGAATCAGCCGGTATACTAATTGCTAATAGTTTACCCATTCTATCGGTAATACTACCACGAGGAGAAAGTGTACTTTGTACACGTAATGAACGCATGTTACCTTCATTAATCAACTGATCAGAATAGATAATTTGTAAAAAAGTTAATCTTAATAGCAAAACAATTAATACAAAAAAAATACAGCTATATAATACATTAAAACGTTTGCTATTTAAAATTGTTTGAAAATTATAAGATTTAAACTTCATATAACATAAATGATGTTCATCACGTGATGAACTATAGCCTATGTAACTAATATTTTTATTTATTGCATAACAAATTTTTATAAATCAATACAATGTATTATCTTGAGTTAGTTCTGCATAACGCATTTGTAATTTATCTATAGCGATGCGTTCAATACGATTATGGTGAGATAATATTTTTTCTTCAAGAATTAAACTTCTCCATTCAGCATCTAAATTATTTTTTTCTAATACAAGATTCTCGCGATCTATAATCATAGATCTAGTTTGATAAGTTACTAAAACAACCAACATTGCTGATATTAATACTAACAACAATAAAAGTAATTGCCACTTACCATATAAATATAAATCATCATAAATAATATTAACAAGAGTATATTGTTTCTTTTCCATCATATTCACATCACTAATTTTTCAGCGCAACGTAATATTGCACTACGAGCACGTATATTTCTTTTAATTTCTTGCTTTGAAGGTGTTAATTTTCCTATATTTTTTAATTGACACTTACTTTTATATTGATTAAATATTTGATTGTTTGTTAACGGGATCTTGGGAGGAAGAGACCAAACACAACTATGTTCACGAACGAAATATTTTACTAACCGGTCTTCTAGAGAATTAAAACTAATTACTACCAATCTACCTCTCGGAGCTAATATAACCAATGCATCTTTTAATATTTGTTTTATTTCTTCTAATTCATTATTAATATACATTCTAATTGCGAGAAAACTCTTAGTTGCAGGATGTTTACGCATATTGCGTAAAGGAACAGCATCACAAATTAATTTAGATAAAACAATTGAACGTATAATAGGTGTATGTTGTCTTTTAGATACTATAACTTTAGCAATATTTTTTGAAAATCTTTCTTCTCCAAAAGTTTTTAAAACCCAAGCAATATTTTCTTGAGATGCCTTCGATAGCCATTCAGCCGCAGATATTCCATTGCTAATATCCATCCGCATATCCAGTAAACCATCTTGCATAAATGAAAATCCTCTGCTGCAATCATTTATTTGATACGTACTTATCCCTAAATCCAGTAAAATGCCATCCACTAATCCAATTAGTCCTACATTTTTAACATATTCAATCGTTTTAGAAAACGAACTGTGTATTATAGTAAATCTGTCATCTTGTTCAGCAATACACTTTCCAATTTTTATAGCTAATAAATCTTTATCTATTGCTAACAAACGACCTTGTTTATTTAATTGAGACAAAATTAATTTAGCATGACCTCCTGAACCAAACGTTCCGTCAATATATATTCCTGTTGAATTAATATTCAATAACTGTATCGCTTCATGTAGCAATACACTTTTATGAGTGTAGTTAATATGGAACATGTATATAATAACCAAAAAATATAGATAACAATATGCGTGTTTAATACAATCTGAAATACCTAACAATAAAAATTGTCAGATACATAACATTTTATATTTCCCAGTATTAAGTGTTTATAGAAACTGCAATGAGAATAGATTTTATATCTTATGCTCAAAACATAAAATTGCACATTTTTGATCTAAAAATTCAAAAAACACTATTATCGATAATAATAACATAAAAAACAATCTTGAAAAATATTATAGTACTGTTGTATTAACATTTCCCTGCCAATAGTATTAGTAGTTGACAAACCATATTTAATAGATTTAAAATAAATTTAATGTAATAAATTATTATTTAAATCTGATGTTATTAGTTCGTAATCAGTGTATTATTAATTCAGATATTATATATCTATCTCAAACATTCATGAGAGATAAATAATCATGAGTCAAAAAGTCATTATTTTTGATACAACTTTACGAGACGGCGAACAAGCTCTACAAGCGAGTTTAAACGTAAAAGAAAAATTGCAAATTGCTTTTGCTTTAGAACGATTGGGAGTAGATATTATGGAAGTTGGATTTCCAGTATCTTCTCCAGGAGATTTTGAATCGGTTCATACGATAGCCAAACACATAAAAAATAGTTTAGTATGCGCCCTAGCCAGATGTGTCGATAACGATATTGATATTGCAGCAGAGGCATTAAGAGTTGCAAAAAATTTTCGCATTCATATATTCCTACCCACCTCCTCTGTACATATTCAATCTAAACTGAAAAAAAACTTTGATCAGATTACAGAAATGACCATTCATGCGATACAGTATGCAAGAAAATACACTGATAATATAGAGTTTTCTTGCGAAGACGCTGGACGTACCAATATAGATAATTTATGTCGTATTGTTGAAATTGCTATTCAATCCGGAGCTAGTACAATTAATATTCCCGATACAGTAGGCTATACCACTCCATACCAGTTTGGACAAATTATCACTTCTTTATATAATCGTGTCCCTGTCATTGATAAAGCTATTATTTCTGTTCACTGTCACAATGATTTAGGGATGGCAGTTGGCAATTCTATTTCAGCTATACAAGCAGGAGCTCGTCAAATTGAAGGTACCATAAATGGTATTGGTGAACGAGCAGGAAATACTGCTCTAGAGGAAGTAATTATGGCCATCAAAGTACGAGAAGATTTACTGAATGTATGCACTAATATTCATTATCAAGAAATTTATAGAACTAGTCAAGTAGTAAGTCAATTATGTAATATGCCTATTCCAGCTAATAAAGCAATAGTTGGGTCAAATGCTTTTTCTCATTCTGCAGGTATTCATCAAGATGGTATACTAAAAAATAGGGAAAACTATGAAATTATGACTCCCGAAACTATTGGTCTAAAGGATTTTAAATTAAACCTTACATCTCGATCTGGAAGAGCAGCAGTAAAATATCATATGAAAACAATGGGTTATCAAGACAGTGATTACGACATGGATAAATTATATGATGTTTTTCTAGAATTAGCAGATAAAAAGGGACAAGTATTTGATTACGATCTCGAGGCATTAGCATTTATTAATAATCAACAAGAACAATCGGAATTCTTCAGATTAAAATGTTTTCATGTACATTCTAGCTCTTCTGGAATTGCTCACGCTTCAGTAAAATTATATTGTGGAAACAACATATGTTCTTATTCAACGAATGGTAATGGACCAGTAGATGCAATTTATAAAGCATTAACTCGCATCGCTAAGTTGTCTACTATAAATTTAGAGAGATACCAACTGAATGCAAAAGGACATGGTCGTAACGCGTTAGGGCAAGTAGATATTGTTGTATCATATAAAGGACGCAATTTTCATGGAGTTGGATTAGATACAGATGTAATAGAATCTTCAGTGAAAGCCATGATTCATGTTTTAAATAATATTTGGCGATCGAAACAAGTGATAATCCAACGAAAATATATAAAAAACAATAATAATAATAATCAGTAATTTGGAAAACCTAAATACTTATGAACAATAATAATTATTATATTGCAATATTACCAGGAGATGGAATTGGACCGGAAACTACAAGACAAGTTTATAAAATTTTAGATGTAATAAAAAAACAATTTCAAATCAATATTGTTACTACAGAACATAAAATAGGAGGAGATGCAATTAATAGCGAAGGTACACCTCTTCCAAGTAATACTTTAAAATATTGTGAACAATCGGATGCTATATTGTTTGGAGCGGTGGGAGGGCCACAATGGACGCACTTAAAAGGATCAGAACAACCAGAACAAGGGGGTTTATTAACTTTACGCAAACACTTTAATTTATTCGCTAATTTAAGACCTATATATCTTTCTGATGCATTAAAAGAATTATCTCCTTTAAATACGAATAGAATTACAAATGGAATTGATGTTATATTTGTACGTGAGTTAACCGGAGGTATTTACTTTGGCAAACCAAAAGGACGTGGAGGTACAGGTTTACATGAATATGCTTTTGATACTACGGTTTATCATCGTTTTGAAATAGAACGTATTAGCAAGATTGCTTTTAAATTAGCTCAAAAAAGACGCAAACGTGTGTCTTCTGTAGACAAAGCTAACGTACTACATACTTCTATGTTATGGAGAGAAGTAGTATCACAAATCTCTCAAAATTATCCAGATGTTGAATTAGAACACTTATATATTGATAATGCCAGCATGCAATTGATAAACAATCCTTCTAAATTTGATATTATTCTGTGTCCAAATTTATTTGGAGATATTTTATCTGATGAATGTGCTATGATAAGTGGATCCATTGGTATGTTACCTTCTGCTAGCATCAATGAGCACAACTTTGGTTTGTATGAACCTGCCGGAGGATCAGCTCCGGATATTGCAGGAAAAAATATTGCTAATCCTATCGCACATATCCTCTCTGTTGCATTGTTATTTAGATATAGTTTAAATTTAAGTTATATTGCAACTGAAATTGAAAAAGCGGTTGATCAAGCGTTAATATTAGGATATCGAACAATTGATATAGCAAAAAAATATGAAAAAAGCATAGGAACCAATGAAATGGGTGACGTTATAGCTGATTTAATTAAAAACAAAAGAGAAAAATAATATGGGAAAATCCTTATACCAAAAGTTATACGATGCACATATAGTTTATGAAAATAAAGATGATATTCCAATATTATACATTGATAGACATTTATTGCATGAAGTTACATCACCCCAAGCTTTTGAAGCACTACGTTTAAAAAAACGTAGAGTTAGGCAACCAAATAAAACATTTGCCACTATGGATCATAACGTGCCCACTACAACAAAAAACATTAATGATTCTGGAGATATGGCCAAAGCACAATTAAATAGATTAACAAAAAATTGTAAAGATTTTGGAATTACGTTATTTGATTTAAATCATCCTTATCAAGGAATAGTTCATGTTTTAGCTCCAGAGCAAGGGATCACGTTACCCGGTATGACTATTGTATGCGGAGACTCTCATACCGCTACTCATGGAGCTTTCGGTGCTTTGGCTTTTGGAATTGGAACATCAGAAATAGAACATGTGTTAGCAACGCAAACTTTAAAACAAATTCGATATAAATCAATGCAAATTAACCTTTTTGGCATTATTGCTCCCCAAATTACAGCTAAAGATATAATTTTAGCAGTTATTGGAAAAATTGGACATGGAGGAGGATCTGGTCATGTAGTAGAGTTTTGTGGGTCTATTATTACTTCCTTTAGCATGGAAGAACGTATGACCCTGTGTAATATGGCTATTGAGATGGGAGCAACTTCCGCTTTAATAGCTCCAGATAACATTACTTATGATTATTTAAAAAACCGTAAATTTTCTCCAACCGGAAAAAATTGGGAACAAGCGCTATTATATTGGAAAACTTTATATTCTGACCACGATGCTCACTTCGATAAAAGATTTGATTTTGATGTATCTAATATTAATCCACAAGTAACCTGGGGAACTAATCCTAGTCAGGTCATCTCTATTGATCAACCTATTCCATCTTTGGAATCTTTTAAAGATCTTATAGAACGCAACTCTGCTGAACGCGCCTTAATTTATATGCAACTTCAACCTAATACTTATTTAACAGATATTTCTGTTGATAAAGTATTCATAGGGTCATGTACCAACTCACGCATTGAAGATTTACGTATAGCAGCACAAACAATTAAGGGTCATCATATTTCTAAAAATACACAAGCCATTGTAGTACCGGGGTCTAAATTAGTAAAAAATCAAGCAGAAAAAGAAGGGTTAGATAAGATTTTTATACAAGCAGGATTCGAGTGGCGTTTACCTGGTTGTTCTATGTGCCTAGCTATGAACAATGATAAACTGGAAGTAGGTGAGCGTTGCGCTTCTACTAGCAATCGAAATTTTGAAGGTCGTCAAGGTCGTGGGAGCCGTACTCATTTAGTAAGCCCAGCAATGGCAGCGGGCGCTGCCATTGCTGGGCGCTTTATAGATATCCGAAAATTAAAATAATATATATATATATATTATATACATATAGGACATATGATACATATGATTCAATTTACGCAGCACACTGGTATAGTTCTACCACTGGATATTTCTGATATTGACACTGACAACATAATCCCAAAACAATTTTTAAAAACCATTACTCGATCTGATTTTGGATTATATTTGTTTTTCAATTGGCGTTTTATCGAAAATACACCGAAAATATTAAATCCAAATTTTATATTAAATGCCCCACATTACAAACACGCTAGCATTTTGCTAACCCAAAGAAATTTTGGATGTGGATCATCTCGTGAACACGCAGTATGGGCGCTTATAGATTATGGATTCAAAGTGATCATAGCTCCAAGTTTTGCGGATATTTTCCATAAAAATAGTTTTAATAATCGTTTACTACTTATAACTTTGTCAGAGTTAAAAATAAATGATTTGTTTAAAGAAATTGCAACACAAAAAAAAGGTATATCCTTTACTGTAAATTTATACGAACAAATTATTTATACATACGATAAAAAGTACTATTTTGAAATAAATAAGTTTCATAAACATTGTATACTTAACAAAACAGACAATATTAGTTTAACACTACAATATGATGCTGCAATTAAAAAATATGAGAGTAACCAGCCATCGTATTTAAAATAAATTTTAATAATGAAAAAAAATAAATATATTGACCGTACATCTGTATATGTGTAAAAATTTAACAATAGTACATATTAGAACAACCAAAGAATTTGTATCAAAATTATCAGGAATATATGTAATAAAATAACATAAATCGAAATATCCATATCTTTATATCATGCACAACAAACGAACAGGATATAGAATAATTCATATAAATACCCCTAACAAATAATGTCTATTATTTGGACACTAATATTTAACACTCAAAAATTCAATATATGCAAATAAATAAAAAATTTATAAAAATAATTATATTTTAATGTTATTCTAAAAGACATATATTAGAATGCTTGTTCGTATGTACATGACATCGATACCTGCACAGATAGGATACATGAACCCTCAAAATTACAGTATATGTTTATATTTTTTAAATTTTGAGTTTTCATATACAGCACACTACTTATTCAATTTGTTAATAAGATATTTAAAAAATTATGATATTTAATTAACAAGATAATATTCAACAATAAATATACTATATAATATATTTGTTTATCCAATCATAAAGAGCTCGTATTTTTGTTGCACAACACGCAATTAAAATAGTTTAATCAATGATTATTAATTTTTTTTTAAGAACATTATTATTAATTTAATTTTTTTAATATTTTATACTCAATTTTGTTTTTTGGCTTATGCATCTAATTGCGCACAAATTCCTATGATCAACAGTCTTTCTTCTATTGATCAAACTATCTGTGTATTATCCGACGAATTAAATATTTATTATCCTAATAAAATTAAGTTTTCTGGACATGTTAGAATAAAACAAGATCATAACATCTTCATGTCCGACAAACTAATAATATTACTTCAAGAAAAAAACGAATTATTGTACAATACAAAATTATATGCATATGGTCATATTGAGTATAAAAACAGCTATGTTATATTAACTGGAATTCGTGCTTGGATTAATTTTTATAATAAAAATATAGATATTCATGAAGGCACATATCATGTCTTAAAGCCTCCTATTCATGGAACAGCAAATTCTATAATGCAGAGGGGGGAAGGCCGCTATACTATTGTTAAGAAAGGAAAGTGTACTTCTTGTATTTCAAATAAAAATTATTGGAACATAACAGGATCAAAAATTCTTTATGATCATAAAACACACAATATGGATATATGGAATGCTTGTCTTAAAATAAAAAAAATACCAATATTTTACAGCCCCTATTTATCATTATCTTTGCATCAAAACAATATCTTAGGACACTACATACCAAACATTAAATATAGCAATAAAAATGGATTGATCTTAAAAATACCTTGTCCTATTTTTTTTTCAAAACATTGTTCGGGAAGTATTTCCCCATGTTATACATCTCACTTAGGAACAAAATTAGCAACAGAAATATACTATTCAGTTAAGCCAGGAACTGGATTATTAATTTTAGATCTTATAGGAAATAATAAAATATATAATAAAAATTTTTCCAATAATTACCATAACAAATATTGGCAACTATATTGGAAACATAACGGCATTATGAACAAAAAATGGCATTTTCATTCTAATTATACCTCGGCTACAGGCTCCGATAATTACATTGAAAACTTTAATATACCAACATATACACATTCTAATAATAATCACATCAACCAAAAAATACTATGCAATTATAGTGATAAAAATTGGAGCGCTAATCTAGCTTATTTTGGTATCACAAATACTAATACCACGATGATTAAAAATCATTCCAATTATAACAAAGCATTGCAATTAGAATTGAACTCATATATTGATTGCATCAATAATCAACCATTTAATTTAAAATTATTCAGTCAATTAACGCAATTTATACCTTCAAATTATCATTACCCAAAAACAATCAGAATACATACAGAACCAACTTTAGATTTCTCAATAAATAATCATTATAGTTATTTTAACAGCGAAGCCAAATTAAGAATAACACATTATCGACAAAAAAATGTAAATCATTACAACAGAATACAAAACCCAGATCATCATTTAAACAATATAGTTAACCGCATCATCCCACAATTTAAAATTAACGGAAAGATGATTTTCAAAGAAAAAACACATATTTCAAAAAAATATAAACATTTCTTAGAACCAAAATTACAATATTTATATGTACCATATCGTTTTCAAGAAAATATCGGTATCTACGATACTGATATGATTCATATAAATCATAATAATTTATTTCGTGACACTACATATAGTGGATTGGATCGTATTTTATCTGTCAATCAAATTACGGGAAATATAGCTATACGATGTTGTAAGAACAAAAACGAACTATTTTACGCGTCTATAGGTCAAATTTTTGATTTGAGACAACTGAATTTCAAACATATAAAAATATCTAAATGTACACAAAAAACTCCTAATATCATGTTATTTTCAGGAATAAGTCATTGGAATATTAACGATTATTGGAATGTAAACACTGAAATGCAATATGATATGCAACATCGTGCATTATCATTTGGGACTATAATATTAGAATACCTAGGTAAAGACAATCAAGTTTTACAAACACATTACAGACATACCAACGAACAATATCTTGAAAAAATACTACCAAACATTAAAGAATCAATATATCACAACACAATTGCTCAATTAGGAATACTTGCTTGTTATCCTTTAATTGATAATTGGAAAGTAAGTTGGGCACATTACCATAACATAAAAACTAATCAACTCATTGATCAAACAATAGGAATACAGTATTATACACCATGTTGGGGAGTGAATATATCTTGTGAGCGAAAAATGATTGATTGGAGTAAAGAATTAAACCGCAGTATATATGATAACAAAATACGATTTGATATCAGAATATATAACTCTACGTCAAATTTTAAAACAAATCCATATAAGATGTTAAACATAGGGGTTTTTCCATATCAACACACATTTTAACCTTATTCATTGTATGACGACGTTAAATCAGGTTCATACTTATAATATTGTTTAATCGTATGAAATTTTGGCAAATATTAGTTCTAATGTTTACGTTCAAAACAAATATTGTTCTTGGAGCATTAAAAACAATCGATAAAATCGTAGCATTAGTAAATCATAATATTATTTTAGATAGTGATGTCAGAAACAATGTGTATACAATTCAAAATAACATCTCTGATACCCACAACAATATATTACAAGATATTTCATATTATCAACAAATATTAGATCAATTAATCATAGATAACCTCGTCTTACAGATTTTTGATCAACAAGAAATTATTAAGATTAATTATAATCAACTTAACCAAATGATTAATTGCATTTTAAATTTATATGATATGACATTCGATCAGTTTCATTCATATTTATATAATATTGGATTAAGTTATGAAAAATTTTATTTCCAACAATACCAAAATATGATTAAAACAATGATATGTGATCATGTTATGCATGATCGTGCTCATGTATTAACAAATGAAATAAATGAAATTGCCAAAACATCAAATATTATTGATTTTAACAAACAATTTAAATTGAAGCACATTATATTTTCATTACCAATACAACCCACTCAATACCAAATAGACAAAATAGAAGATTTTGCACGATTATTAATTGAAAAAAAAGAATTTAACAAAAATATCAAAGAATTGATGCGAACATATTCCAATAAAAATATTATTCAAATAATTAAAGTGCACGAAACAGAATGGATTTCATGGAAAGACATACCAATCATTTTTGAAAAACATTTACACACTACCAAAAAAGGTGATGTTGTCGGTCCAATTGTATCTTATGATGGAATACATATCATAGAAATAAAAGATATACGTCATAAACAAATTATACTACCTGTTACTAAAGTTACAGCAAAAATATTTGGTATTAAAAATTCGTGTAAAAATATAAATATAGTGGAAGAATTGTTACAAACCAAAGAACGAATGGAGAAAAGTAATATTACATTTGGAATGATTGTTAAAGAAAAATCAAAAGATATATATTGTAATCACTATACAGAAAATATAGTATACAAAGATTTAGATGATTTAGAACCATCAACTCGAAAAGTTTTAAGTTCTTTAAAAAGAAATGAAATTAGCATACCAGTATACACTTCTTTCGGATGGTGTTTAATTCAATTAATAGATATATCTGTACTGGATTATAATGAAATAATATATGAACGTGCTTATTTATATTTATTAAATAAAAAATTTCATGAAATTATGAAAAATTGGATTCAAGAATTACGATCCGAATCGTATATTAAAATCATCAACTAAAATGAAAAAAAAAAATAAACGATTTCGACGCATTGTGATTACTACAGGGGAACCAGCTGGGATCGGTCCTGACATAATCATTATGAGCGCGCAAAAAAAATGGCCTGTAGAGTTAGTCGTGTGCGCAGATCCTAATTTGTTATTAGATAGAGCGAAGCAAATCAATGTACCTTTAAGACTCCGTTCTTATCATTCTAAAAAATTAGCGTCTCCTTGTGTGTCCGGAGAATTATCTATATTAAAAATGTTACTGCCACAACAAGTTACACCTGGCCAATTGAATGTTAATAATAATAATTATGTTATTGATACTTTAACACGAGCATCGCAAGGATGTTTAAATGGGGAATTTTCAGCATTAGTGACAGGCCCTGTACATAAAGCTATCCTTAATAAAGGAAATATAACATTCAGTGGGCACACTGAATTTTTATCTCACATAAACAAATGCAAAACCACTGTAATGATGTTAATCAATAGCACATTACGTGTTGCTTTAGCCACTACTCATATACCTATACTATCTGTTCCAAAAATGATTACTCAACAATCTCTTTGCGATACTATTCCCGTTCTTGCTCAAGGATTAAAAAAATATTTTGGAATTGCATACCCTAAAATTTATGTATGTGGCTTGAATCCACACTCTGGAGAATCCGGCTATATAGGACAAGAAGAGATTAAAATTATTATACCTGCTTTAAATATTTTAAAAAAAAACATTAATTACGAACTAATAGGACCTTTATCAGCTGACACAATATTCCAAAAAAAGTATATGCAACATGCAGATGTAATACTAACTATGTATCATGACCAAGGTTTACCTGTTTTAAAATATTCTGGATTTGGTCAATCAGTGAATGTTACGTTAGGATTACCTTTCATTAGAACCTCTGTAGATCACGGTACTGCTCTTGAACTATCTGGAACAGGACAAGCATTACCCGATAGTATGATTATGGCTATTACAGTTGCGATTGAAATGATAAATAATCTTTATGCAAAAAAAATACTATAAAGATCATCTTATCAAGAAGAAATGGAGTCAAGTATTTCTTACAGATCAAAATATTATTGACACCATTGTTAAAACTATTAATCCTAAAAAACATCAAAAAATACTAGAAATAGGACCTGGTTTAGGTGCATTAACTCAACAAATTTTAAATACTGCAGATCTCAATTCCTTAATATTGATAGAACGTGATTTAAACTTGGTCAATCGCCTAATTCAAATATTTGATAAAAAAATCAATATTCTTTATCAAGATATAATGACAACAAATTTTTTTGATTTATCACATCAAGTTGGACAAAAACTACGATTAATAGGAAATTTACCCTATAATATAGCCACAGAATTAATTATATATTTATTTCAATATATTAATGTAATCTATGATATGCATTTTATGTTTCAGAAAGAAGTAGCTATGCGCCTTTACGCAAATCCCGATAGAAAAGAATATGGAAGATTAAGTATAATAACACAATATCATTGCAAAGTTATTCCATTGTTAACGATACCATCAACTTCTTTCTTTCCTATCCCAAAAGTAGAATCTATGGTTGTAAGTCTACTCCCCCACATAGACACTCCGTATCCAATCGTTAATATAGAAAAACTATCTTTTCTGACAAAATTAGCTTTTAGACAAAGACGAAAAACTCTTCGAAATAGTCTATCTACATGTTTTAACACAAAAGAAATTATACAGACAGGAATAAATCCAGAGTTGCGAGCAGAAAATATCACTATTGATCAATACTGCATACTAGCAAATATGTTAAATATAAATAGAAAATAAACTTACTTACATAATGTATTATTGTACTACATACAACTATTTTGTAATTGTATTTTAACTGAAAAATGGCTATACATTCCATCTTTATTAGGTTATTGTATATGATTGATTTATGACTTATTTATGTAAATAATCATAAGTCAATGTCATAATGATATAAAACTTAATTAATAAATACAAAAATGTTTAAAATGAATCAATCTTTATTGTAATGAGCAGTTATGTATTAAATAAAGCATATTTTCATATTTTATAAGATATATGTTTTGTTGTATGAGTGGTGCTTTTTAAAACAGAAACTTTATACTTATACAAAATATTAAAAATATTATGATATATATGTATTTGATCAATTTTTATTATAAAAATATATAATAGCCAAATGTCTACTTATTTTATTGGAGATGTTCACGGGTGTTACAAACACTTACAAACAATACTAAACCATGTATGCTTTAATCCTAAAGTTGATACCCTACATTTTACCGGAGATTTAATCGCCAGAGGACCAAATTCATTAGAGGTATTACGTTTAGCCTATGAATTGAAAGACAGTGCGTATCTAGTATTAGGGAATCATGAATTACATCTATTAAAAACATATTTTGGAATAATAGACTGTAATAAAAAACGCACAGATCAGTTTGATGCTATATTCAATGCTTCAGACATAGAAGATTTGATTAATTGGTTACGTCATCAACCTATGTTATTTATAGATGAAAACAATAAAATATTAATGACCCATGCAGGTATTAGTCCTAGTTGGAACGTTAACGATGCTAAAAAATATGCTAAAGAAATAGAAAAAATTTTAGTTAGTGACCATTATTTTTTACTTTTTAAAAAAGATATACATAACAATATATCCGATACGTATCACATTAATGATAATAAATTAAAACAAATACAAGAAAACATTAATGTATTCACACGCATGCGTTATGTTGATTTAAATGGAAAGTTAGATTTGAAATATAAAGGTATCCCTAAAGATGCCCCAGCATATATATATCCGTGGTTTTCTTTAAAAAACAAATTAATTGATCCCACATATAGTATAATTTTTGGGCATTGGGCATCTTTAGAAGGCACAAAAATTCCATCTGGTATTTATGGATTAGATTCTGGTTGTTGTTGGGGAGGGGCTCTGACTTTATTGCGATGGGAAGATAAAAAAATTGTAAGCATACCTTGTACTCTACCTGATTAACTTAAAAAATAATCAAACTTTAGAGATTATTTTTACATATTCTTACCATTTTTAATAAATTCGCATCATATGATTTCATTACTCTTGAAAGACAATTTATTGATTGATCTACAAATATTAGCTGAATTAATTAATATAACTGAATATCTTAATTATTAACCATAATAGTCTAGTCGTCACTTGTAACGTTCTAAAATAGAAAATTGTAGATAACAACAGTTTTCTCTAATTTCATAAAATTTATTAAAAACAGATCTCCATTCTCTTATATCATAATCAGGAAACCAAGCATCGCCATCAATTTCAACGATATTATGAATATATGTTAAATACAAGCGTTGTGCGTAAGGTAAAAAAATATTATATATTTCACTTCCTCCAATCACCATGACTTCAGGTGTATTTTGTATTAATAATAAAGCTGAATTTATATTGTCAGCTACAAAAACACCATTATAATTATTTAATAGATTACGACTTAAAACAATATTTAGTCTATTTAATAACGGTCTTTTTCCTATAGAATCAAATGTTTTACGCCCCATAATAATTGGCTTATATGAAGTATGATACTTAAACCACTTAATATCCATAGGTAAATACCAAGGAATAATATTTTTTCTTCCAATTATATGATTGGTAGTCAACGCAGCAATTAAACTAATAATCATTAAGCACAACATTCAAGTTTATATTTAAAATTAATAATACTTTTAATAAAATCTATAATTACTAAAATACACAGAGTATAATTGTGTAATTAATATTAATGAATCAATGACAGCTTTAATGTATTATTTTGGCATACATACATACATACATACCCTGAATTGATACCACATGTTCTGTAGTATCAATAATTAATGACACAGCTGTAGCAAAACTTCCGTTTATTATAGTAATAACATAATAAACTCCATATTTAATATTCCAAGTGCCCTGATTCCAAATATATCATTAAGAAATACTTACTTTATGAAAACAATCAAGATCAAATCTATTTAATAAACTAGGAAAATCATGAGTCTACGCAATGCTAAATTAATAAATATAGCGCCAAATATATTCATCACGAGTAACAATATAGCCGTGTTATATGCCCTTTTTTCGTATTAAATGAGTCAATTGACGAGTATCTACTTCTCTAGCAATTCCAACAATATTTTATTGTATTAAACAATTTAAAAGAGTTAATGTATAATGAAAATTACTAACAATTATTGCTAGGTCATGAATGATTAGCCCGCTTACTTGGATACAGAAGATTTATTATCAAATTTATTAGTCCCAATATTCCCAATATGAGGACAAGTCAATCTTACTATTTAGTATGCATATATAAGAAGGATCAGTAATTGTTTATTGATAGCCAGTTATTGATTGATGTGTGTTGAAGAACACTATTTCCCCTATCGTTTCTCCTTCTGATCCTATTATTTAACCATAAAATCGATTACCATCTTCTAGTACCAACAACGCTGATTTCATTACGATAACTCTATCTTAATAAGTAAATTGAATCATTAAATGTATAATTTATATTTTATTGATTAAAGGAAATTAATAGTTAAATATTTAATTAATATTACTATTATACTAGATTAAAATAAAACATGTGTAAATAAAATCTACAACGTTTTATTTATTATAAATTTTAAAAATTTTTAGTAGCATCAAATATGTATTCATATATGATATATGAATACATATTATTTACTTTCATCTATTCATCATAATGACGTGTTCATTTCTAAAAAATCGCTTATATCAAATAATCCGATTTTATCATGCCCTATCTAAAGAGCAGCGCGTAATGCTCCATGAGCAAATATTAAACGATCCGATGCTTTATGTGTGATTTCTAAACGTTCTCCTAGTCCTGCAAATAAAACAGTATGTTCTCCAACGACATTTCCGGCGCGTATCGAATGAATTAGTATATTATCGCAAGAGGATGTTGGTGCATACGTTGTAGAATCAAGATTAGAATCCATAATTTTATTAGAACGAACGGATCGCAATGTATTTACAATAATGTTCTGCATTGTTAAAGCAGTACCAGATGGTATGTCACGTTTCTTATTATGATGAGTTTCAATAATATTGATATCTGAAGTACTACCTATGATTTGAGTAATCCTATGTAACAGTTTAAATATTAACGCTACACCTATACTAAAATTAGAGGAAAAAACAATTCCTATTTTATGGGATGCATTTAAAATAAGATTCTTATGTATCTTATTAAATCCAGTAGTTCCAATAACTATATTTTTATTGTTATTAACGCAAAATTTTAAGTATTCTACAGATACATCAGGGGCAGTGAAATCAATTAAAACATCAAAATTATCTTTAATTGATTCTAAATTATCAGTAATTGTCACACCTAAAGTATCAGCGTTTATTAATGTTCCAACATCCATTCCACAAATATTAGTATTTAAACGTGCTATGGCAGCTCCTAAAACAATCTCTTGACTAAATTGTTTTTCTCCTTTAACAATACATTTTACTATTTCTTTGCCCATTCGACCAGTTACTCCTGTCACGGCAATACGAAGAAATGTACCGCTCATAATCTATTACCTTATTAATGATGTTTATTTATTAGATACAGAAAATTTATGACTCTGATTGGTTCTTATATATTGCGCACAGTAGAATAAAATATAAAAATTATTAATAAATTTTAGTAATTATTATTCTATGTAATAAAACATAATTAAACAACATTTCACGTTATTTGTAATTTGTTATAATCATTTTTTACGTTCAATACTTAATTTTACTGTCATGATAAAATTAAAAAATACACTATTATTATGAATATACTAAATTTTAGGTGTATCAAAAAATATGTTCTTTTCCTGGCCAACCATTTTTTCAACAACAACATGATCTGGACTTAACAGACGTAATTTTTCAATAACTTGGAGTACTAAAATATCTGGAGCTGATGCCCCAGCAGTAATACCAATGTTATTTATTCCATATAACCAATTTCTTTGAATATCATTAGCATGACCAATTAAATATGCACTCTTTCCAATACGACGTGCTAGCTCCATTAATCTTACAGAATTAGATGATGCCATTGATCCCACAACAAATATCATCTCTACCGCCAGAGCTAAATTTTTAAGAGCATTTTGTCTATTAAATGTAGCGTAACAAATATCATTTTTTCTAGGACCTAGAATATTAGGAAATCTTCTATTCAAAATTGCTATAATTTCTGCGGCATCATCTATCGACAAAGTTGTTTGTGTTACGAAAAATAAATGATTTGGATGATTAACTTGCACTGACCAGGCATCTGATTGAGATTCAACCAAATATATTTTTTGTTCAGAATTTATAGGAACATATTGCCCCATAGGTCCCTCTACTTCTGGATGACCAGAATGACCTATTAATATTACTTCCATATTATTACGATTCGCTAGAGCAACTTCTTTATGTACTTTAGTTACCAATGGACAAGTAGCATCAATTACTATTAAATTTTTAATTTTTGCCTGTTCTCGTATCCTTTTTGATACTCCATGAGCAGAAAAAACTAAAACCGATCCATTCGGCACCTCATCTAGTTGCTCAACAAAAATAACACCTTTATTAGATAATTGAGCGACTACGTAACTGTTATGCACTAACTCATGTCGCACATAAATTGGCGTGCCATATGTTTGTATAGATTTATCTACAATATTGATTGCTCGATTGACCCCTGCGCAGAACCCACGCGGGTTAGCTAATACAACTTTAATTATTTATACCTCTTCATATTCGTAAGAATATTTAATACTCATATAAAACGACAATTAATTTTAAACAATTTGTATAATTATATTAAAAAAATAACAACATATGTTATGTTTAAAACAATCCCTTGTACATATCATGATGTTAATTTAAGTTATTTTTTAAAAAATCATAATAGAATCTTCCTGTTAAGATGGTAATTCCTACACAAATTGCTATATCTGCAACATTAAAAGTTGGCCAATGCCAACTTTTAATGTGCAGATCAATAAAATCAACTACTGCTCCGTATAGTATTCGATCAAATAAATTTCCTAAAGCTCCTCCAATAATCATAGAGTAAGATATCCTATAACACCTAGAACGATCAATCAATTTATACAAGGCCACAATAAACGCTACGATCACTAATATTGTTATCCAAACAAATATCCCATGATAATATAAATGAGAATCGGCAAATAATCCAAAAGCTAATCCTGTATTACAAATATAATAACAATTAATGCCGGGCAATACTGATAACACCTCCCCAATACAAATGAGTCTTTACCCAATATTTTGTTCCTATGTCTAAAAACATTAACAACAAAGATAACCATAACCATTTTAAATTCTTATAATTATATTTTTTATGCATTGCATTAAAAAAACCTACGCTTTTCTCCTGAGCCAACTATGTTAGTAATACAACGAGAGCAAATATTTGAATAATTTTTATATTGATCAATGATATCTAATCTATAATGCCAGCAACGCTGACACTTTCTACCTTTAGCTTTTTCTAAAAGGATTTTCAACCCAGGTATTCCTTTTCGTTCACATTGAGTTACATTAAATTCATTGCAATAATCTAAAACTACAGCTGATGACGTTATTAATCCAAAAGAAAGCTCATGACCTAAAATACGCAATATATTTGCCAGTTTTGGAGTGGCATATAAAATTACACTGGCATCTAAAGATCCCCCGATAATACCAGTAAGACGCATTTGTTCAACTATTTTACTTACTTCACTTCTGACATTTAAAAAAGTATTCCAATTATCACTATTCATAATTTGTTTTGAACTTATACTAAATAAACCATTGTACCATTCTTCAGTAAATACATATTTTTATCTATTTCCTGGAATATATCTCCAAATTTCATCAGCAGTAAAAGATAAAATTAGAGCAATCCAACGCACCATAGATTCAATAATATGATACAATGCAGTTTGGCAGCTACGACGTTCTTTACTATTTTTTTTCATAGTATATTGTCGATCTTTAATAACATACAAATAAAACGAACCCATTTCTATTGAACAAAACTGCATAATTCGTTGTATTACATTATGAAAATTATATTTGTTATAATGCGATATTACTTCTAACTGTACAGATAATGCTCGATCTACTACCCAACAATCTAATTCAATCATATTTTCTGGATGTACACAATCTTGTTCTGGATTAAAATCACCAATATTAGCTAAACAAAATCGGGCAGTATTCCGAATACGCCGATACACATCGGTCGTATGTTTCAAAATAGAATTTGAAATTGTCATTTCTTTAGAATAATCAGAAGAGGCTATCCACAATCGTAATATATCTGCTCCGAAATCTTTTATTATTTCCTGAGGGCTAATGACATTACCAAGAGATTTAGACATCTTACGTCCCTGAGCATCTACAGTAAATCCATGAGTCAATACTTCTTTATATGGTGCTTTACCTGTCATTGCAGTTGATATAATCAATGATGACATAAACCAACCTCTGTATTGATCTGAACCCTCTAAATATAAATCTGGTGACTTATTATGGTATTCTAATCTCTCTGGTATTACCGAATAATGAGTAGAACCAGAATCAAACCATACATCAAGTATATCTAACACTTTTTCATATTGATCTATTTCTTCATTTCCTATGAGATCTTCAGTTTTTAAATCCCACCACGCCTGTATTCCACGTTGTTCTACATGTTGAGCGATTACTTCCATTAACTCAATCGTACGAGGATGTAAGATATCGGTTGTTTTGTGAATGAAAAGAGGTATGGGTACACCCCAAACGCGTTGCCTTGAAAGGCACCAATCCGGTCTATTAACAATCATTGTTTCAATGCTAGATTCTCCCTTATTTGGAATCCAACGTACTTTATGTATTGTTTCCAATAATTTATTTCTTAAATTATATTTATCCATACTTAAAAACCACTGCGTAGTAGCTTTAAAAATGACAGGAATTGCATGCCGCCAACAATATGGATAACTATGTTTATAATTGTAATTCACATGTAACAAAGAACCTGATTGACTTAATAAATTTATTATTATGTCATTTGCTTGAAATACTTGTACTCCATCTAACATAGGGTGTACATTAGATACATAACGACCTGTATCATTTATTATATTAATAACTTTAAGATTATATTTTTGAGCCACAATATAATCATCAACACCATGATTTGGAGCTATGTGTACTACTCCTGTTCCAGAATCTAATGTGACATGATTACTTAAAACAACAGGGATATCAAACGGCATGAACGGATGATGAAATTTTAACGATTCTAAAGAATTACCTGATGTTTCTCCTAAAATCTCCCAAGAAAAACATTGTATGCGTTGCATTACAACATCCACTAAATTAGCTGCAACAATTATATATTTATGATTATTCATTACAATCAATTGGTAATTGTGATTTGGATGCACCGAAATAGCTTGATTGGAAGGTAACGTCCAAGGAGTAGTAGTCCAAATCACTAATTCAACATTATGTTGACATAATTCAACATTGAATATTTTAGAAATATGCATACTATTGACTGCAGCAAAAGCAACATCAACAGCAGGAGAAAAATGGTTATTATATTCCACTTCCGATTCGGCTAGTACAGAGCAACATTGAAAACACCAATGTACAGGTTTTGTTCCTTTATAAAAGTAACCTTTAGATATAACCTTACTTAAAGTACGAATAATATTTGCTTCTGTCTTAAAATCCATTGTCAAATAAGGTCGTGACCAATCTCCTAAGACACCTAACCTTACGAAATCTTTTTTTTGTATTTCTATTTGATCTAAAACATAATTACGACAGATACTTCGAAATTCATTTGGATCAACACTAATTCTTGGTTGCCCTATTAACTGTTCTACTTGCAGTTCGATAGGTAATCCATGACAATCCCAACCGGGTATATAGGGAGCATTATACCCCATTAAGTTTTTATATTTTAGAATAATATCTTTAAGTACTTTATTTACTGCATGACCTAAATGAATCCTACCGTTCACATAAGGTGGGCCATCATGTAATACAAATAATTTTTTTTTGATTTTTTTAAGACGAATTGCTTCGTATAAATTATCTTTATACCAACGTTTTAAGACAATAGGCTCACATACAGGTAAATTAGCACGCATTGGAAATAATGTATGTGGTAAATTCAAAGTATTTTTATAGTTAATCATTTATAAATTATTCCGTTTTATAAACTTTATTTATATTATTAATTTTATTAAAGTAACTACGTACTTTTATTATATCGTTTTTAATTTGATGCTGTAATGTTTTCACGGAACTGAAATATTGTTCATCGCGTATTTTAGACAAAAAAACCACTTTAACATGATAAGTATATAGATTTGTAGATATATTTAATAAGTGTACTTCTAATTTTTGTTGATTTTTTCCAGTAATTGTCGGACAAATTCCCACATTAGCTATACCCGGTAATGGTACGTTAGAAATACCATATACCTCTACTGCATATACACCATGTACGGGTAATCGTTTACCTTGTAATGATATGTTAGCCGTAGGAAACCCAATTCTACGGCCTAATTCATTTCCGCGAACTACACGACCAGAAATACAATAAGAATGTCCCAGTAATAATTCAGCATCCAACATTCTATTTTCCACTAAAGCGACACGTATCGCAGTACTACTTATTCTTTGATTGTTTTCATCAAGATAAGTGGCGACACGTATTACTTCAAAACCTTCATTTTTACCCATTTTTTGCAATAAAATAAAATCCCCTTTTCTAAAAGCACCGAATCTAAAATCATCCCCGATATAAATAAACCGTACGTCTAATTTAGATATTAATATATTTTTAATAAAATTATATGCTTCAATAGCAGCAAATTTTTTATTAAAAGTAATACACAAAATGACATCTACTCCTGCTACACATAAATAATTAACTTTATCTCTTAATCTAGTTAATCGCATTGCTATTATATTAGAGAGATACTCGTTAGGTTGTGGTTCAAAGATCATGACCACAACAGGTAATTTCAAAGTGTTTCTTTTTTTTTGTAACTTTTCGAGCAATGCCTGATGCCCACGATGAAATCCATCAAAATTACCAATAGTAAGTATACAACCTTTATGATGGGGTTTTATATTATGTAATCCTCTAACAAATTCCATGTTAAATTCAAATAAATTTTTAAAAAAATATCTATATTTATTTATATATTTTTAAAATACTGACCTTATTTTATTTAATTTAAAAATAATACAATTTAAAAATAGATTTATAAAAAAAGATATTATCTAACGTATAGATAATCGCATTTAAAATAATAAATAACAATTGAAATATACAATTTAAAAATATAACATAATACATAAGTGCAATTAAAATTTTAATATTTGGGGGTATTGTAGATTGGCTAATACTAAATCAGCTCAAAAATCTCTTATAAAATCAAGGAATCAACGAAAGTATAATATAAGCAGAAAATCTATGTTGCGTACTTTTGTAAAAAAGGTATATATAGCAATTGCATCTCAAGATAAAACAACCGCAATGACTGCATTTATTGCTATGCAGAAAATAATAGATCGTCAGGCTTGCAAAGGATTAGTTCATAAAAATAAAGCCGCTAGGTGTAAATCTAGAGTATATGCACGTATTAAATCTATGGGTTGTTAATTGAAAAAATAAAGTAAAAGAGGAGATCATATCATAACAACAAAATTTAAATCATATATTTTAGAAATATCGTTGTCACTCAATCAACGAGTAAGATCATCGAAGAATTTTTTTACGCCATCAAAAAAACTTTTAGATCTAGGACTGTTTCTATTCCCATGAGGTCCTCCGAAACTATTTGACAAATCTTGAAGCAGTTGTTTTTGTATATCATTTAGTTTCACCGGAGTTTCTACTACCACTCTACATAATAAATCCCCGTTACCACCACTTCGAACTGATTTTACTCCTTTTCCTCTCATACGAAATAATTTTCCAGTTTGTGTTTCAGGAGGAATTTTTAATTTTACCCTGCCATCTAAGGTTGGCACTTCAATTTCTCCTCCCAAAGCTGCCATAGAAAAACTAATTGGTACTTCACAATAAAGATTTTTTTCTTCTCGGTCGAAAATTGGATGTTTTCTAATTTGAACTTGGACGTATAGATCTCCTGCAGGTGCACCATTTTTTCCAGATTCACCTTCTCCTGATAAACGTATTCGATCTCCTGTGTTTACACCTGCTGGAATTTTAACAGAAAGAGTCTTAGATCGTTCTACTCGTCCATTTCCACGACATCTGTTGCAAATTTCTTTAATAATTTTCCCGTGCCCATGGCATGTGGGGCATGATTGCTGTACAGAAAAAAAACCTTGGCGTATTTGAACTTGCCCTTGACCATGACATGTCATACAAGTAATGATATCTGAATTTGATCTCGCACCACTTCCACGACATTTCTCACATGCTGATAAAGTTGGTATGCATATTTCTTTAACAATTCCACGTACTGCATCCTCTAAACTCAACTCTATATTATAACGTAAGTCCGATCCTCTACCTGCACGATTTCTTCTATTTCCTCCAAATATATCTCCAAATACATCACCAAAAATATCGCTAAAATCTGCTCCTCCCGAATTTGTTGATGACCCCATATTGCCTGATTCAAACGCTGCATGACCATACTGATCATAAGCTGCACGTTTTTCTGAATTACTTAATATTTCATATGCTTCTTTAATTTCTTTAAACTTCGTCTCAGCTGTAGTATTTCCTGGATTACGATCTGGATGAAACTTCATTGCTAGGCGTTTATAGGACTTTTTGATTTCACGCTCATCCGCATTTTTGGAAATGCCTAAAATCTCATAATAGTCTGATTTAGCCATGGTTTTCTTTATATCCCTTTATATACTTATTAATTTAGCAATACACTTATAGATTCAATATTTTTTAATTGATAATTTTAATAATTAATTTTCTCCTACTCTACATTTATTTTTTTTAAGAATATTATTTTTTGTTCTTTACTTCTTCAAATTCTGCATCTACTACTTCTCCATTTGGATCAGAAGTACTGTTAGTAGCCTGAGATTTAGATTGCTCTTGGTTCTTTTGACTAGCTTCTAATAATTTTCCAGAAACTTTAATTAAAGACTGAATTTTAGATTCAATTTCACTTTTATCTTCATTCTTGATAACTAACTCCAATTCTTTTAATGCGTCTTCTATAGAAGATCTATCATCTAACGATAAATTATCACCAACTTCCGTTAATTGTTTTCTAGTACTATGTAACAAATGATCAGCTTGATTACGAATTTGTACTAATTCTTCAAATTTACGATCTGATTCAGCATTAGCCTCTGCTTCTTGCACCATTTTATTAATTTCTTCTTCATTTAAACCAGAAGAAGCTTTAATAGTAATTTTTTGTTCACGTCCACTATTTTTATCTTTAGCAGATACATGTAAAATACCATCTGCATCAATATCAAAAGTTACTTCAATCTGAGGTATACCACGCATTGCCGCTGCTATTCCATCTAAATTAAATTGTCCTAATGATTTATTATCGCTTGCTCTTTTTCTTTCTCCTTGTAAGACATGAATAGTGACAGCGGATTGATTATCTTCAGCTGTAGAAAAAATTTGACTATGTTTAGTAGGAATAGTAGTATTTTTAGCAATTAATGATGTCATAACCCCTCCCATCGTCTCAATTCCTAATGATAATGGAGTCACATCTAATAACAATACATCTTTTACATCCCCCGATAAAACCCCTCCTTGCACAGCTGCTCCTATAGCAACTGCTTCATCAGGATTGACATCTCTTCGCGGCTCTTTTTGGAAAAATTCAGATACTTTTTTTTGAACAAGAGGCATACGAGTCTGACCGCCTACTAAAATAACATCATGTATATTGGAAACAGATAAATTAGCATCTTTTAATGCTACTTTCAGTGGATCCATAGTACGATTAACTAAATCTTCCACTAGAGATTCTAATTTAGCACGAGTTACTCTAATATTCATATGTTTCGGCCCAGTATTATCTGCTGTAATATACGGTAAATTCACATCAGTTTGATGTGAAGCAGATAATTCTATTTTTGCTTTTTCTGCTGCTTCTTTTAATCGTTGCATTGCTAACGGATCATTATATAAATTAATATGTTGATCTTTTTTGAATTCATTTGCTAAATAATTTATCAAAAGACTATCAAAATCTTCCCCTCCTAAATGAGTATCTCCATTAGTAGACAGTACTTCAAAAGTTTTTTCTCCGTCAACATCATCAATTTCAATAATAGAAATATCAAAAGTTCCGCCTCCTAAATCATATACTGCAATTGTACGATTCCCCTTAGTTTCTTTATCTAGGCCATAAGCTAATGCTGCAGCAGTCGGTTCATTTATAATTCTTTTAACCTCTAAACCAGCAATACGTCCAGAATCTTTAGTAGCTTGACGTTGAGCGTCATTAAAATAAGCTGGGACAGTAATAACTGCTTCAGAAATTTGTTCTCCAAGATAATCTTCTGCGGTTTTCTTCATTTTTTTTAAAATTTCAGCGGAAACCTGAGGAGGCGCCATCTTTTGACCTTTAACATCTAACCAAGCATCTCCGTTATTAGCAGAAATTATTTTATACGGCATGATATTCACATCCCGCTGCACTTCTCTGTCTTGAAACCGACGACCAATCAATCGTTTAATAGCAAACAAAGTATTTTTAGGATTAGTAACAGACTGCCGCTTGGCTGGTTGACCAACCAAAATCTCTCCATCTTGTGTATAAGCAATAATAGAAGGAGTTGTACGATCACCTTCACTATTTTCTAATACACGAGGTTTATTACCTTCAATAATTGCAACACAAGAATTGGTAGTTCCCAAATCTATGCCAATAATTTTTCCCATCTACACATCTCCACTGAAAAATCGATTTAATCATACCATGCACCTGATATGCGGTCAAAACTGCACTTTTCAACCTTGAAACAAGTTTGTTTTCAAAACTTTTCAAAAAAACGTTATATGAATTTAATATAATCAATTGTTTTTTTAAGATCACAAATAAAATCATACAATATCCATATAAATAACAGAAAAAACTTGTTATTTATATAATATATAATTTTTCATCATTACCCTTCACAAACACCACCTTATTATGTATCATACATGATTATTAAAATACCATTAGACACATCAATAAATACACAAATGTAACAAATATTAGAATTTAATATAAAACATCTATGTTTGTAGTATTTGTATAATATTTTAAGACATTATTCTTAAAATTAGATTACGTAACGAAGAAAAACATTTAGATATTTCATGAGATAATACAGGCAATTTCATACGTTCTTTTAGTATAACTGGTAATATTACTTGTATCTTTTTTTTCAAAAAGTGCTCCACTAATTCTTTAAATTTAACAGGATGTGCAGTGCCAAGACATATACCAAATTCATCAGAATGCAATTTATCACGTAGCAATCGATATGCTACAGCAGTATGCGGTTCAGAAAGATATCCTAAATCTGCAATTTCTTGGACTGTTTTTTCAGTGATAAAATCGCTAACACAACCGTATTCTAATTCTCTAATAGATTTATTTTCTCGAAGAAACAATTCCTCTATTCTAGACCAATTGTTTGGAGAACTTACATCCATAGCATTAGAAAACGTTGAAACAGTAGGACGAGGTTCCCAATAACCATATTGTAAAAATCTAGGCACAGTGTCATTAATATTAGTAGCAGCAATGAACTTTTTTACTGGTAATCCACAAGACTGAGCTAATAATCCTGCGGTTAAATTTCCAAAATTACCACTAGGAACCGCAATCACCAATTTATTACGCACTTGATACGGTAATTGTGATACTCCTTCAAAATAATAACAAATTTGAGCTAACAATCGACCAATGTTAATAGAATTAGCAGAATTTAAATCTAATGCCTGTTGTAATACACTATCATCAAAAGCTTGCTTAACTAAATTTTGACATGAATCAAAATCTCCATTTACTGATATTGTAGAAACATTACCTCCTAAAGTGCAAAATAATTTTTCTTGTAATCTACTAATCTTGCCTCTAGGATAAAGAATTATAACATGTATATTGCTTAAATTAAAAAAAGCATGAGCCACTGCAGCACCTGTATCTCCAGAAGTGGCGGTAAGAATAACCATCGGTTTATCAAATCGATGATTAATATTATTTAACATTTGCGCCATGAATCTACTACCAAAATCTTTAAAAGCTAAAGTTGGTCCATGAAAAAGCTCTAAAACCGAAATATTATCATTTATATGTACTAGTGGTACTGGAAAATTAAAAGCATTTCTAACACAAGTTAATATACTATTTTTTGATAATTCAGAACCAATATACGCAGACAAAATATGTGTGCTACGTTCTATAAAACTCATCTCTAAAAGAGAATTGATTTCAAATATAGAGAATTTTGGAAGATTTTTTGGAAAAAATAATCCCTGCTTTTTTCCTAATCCTTTCAAGAGAGCTTGAGTAAACGTGACTTGTTCATTATGTTGCTTAATATTATATAGTTTCATTCATTATTCACCATAATACGTGCTCCAAGCTTATCTACAAAACAAATTTGAACAAAACCTGAATTATTTTGTAAATAAAAACGTGATAGCCAATCAGAAATATCTTCTATTACATCATGATTATTGCATAATGCAAAAACTGTGGGACCAGACCCTGAAATACCACAAGATATAGCACCTTTTTTCATAACATTATGACGCATATAAGATAATTCCATCGGAAATAATTGCGAACGATAAGGTTCTGCAATAATGTCCTTCATACATTTAATTGCTAAATCTTCTTGATTAGTATGACAAGCATGTATGAAACCGGATAAATATTGACTATGATTGATACAATCTTCACGATCATATTTGTTTGGTAGTACTGATCGAGATGTTGCTGTAGATATTTTAATACCTGGATACGCTATAATCCATAACCAATCATCAAAAATAGGAATTTTCTGGCTGACAGCATTACAATTTTTCAAAATCAAACGCATACTCCCTAAAAAACAAGGCGATACATTATCAAAATGCATTGAACCAGAAACTTTACCTTCCATTTCTCCCATTAGCGCGAGCAGTTGATCTGTATTAAGTGGACATCCGCAATGATAATTCATTGCTACTAATACAGCTACTATGGAACAAGCACTAGAACCTAAACCAGAAGAAACAGGAACATTTTTTTCTAGTGTGATATTTAAACAATATGTTTGTCCTAAAATTTCACAAAACTTTTTCCAACATTGGAATACAATATTTTCTTCTAATTGTGCCGGTAATTGATGATGAAAACATCCTGTATTTTGTAAGCTAAATGTATTAGCATTTTCAATGCTAATACAATCTCCGAGTAAGCTACCATTTATGGGAGAAATTGCCATTCCTAATGTATCAAACCCCACTCCAATATTACCAATAGACGCTGGTGCGTAAACTCTAGTCATACCCAGATACATCCTTATTTTTATTATGATAAAGTACGTAACAAATCTGCAAATACTCCTGCTGCTGTAACATTATTACCTGCTCCATAACCACGTAATACCAATGGTATTGGTTGGTAGTATCGTGTAAAAAATGCAAGAGCATTTTCTCCATCTTTTACTCTAAATAATGGGTGATTATTATTTATAGATTCAATTTTCACACAGCACCGTCCTTCCTGTATATTACCCACGTAGCGTAATACATGTCCTAACTTATATGCCCTTTGATATTTATCAAAAATAACATTATCTAGTAGAGATAATTTTTTTAAAAAATTATCTGTATCATTTTTGCTAATGAAATTATGAGGTATTACTGGATCCACTTGAATATCATTTAATTCTAATTCATATCCGACTTCTCGTGCTAAAATTAATAATTTTCGAGCTACGTCTATACCAGAGAGATCATCTCTGGGATCCGGTTCAGTATAACCTTTCTTCTGAGCCAATAAAGTTGCAGCAGATAACGATAAACCTTCATCTAATTTTCCAAAAATAAACGATAAAGATCCAGATAAAATACCTGAAAAACTTATTAATTTATCTCCAGCATTTAATAAATTTTGTAGATTTTCTATAACTGGTAATCCAGCTCCTACATTAGTATCGTATAGAAATTTCTTGCGTGATTTTATCACAATATCCCTAAGCATTCTATATTGTTCCATAGATCCGGTGTTAGCTTGTTTATTTGGTGTAATCACATGACAACCATTTAATAAAAAATCCACATAACAATTAACTACATCGATACTACTAGTACAATCAACGACAACTGGATTTAACAAATGATTTTCTTTTATAATTTCTATTAATTTTTTTAAATTGCAAGATTCACAATTTTTATTTAGAGATGATTCCCAACGATTTAAATCAATCCCATTTATGTCTATACACATCATTCGAGAATTAATAATACCACATACTCTTAAGTCAATATGTTTGTTTTTTAACCAATGTCTTTGACGTCGAATTTGTTCTATTAAAGCTGTACCAACACCTCCGGATCCAATAATAAATACTTCTATTAGTCGATCAGTGCTAAATAACATTTGATGAGCTACTCTAATACCCATAGCAGCAATATTGTTTTTTACCACCACCGAAATAGAACGCTCTGAAGATCCTTGAGCAATTGCGATGATGTTAATATTAGCACGAGCTAACGCTCCAAATAATTTATTGGACAAACCAAGTTGAGTACGCATACCATCACCTACAACCGAAATAATTGCAAGATCTTGTATGATATCTATTGGTTCCAAAAGTCCATTTTTTAATTCTAAATTAAACTCTTCATTTAATGCAGCGCAAGCTTTTGATAACTCTTGATAAGGTACGCAAAAGCTTATACTATATTCAGAAGATGATTGAGTAATTAATACTACTGAACATATGGCCTTAGACATTGCAGAAAATACACGAGCAGCCATACCAATCATTCCTTTCATTCCTGGTCCAGAAATATTTAACATTACCATATCATTTAAATATGTAATTCCTTTCACTATATTAGTTGTATCATTATTAATTGGGCCAATTAATGTTCCAGGAGCATTAGGTTTGAAAACATTTTTTATTAAACAAGGTATATGAAATTGAGCAATCGGTAAAATAGTACGAGGATGTAAAATTTTAGCTCCAAAGTAAGAAAGCTCCATAGCCTCTTGATAAGATAATGAATTTAATAATTTCGCATTAGGTACTTGATGCGGATCACACGTATAAATACCATCTACATCTGTCCAAATTTCACAACGACTAGCCCCTAAACAAGCCGCTAAAATTGCAGCTGAATAATCAGAACCATTCCGCCCTAAAGCAACCAATTCACCCTGATCATTTCCTGCAGTAAATCCAGCCATTAACATAATATCTAAATGAGAAATAGGTATATTTTTAATACGCCGTGCAGATTCTTCAATATTTACCATAGAAGCAAGATACTCTTTTCCTTGGGCTACGAGATTATCTACTGGATTAATAACAGTTATCTGAAGGTTTCTAGCATTTAAAAGCTCTTCCATTAAAATAATGGACAACTTTTCTCCCAAGCAAATAATATTAGCATTTACATTATCTGGACAAAATTTTAACAATGAAATTCCATGTAACAAATTTTTTAAATGAATAAATTCTTGTTCTAGTATAAGATTTAAAGTTATATAATTAAATCCGGATTGAATATGAGCTATATCTTTCAGTAAAGTATTAAAAATAGTTTCTATATTGTGAATATGTTCTAATACAGAACTACCATTCAATGTGTGATTAATGACTGATATTAGATTATTAGTAATCATTGCAGGAGCCGATAATACTGCTGCTATTTTTTCTTCTTGAGCGTTTTTTTCAAGAATGTTGGCAACATGGATAAACTGATTTGCATTAGAAAGTGAAGTTCCACCAAATTTCAATACTCGCATGTTTTGTCTCCTAAATACGACTCTAATATCCCTGAATCTGCATTAATAAAAATAGACAGCAAAGATCGCTAATGTTTATCTACATGTACTACTATATTTCATTGGGTAGATAATTATAATAGATAGTTAAAAATTAAAACTAACACACATTATATCTAATTATATCATTATATTAATAAATATAGTACTATCTACAATTAAAAATTTTTTAAAAATCAATTATCATTTAAGTATATGATAAAATATTACTAATGTAGTGATATCTTGTTTGTAAGAAATAGAAAATGTATATTTCACTTCACGTACTCAAATATTTTTTATAAAATAAATATATTAAAATAAGATCATCTATTCATAATAAAACGATTTTCAGTAATATTTAATGTGTCTATATACCTAAAAACATTTCTTATATTTGATAGGAAATACATCAGTCTATCGTAATGAAAACAGAAAAAAAATAACATTATTCATGCTCAATGAAATACATTATTCATATACGAAAATATTCTTACGTTCTTTGATATAAAAATGTAGATATTGATACAATCAAAAATTAAAAACTAGTAGGTCTAAGTAGAGTAATTAAAAATAAATATAATTTTATTATTTTGCGGTTCAACATCGTTGATTGGTTTATTACATCACATTTTTTTTCAATATTAATTTTTACTGGAGAAATAATTTTAGACGATTTTTAGTAACAACACACATATAAATTTGAGCTTGTATTATAAACACTCTATCAAATTAATAATTATTGTTAATGCAAAAATTGATAGATTTAATAGAATAAAAAAATTAAATGTTATTTACATAAAAAATATTTATTGATATGACATCGAATGATAGATATTTTGTAGGGTGATTTTATTTCGATATATAAAATATATTACTTATTAATTTTTAAAAAAATTAGAAACAAAAATAATATTGTTATATTTTATTATCTTTTTATTTTTTTACTAACAAAGCATTAATAAATAATTTAAGTACGCAGTCTAATATCACTAATTTGTCGCCATAAATCACGCTTTGCTTGAATATCATATTTTAATATTGATAATGATGGACTAGTTAAACATATGCTATTCAAATTATTTGGTACTTCAGTGCCAATCCACCAACAATAGCAAGAAAATTCTGATGGGATAATTAAAATTTTAATCTGGTCAATAGTCAACGCATACACTTCTTTAGGATTAATCTGCATAGCACGTATAACATCTTTAACAAAAGGATCATTTAATGATGTCGGAAAATCTGATGATATCAATAATAAACGAAGACATGGCCATAACTTAATTGGATTTATGTTGTCTGAAACTATAGGATATCGTAATTTCCAAAATATAATACCTAATTCCTGAAAAACGAACATATGTCGTTTATTTCTGTCATTAGTAAGTATAGCCATACACATTCAATATGTTTATTACATTTAACATATGCATTATTAAATAATTAATTTAACATGATATTATTTTTTATCTAATTCATCAAATATGTATTTCCAATGAAACGTTCATTATTAATGAACATCATTACATACAGATATACTACCTAAAAATTTCATATTTATTGGTTTATTTAAAATTCGTACATGAGATAACTGCATTAATATTTTGCTGCTAGATAGCGCTTTGTCTAACTCAATAAGAGCATGAAAAGAAAACAATTTAATATTACCTATTTCGTGATAACGAATATTATCAATTTTATTAGAAAGTACTCTAATAATATGACGTATTTTAACTCCATCATTACGCCCTACTGATATGTGATACACTCTCATATTGTTAGAAATCTTAGATTGTGGCCTAGTTTTAATAACTCTATTATCCGCATGAAAACAACTTTGACGGTTATTATTCATACGCATCTTTAAAACTGATTTATTTTTAATAACCGGATCTGGAGGCAACACCAATGGACGATTCCCTTGTGCTATCTTCAATAAGATAGCCGCTAAATTTTCTGTTGTCAAATCTTGTTTAGGTTTTATTTGAGGCAATAGAGATCGATATATACTCAAATCATCATTATCCACACTTAATTGATATTCTACTTTATTCGTAAATTTCGATAACCGACAAGCAAGTAAAGTTTTAGATGTAGGATACTTAACCTCTGGAATTTTTAAGTTTATTTTACGTTCAATATGACGTAACAAACGATACTCTTTATGCTCTACAAATAATAAAGATTTTCCAACGCGTCCTGCTCTGCCAGTTCTACCTATACGATGTATATAGGCATCAGAACTAATTGGTATATCATAATTTATTACTAAACTAATACGATGCACATCTAATCCACGTGCAGCAACATCAGTAGCTATGAGAATATCTAACTTTCCATTTCTCAATCGATCTAATGTCTGATGTCGTACTATTTGATTCATGTCTCCATTTAAAGCCGCACTATTATAACCAAATCTCTCTAATATTTCGAAAATTTCTAACGTTGCATGTTTAGTGCGAACAAAAACAATAGCTGCATCAAAATCTTCTGTTTCTAAAAAACGCATTAAAGCGTCATGTTTAGCTATTCCTCCATGCACTAGCCAATAACTTTGTTGAATATCAGCACACATGCTAGTATTAGAATGAATATATATTTCTTTTGGATTCTTCATAAATCGATAACTTATACGACGAATACCCATAGGTAAAGTAGCAGAAAATAATGCTGTTTGACGCTTAACTGGAATATTTTTAACGATACGTTCTATATCTTCAATAAATCCCATACGTAACATTTCATCAGCTTCATCTATCACTAAAGTTTTTAATTGAGACAAATTAGCAGTACCACGATTTAAATGATCTATTAGTCTACCGGGAGTACTTACTATAATATGAGGTCTTTTATTCAAAGCATTCAATTGAATACCATAGCTTTGACCTCCATATAAAGTAACAACATTTATTTTTTTCATATATCTAGAAAAGTTAGAGCACACTCTACCAATTTGGATCGCTAACTCTCGAGTAGGCGTTACAATTAAACCTTGAGAATAAGAATTATCAATATCAATATTATGTAATAGTGGTAAAACAAATGCCGCAGTTTTACCGCTACCTGTATGCGCCATGCCTAACACATCACGTCCAGCTAATAAATATGGAATGCATTGAATTTGAATAGGTAAAGGTTTTTCATATCCAATATCATTCAAAAGATTAACTATATAACGATTTAATCCTAACTCCACAAAAGAATCTGCAGTTTTCGACATCTGTAACTACCTCATCTTGATAAACAATTAACTGTAAAAATCAACATCAAAATCTTTTTTTAAAAATAGTATTTCTGAACACAAAAGTTCACATGTAGACAGATTAAAATTATTTCAATAACAACACTTTCGTTATATATATCATGTGCTGCAATAACTAAGATTAAAATAAAATTAACAATATTGATTGTAACTTCACGAATACGAATATAAATTCCATTTTATAAAGAAGAAAAATATTAATTCTCGCAGTGTTATTAAATAGAACCATGTATGTATAACTTTATACTCAAGTTATATAATTAGCGTTTCACTAATGAAATTGATTGGTTTCTTTAGTATTTGTATTTATCCTGTAATTATGACTTATTCTATCAAGTATCAAACGAATTGATTCGATTTATTTTTTAGATTATACATACTAATACATTTTTATACCGTTACATGAGCACTTCACATATTTTTTTAAAAATCATACATAAATGTATATAATACTAATCATAGTAAATATACTTATGTGTTTACTTGATTTATTCCTTTCATACTCAAACGAATACGTCCCTGACGATCTATTTCTAATACTTTTACTAATACTTCCTGTCCTAATCTCAAGTAATCAGTTACTTTGTTTATTCTTCTTTCAGAAATCTGGGAAATATGGACCAATCCTTCTTTTCCAGAAAAGATAGTAACAAATGCTCCAAATTCAACAATATGACTAACTTTTCCAGTATAAATAGATCCTATTTCAACGTTTGCAGTGATATCGTGAATTTTACGAATAGCTTGTTTCGCTTTATCATGATCTAAGGCAACTATTTTTATGATACCATCATCTTCAATATCAATAATAGTATTAGTTTCTTCAGTCAATGAACGAATAACTGACCCCCCTTTTCCTATAACATCTTTGATTTTATCTGGATTAACTTTAATGCTATATATTCTTGGAGCAAATTTAGAAATTTCCTGTTTAGGAAACTTAATAATCTGTTCCATAATATCTAATATTTTCAGTCGAGCATTTTTTGCTTTTTTTAACGCAATATTTATTATATCGTAAGTAATACCATCTGTTTTAATGTCCATTTGCAACGCTGTTATACCTTGACGACTACCAGATATTTTAAAATCCATATCTCCGATATGATCTTCATCACTAATAATATCAGATAATACCACAAAATCATTTCCTTCCTTGATCAAACCCATAGCAACACCAGCAACTGCTGCTTTAATTGGCACTCCGGCATCCATCAACGCTAAAGATGTGCCACAAATTGATGCCATGGAGGACGATCCATTAGATTCAGTAATTTCTGACACTACACGTATTGTATATGGAAACTCATTAGCATTAGGCATCACTGCTAACATACCACGTTTTGCTAAACGTCCATGTCCTATTTCCCTTCTTTTTGGGGCTCCTATAACACCTATTTCACCCACACAATATGCTGGAAAATTATAGTGCAATAAAAACCTATCAACACGAGCACCAGTTAATCCATCAATATTTTGTGCATCACGCTCTGTACCAAGCGTAACAGCAACCAAAGCTTGGGTATCACCTCTAGTAAATAATGCTGATCCATGAGTACGTGGTAATATGCCTGTTTTTATATTTATTGTCCGAATTGTGTCTTGTAAACGCCCGTCAACACGTAATTTTTTCGTTAAAATACGAGAACGAATAAATTGATCTTCTAAAGAATTTAGAAGATACATTATTTCATTTTCATCTACAACAATATTCTGGTGGCTATTAAGAACAGTTTTTACTATATCTTTCTTAATATTATCAATTTGAGCATGACGCTCCTTTTTATCAACAAAGAGATATACATCTTGTACACGAGACTCATATAATTCAGATAAATATGTTTTTAACGATATATTAACTTCTTTTTCATTCCAAGAACATTTAGTTTTTCCAACTTTTTTAACCAATTTGTTAATATTATGAATCACTGTTTGTTGTTGTTCATGTCCAAATATAATAGCATCTAAAATTTCTTTTTCACTGATTAAACACGATTCTGATTCCACCATCAAGATATTAGATGCAGTCCCTGAAATTACTAAATCTAATTTACTATTAGATAACTCTGTCGTTGTTGGATTTAATACATATGTATTTTTAACATAACCAACTCTAGCTGCTCCAATGGGCCCCAAAAATGGAATATCAGATAAACTTAATGCGGCAGATACTCCTATCATTGCTACAATATCTGGATTTATCTGTGGATCTACTGACACTACTGTAGCAACTACTTGTACATCATTAACAAATCCCTTAGGAAATAACGGCCGAATAGGACGATCAATCAAGCGCGATGTTAACGTTTCATTTTCGCTTGGTCGACCTTCCCTCCGAAAAAAACCTCCTGGAAATTTTCCAACAGCATAAGCACGTTCTTGATAATTTACAACAAGAGGAAAAAAATCCTGTTCTGTTGATCTTGTTTGATTAGAACTAACTACTGTAACCAGTACTGTAGTATCGCCCATACTCGCCATAACTGCCGCATTTGTTTGACGAGCTATTTTTCCAATATCTAAAATTACAGTATGCTGTCCATATTTAAATGTATGAATAATCGGATCTAACAAAATAATACCTTTTTATAATTTAAAATATAATTTTTTAATATGTTTGAATGATCATAAGAACACCGATATATTAAGTATATAATTAACAAAATTTAATTTTTAAACTTATTCTCAAAGACTCCTTAATAAATAACACAACATCATAAAAACATTTGTATTCTTCACCAACTGATTGTGTTAGTTAATGACGTAATCCTAAATTCTTTATTAAATTAGTATAACGCAACATGTTATTTTCCTTTAAATATCTCAACAATCTTCGCCGATGAGAGACCATTTGAAGTAATCCACGGCGACTGTGATGATCTTTTTTATGTTTTAAAAAATGATGTTTCAAATGATCAATACGTTCAGTTAATAGGGCAACTTGAACTTCAGTAGAACCAGTATCTTTAATATCTCTACCAAATTTAGAAATTATTGATATCTTTTTTTCAGCACTCCAGGACATAAAAAACACCTTTCTATTTGAGAACTATGTTTAATTTGAAAGATAAATTATATTTGAAACTTAAATTAAATAAAATTGAAATTAATGTTCAATTCTTTGTTTTATTTCTCTATTTAAATAAAAATAAATTAGATAACAATATAAAATATATGTTGTGGCACATTATCTGCATCTATTTAGAAAGGTGTCATAGAACTTTACAAATCTTACAAATACAGAAGATCAACACATAATAACACTTTACGTTCACGTGATTAATTTTATCCACATCAAATGCGCCCTTTTTATATTCTTTTTAATGCACAAATAACATACATATATAGATAATATTAACATTTTTCATTAGATATATTAGAAAACTTAAGTGTAATCACACTCATTGGTATTAAGAATGCATCTAATTTGTACAACACTTGTAAATCATCCAAAGAATCATTATAAAAAATAGCTTCCAAAATTTTCAGACTTATCATGGAAGAAGTAACATACTCTCCTACTGATAAACGACGCAATTCTATAACATGTGCCCCACAACCCAAATATTCTCCAATATCATGCACCATACTACGAATATAAGTCCCCTTAGAACAATGGACATCTAATTCAATAATATTTGCTGTTCTTCTAATAAGATTCAAACTGTATATATGAATCAACCTGGGTTTTCTGGGAATACATATTCCTTTTCTAGCATATTTGTACAAAGGCAATCCACGATATTTTAATGCTGAAAACATAGGAGGAACCTGATTGTTTATTCCTCTAAACGACGCCAAACATTGCTCTAATGTATTATTATTGAACTTCACAGGCATCACGCTAACAACTGTCCCATCTGAGTCAAAAGTATCAGTATTTACTCCCAACTGAATGATGACTTTATATCGTTTATCAGAATGTAACAAGTATTTAGCAAACTTAGTCGCTTTCCCAAAGCAAATAGGTAGCATACCTGTTGCTAACGGATCTAAAGTTCCAGTATGTCCTATTTTACTAGCATTAAATAATTTTTTAATTTTATTTAAGAATACTCTAGAAGATATTCCTTTAGGTTTATCTAATAATAAAATGCCATTGATATCTCGACTTTCTGCATTTTTATATCGCTTCACCATCAATCTTAGTTGCATTGATTTAATTTTTTAAATATCATAACTTTTCTGTATCAGGAATTAAACTATATACTTTTGATCCTTCATAAATTGAAGGATCATACCTAAACAACAGCACAGGCACTACACGCAAACACATAGTATTGGCTAATAAAAAACGAATAAATCGTGAAGCGCGTTGTAATACCATAACAGCGGTATCTATTTCTTCTAGACCTTCTTTATCAATAAAAGTCACAAAAATGTTAGCATTTTTTAAATCTTTAGATACCTGTACTCCTGAAATAGTAGGTATACCTACTCTAATATCATCGATCCTATTCTGCAAAATAATAGAAATCTTTTTATGTATTTCTTGGGCAATACGTTGAGCACGATAGTTGTGTTGAAAGTACATTTCTCGTATCCCTTAACCTTCATAAAATAAACATATATATTATCTATGTGTAAATAAAACAACATCCCAATTGAATACTTTAATAATAAACACACTAACCATCGGATTATACATGAGACAGTTTTATCATATCAAATACTTCAATCATATCTCCAGAATGAATATTCTTATAATTTTTTAAACCAATACCACATTCTATTCCACTACGTACTTCATTAACATCATCTTTAAAACGACGCAGCGACTCCAATTCACCTTCATACACTACTATATTATCTCGTATAACTCTAATTTTTTTATGACGTTTTATCATGCCTTCAATAACTATACAACCAGCAACGTTTCCATATTTTGGAGAACAAAATACATTTTGTACTTTTGCTAAACCAATAATTTCATCTTTATATTGTGGCATTAGCATACCATTCACCGCTTTTTTTACTTCATTTATCAAATCATAAATTACTGAATAATAACGCACATCTAACCGATCTAATTCAATTATACGCCGAGCAGCAGGATCTGCTCTAACATTAAATCCTAAAACAACTGCATTAGAAGCTGCTGCTAATGCGACATCAGTTTCAGTAATACCACCAATAGATGAATACAAAATTTTTACTGTTACATCACTAGTTGATAAATTTTCTACAGATTCACGAATAGCTTCAGAAGAACCTCGCGTGTCAGATTTGACGATTAAATTTAATTCAGAAGCCGTACTAGTATTCTTGAGATTATCAAATATATTGTCTATATTAAGTTCTTTTTGACGAGCTAATTTTATTTCACGATACTTTCCTTGACGATACAAAGCTACCTCTCGAGCTTTTTTTTCGTCACGAACAACAATTACATTCTCTCCAGAAGCAGGTGATCCTGACAAACCCAGTAATTCAACCGGAACTGATGGCCCAGCCGAAGTAATCTCATGACCACATTCGTTACGCATAGCACGAACACGTCCATATTTTGTTCCACACAAAATTATATCGCCACATTTTAGTGTACCTTCACGAACCAGAACAGAGACTACTGGACCACGTCCTTTATCCAAAAGAGATTCAATAACTATGGCTCTTGCCATACCGCGATGTGAAACTTTTAATTCCAACATGTCTGATTGCAATAAAATAGCATCTAATAAATTATCTATTCCATCTCCTGAAGCAGCAGAAACATATATAAACTGTGTATCACCACCCCATTCTTCTGGAATAAGACCATGACCATTAAGATCATTTTTTATCCGTTCAGGGTTGGCTTCTGATTTATCAATCTTATTTATTGCTACTACTACAGGAATATTTGCAGCTTTAATATGCTGTATTGCTTCAATAGTTTGAGGCATCACTCCATCATCAGCAGCTATTACTAACACAACAATATCCGTCATCTGAACTCCACGAGCACGCATAGCAGTAAATGCTGCATGTCCTGGAGTATCAAGAAAAGTAATCATACCGTTATCAGTTTTAACATGATATGCACCTATACTTTGAGTAATACCTCCTACTTCAGAAGACGCTATTTTAGTAGAACGAATTCTATCAAGAAGGGATGTTTTTCCATGATCAACATGCCCCATAATAGTAACTATTGGTGCTCTATTTTCAATCGTAGTGCCACAATCTGTCACATCATCAATACCACGATCATTCATGATCAACTCTTCTAGTTCGTTTTCACGACGTAGAACAACATTATGACCCATTTCTTCCGCCACCAGTTGAGCAGTATCTTGATCAATAATTTGATTGATAGTTGCTACAATACCCAATTGCATCATCACTCTAATAACATGTGAGCTTTTTATGGACATCTTATTAGCCAATTCAGCTACGCTTATAGTTTTCCCAATAATAATATTACGAGTAATCGTTTGAACAGGTTTATTGAACACTTGTACTAATGCGCTTTGCTTTCTTTTACTTTTACTGACACGATTGGGGATATATAATTCTTCTTCTATACCTAACGCATCGGATGTTGCTTTATATAAACGATAATTATTACTCCTTTTATGTTGCTTAATTAACTTCCCCCCACTCCGATATCGCGTACGTACTCGAGAACGATTTCTTCTTTCATTTTCTAATTTTTCATTATTGTTTTTTTCCACCATTTCAGGCATACAATATAATTTACTATTATTATGACTACCTTCTAAGTTAGAACGAATTACATTGGCATTTAATTCAATATCCCAACAATTTTTGGTTTTGTTTTTAGAAGACTGCGTTTCATCTGATAATTGTAAAGACCTTTCTTTAATGACTTTACGAGACACTTTTCCTATAACTTTTTCTTTGTGTGCTGTTGATTCAGAACAACGATGATTTTTTTTAGAAGTTTGTGTTAATGACAATGAACTAAGAGTATTACTTATTTTTTTGTTTACCAATTTATTCTTTACAGTTAAACAAGATACTTCACGATTAACATCCAAAACCATTTTGTCTTTTGCATCAATACATTCTGTCTCTTGTAAAGTAGATTGTACATATGTTAGTTTCTTTCGTATCTCTATTTGTACTTGTTTATTTTTACCACCAACGCTAGAAACACTTAAAATACTACGTGTTTTTCGTTGTAGTATCAATTTGTTAGACACATCGCTTTTATTATCATTCATATGCTTCAATAAAATTTCTTTTTCTTTTGAGTTAGAACACCCATTTTGTTTTAAAAATACTAATATATGAAAACCATTTTATTAATTGATTTTCTGGAATTTTAATGTCTACAGAAAACACTGATATGGTAGTATCTATTATGGCTTTCTTTAATTATTATTACTACAATAATATTAATACTTGTTATCATCATTAAACCAACAAATATTGCGAGCTTCCATAATTAATTCTCCAATTTTTTCTATAGTTAATCCCTCAATACCGGAAAGATCCGAAATATCTTGTTCAGCTAACTTTTCTAATGTAGAAATACCACGTTCAACCAATGTTAATGCTAATTTGTATTCAATATTAGGCAGTCTCAATAACCCTGTCACAGGATTAATAACAGCAGCATGATTATTTTCTTTCATATCTTTTTCATTATGAGTCGCAGAAAAATTCTTTAAAGCATTTTTGGCACGATCCCTAATGATTTCTACTGTTTTTCTATCAAATTCTTTTATTGATAATAATTCTGTCATAGGTACATAAGCCAATTCTTCAAGAGAAGAAAACCCTGAATCGATCAAAATTTTAGCAAATTGCTCATTGATATTCAAAGTATGAACAAAAACATTGGTAACAGCACATATTTCAACTTGACGCTTTTTTTCCAACTCATCTATAGTCATAATATTAAGTTCCCAACCACTTAATTGAGATACTAAACGAATATTTTGTCCGTTCCTTCCAATAGCTTGAGGTAAATTAGATTCTTCTACTGAAATATCCATTGTATGTTTATCTTCATCTATCACAATAGATGCAACATCAGCAGGAGACATGGCGTTAATAACAAATTGAACAGGATTGTCATCCCATAATATTACATCTACACGTTCCCCTCCTAACTCACTAGATACGGCTTGAACACGTGCTCCTCTCATACCTACGCATGCTCCTACTGGATCAATGCGCTTATCATTTGTTTTAACAGCAATTTTTGACCGTGAACCAGGATCTCGAGCTGCGGCTTTAATTGTGATTAATTCTTCTCCAATTTCAGGTACTTCAATACGAAACAATTCAATTAACATTTCAGTCCTAGTACGACTTATCAGTAATTGAGGACCCTTAAAATCTGGTCGCACTAAATAAAGAATACCACGAACTCTATCCCCCAATCTAAAATTTTCACGAGGTAGCATTTCTTCTCTATTAATAATTCCTTCGGCATTATTTCCTAAATCTACATTTATGCTATCTCTATTAATTTTCTTTACTATACCTGTAACAATATCACCCTGACGAGTTAAAAACTGTTCTATAATAATTGCACGCTCAGCTTCACGTACCTTTTGAACAATCACTTGTTTTGCAGTTTGAGTTGTAATACGATCGAAACTAATAGATTCAATTATATCTTCAATATAATCACAAATTTGAACTTCTGGGTTCTCAAATCGAGCTGCATCTAATGTAATTTCTTTGGTAGGTTGAGTTACTTGTTCTACCACAACCCATCTCCTAAATGTATTAATCTGACCTGATTTACGATCAATTACAACACGGACTTCAATATCCTGTTCATATTTTTTTTTTGTAGCGGCAACTAATGCTGTTTCTAATGCTTCAAAAATTTTTTCTTGAGGTACAGCTTTTTCATTAGAAACTGATTCTATAACAGCCAAGATCTCTTTATTCATCCCAGTTTCTCAAAATTCTACTATTTTCTTAAATAAATATGTGTACTTTATTACATAAAGTACATCCAAAAAAAATAATCCCCCACCTACCTTTCATTGAAAGTTACGATATTGTTATAACTTATTAATTTCAATCACAAAACTACGACTTAATTAACATAAATTAATTAAGTTATCCCATTCATATCGCTCCAACCTTGTAACATATAACAGAATTCTATTTGATATTATGAAATTAACAAATCTTAAGAAATGTTCATAAAAAACACCAGCGATCATACTTGATTTGATCAGTATGTCATCAACATAAAAATAAATCAATCCAGATTCTCTAAATATTAATGTTCACTATAACTAACTTAATAAATTGATATTATTTATGACAATTAATATCAATTTATTTTTTATTATTCTTAAATCAAAACACAGGGTCCATTTTATCATATATAACATTATTGTATTATTTCTTTCGCAATTTATTTATATATAGATAAATTAATCTGATTAATGATGCGGTTGCGGGGGTCGGATTTGAACCAACGACCTTCGGGTTATGAGCCCGACGAGCTACCATACTGCTCCACCCCGCGCCTGTATTAAGACAATTAGGAATTGTATACTATATAACTCCCAAAAAGCAAATCATTTATATCACCGAAATAATACCGAGGACGGGACTTGAACCCGTAATCTCAAATAAGAGAACTACCACCTCAAAGCAGCGTGTCTACCAATTCCACCACCTCGGTTATTAATAACTATTTAATAAGTACATTATTACATAGTATACTTAAAATTTATATATGAATTACTAATCACATATATCTTTATGTTTCTTATTATACAAAATATATTTAAATTTATTTGTTATTAAATATTTTTTTAAAAATCAAAAATCTTATCGGTCTTTCATTTGATTATTTTGTATATTGTTTTGAATATATCTTTGATTCTGTTTACTATTCATATTTCCTAACAATAAACTAAGTAAAAAAAATAATATAGCTAAAATTACTATTAAACACGTGATACCATCGTTAATACCCCCTGACCCTAACATATTTCCTAACGAACGACTACTAAACATTCCTCCTGAATCATTACTTCTATTTTGCTGCAACATAATCAATGTGATTAAAGCAATTGCTATAATTAAAAATATGACCAAAAAAGATTGATACATAATATTATGTCACCTTATATAAACATTTTATTATTTAAAAAATAGTACCACCGACGACTACTAATAGTAGTCCAATATTTCTTTTGATATACAATAAAGCGTATAATATCCCTCATATTATAATTAAGCAATATATATAATATTTGAAGTAAATTACTGTTGTATTAATTTTATTTCCGATCTGATTACAGAAGCAATCCTATTGGCTAAATATAATATTTTACTGTAACATTTTCCTTCCACCATAATACGAATATATGGTTCGGTACCAGACTGACGTAATAACACACGTCCATGTTCAGATAATTCCTGTTCCACTGCTTTAGTTTCTTTTTTAACCACATCAGATTCTAAAGGACTTTTAATGCCAGAACAATGTACATTAACTAAAATTTGAGGCAATAAAGACACATCGTTGCATAACTCGTGTAAACTGACACAATTATTTACCATTGCAGATAATATTTGAAGAGCAACAATAATACCATCTCCCGTGGTAGTTTTATCTAAAAGTACAATATGTCCAGAATTTTCACCGCCAATATTCCAACCCTTTTTTTTTAACATTGCAAGTACACAGCGATCACCAACATTAGAACGTATAAAAGGAATATTTAACTGTTTTAACGCCAATACAAGCCCCATATTACTCATAAGGGTTCCCACTATACCACCTGTTAATTGCTTGCAATGTAATTTTTCCCGAGCTATAATGTACAGCATTTGATCTCCGTCTACTTTATTTCCAAAATGATCAACCATAATAACCCTGTCTCCATCTCCATCATAAGCAATGCCCAAATCTGCTTTTTTTGATAAAACATGAGAGCGTAATTGCCGAATATCTGTAGTGCCACATTCTCTATTAATATTTACTCCGTTTGGACGACATGCAATAGTAACCACATTAGCACCTAACTCACGAAATACACTAGGAGCAATATGGTAAGTAGCTCCATTAGCACAATCTACAATTATTTTTAATTTTCTTAAACTAAGATGAGTAGGGAATGTTCCTTTACAAAATTCTATATAACGACCAGCTGCATCAACAATGCGACTAGCTTTTCCTAAATCTTTTGGATCAACACACGTTAAACATTTATCTAATTCCATTTCTATAGATTGCTCTACTTCATCATCTAATTTAGTACCCTTAATAGAAAAAAATTTAATACCATTATCATAAAAAGGATTATGCGAAGCAGAAATTACAATACCAGCTTCAGCTCTAAAAGCACGAGTTAAATATGCAATAGCTGGAGTAGGCATAGGGCCAGTCAATGCCGCTGATAAACCAGCAGCAGCCAATCCTGATTCTAATGCCGATTCTAACATATACCCAGAAATACGAGTATCTTTTCCAATAATAATATAATTAGACTTACCACCACTACATCTGCTTAATACTTTTCCTGCTGCCCACCCAAGCTTCAGAATGAAATCTGGAGTAATCGGTATGCTCCCCACTCTACCTCTAATCCCATCAGTACCAAAATATTTGCGGCGATTCATATTAATTTTTGTCCTTGTTTTGTTCTTGCAACATCATTTGAACCACTTTTAATGCTTCTGCTGTTTCCTTAACATCATGCACGCGAATAATTTGTACACCTTGTATAGCTGCAATCACTGCGCAAGCAATGCTACCTATTAATCTTTGTTTAGGATGATATGAATTAGAACTAAGACTAAGCATCGATTTACGTGATATACCTACTAACAAAGGTAAACCAAAATGGTGAAAATATTTTAAATTAGCTAATAGTTGATAATTATGTAATAAACTTTTTCCAAAACCAAAACCAGGATCAAGCAATAATTTATTTCTACTGATACCCTCCGATTCAAAACGAGTGATTTGTTGAACGAAATACTCGTTTACTACACGTGTAACGTTAGAGTATATGGGAGAATTTTGCATAGTTTTAGGCTCTCCTTGCATATGCACTAAACACACTGGAAGTTTACAATATAACGCAGCTTGCATCGCTCCTTCAGCAGTAAGAGAACGTACGTCATTAATCAGATGTGCACCGATAGCCGCGCTCTCGCGTATTATCAATGCTGATGATGTATTTATTGAAATATAAGTATCAAAACGCTCTGCTATAGCACGTACTACAGGTATAACACGATCTGCTTCTTCTTCATCACTGACAACATCGGATCCAGGACGTGTCGATTCTCCGCCAACATCAATGCAGGTGGCGCCATCAGTAATCATATTAAACACACGATCAATTGCTTTAGGAAGGACACAATAGTCACCTCCGTCGAAGAAGGAATCAGGGGAAACATTTAAAATCCCCATAATTTGAATTTTAGAAAAATCTAAAATACGTTTATTTGTAATCGAAGTCATAGATTTACAGGACATCTTCAAGCATTATCTACAATGAATTTAGGTTGTTTGATTTATATAAAAACATAAAACTATTTACAACTGATAATTAATGTTGTATTTTTATACGAAATTATCACATATTATTGTGATGCTGCATCAGGATTATCATTGTAGGATTCGCTGTCTACTGATTTTGGATCTTTTATGGAAGAAACACAAGTGTTCTGGCTATCGCTAATATCAGATACATTGTTTTCCCATCCAGATGGAGGCTTAATTGATTTTCGATCCATCAAGTCATTTATCTGAGATGCATTAATTGTCTCGTATTTTATTAAAGCATCTTTCATAGAATGTAGAATATCCACATTTTCTGTTAAGAGTTTACGAGCACGTATATAATTTCTTTCAATCAGAAATTTAATTTCCTGATCAATAATACGAGCAGTTTCATCAGACATATGCTTTGCTTTAGCCACTGAACGCCCAAGAAATATTTCTCCTTCTTCTTCCGCATATAATAACGGACCAAGTTTTTCAGAGAAACCCCATTGAGTTACCATATTCCGAGCGATAGAAGTAGCTACTTTAATGTCATTAGAAGCGCCAGTAGATACTCTATGAGGACCATAAATTATTTCTTCGGCAAGTCTACCCCCGTACAATGTAGAAATTTGACTTTCTAATTTCTGTCGACTTGTACTAATTGCATCGCCTTCTGGTAAAAAAAACGTTACGCCTAAAGCGCGGCCCCTAGGAATTATAGTGACTTTATGAACTGGATCATGTTCCGGAACTAATCTACCAATTATAGCATGACCAGCTTCATGATAAGCTGTAGATTCTTTTTGAGCTTCTGTCATCACCATGGAACGACGCTCCGCTCCCATCACAATTTTATCTTTAGCTTTTTCAAACTCCACCATCGATACCATATGTTTATTATCACGAGCAGCAAATAATGCCGCTTCATTCACAAGATTAGCTAAATCCGCTCCTGAGAATCCTGGTGTACCTCGAGCAATTACTAATATATCTACATCTGACGATAACGGTACATGAATGATGTGTACTTTTAATATTTGCTCTCGTCCCCTAATATCTGGTAATCCTACGACTACTTGACGATCGAATCGTCCTGGTCTCAATAAAGCTGGATCCAACACATCTGGACGATTAGTAGCAGCTATGACAATGATACCTTCTTTTCCTTCAAATCCATCCATTTCTACTAACATCTGATTTAAAGTTTGTTCACGTTCATCATGCCCCCCTCCTAATCCCGCTCCCCTTTGACGACCTACTGCATCAATTTCATCGATAAAAATAATACATGGAGCAGCTTTCTTAGCTTGTTCAAACATATCCCGAACGCGAGACGCTCCAACACCAACAAACATCTCTACAAAATCAGAACCCGAAATAGTAAAAAATGGAACTTTTGCCTCTCCCGCAATAGCTTTAGCTAATAATGTTTTCCCAGTGCCAGGCGGTCCTACCATTAATACTCCTTTTGGAATTTTTCCTCCTAGTTTTTGAAATCTTTCAGGCTCACGCAAATAATCTACCAATTCCTTTACTTCTTCTTTGGCTTCATCACATCCCGCCACATCTGCAAAAGTAGTTTTTATTTGATCTTCAGTTAACATACGTGCTTTACTTTTACCAAAAGACATAGCTCCCTTTCCGCCTCCTTGCATTTGCCGCATAAAGAAAACCCAAACCCCAATTAATAATAGCATCGGAAACCAGGATATAAAAATAGATGTAATTAAACTAGGTTCCTCTGGAGGCTCGCCAACAACTTTAACTTTTTTAGTTAAAAGAATGTCAAGTAATTTCGGATCATTTACTGGAATATAAGTGGTATAACGATTACTATCTTTTTTAATGACTACAATTTCACGACCATTAATGCGGGCTTCTTGCACTTGATCTTGGTTTAAATCATGCATAAAAGTGGAATAATCTAATTTGCGACTACTGGAGTCGCTAGGCCCAAAATTCTGGAATAAAGACATCAAGACTACTGCAATGACTAACCAGATACCCAGATTTTTCGCCATGTCACTCAAAAGATTAACCTCGCATTACAACAAAAATTAAATAATTTTAATATATCTACATATAAATTATGTTTACTTACGTTCTTTCGCTACAATATAAACCTCACGAGAATGAGATCTAGAGGAATCTGGTTTACGAATCCTTACTATGTTAAATAAGGAACGCACATCACACAAGTATTTATCTAAATCTTTTCCCTGAAAAACTTTCACTAAAAAAGTTCCTTTATACATTAAAGTGTTACGACATATATTTAATGCCAAATACCCAAGATATATGGACCGACTTACATCGATTGTTGATATACCAGTGGTATTAGGAGACATATCAGACAAAACCACATTAACCTTTTTCTGTCCTACCCATGTGCATAATATTTTGAAAACATTAGGATCAGAACAATCTCCTTTCAAAAAATCCACTCCAGAAATATTACGCATAGACAATCTGTCGCATGCTACAATACGTCCCGTCTTTCCTATTTTATTTTTTACATAAAGCGCCCAACCACCAGGCGCTGATCCCAAATCTATTACCGTCATACCAACATCAAACAATGCGTCCATGCGATTTATTGCATCAAGCTTAAACCAAGCCCGTGATCTCAATTTTTGTCTTTGTGCTTCTTTCGTATACTGATCTTTGAAATGTTTTTTTAACCATCCTGAAGAACGCATACAACGTTTACTATTTACCATATCAGGCGACTTCTCAAATACTTTCTGAATCAACAAACAATATTGATGAAATGGCGATAACTTATGTTTCTTTCAATCCTACTTAAACAAAAAATAAAAATCACACATGAATAAATAAATTTTTGTATGCATTCAATTTTTATATATTTTCCAATACAAAAAATAGCATATATACATAAAACATATTCAATTTTAAACAATAAAAATTTAAAACAAACGAAAATACAAATACAAATTCATTATTAATAACATTAATGGCATCACATATTTATTCTAAAATATTAATTAATATAACGATGCAAATAAAATTTTATTTTTTGGTTGCAAAATCATCATTTTATAAAATTTTATTTAATTACACTAAAACAAAAAATATGTTTAACAATATTTAACTTGAAATATTTTATATCTTACTTGCCCTTGTGGAGTATTAATTCGAACAATATCTCCTTCTTTATGTCCAATTAACCCTCTAGCAATGGGAGAATGGATAGAAATCATACGTTCTTTCAGATTCGCTTCATCATCCCCCACAATACTATACGTTTGTCTATATGTTGTCTCTAAATTTTCAACACCAACTGTCGCTCCAAAAACTACTCTGTCGCCAGTAGAGAGTTTAGCAACATCTATGATATGCGCAGAAGCAAGTTTAGACTCTATTTCTTGAATACGACCCTCACAAAATCCTTGTTGTTCTCTAGCAGCATGATACTCAGCATTTTCTTTTAAGTCTCCATGCTCCCGCGCTTGAGAAATATTTTGTATAATTTCTGGGCGACGAACATTTTTTAAATAATCCAGTTCTTCTCTCAACTTTTCAGATCCACGTAAAGTCATTGGTATACGCTTCATGTTGCACCTTTATCCATATTGCATATGTTTAAACAACCAAGTTACACAGAAAATCATGATCAATTTTAAACATTATATATTTGTATCTTTAAAAAATAAAAATTGTTATGTACTTAATTTCTTTGAAATTTAATTAACAACATCTCTCTTAATATACATCTACTATTTTCGAGGTGGTATATGTTCTATAAAACATCACAAATTACGATACCATGCATGATATTAAAATTTTTTTTAAACTTAGGTGGTACATTATGTATTTTGTTTTAAAATAAAATTAATTAATCTTAGTTCCTACTCATCGTCTTCTGTACGTATAAGAGTTGATTCTTGACTTTGAGTATGATGGACAATAAACCTCATAATATTATTGCATAACGATAATACATTTGTATTATACATAGAAGATATGGAGTAGTAGCGCTCTTTCCATTTTAAGGAACTAATAATATGATGAATCCTTCTTTCCGCCACGTACCGTTCCAACAAATCTATTTTATTAAATATCAACCAACAAGGTTTATTAATTAAACTTTTATTGTAATTGCTTAACTCATTCTTAATAGTAATAATATTTTCTAATGGATCGGAATCATCCGAAGGTGCAATATCAACAAAATGTAATAACATTTGACAGTGTTCTAGATGCTTCAAAAACCGCATTCCTAATCCTAATCCATGAGAAGCACCTTTAATAATACCAGGAATATCCGCAATAACAAATCTATTGTAGTTATTAATTTGTACCACACCTAAATAAGGTATTAATGTAGTAAATGGATAATTTGCCACTTTTGGTTTAGCTGATGATATTATACGAATAAAACTAGATTTTCCAGAATTGGGTAATCCAAACATCCCAACATTTGCTATTAGAAGCAGTTCTAATAGCAAATGTTGGGATTCTCCTGTTGACCCATATGTATTACAAATTTTCTTATGACTCACCACAGAAGATTTAATATGTCCATTTCCCACGCCACGGAGCCCTCCTTTAGCCACCATTAACTGTTTTTGGTGAATACCCATGTATCCCAACAATTTGTTTGTTTTTTTACAACTCACTCTAGTCCCCCACGGGACTTTTACAATAAAATCTTTACCTCTTTTACCAGTACAACCACGACTACGGCCACTTTGTCCATGTCCAGCTCTAAAAACACGATTATAATGAAAATAATTTAAAGTATTAATATTAGGATCTGCTAATAACCAAACATCTCCGCCACTTCCTCCATTACTACCATTAGGTTTCTTCAAAAACGAAGCTCTTCTTCCTGATTTTTGGAAACTAATACACCCATTTCCTCCATTACCAGCAATAACCGTAATATTTGTCATATCGACAAACTTCATACAATATATCCCTAACATATCGTCTATATTTGTGGTATACAAAAATTTTATCACTTAATAAGTGATGTAAATTCACAATAATAGAACCCATTAATGTTATTAAAATAACGTTTTCAGTATTTTTTACTTTTACCGCTATCAAAATGTATAATTATTTTACTCTGTAAATCTGTATAAACACATGAAATGTTTTCAAATGATTTGATGTCCCATTAAACAGCACATACTTCATGTTTACGATACTAGTATGATCATTACTGTAATTATATCAGTGCCGTCTCATCAGGATCTTACCTATATTTTTAAAAATAAGAATTTAATTGTTAAGTAACATTAACTACATTACGTTTTTAATAATGTAGGAACGATACTAATAAATTTTCGACGCAATGCTCCTTTTTGCTCGAATAAAACTTTCCCAGATTTTAAAGCAAAAAGAGTATAATCTCTCCCGCAACCTACATACTTTCCTGGATGAAACCTATTACCACGTTGGCGCACAATAATAGTACCTGACGATACAGATTCACCTCCAAAACATTTAACTCCTAAACGTTTACTACGTGAATCTCGACCATTACGAGTAGAACCTCCAGCTTTTTTATGTGCCATTTTTATTCCCTATTTCTTAATGATTTGGATTGCAATTGCTTATGCTTATTATTTTTATTGTTGTGAAACATTGACGATGTCCTTGAAATTTACGAAAATGTTTACGACGTCTAAATTTAATAATCTTTATCTTCTGATTAAGACTGTGAGCTACAATTTCTGCTATAATTTGTCCATTTTTTACAAAAGGACTCCCTATTTGCAGGTAATCATCACATTCAATAAGCAATATTTGATTAAATTCAACTTGATTACCAATGTCAATACCAATCTGTTCTATATGAATTAATTGGCCTTCAACAACACGATACTGTTTGCCGCCAGTTTGGAAGACTGCATACATAAATAATAATCCATCTCTTGTTTATAATCTGATATTATTCCCATACGTATTCTTATACATTAAAAAAAAATGTTTCTCAACACAATAATAAAATTTACTGCACACTCACAAATATAGTTTAACTTAATACAAATCGACTTGCATACATAAGTAACATATAGATACATCAACATTTTATAGTTATAATAATATTAATGAATATTGATCAAATTTCCAAGCTAACTGAACAAGATATGGAAGATGTGAATTCAGAAATTCACACACGATTAGCATCTGAAATTACTTTAATTAACAAACTTGTTCAATATATTATGAATAGCGGAGGAAAACGAATTAGACCTATGATCACCTTGCTGACTGCAAGGGCATTACATTATAAAAAAACACAGCATATTACTATTGCTACATTAATAGAGTTTATTCATACTGCTACTTTGCTGCATGATGACGTAGTAGATAAATCACACATGAGGCGCGGCAGAACAACTACTAATATAATTTTCGGTAATGCTGCTAGTGTATTAGTAGGGGATTTTATATATACACGAGCCTTTCAAATGATGATTGAACTAGAATCTCTGAAGATACTATCTTTGATGGCAAATGCTGTTAATATAATTGCAGAAGGTGAAATATTACAATTAACACATTGCAATGACCCAACTATTACCATCGATAGTTACATGAAAATTATTTATAGTAAAACTGCTCGTTTATTTGAAGTGGCTTCTCAGTCATCTGCTATTTTAGCAGATGCTAATGCTTGTCAAGAAGAAGCATTACGTAATTATGGACGATATATGGGCATTGCTTTTCAACTAGTTGATGATTTATTAGATTATTCTGGATCAGAAACAGTATTTGGAAAAAATATCGGAAATGATTTAAATGAAGGAAAACTGACTCTTCCTCTTCTACATGCTATTCATCATAGCACCTCAAAACAAGCATCAGTTATAGTTCAAGCTGTTAAACAAGGTAACACACGTCACTTATTAAATATAATTTTAGATACAATGCATCAACATGGATCATTAGAATACACTCGACAATGCGCTGAAACAGAGGTTAATAAAGCTATTTCTTGTCTTGATATTTTACCTCCTTCCCCTTATCGACAAGCATTAGCAAGTTTAGCAGCTTATATAATCCAAAGAATATATTAGATTTTTATCTGTAAAATCATAAATATATACAATACCCAAATTCTACATAAAATATAAAAAGCATAAATCACGACGTTTATACATATATAAATACTTATTTTTTACAAAACATGTAAATATTTTTATTGTTATTAATAATAAAATATAATAATTTCATGTCAATAAACATATTGATTATACAATATATATGACATATGATTTACTTTTAACCTTATTATTTACACAGATAGGAAATATAAATGTATTTCAATCAAGTACCAGCAGGAAAGAATATTCCAGAAGACATATATGTAATTATTGAAATTCCAGCGAATTCTGATCCAATTAAATATGAAATTAACAAAAAAACAGGAATAATATTTGTTGATCGTTTCTTACTAACGCCTATGTTTTATCCTTGTAATTATGGTTATATCAATAAAACTTTATCGCTAGACGGAGATCCAATAGATGTATTAGTACCTACTCCATATCCTTTACGATCAGGTTGTGTAATACATTGCCGTCCTATAGGTATGCTTAACATGATAGATGAATCTGGAGAAGATTCTAAAATCATTGCAGTTCCTCATGATAAAATATCAAAACGATATTCATTAGTTAAAAATATAAGTGATTTTTCAATGTTATTACGCAATCAAATCAGTCATTTTTTCAAAAATTACAAAGAACTAGATTCTGAAAAGTGGGTAAAAATAAAAGGTTGGAGCGATATTAACACTGCTAAAACGGAAATTTTAAACTCTTTTGAACGTTTTAAAAAAAATATGTAATTCTATTACACTTTATATTGGATCTCGCACATTTTATAAAATATTGGTTGCATGTAAATATAAAGTATAAAAAACTAAAAATCAAATTTATATAATAAGTCGATCGCTTGTTGATTACTACCAGACGTAACTTCTAAATACAGTTGCGAACATAGATGATAACGCGCCGTTATCGTTGTCAATAAATCAAAAATACCAATTCCATAGTTAATTTGAAAACCAGGAGCAATATATCCACTTAACGCAACCAACGGTGCAGTACCAATATCTTGAGTATTTAATGTTAAACCTTGAACACCAAATACCTTTCCTATTTTGTTAATAAACTTTTCACTATTCCTGACACTTGCACCAATTAATAACGATGTTACTATATTCGTATCCGTATTAAAAATAATTGCATTTTTACTGTCGCCCAATAAATAAGATGTTATCTCTTTCGAAGAAAGAGATAACGAATTAGATAAAATTTCTATTTTTGGTTGACTAAAAGTCCCGGTGATCCGTGTACCAACTATACTCCCTTCTTTAATACTAGAAGGATCACAAATCGCTTCAATATCAATATATGGTTGATTTATCGCCCCAGAAAATAGTAACTGTCCTTTTTGTATCATTAAATTTTGTCCATATGCTTGAAAGAAACCAGAAGGTATATCAATATGGCCTGTTAATGCTAAGTGATTATTATTATATTCAATTTCTAAATTACCCCTTAATTTCGCACGAAGACCCAATCCGTTAAAATTAACATCGTTACCAAGACACACATTAATATTAGAAGAAAAAGAAATAAATAAATTTTTATCATTATTTAAAATAGGTTGGAAATTATCATCTAGCAAAATTTCTTCTGAAGAAATATTTATTATATTTTTTGAATATTCCTTTACTGCAATATGCGCCCAAGGAATCTCGATATTTCCTGCTATATGAATTTTTTCTGAAGTAATTATACAAGTAATATCAGGAGATATTTTCATTCTTATTTCTGAAGAAATACAAAAATTAATTTGGTGACCTCGTATTTTAAAAAATGCTCGTATATTACTAATAGAATCAAAATTAGTAATGTTCCCATTGACATGCAACCTACATCCGTAATCTGTATCTATTATTCCATTTAATAGAGCATGATCTCCAAAAAATTTTATAAATAGTTGACTATTTTTTACAAAAAATGGTGTATCAGGTTTATTGATATTAAAATTGTGTAATTGAGCTGTACCATAAATTTTTAGGTGATTTTGATATCCGTAAAAATAAATATTTAAGTTTAATAAACCATTAATAGGTTCTTTTAATGAAATCAATGAATTACAGAAAGGTAGTAACGAAGTATTTTCCATATATATATTACCTACTACTTTAGATGTAGTATCTGATTTAGTTATTTTAAATGACCCATGATTTTGATCATCGTGTCCAATATTCATGAACCACTTGCAATACAAAGTAGTTTGTGTTAACACGATTTTCGTGGTTATGTTGTTTATTGTAATCGGAAAATTTGACGGGTCTTCAATAGTACACTTAAAGTTACATTTCTTTACTGACAATGAAATGATACCATTAGGCAATGGTGTTCCTAATATCCAATCACAACACGTACAACATATACGAACGGTGTCCACGTTTATTAATTCTGGTAATAAAATTTTTAAAGAAACTGCATTAAAATCTTTAAATATATCATTCATCTTATTCAATATCTTCGTTTTTAAAATACTGGAAATAGGCATTGTGCAATTAATAATTTCCCAGTCATGCGAATTCAAGATAACTTTTCGAGTCAAATGTTGATAAGTAAGAACCATGTCTTGCATTAGTTTCCATGTTCCTGTTGGAGTAACAATGCTTGTTTTATTAATTTTACTACGCCAAATTTTATGAAAAAGATCTAAATTTCCACAAAGTTTTACTTGACCAGATAACATGTCTCCGTGAGCAATTAAATTCAAATAATGTTCTTTAACATTACCTTGTCCTTGCATAATTAATTGATGTAACGATAAAATTCCACATTTTATCTGATCTGCTTGAAAAAAAATTTTGCTTTGTGTGACAGTATCACAACAAATATCACCATGTACCATTATTTTGTCAACATTAAGGTTCTTATCGCTCCAATACAAAGAACACGCATCAATGCTCAACAATAATCTAGGGGAGTATTTAACAGGACTATATAATTTAAATTTTCCAAATACACTGCCATTTAGACCAGGTACAATCACGTTGCAATCTGGAGCTGAAAACACAATGTTAAAAGTAGAATCTTTTTTTAAGTCTTCTTGTATTTCTAACACGTTAGGGCCCCATTTAATCAATAATGTGGGTATTTTCCATACACCAATTGAATTATTGTATAATACACCTACGCATGAAATACTATTATTTTCCATGCTCCCACTAATATTTAAATCAGATATCATTATATCCCAAGCATTAGGACATACATGTCCTTGCATACTGATATTACCTGACAAATTGACAGGATATTTTAACCACTTTTGAGAAATATTTATTTTGTTTAATACACATACACTATTCCAACTAATCGTATCGTCCCAATTAACGACTCCTTGTATATCCAGATATTCTTCTGATATAGTTATTCTTAGTTTAGAAATAGAACAACTATTAACATCTCCTTGAGCATTCACAACCATATTCACTAATGATGAAAATTTAGAATTACTTAATTGCGATATTATTTGAATACAATAATTTCTTATTTCACCACTTACAGATACATCAATCTCTTCTATTAAATAATCATTCAATCCTAAAAAAGAAAGTGGTATTTTCCTACCTACTACAGATACATTGATAGGTGTACCACATTGCATTATTTTAGTTTTTAATAAAACATGAGCTGTAGAAACAAAACCTAAAAAATCGCAATAAAAACATATTTCATTGTATAATTCTCCTGCTATAACTAATTTTATTTTGCTCACCCCTTTTTTTGCCATATTCATAGACTGATTACTGATCTTAGAATCATACCTCATATAATTGACAGTTATATTTATTGGGTAATGATCTTTGAATATTATGTTACCTATTGCATTAATATATCCATGCGGCAATTCAATGTTCAATTTTATATTTATAGTTTGGTTACATAAATATGTTTGTAAACAAAAATTATTAATAATATAGGAATTATGATTATTAAAAATGTAAAAGTTCTCTCCTGTTATATCCTTCACAATTATATTGACAGGAAGATTAAAAGAAGGTAATTTCATTAATAATTTACTAGACAATGATTTTAATAAATACCTTATATTCCATTGATTGCTATACTTGTATATATCTATCGCATTGGTTGTTATGTTGAATGTCTTGACATTAGAAATATTTAGAACTGCTCCTTTAATATTGATAGGTAAAACTGTCAACAAATTCTTTTGAAATATTAGTCCACCAGTATCTAATTTTATTAGCTCCAATGTAATATTATTTAAATGAACACGAGTATTATTCAATACTATATTCTTCAGTATTATGGGAAACGGGATAGAAAGAATATTGTCTAGTTTTATACTTTCATATTTTTTATATAATTTATTTGTTGTGTCATTTTTTTTTATTTTTATGCAAACATCTTCCAAAAAAAGATGATTAATGTATATTTGTTTATTCCATATATATTTTAGATTTAAAATAACATCACATGCATCAACTTTGATTATACCTATCGAGTTTTCATATACTACATGAGTAACATTAAATTTACCCCAGCCACCAGAAACAGAATCAAATTTTAGACCAGGAATACAATATGTAATTCCTGTAAGAGTCAAATATGTTCCTATATTAGTACCTAATAAAAACACAAAAACCCCACATACTATTGACATCCATGCTAAAAAAATAACACAGATTTTTTTTATACAAATCATAAATCCGGCCCCAAACCGACATATAAATATAAAAACTGACGATTTATCTTACCTTTATGCATTAATGGGGTTGCGACATCCAATTTTACAGGACCTATTGGTAATTGCCAACGCGCCCCGATACCTATACCAGATCTAAGATTATCCCATTTGATATTATTAGTAATCTCCCCTGCATCTATAAACATAGCTCCCCACCACTTATTAATCACATTATACTGATATTCAAACGTAGTAGTAATGAGCTTAGCAACGACACTCTTAAAACATTTAGTATTATCATAAGGATATAAAGATTTATATTTATATCCACGAATACCATTGTCTATGTTAGAAAAAAATCGAAACATTAAACCAATAGATGAAAAATTGTTGGTATCTATCCAACTTAAATTGCCACGAGCCAAAATACGATGTTTTTTTAAAAATGTCCGCACCCAAATATTTTGAACTTGCACAGCAACAAAATTAATATCTGATTTCCAACAATTATTAGATATATTTATTGAGTAACGCTGGCTATCTCCCCAATATGGGATTATTTCACCTCTCTTCCGAACACGGGATATGCTTATCCCTGGATAAATGAATATTATATTTTTAGTGATATAACGATTAGAACAATAATTAAAGTGCCAATGCACATTAATTGAACGTTGCCATTTGTGAGAACAATTCCAATAACGAGCCATATTTACAGTCACAGCACTGGATTGAATGTTATCTGTATCTTCGTGTATCAAACCTCCTTGTAATAAATAATATTGTTCTAATGGATTGGAAAATAATGGAATTTTGTAACTTAAATCAAGAACTTGTTCTGGAGTAGATAAACTAAAATTAGTTTCTAAACTATGCCCATATGCATTAATCCATGGTTTTTTCCAAATAATTTTAGTTCTAGGACCCACGTCAATAGTATAACCAGACCCGATTGCAAAATTATTTTTTGCACAAGGATCAAGAAAAATATCTAATATTATTTTTTTTTTTTGTTGAAGATGCATATAATCTGAAGAAATTGATACTGATTCAAACCAATTAGTGTAAGAAAATCGACGATTTAATTCCATAACGGATGCAGCACTGTAATGTTCTCCCAAGCGTATATTAGATATGTTTTTTAAATAATCCTCCTTAATTTGATTACCATGGAATTTAATTCTTTCAAAAACATAACGCTGACCACTATAAAAATCTATATTCCAAACACTTTGATAACGAGAAGGTATAACAATAAGTTGACTATTTTGGAACTTAGCATCAAAATATCCTTTGAATAAAGCTAAATTATACAGTTTATTTTTAAACTGTTCATAATCTTTGTGACTTAATCTTTTTCCAATAAAAGATTTGCTATCTTTTATTATTTTTTGATAATCAACATCCTGTGCACCATCTCCTTGTATAACGACATTTACTTCAGTTACTATAACTGGAATCCCAGGCTCAACTTTAATAACTAATAAACCAGAATTTTCATTCAAAGACTTAAGTGGGGAAAAAATCAATGTGGGCGCATAATAGCCTAATGGGCGCAGTCCAGTTCTAATTGCATTATCTATTTTTTTTTTAAATCTAAATCTACATATTTTACATTAGTATGTATACTCAATAATTTCTGACGCACATTATAATCTAATTCACTATCTAATCCTTCTACTCTTAAACTGATACTGCTATTACATATTAGTGGTATAAAAAAATATATTATTAAATACAACCTTATTATCATATATTTTTTAAAATCCCGAAAAATATATCGAATCATTAACTATATTGAAGTTTTTATTGAAATAACTTCAATGTTATATTATATATATATATATATATTAATGTATGAACTCAATCATAATATGATTGTGTCTTTTTTATGTATATTACTAGTATCTTACTGACAATGCTGACAAAATAATACTATAAATTGAAAAATTTAAATGCCGACAATAGTTATTGATATTAATTATTTAATTAATATACATACAATCAACAAACCAATTAATACGATGAAACTTGAAAACCAGGATTTAAAAAAGACCGATCAATATTTTTATAGTGCAAAGGCTTGCCGTTCCAATCATTAACTGCAGCGCCAGCGGTTCTAGCTATTACATGTCCAGCAGCTGTATCCCAAATTTTAGTACAAGAAAATCTTGGATAAAATTGAGCGCTACCTTCTGCTATTAAACAAAATTTAAATGAAGATCCAATGTTAACAATTTTATAGTTTTTCAATTTTTTTAAATAATTATATAATTTATATCGATCGCAAGAAAAATCACTACTACGACGACTCATCACTATAATTGGATCACGAACCATACGTACTGTAATGTTTATATATTCTCCTCGATCATTAATCTTCCATACTTGTCCATTGTCTGCAGCATATAATACATTGTACACTGGAACATATACTACTCCCATAATAGGTTGACCATACTCAATGAAAGCAATATTAACAGTGAACTCACCATTGCGTAATAAAAACTCTTGAGTTCCATCTAAAGGATCTATTAACCAAAAACAATTTTTATCTCTACATTCTCTCCATCTAGTAATATCTTCTTCAGATAAAATTGGAATTTTAGGCGTCAAATTTTTCAAATAATACACAATAACCTTATGAGAAAATAAATCAGCATTAGTGATAGGAGATGTATCTAACTTCTTGCACGCATTTAATTTTAAACCTCCGTTATAAATCCTCATAATTTCTATTCCAGCTGTACGAGCAATATAACTTACTTTTTCCACCATTTTATGATAAAAAACCATAACATATATCCTTATTAACTTTTTGAGCGAGCATAAGATAAGCTCAAAACACAACATATTAATCATGTATTTATAAAAATCAACACTTAACTTTAAGTAATCATATAATAATGATTATTAGTTGAAATAAAAGATATACATCTTCATGTTTATATTTTCTTAAAAAAGATGTATCCCTTACTTACATTTCTATTTTGCAATAATTGAAAAGGGTTTATAGAATTTTCTTATACGACTTAAATAATAATAATGAAAATTATTGTATTATTTATGGATTATTTAATTTTCATTATTTAACCAAGAATAATAACGTTTATTTTGGCAAAAATATCGTTATAAATATGAATATTTATATTATATGTACCAATAGTTTTTAATACATCATGGTTAGGTAATCTAATCTGAGATTTAGAAATATTAAAACCAGAAGCGGCTGTGATCGCAGTAGCTATATCACGAGAACCGATAGAACCAAATAATTTCCCTTCAACACCTGATTTAGCTTTAATAGTAATACTACCTAATTTGTTGATAGTTTCTGCGCAAAATTCAGCTTGAGTTTGCGCTGCTATAGTTTTAGATTGTAACTCAAGTTGTTGTGCTTTAAATATTTCAATATTTTTTTTTGTAGATGGTATTGCTTTAGATTTGGGTATTAAAAAATTACGAGCATAACCTGAACGTACGATAACTTCTGATCCTATACTTCCAAGTTTATCGATATTACTTAATAAAATAATCTTCATTGTTATTTCCGTTTATAATATATAAACATTATACTAATTCTCAAGAAACTACAATTACTGATGATGATCAGTATACGGTAGTAAAGAAAGATAACGTGCTCTTTTAATGGCACGTGCTAGCTGTCGTTGATATCTTGCTCGCGTTCCAGTAATTCTGCTTGGAATGATTTTTCCACTGTCTATAATAGAATGCTGTATTGTAATAAGATCTTTATAATCAACATAAATACATTTTTCTGCCGTAAACCTACAAAATTTTCGATGACGTATAAAACGTGCCATAATTAATTAACTCCATACTCTATCATAAAATTCGTACAAATTTAATGAACTTATTTTATAATTAAAAATTATTACTTTTTTAAAATAAAAAGTAATCGAAATATTTCTAGATTTTCAATTATCATTTTCATTGTTAAAATCCACAAACATTTCATTAAAACTAACACAATACTAATAAATATTTATTTAAATAAAACTAATAACTTCCTTCGTACTTGATGTGCATAATATATTTTATTGTACTATGTACTATTTATGTAATACTCTTGATTTTCTTCTCTTTTTTTCATCATAGGAGATGGTTCAACGACCGCATATTTAGTTCGTATTATCATACTACGTATGATTTTTTTGTTAAAATGACAATCATCATTTAATTCTTTAACAATATCTTGAGATACTTCTATGTTTAATAACACATAATAAGCTTTATGCAACTTTTTAACTGGGTACGCTAATTGGCGACGTCCCCAATTTTCTATGCGATGAATTTTTCCTTGACCATTAGTAATAATGGTGGTGTAGTGACCAATTATATTAGATATTTCTTCTTTAAAATCAGGATGTATCATAAAAACTATTTCATAATAACGCATATATTATTTTCCCTTCATTATAATTTTTCCACTTTTATTGAAAGAATAACATTCTTAAAAAAAAATATAAATGTTTATATTTCTTGCGTATTTTATTCTTAAACGATCGTTTATATAAATTTTAAAACTTTATTTTCTTGAAGAAACTATACCCACATAATGACAAGAAGCATTATTTATATTGATTACGTTGTCTCAATGCTTCAAATAAACATATTCCTGTAGCTACTGAAACATTAAGAGATGTTGCAACCCCTAACATTGGAATAGTAATTAGTTCATCGCAATTTTTTTGGGTTAGGTAACGAATACCATCGCCCTCGGAACCCATTACAAAAGCTAATGGCCTAATTAATTTACTGTTAAAAATTAGATGTTGAGATTTTATTACAGTGCCAATAATCCAAATATTATATTTTTGAAGTAATCGTAACGTCCTAATTAAATTAGTTACTTGCATAAAAGGTACATTATCTACAGATCCACTAGCCACTTTTCTAACTGTTCCATTTAAACGCGCTGAACGATTACGTGGTGCAATAACTATATGCGCCCCGGCTGCATCTGCGGATCTTAAACATGCACCCAAATTATGTGGATCAGTCACTCCATCTAATACCACTAATAATGGTGTGGTTTTACATTTCATTAAAAAATTCGGCAAATCATTTTCTTGCATACAACAATTTGTAACTATTTTGGCAATGATACCTTGATGCAACGCACCTCGCGCTTGAATATCTAACTGTCGGCGACTACATTCTTGAATACTAATTTTACATTGTTTTATTTGATCAATTAACAATTTCAAACGCAAATCTTTAGATTTATGCATAATACACACAGACAAAATTCGCTGGGAATAATTGTCTAAAACCGATTTTACAGAATGTATACCATATACTAATTCGCTCATTTCACTTATGAAAATAATTAGTTCCACATAATATTCGAAATAAACTTTGTAAAATACATTGTATACCATGTTATTACTAATGACATGGTATACAATGTATTTAGATATATACCATTATCATGAATTTATTAATTCTAAATATAGTGATATATAATATGTTGAGATATTTTATTTATCGTAACCGTATATTTAATATAAATAAAAATAAATTTAATATTTATTGACCAAATAAATAGTCTTTTATTCAAAATAAGATATCAATTCCCTCATATTGCATTAAGAATCAAACGGATTACGCAATATTATTATTGCAGAACGGTCTAAACCAGTAGAAATAATACTTATAGGAACTCCGATAAGTTTTTCTATGCGTTTTACATATAATTGTGACTCTTTAGGAAGATGATGGAACACCGTGATGCCTACAGTGCTTGTCATCCACCCGGGTAATGTTTCATATATAGGTTCTAAAGCTTCCCATTCTTCCAAAGAAGATGGACATTTATGTATTATTTGTCCATTTTTATTGCGATATGCAATACAAATTTTTAGCTCTTTTAAGCCATCCAAAACATCCAGTTTTGTTAAACAACACGAAGAAAAAGAATTAATTTTTACGGAATACCGTACTGATACCGCATCAAACCAACCAGTACGACGACGGCGTCCAGTAGTAGAACCAAATTCATTCCCATTCATACATAACCAATTACCTATATCATTTGACAATTCCGTAGGAAAAGGACCAAATCCAACACGAGTAGAATACGCTTTTACAATACCTAAAACATAATCAATATAACTAAGCCCAACTCCTGCACCAACGCTTACACTTCCAGAGATAGTATGAGCAGAAGTAACATAAGGATATGTTCCATGATCTACATCTAATAAACTACCCTGAGCTCCTTCAAATATAACTGAATCACCTCGTTTTGCAGCATCATCTAATAACTCGGTTACATCAACAACCATATCTATCAACATGTCAGATACTGACATAACTTCATCTAAAACAATCTGATAATTAATAGGATGTGTTTTATAATAATTAACTAATTGAAAATTATAATAATCTATCACATTTTTCAATTTTTTTTTAAAACTCTTTATGTTATATAAATCGCTTATTCGTAAAGCGCGTCGCGCAACTTTATCTTCGTGTGCTGGCCCAATACCACACCCTGTCGTGCCAATGGTTTTAGAGATGCGATCATTTTCTCTAGCCAAATCCATTGCTACATGATAAGGCAGCAACATAGGGCAAGACGCAGAAACAAATATGCGTTTACATGTTGAAAGACCTGATTTTAATAAGATTTTTATTTCTTTTATTAAAGAAACTGGCGATAATACAACTCCATTAGTAATAATGGTAGTAACATGATTATGTAAAATTCCAGAAGGAATTAAATGCAAAGTTATTTTTTTACGGTCTACCACAATAGTATGACCAGCGTTATCTCCTCCTTGATAACGCACTACATATTGAGCTCGTGAAGCTAACCAATCAACTATTTTGCCTTTACCTTCATCACCCCATTGAGCTCCTATTACAACAATGCTTCTAGCCATTTCTTAAAGTCACCTATTAATTCAAATAACTATTTTATTAATAATACATTGTGGGTACATGATGCTTTCTATTCCATCAGGTCATATATAATCTATTTAATCGAACAGCATAAATAATGATTATCCAAGAATCTACAAATATCTTGAATTATATAATTAATTATTAAGCCCAGTAGTACTTTTTGGTGATTTCATAAAACGTAAAAAATCAGTTTCCGCGCTTAATACCATAAGATCATTGTTATTTTTCTTAAAACTATTTTCATACGCACGTAAAGTGCGTACTAACGCATAAAATGAAGGATCTTCATTGAAAGTAGTAGCATATAGTTTAGCAGTTTCTGCATCAGCTTCACCCCGAATAATTAACGACTGACGTTTAGCCTCAGCTAAAGTACGTGTTACTTCATAATCTGCTGTAGCACGTAATTTTTCCGCTTCTTCTCGTCCCTGTGATCTATGCCGCCTAGCAACAGCATCACGTTCTGCGCGCATACGCTGATAAATTGCATCAGATACCTCTGTCGGTAAATTTATTTGCTTAATTCGTACATCCACAATCTCAATACCCAATGCAGCCATACTGTTTGGATGAACCAAATCAGAAACACGATATTGTTCTTGTTTTGAAATATCATAATTTTTCAAATAGAAATTAGATTTTTTAATATTATTAAAATGAAACTCTGGCTCTTCTTCTCCTGAAGTACCATTATTTAACGACGCACGTACATCTGTCATTAATTTATTGCGAGAATCTGTCACAATGCCTTGAACATTTAATCTCCCTAATTCTGAACGTAAACGATCGGAAAATTTTCGTTTTATTAACACTTCCGCTTGAGAAATATCACCCCCTCCTGTTGCTAAATAATATCGACTCAAATCACTAATACGCCATTTTATATAAGAATCAATAATCAAATCCTTTTTTTCCATAGTAACAAACCGATCTGCTTGGTTATCCATGGTTTGAATACGTGAATCTAAAATTTTAATTGTCTCAATAAATGGAATTTTTATATGCAATCCAGGATTGTAGATCAATGGATTATTATTTGTATCACGTAATACTTTACCAAAACGCAATATAATACCTTTATGCCCCTCTTCTATTGTAAACAAAGAAAAAAATAATATTATTATTATACACATAACAAATGAAAAAAAATTTCGTATCATCTACGACTCTCTCCCTTTACGTGCAATATCAATACGTTGTATATTAGCCTGTCTTTGATCTAATACTTTTTCTTTAGGTATAGAACTCGTATGATGAGACAGCTGAGTACTTTTTGATATTAACTGTGAATCATTCATGTCAGTATCACTAGTGGCGCATATTTGATTTAAATTAAGCGCATCATCAGTGTTATCAATACTATCAGAATACGCGATTTTATTATTATTTTTAATTTTATCTACTTGACCTGAAGGTAGTAATAATACGTTCTGTGTATTTTTTGAATTTACAAATATTTTTCTAGTATTGCTTAACACACGTTCCATGGAATTAATATATAATCGCTCACGAGTAATTTCAGGAGCTGCTCTATACTCCGGTAAAATTTTAGAAAATCTTTGTACTTCTCCTTGTGCTTCCAAGATAGTGCGTGCTTTATATGCACGACCTTCTTCTAAAATACGTTGCGCGTGTCCATTAGCACGTGGCTGCACTTCATTGGCATAAGCTTCAGCTTCACGAATGTATTGCTGTTCATTTTCTCGAGCGGCAATAGCATCATCAAATGCTGCTTTTACCTCTTCTGGAGGACGTGCTGTTTGAAAGTTTACGTCTAATAAAGTAATACCCATGTTATAAGGACGTATTGTTTGCTCTAAAACTCTTCGCGTATCACTACGTACTACCGTGCGTCCTTCTGTTAAAATACGATCCATATTATATTTTCCAATAACTCCACGCAAAGCGCTATCAGTGGCTTGACGCAAGCTATCATCAGCATCAATAACGTTAAATAAATAGTTTTTTGGATTAGTTACACGATACTGTACATTCATCTCTACTCGAACTACATTTTCATCTGAAGTTAACATCATACCAGAGGCTGCTAGTTCACGTACTGATTCTACATTTACTGGAATTACAATATCAAAAAAAGTAGGTTTCCAATTTAGCCCTGGTTGTACTAAATGATGATATTTTCCAAATCTTAAAACTACTCCACGTTCCGCTTCTTTAATCGTATATAAACCGCTCATAATCCACACAAAAGCAACAATAATCAATATTAATATGATAAAAAAATTTTTATTTCTAGGAAATTTTTCTGAATCTTTATTGTGATTGCTAAATATATTTAATTTATCGGTTATTTTATCTAAATACTTATCTGTATCTAATATATTAAATTCAGATTTATTATTATCTTCAAGAAAAGCATGATCTACATCATTTCTAGAATGATGTATCCATGGATCATAAATATACCTATAGTTATTAAGATGATTACAAACCATATTTTTCCTCACACACTATATGAGTGATCTAACTATTTCTATTGTTTTAAAAATATTAAACAATATAATTTATCAATAATTTATTATTTTTTAACAAACGACCCCAATTTACAGCAGATAAATATATTTTTAACCTAACATAATTATCATCTTCAACCCAATATTGTTTAACAACTTGTAGTCTATACAACTTCTCGCATAAATCATTATTCATAGGTATTCTCAATTCATAAGAAATCATATTGTTTGATAGTAACTCATTAACAGCTTGTAGCACCAAAGAAATACCTAAATTATTTTGAGCTGATATCCAAACTTGACTTGGATAACCATGATTATCGCGGTCAATATGTGGCACTATTTCTTTTAATCGATCTATCTTGTTCATCACTAACAGCATTGGAATATTATGAACGTTCAAATTACTCAACATACAATGTACCGTGTTAATATTTTGTTCAAACTTTTCGTCAGAAACATCTACAACATGTAATAATAGCGTTGCTTCTACCGTTTCTTGTAAGGTTGCTTTAAAAGAAGATACTAAATCATTTGGTAAATTCTGAATAAAACCCACCGTATCTGTTAATATAATGTCATGTATTCCCTTATATACAATACGTCTACTTGTAGGATCAAGAGTAGCAAAAAGTTTTGATGACGTATATGCATGTGATGCAGTCATTACGTTAAATAAAGTAGATTTTCCAGCATTTGTATATCCTACTAAAGAAACAGTAGGTACCCCAATTCTAACACGATGTCGTCTGCCCTGTTCTCGTTGATTTTCTATTTTTTTTAAACGCAATAAAATCTGGGTCATTTCCTTACGCAATAAACGACGATCACTTTCTAATTGCATTTCTCCTGACCCTCCTCGTAAACCAATACCTCCTTTTTGACGCTCAAGATGACTCCATTCATGCACTAAACGAGAGTTCAAATGCTTCAGTTGAGCTAATCTTACTTGCAACTTACCTTCGTACGTACGTGCGCGTTGCGCAAAGATATTAAGAATGAGTTGATTTCTGTCAATTATCTTACATTTTAATAGACACATAAGATTTCGTTCTTGATGAGGAGATAAAATACAATTAAACAACACAATAGATACAGAATTATTTTGAATCATGCGTTCAAGCTCTAATACTTTTCCGATTCCAATAAAATATTTAGCATTACAAGTTTTTCCATTACTCGTAAGAATTTCCAATATCTCCATGCCTGCTGTGGATGCCAAAGACAAACATTCCTGTAAATTGAAACTTTTATTTTGTTTTTTTTTATCAAAAAAAGTAATATTAACTAAAATAGATTGATTATTCAAATAACCTAAATCATACAATAAAATCTACTCCACAAATAAATTATATATATTCAATCGTATACAATGAAAGTTATCAATATATTTATTATACTATATTTAATAATATTTGGTAATACCACATATTAATATATAATTATACTTAAAAAAAGATCACACAGCCTCTTAAATACACGATCAGAATGCAGTTTGATTGATAGCATGACTAGCATAGTATGAAACAAAACGGGAAGGAACAATAGTAGATATAGCATGCTTATAAATCATTTGATTCACTGTATTTCTTAACAAAATCACAAATTTATCAAACGACTCGATTTCTCCTTGCAATTTAATGCCGTTTACCAAATAAATAAAAACCGGAACGCGTTCCCGTCGCAACACGTTTAAAAATGGATCTTGTAATAATTGAACTTTATGCATTTTCAATATCCTTAAAATTAATTTTATATTATTTTAAACGGTCTAAATAAATCAAAAAATAATTCCAAATTTTAATTTTTTAAAATTTTTATATGTCAGATGAATTTTTGATTAATATCTTCGATATATTATCAGTTGCTTCAGATAAATTATCACTATTTAACCAACATAAATTCGGCCATCTACGTAGCCAGGTTAATTGTCGTTTCGCAAGTTGCCGAGTAGCACAAATTCCTTTGACTACCATCTGACTATAATTAATTTCACCAGATAAATATTCCCACATTTGACGATAACCTACACAAGAAATGGACGGCTTGACTTCTTTTGTATGCAAATCAGATCGATCAAACAATCTGATAACCTCATTTTCAAATCCGATCTCTAACATTCTATGAAACCGTTCTTCAATTCGTTTATATAATATATCACGACTTGATGGAACAATGGCAAATTGGTAAAATCGATATTTCAATCGTTGATTGGTCATCAATTTTAATTCTGTCCACGTTTTACCAGAAATAAAGAAGATTTCTAATGCTCGAATTATTCTCTTGTGATCATTTAAATGAATTTTTGCAGCTGAAATCGGATCAATATGTTTTAATAAATCGTGTATATTTATCCATCCTGTTCTCTGCGCTTCATATTCCAGATCATCACGAATTTTTTGATTACTTGATGGTAAAAAAAACAACCCCTCTAACAGAGTTTTAAAATACAACATCGTTCCACCAACCAAAAAGGGTGTGTATTCAGATCGTATGATGTTTTGTATTTCATTATCTGCATCATGACAAAAATCTCCTGCTGAATAGCATTCAACTGGATCACGGATATCTATCAATTTATGGGGGGCTATTTTTAATTCTTCAGCAACAGGCTTAGCTGTACCGATATTCATATCGCGATATATCAAAGCTGAATCAACACTGATGATATCTATTTTTTCTTTTCTTTTTTTTAAAGCAATAGATAAACTTGTTTTCCCAGAAGCTGTAGGACCCATTAAAAATATGACTAACGGTTTATGTTTAATAAAATTCTCCTTTGATGCATATATAGTCAAAAATGTTAATTACCTGAAATTATTTCTATAATTTATCAAAAAAATTCAATTATTTAGGGACACATACTAACTCTTATATGTATAAGTATATGCAATAAATATCAATAATTATTGCTGAAAAACAGACCAAATTTATAATAACTTATTTAATATAATAATTGTTGCTTTTTTATTTATTAATTTATAGTAAATATATATTTTTGAGCTTATGAATGATCTAATAATTTTTGCTGTGGCATTATGAAATAAGAACGTAAACCTTTATGCAAAGCATTAGCTATTTTGTCTTGATATCCACTGCTAGCCAGAAGACATTCTTCTTTTACATTACTAATAAATCCAGTCTCTACTAAAATCGATGGAATATCAGGGGATCGTAATATCCCAAAACTAGAGTACTCAGGTATATCCTTATGCAAAGGAGTAATATTTTTTAATTGATGTAACACATGTGCTGCAATATCATACCCTGCTCTTTGGGCGTAACCAAATTGTAAATCTAAAACTAAATGATTAAAATACGGATCATTATGATAACTGGTTAATATATCTCCCAACCCTCCCAATAATTCTGAATGTTTTTCACTACGTTGTAACCAATGTATCATTTCACTTTTAGCTCGACGATTAGACAAAACCCAAACAGACGCTCCTCTAACTTTAGTGTTTAAGGCAGAATCTGCATGAATAGACACCAATACATTGGCTTCTCTTTTCCGAGCCAAATTAGAGCGTTCCATGACCGATAGAAAATAGTCTCCATCGCGAATCATAACGGCTTTAAAATTAGGATCTAAATCCAATAATTTTTTTAGTTTCTTAGCTATATTAATAGTAATATTTTTTTCATATATTCCACAGCGACCTGTAGCTCCTGGGTCCTGTCCTCCATGTCCAGCATCAATAGCTACAACAACAGGAGCAAATGTATTGGTGTGATTTTGATTTTTTATAAATTGCGTATCTATTATTTTCTTTTGATTATTTATCGATTGACCTGAATTAACATAAATTTTACGATTTATAATAGGGGGTGTTTTTCGAGTACTTATATCAGGGACAGTAAATGCTGTTTTTTTTAAAATTGTTAACATAATACGATAATTTTCTTTGATTTGTTGTTGCGTTATTGTTCCTATAATTGAAGGAGAAGTGAGATCTAATACTATACGTATACTTTGGTAACTAAGAGATGTATTTGTTCGAACACGTTTAACTAAATTAATGCCATTAAAATTTATTGGAAATATATTTTTTTGAACTTTAGATGTTTTTAAAAGATCTATTACAATTCTTTCCGGGTTATGCAAAGAAAATATCATATATACGGGAACAACAGCGCTCTCTAATGTTACTGTAGCTTGATCAACATTATTGGTAACAGAGATTGAGTTAAGGGTTGATGCTATAACTGATTCAACACATAAATATTTTGAAAATATTGTCATTACGAAAATTATTTCGTATTTCAACTTCATATATCTAGTTTCCAACATGCTAACAAATCATCGCACATTTTGTGACCCACATTACTAGAAGATTCTATAATGACTTGCCTAAAATTTTTTCGATCATGATAATTTATTGTTATCGAAATATCTTCTTTTGGTAAAATTCCCATTCCTTGTTTTGGCCACTCTACTAAACATATAGTATGATCATCAAAATAATCTCTAATTCCCATACACTCCAATTCTTCCGAAGAAATTAACCTATAAAAATCAAAATGATACACACGCCAATGTGTCAACATATAAGATTCAACTAAAGTATAGGTAGGACTATTAATATGCCCAATATGTCCTAATGCATGCAAAAATCCCTTACAAAAAACAGATTTTCCTGACCCTATATAGCCATTTAAATAAATTAAACAACCTTGAACGCAAACAGAAGCTAAAGTAGCACCTAATGACAAGGTTTGTAATTCATCAGATAATACTAATACATATTTTTTCATCATTAATACAAATTTAATATCTTATACGCCACAATATTGTTATAAACAAAATAATATAAGCAATCCCTCGCATGATCACTTCTTATGCAGTCAATTTTGTAGATACATTTAGATACATTTAAATATATATAAAACTTATATAAAAATATAAAAAATATACCAACACTCATTACATTTCTCTACACTAAATAAAATTTCAAGTTAAAATTAAAAAATTATAATCTATATACATATTCAAAAATTGATTTGCATGATGTACTCTGTATATCAATATAAACATATTGATATACAGAGTACGAGTAATAAGCATCGAATCAATATATTGAAAAAGCAATTGTATATTACATACACTTATGAAAGAAAACTGAAAATATTTTATTATATTTAAACTTCTACTACTTATAGAGCTCACTACCATATTAATAAATACATATGTTTAATTTATCCGTCAGCTAAAAATAATTCAATGGTTTTATGCATAATTTAAGATTCTAAGATATATTAAAAATAATACACTTATTTCAAATGCAGTTTGGAATTAATATATAATGATTCAATCAATGATATAAAGTAAATACTAAAATGGAGCGGGAAACGAGACTTGAACTCGCGACCTCAACCTTGGCAAGGTTGCGCTCTCCCAAACTGAGCTATTCCCGCTTTTATTTGAAGTAAAAATTATAATTATTATTCAATGTATTTAGATCGTATACAAACAACAACCATACACTTAACTTATACATACCAACTAATTATTTTATTAAGTTAATAGCATTCATTCCTACTACTCTTAAATAAAACTATATTCATTATCAACTTTATTACGCACCTTTTAATCGTATAAAATGCTTACGATAATACATCAATTCTGCAACAGATTCACGAATATCATCTAATGCGCAATGGGTGTGCTGTAATTGTAATCCAGATATCAAATCTGGTCTCCATCGAATCATTAATTCTTTAATTGTACTCACATCTAAATAACGATGATTAAAATACGATTCTAATTCCGGCATATATCGAAATAAAAATAGACGATCTTGCGCTATACTATTTCCGCATATCGGTGATTTTTTAAAATTGACCCAATTTCTCAAAAACTTTATTGTCAAATTAGATGCGCTAATCTCATCCAATGTACTACATCTTACCTTCTCTATTAATCCAGTAGCGCTATGTACACGCGTGTTCCAATCATCCATTGATAACAACTGAGATTCAGATTGATGTATTACTGCAACCGGACCTTCCGATAAAATATTCAATTTACTATCAGTAACTAGAGTGGCTAGTTCCAAAATACGATCTCGATCTGGATCCAATCCAGTCATCTCCAGATCAAGCCATATCAAATTATTATCACGCATATCATTCCACTTATGCTTATATATTAAGCGTTTACTACAATAAGTGACATTACCACAGTATCGAATTTTCTATTCATATTATTCATCACACAATTCTCATAATATATTAAATATTTATCAAACTCATCAAATATTGTTTATACACAAATTCATCAAATATCAGTTTATAATTTCAAATGACAAACCTGATACTAACATACTGTATAAGCATACATCAAATATTAAAAACAATAAATCATGGTATTATTGAAATAAAATTACAGATCTGTTACTTATAAATTTCATTTTTCTACAATATTTCAGAAATAATAATATTAATTACTAATAAATCCCCTCAAACAATTTTTCACTATAAATGTTAGTAATGCTTACAAGAATTAATAATTACTTCTTATTGTAAATTCAAAAAAGTTTATGATCTATAAAAATTGCAAATCACTACATTTATAAAATATATCACTGTATATATCCTAAAAATCAAAAGACTATATATTTAGTAATCACTATTACTTCAATGAATTTTTATCGATAATAGAATTAGCTTTATTTCTTCAATGAAACTAAAACAACTTTTACATACTTTTGCGCGATTAATAATATATTATATGTTATAGTAATATTTAAGAGAATGTGTATTTCCAACGCAAACCAACAGCGAAATGTACATCTAATCGCTATCTCTCAATTAAGAATGAATAATCCAAATTAGGTACACATATTATGCCAAAAAAAATACAAATTTTACTGCAATATTTACTGCCAAAGTACTGGATTACTTACTTGGTAGGACTTGTAGCCTCATGGAAAGGTGGATGGATAACACATTACGCTATTCTTCTGTTTATTCGTATTTATAAAATAGACATGAAAGAATCTGACAAACCCAATTTAACCGATTATGCAACATTTAATGCATTTTTTACTCGAAAATTACATAAAAATGCTCGGCCTATCGATACCAATCCATCTACATTAATCATCCCAGCTGATGGAATCATCACTGAAATAGGAAAAATAAGCCAAAAAAATATTTTTCAAGTAAAAGGCTCCTCTTATCATTTGGATGGACTACTAGCAGGTCATGATAATATCATTGACTATTTCAGTGATGGAAGTTTCATTATTATTTATATACCTCCACAAAACTGCCATCGCATCTATATGCCTTGTACAGGCACACTTCGTGAAGTACTGTATATACCCGGTGATTTATTTTCAGTACATCCAAAAATTACTAAAAATATACCCAATATATTCTCTCGCAATGAAAGGGTAATCTGTTTATTCGAAACAGATTTTGGTTACATGGCTCAAATTTTAATTGGCGCTATAATAGTAGGAAGCATTGAAACTACATGGTTAGGCACAGTTACTCCGCCACGCGAAGGCGTTGTGAGACATTGGCGTTACCCACCAAATCATACAAACAATACTGATGATGCAATAATAATAAAAAAAGGACATGAAATGGGTTTATTCAAATTAGGATCTACTGTTATTAATTTGTTTGGAAATAAAAAAGTTATTTTTAATAATCTACTACGACCACATGATATTGCTCGTATTGGAATGCCGTTAGCACAAGGATATAATCAAAAAAACAATTATACATAATTCATATTATATATTTTATCAGATTCATGCAGCAATATTATGTATATGGTCATTATTCAAAAGAAAACTATATTTTTTAAATATTTCTTTTTATTGACATATATAGTAACGTGGTTATTCCCATTAATAACCTTTTCTTATAATTTTTCAAATAAACAAGAAATAAAAAAATACTTACAATATGTACAAAAAAAAGAGCATATAATAAATGCTCATCAGCAAACCATTATAAATAATCTACAATCTACATTGCGTTTTATTTTTGAACGAAATAATTCCAATATTAAAATTCAAGAATACCAAAAAATCATAAACGACTTGTCATATATCATTCTTCAATTAAATGAAGAATGCAATAATACACCCAACCTCATCGTTAATTTCGATGAAAATTTTTATGAACATGATCTCAAACAAAAATTATTTCGAATCAATAATCAATTAACAAATCTATCAAAACAACTAAAACAAGAATGTAATTCTATACATTCTATTAATAATTCATTAATATTATTACCACAACAAGAAGTCGCAACTAAAAATATATTAAATAATTTAGAACAACAAAAAATATTATATACAACAAATCTAAATATTCTAGTAAAACAAGCTAAATTTACTACGTTACAATCAGAACAAGCAGCTAAACAATTACAAACACACGAACTTGAGCTCAATAAATTAAACCTCAACAATCACAAAGAATTATCCCAATTACGTATAGAATTACTTAAAAAAAAATACAATTACATAAACCATGAAACACACACACCAAAACATCAGTTAAATTATTTATATCAAGAAGAAAAAAAACAGCCCATTAAATATACAAAAAAAATATTACCAGAAAATTGTAATACATTACCAAAATCTATCGAAAAACAATCACAAATCAATCATGATCTTTCAATTATCCTGAATCAACAAACACACCACATAAACAGCATTAAATCAAAAAATCAAGAAATTGCAGCATGTATATTACAAGCACACCAAACTGTCAAAAACTTAATTGAACAAACACAATGGTTAGATACATCTCCAGTTATTAAAGAAACACTACGCTCTCAGGTCTCTAAATTTCCAGAGATACCTAAATCTCGACAACTAGATCGTAATGTGGCGCAACTAAGAATTAAACGTCTACAATATGAAAATCAATTGAATAAAATAATACCATTATCATCTCAAATCAAACAAGATGACGGTACACCTCTAACAATACCTCAAAAACATATTCTGGAAACACAATACACCATACAATGCAACCTTATCACTTCATTGTTAAATAGTTTCGATACACAAATCTTGGAATTGACAAAATTAAAAGCTGCATATCAACAACTTCAAGCAGCACTACAAGATATACAAAAAGCTATGCATCGCTATTTATTCTGGACCGCTGATTTTTACCCAATTCCTATATCTTATCCTTTAAACATTTATCAAGATTTGCGCAAACTGTTAACTTCAGATGAATTTAATGAGCAAATAATATCTTCGTTAAATAGAATCTTCACTGCTCGAAAACCATTAATAATACTGATAATATTGTGTATGCCAATATCAATTGGATTGTATTTCGCCGTACATCATCATTATCAAACATTTTTAGAACAATCTAGCAAAAAAATAGGAAAAGTAAATCAAGATCATTTCTTGCTCACTTTTTATAATATATGGTACTCAATGTTAATTGCTTTACCAGTTCCGACATTATGGGCAGTCATAGGATATAGTTTTAGTCATAATTGGTTATATCCTATTTCTGTTGCAATTCAGGATGGAATTAATGCTACAACTTTCATATTATGGATATCTATAGTAAGTGTTTATTTCGCATCTTCAAAGGGATTATTTATTGCTCATTTTGGTTGGTCTAAAAAAAGAGTTCAACACGTATTTTCACATCATTATACCTGGGCTGTTGGAACAATTGTTTTTTTAATAATGATGATAACTATATTTAATAATTATAACAACAGAGAATTTTCCAGTACTTTAGGTCGTTTATGTTTTATTTTATTATGCGTTTATTTAACTTTTATTACTAATAAATTAAAACGCTCTGGATTGCCTTTATATTTAAACAAATATGATTCTTCTGACAATATCATAAATCATTGTTTATGGAATATAATAATATGCGCACCATTAATAGCAGCAGTTTCTTGCATATTAGGTTATTTATTTGTTGCTCAGGAATTATTAGGACGATTAGAAGAATCATTATTCATTTGGATTATATCATTAATCATATACCATGTCATTCGTAGATGGACGTTGATCCAACAACGTCATATTGCTTACGAACGCGCCAAACAAAAACGAACTTTACAATTAACTCTAAGAACACATAATGAATCTAATTTTTCTCAACTACTACAAATTAACAAATTAACATCTAAAGATGAAAAAAATAGAAAAATTTTAGATTTAGACACTATCAGCACGCAATCATTACAACTAATACGATCTATTATTACTATAATTGCTCTATTATTGATGACTGTATTGTGGTCTGAATTGCGTTCTGCATTTTCTTTTTTAGAAAATATTACATTATGGGACGTCACATCTACTATAAAAGGAGTAGACAATATTCAACCTATAACATTAAATTCATTTCTTATTGCTGTTTTAGTAATTGTTATCACTACAAAAACAGTGAAAAATTTACCAGCATTTTTAGAGCTTATTGTGTTACAACATTTAGATCTCACTCCAGGCACAGGATATACTATTACCACATTAACTAAATATATATTGATGTTTCTTGGTGGAATAATAGGATGTTCTTTAATAGGCATAGAATGGACTAAGATACAATGGTTAATAGCAGCATTAGGTGTTGGATTAGGCTTTGGATTACAAGAAATATTTGCTAATCTTATCTCTGGTTTAATGATACTTGTTGAAAAACCAATTCGTATCGGCGACACTGTAACTATTAACAAACTTACTGGTAATATTACTCGAATTAACACTCGTGCAACTATTATTACTGATTGGAATCATAAAGAAATCATTATTCCAAATAAAGAATTTATCACAAAACAATTTATTAATTGGTCTTTATCGGACACTTTAACACGAGTAGTATTACGTATACCTGCTCCCTTACAAACAGATATGAAAGAAATAGTTAAATTTTTATTACAAATAGCAAAAAATTCTTCTTTTTCCTTAAATACCCCACCTCCAGAAGTATATTTAGTAGATTTACAACAAGGATTACCTATGTTCGAAATACGAATACATATATCAGATATAAAACTAAGAATGCCTTTATGTCATCAAATGCATATGTTGATTATAGAATATTATCAAAATAATGGAATAAAATTACCATATACACCAATTTATCTGCATCATGATCAATTATTTAATAATTTTTATTCAAATTATTCGAATAAAAATTATTAAATAACAACATAAATATTTATTACATTTTATTTTGATCGAGATATATATGTACCTAAACGAGTATTAATTTTAATCAATTCCCCTAATTGAATAAAAAAAGGGACTTTAATTACAGCACCAGTACTGACAGTAGCTAGTTTAACTCCAGAAGAGCCAGTGCTACTCTTTTTTAACGGAGTAACCTTTATAATTTTTAATTCTATACAATCAGGCGGAGTGACAAGAATTGGTACTTTATTCCATAAAGTTACTATATAATTTAATTGATTTGTAATCCATTTTCTGTTCTCTCCTATTATTGCTTCAGAAACTGCAATTTCTTCAAAATTCCTTTCATTCATGAAATACCAAAATTCATTATCGTGATAAACATAAATTAGTCTGATTTCTATAACATTAGCTGATTCTAAAAAATCTCCAGACTTAAAAGTCTTTTCTAATATTTTACCAGAAATTATTTGTCTAAATCTTACACGGCTAAAAGCTTGTCCTTTTCCAGGTTTTGTAAATTCGTGGCTAATAATAACACATGGTACTCCATTTTGAATAACCTTGAGTCCAGTTCTAAATTCATTAATATTATAAAATACCATAAAAATATTTTAAATAATAAAATTTACAAAAATCTATTCATTATTTTCTAATATAATCCTGAAAAAAACAACCCTAATCTAAATATAGATTAGGGTTGTATTTTTCAGGATTATATTAGAAAATAATGAATCCCAATTACATCATGCCACCCATGTTACCACCAGCTCCTGCATTACCTAAATCCGGCTTATCTTCTTTAGGTAATTCAGTAACCATGCATTCAGTAGTAATCATTAAACCCGCAATAGATGCTGCATATTGTAGGGCAGAACGAGTCACTTTAGTAGGATCTAGAATTCCTAATTCAATCATATTGCCATACTTTTCAGTAGCGGCATTATAACCAGTATTGCCCTCTCCCGATCTGACATTATTAGCAATTACTGACGGCTCTTCTCCAGCATTTGCCATAATTTGACGCAAAGGAGCTTCCATTGCACGGCGAGCTACCTTAATACCAACATTTTGATCTTCATTGTCACCGCACACATTCCTAATAGCATTAGCTACACGAATTAAAGCAACACCACCACCTGCAACTACACCTTCTTCAACAGCGGCGCGAGTTGCATGCAATGCATCCTCTACACGTGCTTTCTTTTCTTTCATTTCTACTTCAGTAGCTGCTCCAACTTTAATTACTGCAACTCCTCCGGCTAATTTAGCAACACGTTCTTGCAGTTTCTCACGATCATAATCAGAAGTAGCTTCGTCACGCTGTTGATTAATTTGTGCCACACGACTATTTATAGCAGATTTATTACCTACTCCGTCAATAATAGTAGTAGCATCTTTAGTAATAACTACTCGTTTAGCTTGCCCCATATCTTCTAATGTCGCTTTTTCCAATTCTAATCCAATTTCCTCAGAAATCACAGTTCCTGCAGTCAACACAGCTATATCTTGCAACATAGCTTTACGTCTATCACCAAAACCTGGCGCCTTTACAGCAGTTACTTTGACTATACCACGCATGTTATTCACAACCAAAGTGGCTAAAGCCTCACCTTCTACATCCTCAGCGATGATAAGTAACGGTTTCCCTGCTTTTGCAACAGATTCTAATATAGGTAACATTTCCCTAATGTTAGAGATCTTCTTATCTGCTAATAAAATGAAAGGATGCTCTAGTTCCACTGTTCCGCTTTCAGGTTTATTAACAAAATAAGGGGAAAGATAACCGCGGTCAAATTGCATACCTTCAACTACATCTAGTTCATCCTGTAAACCAGACCCTTCTTCTACAGTAATAACTCCTTCTTTCCCCACCTTATCCATTGCCTGCGCAATAAGTTTACCAACAGTTTCATCAGAATTTGCAGAAATAGTACCCACTTGAGCAATAGCCTTAGGATCTGAACAAGGGACGGATAGCTTTTTCAATTCTTCTACTGCTGCAACTACTGCCTTATCTATGCCACGTTTTAAATCCATGGGGTTCATTCCAGCAGCGACAGCTTTTAGTCCTTCATTAACTATAGATTGAGCTAACACAGTAGCAGTAGTGGTTCCATCACCCGCAGAATCATTTGCTTTAGAAGCAACCTCCTTCACCATTTGAGCGCCCATATTTTCAAATTTATCTTCTAATTCAATTTCTCGTGCCACAGATACCCCATCTTTAGTTATAACTGGAGCCCCAAAAGATTTATCTAACACCACATTCCTACCTTTAGGACCGAGAGTAACTTTTACTGCGTCAGCCAACACATTCACTCCGCGCAGCATCTTGACACGCGCATCATTACCAAACTTCACATCTTTAGCTGCCATTTCATTTTCCTTAAAAATTTTCAAGTTCAATTAATAAGTTAGTCGCGAATTATTTCTCAACGATAGCAAGGATATCACTTTCTGACATAATTAATACTTCTTCATTATCAATTTTCTCCACTTTTACACCATACCCATCATTGAAAATAATGGTATCACCAACACGCACATCTAAAGCTTTTACTCCCCCATTTTCCAAAACGCGGCCATGACCAACAGCCAACACTTCTCCACGCGTAGATTTTCCTGCTGCAGATCCAGTCAGCACAATACCTCCCGCAGACTTTGATTCAACCTCTTTACGTTTAACAATTACACGATCATGCAATGGACGAATTTTCATTTAATGCTCCCTAATTATATTATCTAACTATTTGCATCGTACAGCAATAAATTCTGATATTAGAAATCAGATGCAAATTTTTTAGTATTCACCACTTCAAGACAATACCTAAAATGGGGACGTTCAAGACCGCTTCAAGGGGGTAAGAAAAAATTTTTTACATATACGCGTGTTCACACCTTCATAAGTACATTTTCTTATAATCAATAAAAATTATTTTTTATTTACTTAGTACTTCACACACAACTATTATTAAGTATAATAATCAAAGATAGTACGAACATACTGCCCATTTAAAATGGGCACACAATTAAAATAAACGATGAAACCATCGTTTTTGTTTTGAAAGAACATTTTTCCGTAGCAATGTAATTAACGATATTTACCCTAATTGATCATTTACAGAAAAAAATGATAATAATTTTATGTACCATACCTAACGATATGTCCATCGTTTCAAATTTAACGAAAACTTTATTACATCATAAACTAGCAGCATGTATAACTGTACTACACGAAGTGCGCTCGTTTTATTATTGGGACAATGTCTTAAAAGATCAGTCTGAATTACAATTATTAATTAAAACACACAGTTCCTTACAAGAAGAAACATTAAATACAATCAAGCAATTACATCCCTATAAAGTTCCAGAATTGTTAGTGCTTCCTATCATAGATGGTGATCCAAATTATTTGTCATGGATGCGATCTATATTACACAAACACTAATACTCTATAAATAGAAAACACAACACGATTAGGAATAACACGCGCAAATAATATAATTTATACTTAATTATTCCGTCATAAGATCACAATTTTATTATTACAGTTAATTGCCATCATTATATTTAAAATGATAAACAAAAAACGCTGTCTCCACTAAAATTTATCTAACTGTTCCTATGCAAATAAACAACGTATAACTGTCGCTTCACACACAGTGTCCATCTAAACTATTTTTTGAAGTAGAAACATAGTTTCTAGATAAAATGTAATTATCAACAAACAAAATATATTGACGAATTCAAAAGAATAAAGATAATACAATATAGTTAAGTTGTCTGCGCATACATATATAACAATGTACACAAAACTATAATAAGCCCGGATAGCTCAGTCGGTAGAGCAGAGGACTGAAGATCCTCGTGTCCTTGGTTCAATTCCAAGTCCGGGCACACCTTAAAACACCGTCCAATTGATTTGAAACCTCGATTAATTAATAATACTTTTTCATAATTAAATAAGATTTGTCTACAGTTATTTTCAATCCCAGGCCATCAGTTATTGTTTATTACAATACACCTCTATAGTGAAAAGATAAATAAAGACTTAATGATTATGAAGCGCTAATAAAACACCGTCATTTATGTAAACAAACACAAATTAAAATCAATAAAAACCATAAAAGATTCCAATAAAGACTATTAACTGTATGATGAATCTCAAAATAGATGACACATTTAGTGTAGCTATCTAAACATACAAAAATACAAATTTTAAATTACTCAATAATCTTAGACGCATAACACTACAGTAAACAATATAGATTTATGTGTTAACCTAGTTATTAAAGCTATTAGGAAACTTAAATTAAATTAATGATATTTTAATATAATAGTTTTATATGAATTAATTAAAATTATTCAAAATATGCATACTTAATGAATATAACAATATATTTGTATGGCTACATCTTTTGACTAAAGATTACTAAAATTATTTCTACTTCATAAGTACGTAATAAAAAAATTAATAATTATATTTAGATAGTAACAGTATATAAAAAATTAAATTTTCAGTTATACTCAATAACAATTAAGTAAAAAATTCTAGATTAATCTCTGAATCCATTAAGGAAAACTAATATTTATTTAATACCCAATAATTACAGTAATCATTGCAAAAAAAATACTATTTTTGTAAATAAAATTTTTTCCGTAAAGCTTAAATTATATCATCATCATTATTTTTTTAATGCCGCTAATTATTTAAAATCCAATAACGATCATATTCAATCGCAATCATTGAAAGTATAATGACCTGTAGTTATTAAACCAATAACCAAATACCTCACTAGTTTATTTATTACATTTCGTATGTTATGTAACTATATGAATGATTTCGATTTCAATACACACTTACTTATAATCACTTTCATTGCTTACAGAGACGAACATGGGAAGGATATTAAATCTATTAGTACATACAGGACTAGTAAATAAACATGATATGACGACTACCTAAGTAAATGTATGCATGATGCACATGATATGTTATATCATTTAAACACCCGATGATGTTAAAAAATATTTTTTTTTAAGACTCAAACCTATTCACCTGATATATTTAAATATCTTTAGATATAAATCCTATTTATGATGATTCTTATAAAAATAAAAATTTACATACACGTAATACATAAATACTAGACATCGCCATATATATCCATTAAGATCGGTAAAATATAACATTATCATTATGTTATATTTTAATCTAAAAAATCATATGAATATATTAAAATAATATAAGGAATATAAATTTATATTTAACATAATTAAATAGATTTAATTTTTATCATTAGTCCATACAACATAATAATCATGAAAAAACTTGAAACTGCATTAATTACTTCTGGCAGGGATAAAAAATACACATACGGCGCAATTAATCCTATTATCCAACGGACATCTTCAGTAGTATTCGATTCTATTCAACAAAAACAACAAGCCACAAAAAATCACAACACGACGGATAAATTATTCTACGGTCGATATGGAACTATTACTCATTTTTCCTTACGCCAATCAATGGCTGAATTAGAAAACGGAGTTGGTTGTGTACTGTATCCATGTGGTACAGCAGCAATTACTCATACAATCCTTTCTTTTGTTCAACCAGGAGACCATATATTAATGACAGGCTCTGCATATGAACCAACTCAAAAATTCTGTCGATATGTTTTAAAAAGAATGAATATAGACACCACCTGGTTTAATCCGTTAATTGGAAATGATATTGCCAATTTAATTCAGCACAACACTTGTTTAGTTGTATTAGAATCACCAGGATCAATAACGATGGAGGTACAAAATGTTCCTAGCATCGTTAAAACAGTGCGTAAAAAAAAATCAGATATTGTCATATTATTAGATAATACTTGGTCGGCAGGAGTTTTTTTTAAAGCATTAGATATAGGCGTAGATATCTCCCTACAATCAGGCACTAAATATATCATAGGCCATTCTGATGGAATGATAGGAACTGCAGTGTCCAATGCACGCTGTTGGGATCAATTGCAAAAACAATCGTATTTAATGGGACAAATGGTTGATGCTGACACCGCTTACATGGCATCACGTGGATTACGTACTTTATATGTTAGACTAAAACAACATGAAGAAAATGGGCTGCACATTGCCCATTGGTTAGCTCAACATCCAGCAATAGAACGAGTAAATCACCCCGCCTTAGCTACATGCAAGGGACATAAATATTTTATAAGAGATTTTAGTGGATCTAGCGGATTATTTTCGTTTATTCTAAAAAAACGTTTAAACAATTCGCAATTGTCTCATTTTATTAATCATTTTAAATACTTTAAAATTGCATACTCTTGGGGTGGATTTGAATCTTTGATTTTAGTGAATCAAGTAGAGGAACTACGCCCAATACGTCCCTCGGGTACATTAGATTTTACAGGAACATTAGTTAGAATTCATGTGGGATTAGAACATCCTAACGATTTGATTCGTGACTTATCAGGTGCTCTTTACCGTATAAATGCATCATGATATAAATAACATTAACATGCAAAGATATTTTTATTTTTAATTTCATCATCACAACAAATTTGTTATTGTAATTTATTTTTATACATTAGCTACAACAGTTATCCCAACAAATAGTGTTTGTTGCATCGTATACCGTGATTTTATAATTTAAACTAGCGAGCAATAACAATCGCCCATTCCCAAAAAAACAATTAAATTGCAAATTATTTTGTGCAATGTGTTTTTAATACTCGAGATATCTGTGTTTCGTGTTCAATTACTTCTTTGTTTAATGAATCAATTTTCATCTTCATAACTTCATAACAATACTTACTCATATCGCGCACCTTATTAGGTTCATATTTTTGAGTTTCTATAGGAGGCATAATCTCAATAATTACTAAACCGTTGGACCAACGATTTAATTTTATTTTTTTATTAGAAATATTAGAAACACAAATAGGCACGATTGGTATTTGAGCTGAAATTGCAGCATGAAACGCACCAATTTTAAACGGCAACAAACCCCTTCCAGCACTGCGTGTGCCTTCTGGAAATACCCAAATAGAAATATCGTTCTTTTTCATGGATTTAGCTTTTTGTATTAAAACGTTATGAGACCTAGTATTTTGACTACGATTAATCAATATATTTCCACATAACCAATACAGTTGTCCAAATAATGGAATCCACAGTAAATTTTTTTTACCTACTATTATTGTACGTGGCTGCACAACACAAGATACTGTGATCATATCATAATTATTTTGATGGTTAGCGATATATATACAATGTTTTGGTAATTTATTACGTAACAAATTGCGTATTTTAACTTGAATACCAAAAATAGGGGCCATACTTCCAAACAATCGACTAAAAAAAGCAGTGTGATATGATTGACGAGGACTTAATAAACAATAAATAATACCAAACATACAAATGCTAATTGACAATATCAAGATCAAAATAATACGTATAATGGCAAGCATATGTTCTCCTTGAACAAATTCTCTATGAACCTTTTTTAAAAAATTATATAGCCACGTATTTTATCTAATTAAGCCACATCATTTATTATAGTTAATGTTCTTAACACAATTATTCAATTATAATCATTTCAGTCAAAAACACTACCTTGGTTAGATGATATAAATTCTATTTATACAAAATATTGCAATAAATATGCTCATTAAAATACATCAAAAATACATAATCAAACACATTATTATTGATGATAATTGATAATTATAATTCTCTACGCAATATATTTTTTAAATATTATTAAAAAATTTATCATTTAATAAACAATGATTGTCATTAAGTCATATGAATACGATAAGTGATCAAATCTGAAATAGTTAAAACTGGCATTCTATGTCTTCGTGCAAACGTGATTATTTCTAATATACGCGCCATGCTTCCATCTTTATTTGTTACCTCGCACAACACTCCAAAAGGTCCTAATCCAGCTAATGAAGTTAAATCAATAGCTGCTTCTGTATGGCCGCAACGAACTAATACTCCACCATCTTGAGCTCGTAATGGAAAAACATGACCGGGACGATTTAAATCAGAAGGTTTTGCGTTATCTTCTATAGAAACTCTAATAGTAGTTAGTCGATCTGCGGCCGACACCCCAGTCGTTATACCTTTTGCTGCTTCTATAGTAACAGTAAAAGCGGTTCTATGACGATTGCTATTATTTTCTACCATCATTGTTAAATTTAATTGTTTACATCGATCTTCTGTTAAGGATAAACAAACTATTCCACTGCCATAACGAATGGCCAATGCCATTTGTTCAATTGTCATATTTTCTGCAGCAAATATCATATCACCCTCATTCTCTCGGTCTTCATCATCCATCACTAAAATACCCTGGCCATTGCGTAATGCTTTTAATGCATTTTGGACACGTTCTATAGGTGATCCAAATTCAGACAAACAATTCCTCCGATACATAATAATTAAATCCTCACTAAATACAATAATTCATCCAATAACAATAAACCAAACTACAAACAAAAGTATAATTTTAAATAACATAATACATGTCGATCCAAAACTATACCATCATCTTACGTTAACCATGGCTACTAACATTCAAATTATATCAAACCATCGTCATAAAGCCGTACCAATAAATGCTATTGAATTTTTTTATATTTTTATATAATTCAATATAGATTATCTTATATATACACTGAAACAACCTTAATCTACATGCATTAAACACTATATTGATACAACACATATCAGAAAATTAAAAATTTATATAAAAACACTGTTCATTATATGCAATATATATATAAATTAAAAAAATAACTAACAACATTAATATATTAAATATTTTAAAATTAAAACATTTAATATTATTCGTATAAATTTATTCCAAATACCAGTAAAAATCTCACATATAATTTACAATAAAAATATTGAATTTTACGATGACATAAATAATATAAATGTGAATTATAGAGAATTAAAAGAATTTATATATACACATATACAATATAACTTAACATCACAATAAAAACGAAACAATCATAACAATTCAACAACCAATATAAACACAAATTCAAAATCACCAGTCATTTATGAATAACAAATAAATAACAAAAATAACCCTCTCTGTATAACTAAATTTTTTATAAAGATTAGAACAACATGATTGATTTTCACATCAATACATTTATTTATTATTTATACCCTCACATGATTATACTTGTACCCACATTCCAGGACTGAAATATTCCATATACTTTAATATCATACTACAATATATATATTGTATTAATATACCTTACATGTTTTCAATTTTTACGTTTAATAGCATTGATAATATTACTGCTCGAGCAACCGGTTTGAAAATTTAACACACGCACTGTTCCTCCACTACTCAATACCTCTTGACTTCCTTCAATATCACATACATGATAATCACCACCTTTTACTAAAAAATCTGGAGACAAGTATGTAACTAACCTTGCGGGTGTATCCTCATAAAAAGGCACCACCCAATCTACTACTGTTAAAGCAGATAATATGAACATACGTTGTTCTAAAGTATTTATAGGTCTTGTTTTACCTTTTAAACGTCTTGTTGAACCGTCACTGTTCACAGCCACAATTAATCTATCTCCAAGTTTTTTAGCATTAGTCAAATAACTTACATGACCAGCATGCAAAATATCAAATACGCCATTAGTCATGACTATTTTTTCGCCTCTATTACGAACTAAAGCTATCATCTCTTTTAATGTTTTCTCATCTAATATACCACCCGGCAAAGTAGTAGATATATGATTATTCATGATTTCTCTCATGTCAGTTACATTGCTAGTAGAAGTTCCCGATTTTTTTATTACTACACCGGCAGCTAAATTAGCCAAAAAACATGCTTTTTCCAAACTTTTACCAACAGATAATGCTGCTGACAGTACACCAACTACTGTATCCCCAGCACCAATTACATCGTGTACTTCTTTTGTTTGAGTTGAAAAATATAATGGGGCCGCATCTCGTGTACATAAAGTCATACCCCTTTCAGAACGTGTGATCAACAAAGCTGATAAATTATAATCAATTATAATTTCTTGAGCTCGATTTATCAAAATTTTTTCATTGCGACAAAATCCTACTACCGATTCAAATTCTGATATATTAGGAGTTAATAAAGTAGCGCCTTTATAACGAGAAAATTGTATACCTTTAGGGTCTACGATAACTGGTACATTCATATAATGTGCCAATTTAATAATTTCTTCTATGCAATTTAAAGAACCCTTAGCATAATCAGACAATACTAACACCTTATATTTTGGTAAATACAATTCAATTTTTTTAAATAATTTCGTAGTATCAATATTATTAAAACATTGTTCGAAATCTAATCTAATAAGTTGTTGGTTACGCGACATTACTCGCAATTTAATTATAGTAGGACATGTATTAACCGGGATCAAATTCCATTTGATATTCGATTCATTGAGTTGTTTTTTTAAAATTTTAGCTGCTTCATCAACTCCAGTTAATCCTAATAATCTTGATTGAGCGCCTAAAGAAGCAATATTCATCGCAACATTAGCAGCTCCACCTGGTCGATCTATAATTTTATTGATCTTAACAATTGGAACAGGTGCTTCTGGTGAAATTTTATCAGTAGACCCATACCAATATCGGTCTAACATAACATCTCCTACGATTAATACACGCGAATTGGAAAAATTTGGAAAAATAACAGTCATAATTTACCTAGTACACATCTTGAACGAATAAAAACGTAGTTGATTATACATGAAAGTATCATTTTTCATTAATAACACATTAAATTATTTGGTAAGTAATCAAAATTATAATATATACAGTTTTGGTGCATTTATATAATTCTACTTTAAATACAACTTAATCATTATATCTTTAAAAAATTGAAAACAATATTTTTACTACACTACACACTTGTAATTAATATTTTTATCTAAACATCATCTGACCATATAAAACTTTATGCATCTTAATAAATTGATTTAATTCATTACTATTAAAACAATTGTTAAACGATTTTTATTTAATATAATTAATAAAAACAAAAAAATCACTATATTTTCTTTTTAAAATTTTTTCTATATAAAATATTTTTAATTTTTAATTAATCGGTAGCATTTTAATATTACAATCATTTGATCGAGAATTACGCAATGGAAAAATATTTAGTAGGCGGTGCTGTACGAGACACACTGTTAAAACTACCAGTTCAAGAAAAAGATTGGGTGATAGTAGGATCTACTCCTCAAGAAATGTTGAATATAGGTTATGAACAAGTTGGAAAAGATTTTCCAGTATTTTTACACCCAGAAAATCATGAAGAATATGCATTAGCGCGTACTGAACGCAAATCTGGTCAAGGATATACTGGATTTACTTGTCATACAGCTCCTTCAATTACTATTGAAGAAGATTTGTATCGTAGAGATTTAACTATTAATGCTATGGCTTATGATGCACATGGCAATCTTGTAGATCCATACCACGGACAACGAGATATAGAGTTACGATTGTTACGGCATGTTTCTCATACATTTAATGAAGATCCCCTACGAGTATTAAGAGTCGCTCGATTTGCTGCACGATTCGCGCACATGCATTTTACTATAGCTTCAGAAACGCTAATATTAATGACACAAATGGTTCGTGAATTACTATCACTATCTCCAGAACGTATATGGGCGGAAACAAAAAAAGCTTTGATCACAGACAACCCACAAGTATATTTTACAGTTTTACGTCATTGCGGAGCTTTAAAAATCTTATTCCCTGAATTAGATGCATTATTTGATATACCTACTCCGAATCAATATTACTCAAAAATTAATACTGGTTATTATACTATGACAACACTTTCTAAAGCGGCTCATTTAACAGATGATATCAATGTACGGTTTTCTGTTTTATGTCGTAATTTAAGCAAGGGGATATCTTTTAACAAAAAAAACAAAAACACCAAACATTATGATCACAGAAAATTAGGGGTTACTTTGATCCACAATTTATGCAATAGATTAAAAATACCACATGAAATTCGTAATTTTTCAAAAATTATTTCAGAATATCATAACTATTTACATGACTTGAACATGTTGACGCCTAAAATGCTAATGACCTTATTCCATGATTTTGATTGTTGGCGGCGCCCGAACAGAATAAATCAAATTATTTTAGTTATTCAATCCGATACAATAAGACATGAAAGTCATAACAGTTATGTGTTAAATCAAGAAAATTTTCTACGAACAGCCTTTGCAATAGCAAAAAAAATTTCTACCTCAGACATTATTAAAGAGGGATTTACCGGATCAAATATAACTAAAGAATTATATGTTAGACGTTTACATGCTTTAAATTCATGGAAAAATAAATAAATATAAAATATTTATAAACAAAATTTTAAAACACTATAAATAATCAAATAAACTATAGCAAATACATATTACTAGAGAAAAATTACAATAAAGATATGATGAACTATCATTAATAATATTAATAAATCTACATACAAAAAAATAACATGTGTATTATGAATCACAATCAGTGACTATAATTGTTGTAGCAATAATTCTGTTGTTTAATACTCAGCGCACAACATGCTTAATCAATACAAATATTTAATAATATAAATTATTATCAAATACATTATAACATTAATGTGAATTATGTTATTAATCCCCAATAGATACCTCCTGCTAATAAAAATCGATATATAGCAAAAGGAATTAAAGAAATATTTTGAACTATTTTCAAGAAATATCTTACAGTAAATAATGCCACAATAAATGCTATGACACTGCCTCCTAGTAATAGCAAAGCATCTACGAGATCAATAAACGATCTATAATGATAAAAAGTTAAGACTGCAGAACCAAATATAATAGGAACTGCTAAAAAAAATGAAAACTCTGACGATATACGTCGATTAAGACCAACTAATAATCCGCCTCCAATAGTAGCTCCAGCGCGAGAAAATCCCGGCCAAAAAGCTAAACATTGAAAACATCCAATTAAAAAAGCTTGCAAATAAGTTATATTATTAATATCTGATACGCGTGGTTTTTTAGATATATATAATTCCCCAATTAATAAAAAAACTCCTCCAATTATTAACCCATACATAATATATATTAATTCAAAAACCAATTTAATTTTTTCATAAAAAATCATTCCTAATATTGTCCCAGGCAACGTTCCTAACAATATATGTCGAATACATAAATAATTTTTATTATCGTGTTGTTTAACAAATATTTTTTTTATAGAAATCATACTCATACAATATAATCGATTCCAAAAGATTTTTGTTATAGACAAAATAGCACCTAATTGAATAATCACAGTAAAAGCTATAACTGAATCATCCATACAATTTAAAATATTTTCTACCAATATCATATGCCCTGTTGAAGAGATAGGAAGAAATTCTGTTAAACCTTCTACTATCCCCAAAATCAATGAAATAACTAATCTACGTACATCTAATATTAACGACCCAAAATCAATAATATAAAATATAATATTTAACATAAAGTAATCATAACACATGCATTACCACATTTTCATGGTATGTAGAAATAATTTGATTATTTAAGAATTTTCATTATTTTACAGACATATTCATATGTTCTTCAACAAACTAATCTTTTTTTAAAGATTTGATAAACATTTTGTTCTGTCGCTCAATACATACACCAACATTAAAAGCATTGTGAATTGCTCCAGGTTTACTTACTTTTACACGAATCCATTCAATACAAAATTTTTCCATCAACGTATTTGCTATTAAATTAGCAACATCTTCTATTAAATAAAAATGTTTTTGGCCCACTAAATTAAGTATAACTTGATTTACATGAGTATAATCGACATAAGATATTATGTTTCGATTATCTAAAAAAAAAATCAGTATTACATGATAATTGCAAATCAAAAATTAATTTTTGTAAACATTTTTTTTCCCAATCATTTATACCGATATACGCCATTACTGTTAGTTGTTCAATAAATAAGATATCCATCATACATTGTATTTACTACATAAAAAATCATTTATTTAAATGATATTGACCGTTTAATTGTTTAATATACACACTATATAAAAAATGTATGCAATAAATTGGTTTAAATCTTAATAAAATGAATTTTTATGATTTTTCTCCCATTATCATAGTGATACTTGCTTATTTTTTAGGATCAATATCCAGCGCTATTTTAATATGCAAAATATTACATTTTCCAGACCCAAGAAATTTTGGCTCTAAAAATCCTGGTGCTACTAATATTTTACGCATCGCAGGGATTAAAATTGCAATTAGTGTGATTTTATTTGATATACTAAAAGGAGCAATACCGGTTTGGTTGGGATTACATTTTGAAATTTCTCCTATTTTCTTAGGAGCTACAGCTGTTTTTGCTTGTTTGGGGCATATGTATCCCATATTTTTTAAATTTTATGGAGGAAAAGGCGTAGCTACCGCATTTGGAACTCTCATAACCATAGATCCTAACTCCTCCATAGTAATGATGAGTATTTGGACATTGATTGTGTTATCTTTTGGATATTCCTCACTGGGAGCCATCGTTACTGCACTTATCATACCTTGTTATGCTTGGTACTTTCAATCTCAATATTTACTTCCAATAATAATAATATCTTCTTTAGTTATAATAAAACATATTACTAATATTAGACGTTTGTTTAATCATAAAGAAGAACGTATTTGGCGTGATTAACATACTATATTAACCCGACTCATAAATCACAATGATTGTTGTTTTTGATTGATTCGGGGAAGATCTTCTAATGACCAGCGTGGTCTCACTACAATTGGTAAATCACTAAATAATCCAGCCTTTAGTCTAATTAATCCAGTATAAGCCACCATTGCACCGTTATCTGTACAGAACTCCGATCTAGGATAAAACAATTTTCCTTTTAATATATACATCAGCTTCAAAAGACATGACCGCAACTCATGGTTAGCGCTAACACCTCCAGATATTACTAAACACTTCAATCCAGTTTGATTTAATGCACGACGACATTTAATTGCCAGTGTTTCAACGACTGAATCTTCCAATGCGCGTGCAATATCAGCATAAGTTTGAGCGTCATGAGAACCTGACATAATAGTATTTACCGCAAAAGTTTTTAATCCAGAAAAACTAAAATTCAAACCAGGTCGATCAGTCATGGGACGAGGAAATACATAACGCCCCGGAATACCCTTTCGAGCCATTTGGGATAATAAAGCCCCCCCAGGATATTTTAATCCTAATAATACAGCAATTTTATCAAACACTTCTCCAACAGCATCATCAATAGATTCTCCTAATATTTTATATTCCCCTATATTATTTGCAGACACAAGCAGAGTGTGTCCACCAGATACCAATAATGCCACGAATGGAAAAGTAGGAATCTTTTTTTCTAACATTGGCGCTAATAAATGAGCTTCCATATGATGAATATCGACAGCGGGTATTTTCCAAGCATACGCAAGTGTTCTAGCAACAGTTGCTCCAACCAATAAAGCGCCCATCAAGCCAGGTCCAGCAGTATATGCTATTCCGTCGATATTCTTAGGTTCCAAACCAGCTCGATCTAATGTAGATAAAATTAAAGGAACTATTTTTCGTATATGATCACGAGCAGCCAATTCAGGAACAACGCCACCATAAGCAGCATGCAATTCATTTTGACTATGTACTGCATTCACTAATAATCCTTTATATTGATCATAAATTGCTACACCTGTTTCATCACACGAAGTTTCAATACCTAAAACACGCATATAATATTCTATATCCAACTGATAATTACACAGTACTCACACTATTTATATTTCATGTCATAATATTTAATGTTATATTACAAAATAATAAAAATACAGTTATTTATATAAAATATATAATAACAATCCTCAATCAAAAATATTAAATAATAGAGATAGATATATGCCAATAATTAAAGTACGTGAAAACGAATCATTCGATGTAGCGTTACGTCGTTTCAAAAGATCTTGTGAAAAATCAGGAATTTTATCTGAAGTACGTCGTAGAGAATTTTATGAAAAACCAACCACAGAACGTAAACGAGCCAAAGCATCAGCTATTAAACGTCATATCAAAAAACTAGCTCGAGAAAATTTAAGACGTATTCGCTTATATTAAATGATCTTACAATTTTTATGTACAAAAACATAACAATCAACAATTTACTTTAAACAATTATAAGAACCAAATGACATGTAGTTACATACATGATGTTCAATCATTGATGATTGACAATAGTTTGTGTTATCTGTGCTCAATAACATGAGCTAAGGAAATGCAATTACCCGAATCCCAAATACAGTAATTAATGAATTAATATCACGTACTAATATTGTTGATTTAATTGGTCAACGTGTGTCTTTAAAAAGACAGGGGAAGAATTTTTTGGCCTCCTGTCCGTTTCATACTGAAAAAAACCCATCATTTACTGTCAATATCGAAAAGCAATTTTATTATTGCTTCAGCTGTGGATCACATGGAAATGCAATAGATTTTTTGATGCATTATGACCGACTTACATTCATTGAAGCTATTAAAGAACTATCAATCATGCACGGAATACCAATAGAAAAAGATTCAACATCCTATACAAACAATAATGATCTAAAAAATAATTTATATCAATTAATGAATAAATTATGTGCATACTATAAAAATATATTAACCCAACAAAAATATTTATACGCCTACAAATATTTGAAAAATCGTGGATTAAATACCAAAATTATCGATTACTTCAATATTGGATTTGCTCCATCCAGATGGAGCAACATAATACAAAAATTTAGTCTGACATTATATGATCAAAAGCTACTTGATCAATCAGGCATGTTAATTAGCAATAATACAAAAAAACATAAATACGATCGCTTTCGTGGCCGCATTATGTTTCCTATACGAGATATAGCGGGAAGAATTGTAGCATTCGGAGGTCGTGTTATTACCCAAAAAAAAATACCCAAGTACTTGAATTCACCAGATACCAAAATTTTTAAAAAAAGTCAACATTTATATGGCTTGTACGAAGCACGCATGAAACAAAAAAATCTCTCTTGCATACTTTTAGTAGAAGGTTATATTGATGTTATCACCTTAACACAATTTGGGATTAACTATGCAGTTGCTGCTTTAGGAACTTCTACTACTGATAATCATATTCGATTATTATATAGTATTACTGATCAAATTATTTGTTGTTATGATGGTGATTATGCTGGTAAAAAAGCTGCTTGGCGTACACTAAATACCGCTCTACCATATCTTACTGATGAACGTCAAATACATTTCTCATTCTTGCCTCATGGAGAAGATCCAGATACATTGATACGTAAAATAGGAAAAAACAATTTTTTAAAAAAGTTAACCCAAACACAAGATTTATCAAATTTTTTATTTGAAACATTATTACAAAAAACAAATTTACAAACATTATCAGGTCGGGTTAAATTAAGTAGCCTGATGTTACCTATACTTAAAAAAATTCCAGGACAAACTTTAAAATTGTGTTTACTGCAACAATTAGGCAACAAAATAGGGATTCTAGATGATAATAAATTGAGCCAATTGCTCATAAAAAAACCTATTATATGCAATAATAAAATAAACAGATGTTATACAAATAACAGCATAGAACGCATATTGATAGTATTACTCATACAAAATCCGCGACTTGCTAAATTAGTCCCAAGTGTGCAAGGATTGGAACAATTTGAACAAGATGATATTGTGATGTTTATTGATTTAGTTCAAATATGCAAAACATATCCAATATCAACTTCTGCTCAATTATTAGAGCATTATCGTGGGAATAAATTTTTTTCAAAACTTGAATTACTAGCATATTGGAATCACATAATTACAAATGATATGATAGAAACTACTTTTATTGATGCTTTGACCAAATTATATAATTTAACTCTTGAAAAACGCCAAGAGATACTGATTGCACGTGATCGTACATCTGGTTTAACAATGCAAGAACGTCAAGAATTATGGTTATTAAATAAAACATTATCGAAACATTAATATAAAAATATAAACTCTTGGACTTAATGTTACTAATGAAAACAATCATAAAAATACCTCCTGAATGAATTATTTTAATAATTCACTTACATTTCATCAATAGATGGGAAATTACACTACTATTAAACTTTTAAATATAAATATTATTTTGAAACGTGGGAGTCTTTATGGAACATAACCCACAATCACAACTTAAGTTACTCGTCACACTCGGAAAAGAACAAGGATACTTAACTTTTTCTGAAGTCAATGATCATTTGCCAGAAGATATTGTGGATCCTGGTCAAATCGAAAATATAATACAAATGATGAATGATATGGGTATTCAAGTTATGGAAGAAGCTCCTAATTCTGATGAGTTTTTATTAATTGGACACACTCATTCTACTAATGACGAAGAAGATGCGACAGAAGCTGCCGTTCAAGCATTAACTAGCGTTGACTCAGAATTAGGGAGAACAACTGATCCAGTACGAATGTATATGCGGGAAATGGGTACTGTGGAATTATTAACACGAGAAGGTGAAATAGATATTGCTAAAAGAATTGAAGACGGAATAAATCAAGTACAATGTTCAGTTGCGGAATATCCAGAAGCAATTACTTATCTTTTAGATCAGTATAAACGTGTAGAAACAGGTGAAACGCGTCTTTCAGATTTAATTACAGGTTTTGTTGATCCTAATATAAATGAAAATATATCAATACACACCAACATAACCCACATAACTTCTGAAATAATAACTGAATCAATATCTGATGACGATGAAGAAGAAAATAATGATGAAAATAACATTGATCCAGAAATAGCCTGTAAAAAATTTACAGCACTACGAGACCAGTATGAAATAACACGCAAAACGATTAAATATAATGGACGCAATCATATTAAATCATCAAAAGAAATTTTAAAGCTCTCTGAAATATTCAAACAATTTAGATTAGTTCCAAAACAATTTGATTATTTGGTTAATAATATGCGATCTATGATGCAACGAGTACGTAAGCAAGAACGCTTAATTATGAAATTATGTGTCGAAATTAGTAAAATGCCAAAAAAAAACTTCATAGAGTTATTTTCAGGCAACGAAACCAATAAAACATGGTTTAATACAGCTTTATCTATGCACACATCATGGTCAGAAAGATTATATAAAGTTGATGAAGATGTAGAAAATAGTTTGTCAAAACTACATCAAATTGAACAAGAAACAGGATTAACAATAGAGCAAGTAAAAGATATTAATCGTCGTATGTCTATTGGAGAAGCTAAAGCTCGAAGAGCTAAAAAAGAAATGGTTGAAGCTAATCTTCGTTTAGTTATATCTATTGCCAAAAAATATACAAATAGAGGGTTGCAGTTTCTAGATTTAATACAAGAGGGCAATATTGGATTGATGAAAGCTGTGGATAAATTTGAGTATCGTCGAGGTTATAAATTTTCCACTTACGCTACTTGGTGGATTCGTCAAGCAATTACTAGATCGATAGCCGATCAAGCGCGTACCATCCGAATCCCAGTTCATATGATAGAAACTATTAATAAACTTAATCGAGTTTCTCGACAAATGTTGCAAGAGATAGGGCATGAACCAACACCAGAAGAACTAGCTGAGCGTATGCTTATGTCAGAAGATAAAATTAGAAAAGTATTAAAAATTGCTAAAGAACCTATTTCTATGGAAACTCCTATAGGAGATGACGAAGATTCTCACCTTGGAGATTTTATTGAAGATACCAATCATGATTTACCTTTAGATTCAGCAACTTCAGATAATTTGCGCACTGCTACTCATGATGTACTCGCTGGACTGACCCCAAGAGAAGCAAAAGTATTACGTATGCGATTTGGTATTGATATGAATACTGATCATACTCTAGAAGAAGTGGGCAAACAATTTGATGTAACTCGCGAACGTATTCGCCAAATAGAGGCAAAAGCTTTAAGAAAATTACGTCATCCTAGTCGATCTGAAATTTTGAGAAGCTTTTTGGATGATTAAGTAAAAATTTCAGAAGCATGATTCATCATTTTTTATAATCATGATATTATATAATTTTATGGATACGTTATTCGATACACACCATCAGAATGTTAGTTATTTTAATTGTAAAATATGATATACATGATAGTAATCAGATATACTAGTAAATAAAAAATACAAATATAGTAACAATTAAAATTAATAACAACTCTATTATTACATACTATAATAGTATATGCGTGATATTGTGTGTTTAATAAAACAAGTTGTTATGCGCATAGACAAGATGATGATGAACACAAACTCAATTGTTATCATTACAAACAAACCAAGGCCCCTTAGCTCAGATCGGTTAGAGCAGGCGACTCATAATCGCTTGGTCGCTGGTTCAAATCCAGCAGGGGTCATTACTTTTCAATAAAAAGTAATTTCATCAAATCAATCTTCATGCTTTATTGAAAAATGAAGATCTTATTCTTACAAGATCAACACCATACCAAAATGGTCGTATATCGATGATTTTCAAATAAAATAATAAATCTATATTTTTATCTTCTTATTTAATAAGAATAAGTAATTTTTCATTACATATCATAACATATATAAAAACATTCTAATCGTTCTAAAAAAAAACCTAAAACAATAAATATAAATACCCACACAAATGAACTGATCCAATTAAATAATTGAAAACGAAAAGAACTTAATCCAGATATTCCTGCAATAATAGGTAATACTGTTCGCACAAATGCTATAAAGCGACCAATAAAAAGCGCAGACAATCCATACCTATTCATTATATAATTCGCTCTTTGATAAAATTTATTAGGTAACAAAGATAACCAGCGTTTAAAAATTTTATTATTCTCCAAAAATTTACCTTGTAAATAACTAATCCAACTACCCAAGCTGACAGCTATTGTTAAAATTCCTAAAGTAACGGTAAAATTCAAAATACCTTTTGCGATCAATACTCCTAATATCACTAACAAACTATCCCCAGGCAAAAAAACAGCCGGAATAATAGCATTTTCTAAAAAAAGAATAAGAAATGCTAATGAATAAATAGCTAATACCAACCTCACATTAGGAAATAATACAAGATTATTTTGCCATACTACATGTATCAATTCTTTTAAAATATTCATTACTTATTGAATTCCATTCACAAATTTTCAAAGTCAATTATATTGAATTTAACATATTTAACCTAATTAAATGAATTTTTACATAACAGTTTGAACATACCATTCTATTAAAAATAAAAATAACACTTTTATTCCATTTGAGAATCAATAATTCTCAATTAATTACTATAACTCTCAATTTTTTAGAAAATCATTATACAAATAACCAATTTATAATTTTTTATAACATATAACAACATGTACTGTTTATATCTATTTACATTTTTCATGTAATAAATTACTACTTATAAATATTACTATTATTTTACTCTTACCACATGTAGCATTAAATACATCATGTATTTTAATAATTAATTAAATCTTCAAAACTTAACTTAAAATATGCAAAAAATATCTATTCTAACAAATCAAAACTATTTCTTTATCAGATATACCATTCTTATAATAACTCATCATGATTACAAATCATTGTAATCGCCATCTAAATATTATTGTCGATCAATCTTTCTCTGAAAAACATTATCTTAACATTTAGTGTTACTACACATATCTTTATCATGAAAACAACGATCACACACGATGATTATATTTGACTTTTAACAAGGAGTTAACCGATAAGCCGGGTTCTGTCTTGGACAATCATTCATCTAAACTAATGTTCACACGATAGTTTCAGCAGCCTACCCAAGTTCAGTACGGACCATACTGTAGAACTTCTATTTAGCCTTGCTCCGAGTGGAGTTTACATAACACGAATTGTTACCAATTCGAATGGTGTGCTCTTACCACCCCTTTTCACCCTTACCTATAATTTCTATAATTTATTATAAAATAATTATAGGCGGTTTTCTTTCTGTTGCACTTGTCGTAGATTCACATCTCCCAGGCGTTACCTGGCACCCTGTCCTATGGAGCCCGGACTTTCCTCCCCCTCATTTGTAATCACACCGACTATCTTTAAGTACTATAAATACAAAGAAGCAGCGATTGTCTAGTCAACTCCTCAAAATATTATAACCATGCCTTCTTTGCTAAGTCATCAATCAAATCACATCGCATGTTTAATTTTATTTAATTTTTTCATCTAGATACTTCTTATAAAGCGTATTCTTTTTTACACCATATATATATCCCGCCAAAGTTGCGGCTCTTTTCAAAGGTAACTCGGATGCTAATAATCGCATGACATGAAGTATTTTTGGGGATAATTCATTCTTTTTCAAATCATTTCCTGCTACAACTAAAACTATTTCTCCTTGAATTCGAGAATTATCTTTTTGAACCCAAGATAATAATTGACCAATAGGAGCACCATAAATAGATTCCCATATTTTAGTTAATTCTCGAGCTATCACAACATAACGCTCTAACCCGAAAACACTAGCCATATCTTTTAAAGTATCTATTATACGATGTTTTACATCGTAAAAAATTAATGTACGTGATTCTTCTGATAAATCTCGCAAACGTCCTATACGTAAATTATGTTTATGCGGTAGAAATCCTTCAAAACAAAAACGATCCGGTGGTAAACCAGATCCACACAATGCAGTAATAGCAGCACATGGGCCAGGTAATGGAATAATTCTAATTTTTAATTTCTGACAAGATTGTACCAAACAATATCCTGGATCATTAATCAATGGAGTACCTGCATCAGACACTAAAGCGATACTTAATCCTTCCTGTAGTTTCGATATTAGCATTGGTATTTTTTTGAATTCATTGTACTGATGTAATGTACATAAGGATGTATGAATAGAAAAACAATCTAATAATATACGAGTACGACGTGTATCCTCCACAGCAATACAGTCTACTTGACGTAATACTGACAAAGCCCGACACGTAATGTCTTGCAAATTTCCAATAGGAGTTGGTACTATATACAATGCAGATGCAAAACTGGGTATCGATGGCAACATATTCTTCACATATCAACATCTACTACGATAGACATTATATTTATAAAATAAACAACAACATCTATGGATTATTTATAAAAGATTCAATATCAATTTATCAGTCTAATATGTAATTTTTATAAAAAACAAACAAATCGATCTCATTATCTGTAGTAACTAAATCACACTATTAATAAATAAATGATATTACATCTAATTAATTAATTAATATTAATTTAAAAAATTTAATACATTTCTGGCTTGAAATTATCAAATGATATTTTTAATGTATTTGATAATATTAAATAATAATAATTCCTTAATTATCATATAATTTATCAAATAAACTTCATCAATATTATACATTCTAAAAACAAATTGTAAACATAATTAAATACTAAAAATAATCTTATAGATATATTTTACTTTTGTACATAAACCTTGATGCATGTATTATACCGTATCTATTAACATAATTACTATCATTAGCCCTATCTTTTAAAACAATGTATTTACAAATAAGTCTATTTATAAACTTGATAATAAAAATTAATACTGGTATTATATTTACTGATCCGAGCACATGAATGCGTGTAAATGAACATTAAATATTATATATCACAGATATTATTAATTTTATTTGCAACATTAATGTTGCAAGCTTGTTGCTCAAGTATGTTGGCTATTGGAACTGCTGCATTCATAACCACTGCATGGAATGATCCTCGTACTATAGGTACTCAGTTGGATGATAAGATTTTAGAAGCTCACATTGCTCATGCTCTTAATCAAAACAAACATATTACAAAATCATCAAGAATAAAAAATACCGTATATCAAGGTAATGTGCTATTGACCGGACAAACTCCTGCCATTTCTTTCGCTGAAGAAACAATAAAAATAGTAAAAAAAATCAATGGAACAAAAAATGTTTATAATGCAATTCGTCAAGATAAACCAATATCTGTACAATCCATTTGCACAGATGCTTGGATCAGCACTCAAATACGCTTAAATTTGTTTATAAAAAAGAATATACATGTTTCCAACGTTAAAATAATTACAGAAAATAAAGAAGTATTTCTTTTAGGACAAGTTACTCAAGAAGAAGGTAGATACGCTGAAAAAATTGCAAGCTCAATAAACGGCATAAAAAATGTGTTTACTGCTTTTTCTTATATTTCCTAAATATAGTACCACACATAAATTATGTATAGCCCACCATCATCACTATTTCCTATATTTTTTATACTTTTTATGTGCCTGAAATGTAAACAGAGCCTGCTAATATCACACAAAAACATTTAATAATCATAACGGATATTATCATTAGTATCTATACACAAACTATATAACGATTTTCATTGTAAAACATATTACACATATTTACTTTATTCAAAGTACCACCGAAAAGAGCGAAAATTAGTAATACTTTTATCGATCAGCTTTCAAACATTTTTAATTCTATACTGTACTCTTTGTTTAAAGATATAATCAAATTTAAAAAATATATTTCGAATCCTTTAATAAAATATCTAGTTTTCAAAACTAATAATATATTGATAGAATATAAGATGCGATTCATACAACTTATTTTGAAATAATAACAATCATTAAAATAAACAATCCCTCTTATAAACACATCTCTTCTGATACATTACCGCTATCTTCACATCAATTAAACTATTACCAGTCAAATAAATGAGGATAAATACATAAAATTCATATTAAATGAATTTACATTGTCATCGAACTAATTAAATAAATATAAGTAATATTATTAATACTTCTTTGCAAATTAGTATAATATTGTTCTTACCAAAAATGTTTTCACTTACATTAAAATTAAACTAATTTATATTTCTGTTAAGAATACGCAATGTATTGTTATAGTAAAATGATTTCATCCATATGAAATAAAAAACAAAAAATAACTATTGGTATCAAAAAAAAATTAATCATTACGATATAACTACTATTAAAACAAAACCATTTGGAAGATACCTGAGATACCCAAATAAACAATTTATATAAAATAACGAAGAGATATCTACTATCATAGATAGTAAAGGATTATATCCTTCTACAATGAACAGATACTAATTAGTAATCGTTTTAAAATCATTCTCAAATAAACATGAAAAACTATAATAGTACCTATAGTTTTTTACAACTATTCGTTCAGTTAAGATTGTTATCTTTTCGACATTTCAACATAAAATAGTTAGTTAAGTCAGTTTTAAACATTATGCCATCTCTAGATTTAAATTAAAATCTACAACAGTAAATAAAAAAATAAAAACATCAATCCTCATTCTATTTAAAGGTACACATTCACCAATTGTAATCAATGTTTGTTTAAGATTCTTAAAATTTTTTATAACACAACAAACATAATGTCACTAACGTCATCATCGACCACATCTGTAAGGTTATAGAAAATACTTATTACATTTGTTATGTTTTATAAAAATTTTATACATAATTGTGGAGAAACATTCTAAAATACATTTTTATCATTATTAAAATATTTAACGCTTTGAAAACTGAGGACGCCTTCGTGCTTTGCGTAAACCCACCTTCTTTCTTTCTACTTCTCTAGAATCTCTAGTAACTAATCCAACTGATCGCAATACACTGCGTAATTTCTCATCATACTGCAATAATGCACGTGTCATTCCATGACATATCGCTCCAGCCTGACCAGACATACCTCCACCTTTTACAGTGATATAAACATCTAATTTATTTAGTAAATTAGTAATTTTTAAGGGCCTGATAATGATTGACTGTATGTTATGTTTAGGAAAATATTGATCTAATTCACGTTTATTTATAATAACTTTTCCATTACCTATCCCAGACCTAATAAACACTCGAGCGGAAGCAGTTTTTCGTCGTCCAGTACCATAATATTGATTTAAATTCATACTTTATTTCCATTGTTATTTCTCATTATTAACAATCTATAAATTGAGGTTCTTGAGCAGCATGCACATGCGCATTGCCCGAATACACTCTAAGTCTAGAGTACATCATACGACCCAAAGGACCTTTCGGTAACATACCTTTTACTGAAATTTCAATTATCTTTTCAGGGTATCTATTTATCATTCCTTTAAAATTCAATTGCTTAATACCTCCAATATATCCCGTATGATGATAGTATATTTTATCATCACGTTTATGCCCACTTACAGACACCTCTTTTGCATTTACAACAATAACGTAATCTCCGGTATCGATATGAGGAGTATATTCTATTTTATGCTTACCAATTAAATATCTAGTGATTACAGTAGATAAACGACCAAGTATTTTATTCTTAGCATCAATAATATGCCATTTTCGTCTAATTAAATGTGATTTTGCCATAAAAGTTTTCATCAACATAAAACCTCACTCAATATAAAAAATTTAACCATATTAACTAAACATAAAATAATGAATTCAATATGCCAAATAAGATACTTGATTAATATCAGCATATATACTACCATTGAACATTAAAATTGTTATATCATAATACCTTTTGAACCTATAAAACAGTATAAATTGGTACTACTTCAAACAATGTCTCAATCCATATATTATAGATTAACTAAAAGTAAATTAGTTGATGTGATAAGATATATTGTATCATCATTCTATTTCTAGAATCACTCTAATATTTATTTCAAAATAAATACTCAAATAGATACCTATCTACTTACTTTATAACATTCTGTATGAATATTTATTGATAAAGAAAACTAAGTAGAATAAAATTCTACTAAATCACGTATATATTAGATAATCGATAATTGGGATTATTAACTTTGAATATATTATACGATAACATAAACATATGCAAAATTATGTATTAAATCAATTAACATACGAAAACAAACACATTAAATAAAATAAATTTAGGGGTGTTATTATGATATGGATGTGTATATTCATAAGTTTAATAATTGGAATAATTATAGGGGGATCCATAATGTATTACAAAGCACGCTATTTACTACATGATCAAAAAACTTTATATAACGAACTACAGGATAAAAAAATTAAACTGAATGAATACCAAAAAGAACTAAGTAATCACTTTGTTTATACTATAGAATTACTAAACAAAATGGCAGATGATTATCGTCATTTATACCATAGCGTTAAAAAAAGTGCTAATTTTTTTTTACCAAATACACATATACAAGATAATATACACGCGTTTAATATAAAAAAAACAACCATAAAAAACGAACAATTACCAATAGTAGAAGCACCACTAGATTATTCCAGTAATGTAGAAGATACTATAAAAAAATCATGATATTAAACAATATAAGGCAACTTTCATTATTCTACATAAGCTATTTGACGTCATATACTATATACAGCATGTGTAATATAGTAACTCATCATCCACCTAAATCTATTCTAGACAATTAAAAGTTATTACCTAGAATAATAAAATTGGAGCTTGGATTTTTAGTTGTTAAAATTTATGAATATTTAAACAATACTATTTCTTGATTACAATATAACTAACTTAATTAATTACCTATGAAGATAACACATTTCCTGAACATATTGAGTATATTATTTACATTGGGAATGTCATATGCTGGGTCTTCTATAAATCATACAACATTTTCTACAGAAATGTCGGAATGCTTTCCGAGTTTAGCGCCCATGTTAGATACAGTGCTGCCAGCAGTAGTAAGTGTGCATGTAGAAGGCATTCAACCTGCAAGGAGGCTGACATTACCTAAAGAATTTAAATATTTTTTTGGACCAGATATCCCTGGAGGAAATTTTGGATCTAGACCATTCGAAGGACTAGGATCAGGAGTAATTATTAACGCTAACAAAGGATACATTATCACCAATAACCATGTTGTCAACGGTGCAGATAAAATTAAAATACAACTTAACGATGGTCGAGAGTTTAATGCCAAATTGGTAGGACATGATGAACAAACTGACTTAGCATTGCTTCAATTATTAAAATTTAAAAATCTCTCTGAAATAAAAATAGCTGATTCTGATATTTTAAAAGTTGGTGATTTTGCTGTTGCGATTGGTAATCCTTTTGGATTAGGTCAAACAGCAACTTCTGGAATTATATCAGCATTAGGAAGGAGTGGTTTAAACCTTGAAGGATTAGAAAACTTTATACAAACTGATGCCTCTATAAATAGAGGAAATTCTGGAGGAGCTCTAGTGAACTTACATGGAGAATTAATTGGAATTAATACTGCTATTTTAGCGCCTGGGGGAGGAAATATTGGTATTGGTTTCGCTATTCCTAGCAACATCGTGAAAAATTTAAGTCAACAATTAATCGAATTTGGAGAAGTAAAACGAGGACAATTAGGAATAAAAGGTACAGAATTAACTGCCGATATCGCTAAAGCACTTAATATCGACGCACAACGTGGAGCATTTGTTAGCGAAGTTCTACCGGGAACTGCAGCCTCCAAAGCAAATATTAAAGCAGGAGATATTATTGTATCCATAGAAGGAAAACCAATAAAAAATTTTGCAGAATTAAGGGTGAAAATTGGTACTACTACTCCAGGTAAAATTATAAAACTAGGATTGTTACGAGATGGGAAAATACAAACAGTATCAGTGCTATTAGATGATAGCACTTCTGTAAGTACCAGCGAAGAAATGTTAACTCCAGCATTACAAGGGGCTTCTCTAAGCAATGGATCTTCAAAAGATGGAACAAAAGGAGTACGAGTTGAAGATATAGTAAAAGATTCTCCAGCTTACTCTATTGGTCTTCAAAAAGGCGACTTAATCGTCGGATTAAATCGCACGAAAGTACACAATTTATCTCAATTACGTAAAATTTTAAACGAAAAACCATCAGTTATAGCGCTGAATATTATGCGTGGAGATACAAGTATATTTTTACTACTTCGTTAAGTTTAATCTACTTTAAACAACAACACAACTAATAAATAATTAATTAACCTATATTATATACCATTAAATAATTTTAACAAAGATTCCCATATAAACTCTAATTATTTAATATAATTAAATAACATAAAAACATATATTTCAACAAGAAGATCACTCAAAAAACGCAATTTAAAATTGCTACACTCAATAAAACAGTTATTTATTAGTAACTCGTTCAATATGAGCTCCCATATGTTTTAACTTTTTTTCAATATGATCATATCCACGATCAATATGATATACACAATCCACTATTGTCAACCCTTCAGCAATACAACCAGCTAATACTAAACTTGCAGAAGCCCGTAAGTCCGTGGCCATAACTTGAGCACCGATTAATGAATCAACACCGTGACACACAATCATATTATTTGATATTTTAACACGAGCTCCCATACGAACAAGTTCTGGTACGTGCATAAACCTATTTTCAAATATAGTTTCTACAATTTTTCCCGTTCCTTCAGAAACTATATTTAATAAAGTAAACTGTGCTTGCATATCAGTAGGAAATCCTGGATATGGTTTAGTACATACAGTAATAGCTTTGGGTCTTTTCCCATGCATATTCAAACCGATCCAATCTTTTCCAATATCAATATCAGCTCCAGATTCACGTAATTTTTTTATCACAAAACGTAAGGTATCCGGACGAGATCCTAAACAAACTACATTTGTACGCGAAATAGCAGCTGCAACTAAATAGGTACCAGTTTCAATACGATCGGGCATAATTGAATACTTCCCTCCGCCTAATTTTTGAGCCCCTTCGATAGTAATTCTGTTGCTTCCAGCTCCATTAATATTAGTTCCTAACATAATAAGAAAATTAGCAGTATCAACAATCTCTGGTTCGCGAGCAGCATTATCAATGACAGTAATCCCCTCTGCTAATGCAGCAGCACTCATTATAGTAACCGTAGCTCCAACACTGATTTTATCCATGATAATATGAGCACCGTGTAACCGTCCATTCACAGAAGCTGTAACATATTCTTCTTCTAAAATAATTGTCGCTCCCAATTTCTCTAAACCGTTGACATGTAAATCCACTAATCTTTTCCCAATTGAACATCCCCCAGGCAGCCAAATTTTACCTTCTCCAAACCGTGCTACTAATGGTCCTAATGCCCAAATAGAAGCGCGCATAGATTTAGACAAATCATAAGATGCGCAGTACGTATTAACACTACTAGTATCTACAAAGACTACATCGCAATGATCCACTTTTGCTCCAAGTTGTGTTAACAATTTTATAGTAACATCAATATCTTTTAACTTAGGTACATTAAAAATTTCTACTGGTTCTTCAGTCAACAATGTAGCAAACAAAATTGGCAATGCAGAATTTTTAGCACCTGATATACTCACTTCACCACTTAAAGGAGTAGGACCATGAATATAAAATCTATCCATTGTCATAGCCTAATATCATGATATATTATATTAATTTAACATTAATTAAAAACTGATTCACGTTCACGTACCGCATAATCGACGTTTCTTATTCCATTCCTTAGGATTGAATGCTTGAATAGATATTGAATGAATTTTATTATTTAAAATATACTTCATAAGAGGAGCATATATGATTTTATGCCGTTCTAACTCATCCATATCATCATAAAAAACATGACTTACGGCGATAATTTGATAATTATTATCACACAGAGAAACATATGCTTCATCTAATGACAAATTTTTTAATAAAATACTTTTGACTTCATCCGCACGCATAACTATCACCATTTAAATAATCATATATAGTATTAGAAAAATGCAGAATTATGTTCTCATATTTTTTATGACTATACAATTATTATTCTACTGTTGTTTTATATCAAAATATCAATTTAATCTAATATTTCATTTGCATTTGCATGACGAATCACTTACTTTCTGTTACAGTAAGTATAACAATATTCATTGTTATTGAACTTTTTCTAAAAAACAAATCGCAATATAAAATATACAATATATAATATAAAATATTACAAGATAATTAATTAATATCAATGATTTCCATTATTAATTAAAATATTTTCTGTAATTACTATTTAAGTATTCTTCAATACAAATAAAAACATTATAACAATATTCTTTAATCTATAAATAAAATTCATTATTAAACATCTCATATCCAAGACGTTATTATGTAATGCTACTCAATTTAATTTAAATATAAAAAAATAGGATATAATGTATTTTCAAGAATAAACACTATTAATAAATACCTTTTATAGGATAGACATCATATCTGTCGATCGATAATTTTTATGCTAAAAGATATTATTTCAAATTGTTAATTCAATCATAATAAAATCCTTCACAAAACATATATCTAAACACATTGAATCAGTGATAATCCTTTTCATCAGAAAAATTACACATCATTTATAATGATATAAAAATTGATTATTCATAAAATTCGTAAAATAATTTAACTAACTCAAAATATCCACACCCTTAGCAATATTACACATGAATAATCAACAACACCTGTATAACTAAATTATTTGTTAGTCATTAGCAATACACCAATCTATCTTATTTGTAATTGTATTTAGAAATCAAAAATATTCTTATGTTTTTCGATGCTAAATCTTAAAATAATAAAAATTTTAATTGATATTGTTACTAATATTATCTAATCTAGATCGGTGTTATTTATTACTGATTTAAATAACATCGACTCACTTTAATGACTTTTATCATACAATAATACTCATATTTTGATACTAAAAATCCATATTAAATATCATGATGAATAAACTACACGAACGTCAAATAAATAGTATTTTTACCTAATTTTTAAACACACTGCTATATATCAATCGACAACCATAATTAAATAATTTCCCGAAATATCTAATCATACTGATGTAATATCTTTAATTACTGTAAGATATGGGTATCTTCAATTATTAATATTATCAAAATAACAATAGCCTTAAAAAATTTAAAATAATCATTTAATCATCATTATTAATCATTATTGAATGATTTTTCAACTAAATAATTTATTTAAATAATCTAATTACATAACATATATACACATTTATATCTCATATTTAAACACACCTTACATGAAAATTTTCTAATAAAAATGCAAATGCCTTCCCATTTCCAATTCTTTAATTTTACTAAAGATTAACTTATTTTTTGATTTTTAAAAACCATAACGATAATTATTGTTTAAATACATTCTAAACAAATGATTATTTTTACAAATCACATGATGCTGATGTTTCCATCTATAATGAAACTGTCAAATCATTCCATCTATTATTAATAATCTATTCTTTTTATTGTTTATATTCTAAAACCCAATTATGCAGTTATCATCAACAATAATTTAATTTTGAAAATAATTTTTTTCTATAAAACAAAAATTAAAATTTATACACGTCTATTTCATAGAAATACATTATAAAACATAAATTATTTAAATACTTTTACTGAAATATCAAAAATTTATAAATGATTACAGATACTATAATCGACCATATTAATAATATAAATAAAAAAATTATTAACATAAACAATTATTAATTAATGATAATAAATAAATTATTATGAGTTCGTGTACTTTAATATAAAAATATTCTTTATTATTCACGTTTTTCACCTAAATAATATAATTTTTTTATAATAAAAATTACTCTTTAATCTTTCTATTAAAAATAGAAGATATTTTAAATAAAAATAGTATCATTAAATATAATACTTCTTTAACAATATCGCAAAACTTAAGAATCTATTTGCTATATAAAAACTAAAAATATAAGTTATGATTTTCATTAACAAATATATTTTAAAAAAAAATTCATATATTTTATTTGATTACTATTAGTTACTGAAAATATATATGCGCATCAACAGTAGTATGCGTGATTTAAATTACAATCCATTAATTAACATAATAACTATTCATCTCGAACATATTCATATACAATGCACACTATTTACACAAACTTAAAAAGATACCTAAATCTTCTTATAGATGAAGACTTAAAAAACGTAATATTCTTCAGAAATATATCACTGCAAAATACATAATTTATAATTCATATATTCAAATAATCTTTGTTACATATTATTTTTTTAAAGGATAATTCTAAAATATTTTTATATTGTTTCATATTAAATAACTGATTATTTAAATGCGTATTTCATCGAAACAACAATTAAAAGAAAACAATCGTAATAATATTAAATTCATATTACCTATCTAATAATATCTTTTATCATCTAAAAAATAAAAAAAATATTAAGTTATAATCATTAATTAAATATGAGATCCTATATAATGTTTTATACATCACAGTCACCAAAAAAAAATAAAAAATATATTTTTATTTTAATTTTATTGATATTAATCATAATTTTTACGTTTTTTATCATGAAAAAAACATCAATCATGTTGAATACATCATTACACCTGTTATCTGATCATAACATATGTACTCATCAAGGCAACGATATCATCGTGAACATATACAATAAAACAGGACAACTGCAATTTAAATTGACGGCACATTGCATTCAACATTTTTCAAATCAAAAAATTACTTGGTTCATGTATCCTAGCATCACATCTTTCAACAACAAAAATATTCCAACGTGGAAAATCATAGCAAACCAAGCCAAATTGAATTCTGAACAAACATTACACTTATACGGATATGTACATATCAATAATTTAATAAATAACACATGCTTTCAGTCCATTATTACAAATCAAGCAACAATTAACTTAATAACTCAAGACATTATTTCAAATGAAACAGTAATTATACATGGTCATTATTTTTATTCTGTAGGGATGAAAATGTATGCTAATTTACATACACAAACAGCAAAATTAATTGATAATGCACAAACCTGTTATGAAATCCAACATATACGATAAATATAAAATAATGATTACTTGTATCAATACATTTTTAATATTTGCTCACTCTTATGCTGTAGAAGATAAAAAATCACAAATACTTCAAATTTGTTCTGAATGTCAATCAATCAATATGTTAACTAATACAATAGTTTTTACAGGTCAAGTGACGTTGAAGTATAAAGATATTAATCTTTATGCAGATAAGATATTAATCTCTCATGTAGAAGATACACATCACCTGTCCATGATAGAAGCGCATGGAAACCCTGTTACTTTAAATCAAACTCAAAAAACGAAGAATGTGGTATTTGCTCAATCATCAATAATACAGTACAATACCAACAATAATACCGTTATTCTTATTGGTAATGCTTATATAAAACAATCAGAAAATTCTATACAAAGTGATAAGATTACATACTCAATAAAAAATAAAAAAATAAAAGCCACTTCCAACCAAGGCAATAAAGTTATAACAACTTTATCAAAAAAATCCATTTAAAAATATATTTAACATACATTACATCATTAGTTATATTTTAATTTCATGACAACACTGACTATAAAAAATCTATCCAAAATTTATAAAGGACGACATGTAGTTAAAAATGTAAGCTTATATGTAACTTCTGGAGAAATTGTTGGATTATTAGGTCCAAATGGCTCGGGAAAAACTACAACATTCTATATGATATTAGGAATTATTCAACATAATTCCGGTAGTATTTTACTTGGTAACAAAGATATTAGTATGTTACCAATCTACCTTAGAGCTCGATTAGGAATAGGTTATTTGCCTCAAGAAAGCTCCATTTTTCGTCGATTAACTGTATTTGATAATCTAATGGCTATATTGCAAACGCAACATGATCTTAATAAAAAAAAACGTGATAAACTTATTACAGAATTAATGAATAACTTTCATATCAGTCATTTAAAAAATAACATCGGGCACACGTTGTCTGGCGGTGAACGAAAACGTGTAGAAATTGCAAGAGCATTAGCTGCTAATCCTAAATTTATATTACTCGACGAACCTTTTTCTGGAGTAGATCCAATTTCAATAATAGATATACAAAAAATTATTAAACAACTTCAAGCCAGAAAACTGGGAGTATTAATAACCGATCATAATGTACGAGAAACATTACGTATATGTGAACGAGCATATATAGTTAATCAAGGAAAATCAATTGCCCATGGATCCCCTAAGGAAATATTAAGTAATGAACACGTACAAAAAGTATACTTAGGAGATATATTTAAAATATAACACATGACACATATCATGTGTTATATGGAATAATGAAAATAAAATAATTTTAAAAAAATCAATTTGTGTAAACTATCAATATTCAAACATTATTTTCAATCGATCTATAAACAATAAAATTTAACAAATTACATCAAAATAAATATAAAATTACTAATAAAAAATACTTTGTGTACTACATCGTAAAAAAATAAACACACTAACTGAATAATTTAAAAACCAAAATAAACTTCGTAACACAAATATTATCTATTTTAACAATCAGTTCAAACCAATTATTGTTCCTGTTATTATAAGCCCCGTTAAATAAAGATTTAAGTTTTCTTAGATCTTCCATTTGTCTGTTTAAATACAATGAAAATATATCGCTATTATTAGTAATAATATACTTAAATTAATATTAATCCATACTTCTACATAGTATGTACTATGTTAATAAATTAATTACTTATACATAAAATTATAGCATTAGAATACTAAATTTATCTGTATACATCACAAAAAATACTCTAATCAAACAAATAATGATAATAATCATAAATTTTGTTTTTTGTTATATACAGAAAATACAATACCTTTATTTCTACCAAATAACACCGAAATTAAAAAAATTACACTACCACATAATACTATAGTAGGGCCTGCAGGTAAAAACATGTAAAATGATCCAAGCAACCCTATCCACGAACACAAAAAAGCAACAAATACTGATAAGAGCAACATATGTATTAAACTTTTAACCCAACATCGAGCTGATAGTCCAGGCAACATCATTAAACCAACAGACATCAAGGTACCAGTGACTTGAAAACTTGCTACTAAGTTCAACATGACTATTGACAAAAAAAATATTTGAATACATCTCGATACTTCAATGTTATTGTTTCTTAAAAAATTTGGATCAAATATTTCAATAATCAAAGCTCTATAAAATAATGCGACAGTAAGTAAAGTTATAGTACTAATGATCCCAATACATCCTAAATTTAATAAATTTACAGATAAAATAGATCCACCAAATAACAAATCCAACAAATCTATATTAGGACCATGTAACGACATTAATATAACTCCAAATGCTAAAGATCCAAGATAAAGTCCAGCAAAACTAGCATCTTGTTTCAACAATGTTTTTTCACTAATCCAATTAGACAATATTGCGACCATTAAACCAGAAATAAATCCCCCTATACTCATTATCATAAATGACATACCTGAAAAAAAATACCCTATCGCCACACCTGGTAATATAGCATGAGATAACACATCTCCTACTAGACTCATACGTCTCAACATCAAAAAATTACCTATTGGCGTGATACTAATAGACAATATACAACAAGCAACTATAGCTCTGCGCATATATCCACAGTTAATAAAAGGATCAAATAATATGTGAATGATCATTCATACAACCCTTTGATTTACTACAAGCAACTTTATGTATGTATACGGAAGTACATATAAAACAATCAAAAATATCTTAAAATTTAAAGTTTTTAACATTTATATGGACGGATTCCAAACACTACGGAAGCGAGTTAACGATAATATATTAGGAAAATATTCAGTAACGAATTCATTATTATGTAATGCAGCAATCACAGTACATCCTCGTCTACACAGAAGATTTACAGCGCGTATCATTATCTTGCAAGTATTCATATCAATACCCTGAAATGGCTCATCAAGTAAAATCAACGATGCCTTCTGAGCCAATATTCTAGCAAATAACATGCGTTGCACTTGTCCGCCCGATAAGGTTTCTATATATTGATTTAATACATCTAACAATTTCACTTGATCTAAAGAACGCCAGATTACTGCGATTTGATATCGGTTAAGTCTTTTTAATAAATTTACTCTCGGCCAACAACCCATAGATACTACGTCGAATACAGTTAATGGAAAATGGTGATCTATAGTTCTATTCTGAGGCAAATACCCCATACGAGGTTTACCTTTTTTTCCAAATTCTAATCGACCGGACACCGGAGGCAATAATCCAGCTAAAGTTTTTAATAAAGTAGATTTACCTATTCCATTAGGTCCTACAATAGCAATCATACTACCATACTTAATCTGGCCACTTACAGATGGACTAACATTACGCCCATAATAACCTGCTATTAAATTATGTAATGTTATCATAGTTTTAAGTGTTTGTATTATTACGGTAGCAAAGAAGACCAAAAAATAGCAACCCATGAACATAACAATATAAATAGTACTATGAGCATACGAAGTAACCCTGAAGCAAGAAATATTTTCATAGTAATTGACAAACGTTGTTTCAAATGAAATGCCAATGGGGTTTCCTTAATAATTTTGTTATGTTATAACATAACAAAATTATTAAGGAAAAACAACAACCTTCTTGAAAAAAGAAAAAAATTTAAAGACATAAACCCTGACATTTTAACGGATCGACATAAACATTTAAATATTTTTTACTCCAACAAATTCAGTCACTACATAATAATGTAGTACTTAATTAATAAATAGATGAAATTTGTTTGTCATAACACCACATCTATTTGTATATCTTCAAAACCAAATTCAGATTATTAATCTTAAATTATTTTCTTATAATTACCTGATATAAAACTGCCGAAGGCCGGACTCGAACCGGCACGCCATTAAGGTGATTGATTTTGAGTCAATTGCGTCTCCCTATTTCGCCACTTCGGCAAAATCTGAACATATCTAGTAAATCCACCTTATGTAAGAAGACTACACAACCTCAAAAAGTCTATCAAATTTTGAAAGATAATTCAATATACAAAATCAATTGTTCCACAATCATTCAACTTAAGTATTAAAATTGTAAATATAATATAATTCTTCATGAAATATAATTCAAAATATTAAAAAATTCGAAAACCATCTATTAAATATTTCATTTTTGATAATATAAAGAATTACCAAATACACATGTATTATGTGACGTGTTATTACAATAACAATGCATCAAAAACTTTTATTTACATCAACTACACCACCACTTATGATTTTCACACTATACAAGTGTATAATCACATTATGATTAAGTACATTTAATATATTTTACTATTGTATATTTATACATTATAATACAATGTAACATAAATATTACATGAAAATTTATTATATGAATAATTTTGATTTCAATTTACTAGTAATTCTTAATGCACTACTAGAAAATAATAGCGTAAACTTAGCAGCAAAAAAATTAAATGTTACTGCTCCAGCTATTAGTAAATCCCTCAATAAAATACGTATTTTATTTAATGATCAAATTTTAGTTCGTAGTGGAACTAAATTAATCCCTACACCTAAAGCAATTTCTCTAAAGGAAAATATTAAAGAATTAGTTAATCGTATTGAGTCAATATTCAACAGCAACATAGTATTTGAGCCTACAACTACTACTATATCATTTACTATTGCATCAAATAATGCTATTCTTTTTATCCTGAATACTATCTTATTTCAAAAAATACAAAATGAAGCTCCCAATGTATTCATTCATTTAGTAAATGATTCAGATTACGATGATAATTTTTTGCGCAACCACACCATAGATTTATATATAGGAGAAATACGTGCACTTAATCCCGAAATAACTATTCGAACTATCTACGTATCCAAATGTTATATGATATGTCGGAATCATCATCCTATTTTATCTCAACCTAAAAATATGGATAATTTGTTAAAATATCAATTCATCAAAACCAAACATGAACATTTAACCAATGCCGATGAATATAGTAGATATTTTTGGTCAGAACGTAATTTAATTGGTATTACTCCTGGATATATTACCACTGTAAACGCTATAATTAATTCGGATGCATTAGCGATAATACCAGAATTTACATTAACAATGATACAGACATTGAATATACCAGTAACATATTTTAATACTGATTTTAATTTAGGCAAAAAAAGTATTATTCAAGCATGGCATTCTAAACATAACCACTCTTCTGCTCATAAATGGCTGAGAGAATTTACTAAAAACATATTTTTAACCAAAATATAATATAAAAATTGTCAAAAATTTTTATATTCATAAGATTATGAATATATCCACATAATAATAACACTAATTGCTAAAAATATTACACTAGGTGATATAGATCCAATTATTGGAGAAACACTATGTGTAGCACTTAATATTCCAAATATTTGATTTACAATATAAAATAAAAACCCCACTATACTTCCTACAAATAGTCTAACACCTATCTTTTTTTTATATAATGGTCCAAAAGTAAACGCTAGTGCCATTATGGTCATCACCGACCCAGAGATAGGAGATAATATTTTCTTCCAAAAAATCACTTGATAATATTTAGAATTTTGACCAATCCTATTAAAATATTTAGCACAACTATATAATTTAGAAATAGACAAAAAATTTGGATGCGTAATCATCATGGATAATCTATATGGAGTTAACGCAGCATTCCATTCAGAATGGGGTATTTTTTTATTAGTAACATATATTTCCTCAGAAATATCCAACTCATTTACATTAATTAAATGCCATACTTTATTCGCAAATACTGCCCGTTCAATATAACATATCTTTTTTAATTTTTTTTCTTCATTAAAATTATACAGATTTATTCCTAACAACTCATTACAAGTGATTATATTCTCAACATAAATAAAATTATTATTATCTATAAACCACAGATTTTTAATCTTTACAGACAGCAAAGAAGAATCATGTTGTGATTGATTATGATACATGCACATTATTTTTTCACTATTAGGCACCACCCATTCATTAGAAATGATGCTACATAATAGTACAGGAATAGAAGCTTTTATTACTGATAAAGCGATCTGTAACCTGCTAAATCCCGAGACCTGCATTGCTATAAATTCATTATGTACTTCAAGCATGCATAAACCTAAAAGCCCACCTAACAAAGTAGCTATAGGGAAAAATAATTCAAAATCTTTTGGTAAATTTAAAACCATATACACAATAACTTCAAAAACAGAATGATTTTCTTCTCCTGTTTTACGCAATTCATCAACTAATTTGATTACACTAGATAAAGATAGTAACACTAAGAACACCGCTGTTATATTCGATATAACCATTTTTCTAATGTAATCATTCAAAATGCTATACATATACACTATATTTTTATGTGACTACGATAACACATTATTAAAACTAATTTTTTCATACAAGAAGTATCCCATGAATTAAGCAATAAAATTATCGATAAATAAATACTATTAATAACCCACATCCATACTATAGGATTTATTGTATCCAACAGAATATAAGAGCGCAGTAAAATATGAAAAATAAAAAAAATTGTACATAGAACAAGTGTTGCTAACAAATTTGAGAAATAATTATATGAAACAACAGTGATTAATAATACTGCGATCATTGGCATAATAAAAATAGATACTAACAGAGTTAAACGCCAATGAAACTCCATCCGCATCTCTAATTGATCAGAACACCATAACTGATACATAGACATATGATCAACAGATTCATTTTTTTTTAACAATCTTTTAAAAGTACCATTGATTAACATTGCATACTGAGAAAAATCGGTAATAAACACATCTTTGCGCAACTCACACTTATTATAAATTTCATAATATGTGCCTTTTTCTAAAATAATTGATCGAGATCCATCAGAATTTCTACAAACACTGCCTTGATCTGCAGTGATAATTATAAACATATCACTATCTTTATCTGGATTTTTTTTCGATAAAAACACGTGTTTTAATGTATTTCCCTGAATGCTATCTGAAAATAAAATTAAGTATTTAGTAGCTAACGGTTGAAATTTTTTTTCTGATAAAACAACCGAATTAATATTTTCCTTAATTTGATACAACAATCTACTTTGACAACTTGAGCAATAAGGAGATAACCACGCTATATTAATCATAGTGAATATAGCAACGATCCCGCTAAAAAAAACCATGCTTCTTATAAAGATATATTTATCTACAGCACAAGAATACATAGCTATAATTTCTTTATGAACATGTAATCGATAAAACGTTACTAACACACTTAAAAATACACTAAAAGGAATAAGTAATTTTCCTAATTCTGGTATATTTAATCCAAGACACAGAAAAATCAAGCATATTGAAATATTATTATCTATCATCAAACCCAACATTTTAACCAATTTTTGAGAAAAGCACACTAAAAATAACAATGTTAAAATAATGAACTGATTCTTAAATGTTTCTTTCAATATATATTTGGTAAATATCATTATATTGCCTAAAAAAACTTGTTTTTACATAAAAAATAAGTATTGTAATGGTAACAGATTATGATGTTGAAAAAATGATACATATTCCGATTTGTGTATAATGCAACAAAAAAATTACTATTGAGTTATAAATCCAATACAAATCGTCACAATGATATATGTTAATTATGTTTCCACATAAAATATAAAAAAATTTATGAATGTTGTATCTAGTTTGTTTTGCAGCATATCATTTGACATATTTACACATAGGAAATTTTATGATAAAATTTAGAGTTACTAGCGATCATATAGAATTATATCCTGACGGCTGCATTGTTACTGGCGTATTTGAAGAATTACATTTATTTCCCTCTACCAAAAAAATTGATGACATAAGCGAAGGATATATCAGTTCGTTGTTACATCGTGGAGCGTTACACGGAAAAATCACTCAAACACTTTTATTATACGACGTACCTCATTTACAAAATAGACAAATTTTATTAATTGGTTGTGGCAACAAATCTGATTTTAATGAAAATTGTTATAAAAAATTAATTCGAAAAATAATAATCTTATGCAAAGAGATGCCCATAGTTAGGATATTACTTTTTTTAAGTGAATTAAATATAAAAGGATACGATAATTATTGGAAAATAAGACAAACGATAGAAATCGTCAATGAAGAATTATATGTTTTTAATAAATTTAAAAACAATAAAGCTACATTAAATCGATCACTAAATGAAATAATATTATATATTCCTAATGAAAATGAATTAAGATTTTGTAAAAAATCTATTAGGGATGGATTATCTATCGTTCATGGAATAAAAACAGCTAAAGACCTAGGAAACATGCCTCCTAATTTTTGTACTCCTGATTATTTTGTCAATCAAGTAAATGAATTATCTAACTATGATAATGTCACAATAAATATAGTCGATGCCTTAAAAATGAAACAATTAGGTATGAATGCTTATTTAGCAGTAGGAAAAGGATCTCGTTATGCTCCTACAATGCCCATAATTAAATACAGAGGACATCCTGAAGGATCTAATGTTCCTCCTATTGTATTTATAGGAAAAGGTGTAACCTTTGATTCTGGTGGAATTTCTATTAAAGAATCAAATAAAATGGATGAAATGAAATATGATATGTGTGGAGCTGCTACAGTATATGCAATTATGTGTGTAGCGATAAAACTAAATTTGCCACTAAATATTATCGGAATACTTGCTATTTGTGAAAATATGATAAGCCATACTTCATTCCGTCCAGGTGATATCTTGACTACTTTATCAGGAAAAACAGTAGAAGTATTAAACACTGACGCTGAAGGTCGTTTGGTTCTATGTGATGCATTAACATACGCAGAACGTTATAAACCTGATGTTGTAATAGATATAGCTACATTAACCGGAGCTTGTGTGATTGCTTTAGGACATCATTTTAGCGGTTTAATGTCTAATGACAAAAATTTAGCTAACGAATTAATTATAGCTGGAGAACAAACCAAAGATTATGTTTGGAAATTACCATTAGACGAAATGTTTCAAAAACAATTAAAATCTACATGTGCGGACATGACAAATGTTGGGGGTCAACCCGGTGGTGCTATTACAGCCGGATGTTTTCTTCAACAGTTCGCTTATAAATATCGTTGGGCACATTTAGATATTGCTGGAACAGCATGGATATCTGAGCATTGCGATAAAAGTGCAACGGGACGCCCCGTTGCACTTTTATCGCAATACCTAATCAATAGATCATCCCGTGAAATTTAAAATTTATTTTTATAAAATCAATTTTATAAAAATAATCAAGATCAATAATATATGAAACACGGTACTTTTTACTTACTATCTCAAAAATTTGAACAACAAAATAAATCTGACTATATCGAACAATTTGCTTGCAAGTTAATAACTATGCAGTGGAGATCGGGAAAAACTATATTAGTAACTTGTGAAAATAAACAGCAAGCTACAAAAATAGACGAAATATTGTGGACATTTGATCAAGATTCATTTTTGCCACATAATCTATTTGGGAAAAATATCCATCACGCTCCAATAACCATATATTGGAATCAATATTATTATGATAATCAACCAAGAGATTTATTAATAAATCTTATGCAAAAAAATATGAGCTTTTTTTTTAATTTTAACGAAATAATAGATTTTGTTCCCATACCTGACATTTTAAAAAAATGGGCAAGATACAGATATCAATCCTACAAAAGAAATGGATTTCAGATAAATGTTATTAACACTCCAACTTCATGAGCAATTATATCATGGAAAAAATATATAACCCTAAAAACATAGAAGAATCAATTTATAAATGTTGGGAACATGAAGACTACTTTAGTCCCCATGGAGATACATCTCAAGGAAGTTATTGTATTATGATGCCTCCACCTAATATTACAGGACAATTACATCTCGGACACGCATTTCAACAAACTATTATGGACGTCTTGATTCGTTATCAAAGAATGCAAGGCAAGAACACTTTGTGGCAAACAGGAACAGATCATGCTGGGATTGCTACTCAAATGCTGGTGGAACATAAAATTTACAATAATACAGGTAAAAACAGACACGATTATACGCGTGATGAATTAATAAAAAAAATTTGGGAATGGAAAAATCAATCTGAACGATTTATTACTTATCAAATGAAACGATTAGGGAATTCAGTAGATTGGAAAAGAAAACGTTTCACCATGGATACAGAGATGTCTTATGCAGTAACAGAAGCTTTTGTTCGTTTATATCAAAATAATTTCATTTATAGAGGAACAAGGTTGGTAAACTGGGATTACAAATTACAAACCGCAATTTCTGATCTAGAGGTTACAAATAAAAAAACAAAAGGTTTTATGTGGTATATAAACTATAAATTTGATAACTCCACTATTATTAATTCAAACTCTAATCACTTAGTTGTCGCAACAACACGACCAGAAACTATATTAGGAGACACTGCCATTGCAGTACATCCAGAAGATACTCGCTATAAAAATTTAATCGGAAAATACGTTATCACACCTATAACTAACAGACGTATTCCTATTATTTTTGATAAACATGTAGACATGTTGAAAGGAACCGGTTGCGTTAAGATCACTCCTGCCCATGATTTTAATGATTATGTTATAGGAAAAAGACATGCATTACCTATGATAAAAATTTTTTCACTTGATGGAAAAATTCTTACACAACCAGAAGTATTTAACAGCTATGGACAACTTAATGAGCAGTTACACTGCAATATTCCCCAAATATTCCATAATCTTGACGGTTATAAAGCACGAAAAAAAATAATTTCCGAATGCAACGCACTTAAATTGCTACATAAGATAGAACCTCATGATATAACGATTCCATATAGTGATCGTACTGACACTATAATCGAACCCATGTTGACTAATCAGTGGTATATACGAATTAAAAATTTATCACAACATGCAATAAACGCAGTAAATTTAGATATGATTAATTTTATTCCAAAACAATACAAAAATATGTATTTTAGCTGGATGCACAACCTGCAAGATTGGTGCATCTCTCGTCAAATATGGTGGGGACACAAAATACCTGCTTGGTATGATGATAATAACAAAATATACGTAGGACACTGCGAGCAAGACATTAGAACACAAAATAAATTAGATAACGACGTAATATTACATAGAGATGAAGATGTATTAGATACATGGTTTTCTTCAAGTCTTTGGACATTTGCTGCTTTAGGTTGGCCTAAAAATACTAATTTATTAAATGTTTTTCATCCTACTAACATTATAATCAGTGGATTTGACATCATATTTTTTTGGATTGCACGAATGATTATGTTAACTATGCATTTCATTAAAAATGACAACGGATCAGCGCAAATTCCCTTTAAAACTGTATATATTACCGGTCTTATACGCGACGAATTTGGTCAAAAAATGTCTAAATCTAAAGGAAATATCATCGATCCAATAGACATAATAGATGGTATTTCAATAGAAAATTTATTAAAAAAACGAACAAAAAACATGTTACAACCACAATTGTCTAATCAAATTATAAAATATACCAAAAAACAATTCCCCAATGGAATCAAACCTTACGGAACAGATGCTTTACGATTCACCTTAGTAGCATTAGCATCATCTGGACGAGATATACATTGGGATATGAAACGACTAACAGGTTATCGTAATTTTTGCAATAAATTATGGCATGTTAGTCGCTTTATTCTCATGCATACTAAAAATCAAGATTGCGGTATATCTGCTAAAGAAAAATCATTTTCCTTAGCAGATCGTTGGATCACCACAAAATTTTATCAAACAATACAAATTTTTCATAAAAAGTTAGAAATTTATCGTTTTGATAAAATAGCAAATATTTTACATGAATTTATTTGGCATCAGTTTTGTGATTGGTATATAGAATTAACGAAACCAATACTTTACCATGGAAATACATTAGAACTACGAGGCACGCGTTACACATTAATTACATTGTTAGAATCATTACTAAGATTAGCGCATCCAATTATTCCTTTTATCACAGAAAAAATTTGGCAAGAAGTTAAAATAATTAGTGGAAATAACGGAAAAACAATTATGCTACAATCATTTCCAGAATATAATGAATCTATGATCGACACAAAATCTGTAGTAGATCTAGAATGGATGAAACATACTATCATAGCAATACGTACCACTCGAGTAAACATGAATATAGCATACAATATACCCCTACAGATAGTATTTAGAAATACTTCATCAGAAATTAAAAGACGCATTACAGAAAATTCCAATATTTTATGTCATATTGCTCAATTAAGAAGTATCAATTTCATACCCAAAGATACAGTTTATCCAAAATCAGTGATAATACCCTTAGATTCATCAGAATTATTAATACAAATACCTGAAACGTTTAACAAAGAGATCGAAATAAATAGATTGAAAAAAGAATCAAAATCAATAAATCATAAAATTGAAGCAATACAAAAACTGTTAGATGACAATAATTTTATGAAGAAGGCTCCAAATTCCGTCATCCAAAATAAACAAAAACTATTAAATTATTACGAACAAATTCAAAATAAATTGATTGATCAATGCGATATAATAAAAAAACTGTAATCAGTTGATACAAAAAATATAAATAAAAACAATTTGGAAAATAAATTTTTATTCGTATTCTAAGTATGAATTAAAAAATTAAGTAATAAATTTATTCCATTATTTTTTAATTAGTTATAAATAACTCTCACGCTTTGATGATCAAAATTAATTTCCATATATATATTCACAATGTTCAACACCACATGATTATATAAATATCAATATTTTAGGTAAATATCATATGAATCAATTATATAAACGATCTTTTTTACGATTAATGGATTTCACTATAAATGAAATTTATTACTTATTACAATTATCCAGTCATTTAAAACACCAAAAACATACACAAACTGAAATTAAAAAATTAAACGGAAAAAATATTGTACTCGTTTTTGAAAACCATTCAACTAGAACAAGATGTGCCTTTGAAGTAGCAGCATTTGATCAAGGTGCATGTGTAACCTGTTTGACTCCAAATATTAGTCAAATTGGGCATAAAGAATCTATTAAAGACACTGCTAAAATATTAGGCCGCATGTATCATGGGATTCAATATCGCGGTTACAGTCAAGATACAGTTACCACATTTGCACAATATTCTGGGGTACCAGTATGGAATGGACTTACCGTAAAATTTCATCCAACACAATTACTTGCCGATCTGATGACTATGAAAGAACAACTACCACATAAAATGTTTCATCAAATGAAGTTAGCCTATATAGGAGATGCAAAAAACAATATCAGCAATTCTTTATTAGAAGCTGCTGCTATAATGGGATTTGATTTGAGATTGGTATCACCTAAAATATTTTGGCCAACACAAGAACTATTTATAAATTGTAAAAATATTGCGCAACGTAATAATGGAAATATCACACTGACTGAAGATATTCCTATCGGAATCAATAATGTAGATTTTTTATATACTGATGTATGGGTATCTATGGGAGAAAATGAAAAAATATGGAAAGAACGTATTTCTTTATTATCTCCATATCAAGTAAACCATCGTATGGTCCAAGAGACCAATAATCCAAATGTGAAATTTCTACATTGTTTACCGGCATTACACAACAACGACACCACTATTGGTAAAAAAATAGCAAGACAATATAATTTGAAAAATGGACTAGAAGTAACAAACGATATATTCGAATCTTCTTGTAGTGTAGTGTTTGATCAAGCTGAAAATCGATTACATACCGCCAAAGCTCTGATTCTGGCAACGTTACTACCCAATGCTAATAATTTTATTAATAAATAATAGAATTATTTGATATAAATACTCAAAATTAGAGCATCTTTTTCATTAAAAAATTAGGATAAATCATATGTTTCACATTATCAATACAAAAAAATCCCCCCTCCCTATGGGGCCTTATGTTCAAGCAATAGACATAGGAAACATAGTATTTGTATCTGGACAAATAGGAATATGCCCGGATACAGATACTATTCCTGATAATATCTACGATCAAACACATCAATCACTAAACAATATCCAAAACATCATAAAAACTGCTGGTTTAAAAATAAACAATATTATTAAAACTACATTGTTTGTCATTGATATAAATGATATGCCTACTATAAATGCTAGCTATAAAAATTTTTTTCATTCATCTTCTTTTAATTATAATAAAGATACAATCTTACCAACACGATCCTGTATAGAGGTTTCTAGACTTCCAAAAAATGCTAAAATAGAAATTGAAGCTATCGCTGCGCGTATTTTATAGATATATAATAATCATGACAAAAACACTAATAAACAACAAACAAACAAATCATTTTGCATAATCTCATTGATATAATGATACATCTATTTGGCTCCCTATTTTTTAAATAGGGAGCCAAATAGATGTATACAGACCTCAAACTGCATTATCTCTCTATTTATAAAAGATACTTACACAATAAGTAATAAAATTCTTTCATCATTATTACATACATCTTTATTTTTAAAGAAAACAAAAATTTTAAATATACCAATATTGAAAAATTTTATTTTTATAAATTATTATAAATAACAGATACTATTTTATTTATTTACTAGATAACATCTCTGATTCATATATAAGCGCTCGTTCTGTATCATATTGATTCTCCCACTTTGCAATAACTAGCACCGCTAAAGCATTGCCTATGACATTTAAAGCTGTACGACCCATATCTAAAACCCTGTCTACCCCTGCTATAAACGCTAATCCTTCTAATGGAATACCTACACTACCTAATGTAGCCAATAACACTACAAAAGAAACCCCTGGAACACCAGCAATACCTTTAGAAGTAATCATTAAAGTCAATACCAAAATAATTTCCTGACTTAAAGCTAACTCAATACCGTATAATTGCGCAATAAAAATAGCAGCAATACTTTGATATAAAGTTGATCCATCTAAATTAAAAGAATAACCAGTAGGCACCACAAATCCAGTGATAGTTGAAGGGGCTCCATAAGCTTCCATTTTCTCTATGATACGCGGTAATACAGTCTCTGAGCTAGCAGTAGAAAAAGATAAAATCAATTCTTCTTTTAAAATACAAATTAATTTCCAAATTCTAAGATTGCATATACGTGCCACTATACCCAATACTACTAATGCAAAAAAAATAATAGCACCATAAACTAATAATACAAGTTTAGTAAGGGGTAATAAAGAGCTAAATCCAAAAGTCGCAACGGTCACTGAAATCAAAGCAAACACTCCGATAGGAGCATACCGCATCACGATATGTGTTACTTCAAACATAGTATCCGCTATAGAATTAAAAATATCTAATAATGGAGTTTTAGTTTTTTCTGGTAACGTAGCTAATCCGAGCCCAAAGATGACTGAAAAAAAAATAACTGGCAACATATCTCCTTTAGCCATAGAATGAATAATATTCGAAGGAATCAACGATAACATAGTGTTCACTAAATTGGATTGTATTTCAGATGTAGTTTGTTCATACATTGAAATATCTGTTTTCGAAAGAAGAGACATATCAATTCCATAACCAGGATGCATCAAATTAGCGAAAGCTACACCAAGCACTATAGCAAGTGTTGTAATAATCTCAAAATAAATGATAGTCTTTAAACCAATACTGCCCAATTTTCTAGCATCTCCAATACCAGCAATTCCAACTACCAACGTAGCCATTACAATGGGAACCACGATCATCTTTATCATTCGGATAAAAATTTCTCCAGCTGGAGACAAAAATGTAGTAATCATCCAATCTTTTAATTCTATTTGATTATGCAATACAATTCCTAAAATAATACCCAAGTTTAAAGCAAAAAAAATTTTCCAAGCAAGGGTAATTTTAAACTTTTTAATCATCATAGTTCCCTTAATTAAAATGAGTCATGTTTGTTGTACCATCAATTCCGAATCAATCATATTCAATTAATTTAAACAATTTTCTTCTCAGAATCCCCATGAAATAACACAAACGTACACAAAGAAACTACTAATCACAAACATAAACCAATTCACAAAAAATTGATTAAACTTTATATCAAAACACTGCATATCCATTATAAATGATTTATTAAACACAATTACTTGAAAAAACAAAACTCAACGCAACATATTTTTTTATGTGCATTGAGTAATATACCAAATTAATACATAAAATTATGTATTAACTATTCATGAAAACTTACAACTAAGCACAATATAACATCAACACCCTATCTCTATCTTAAATAGAGAGACCCTAATAATTTCAAACTACCTGCCAAAAGGACAAAACCGCCCATAATTAAAACCAACCGATCTCATAACGAAATATCCATCAAAAAATTATTATTTTTTAACAAAAAAAATTATATGTTACGTCAACACGTAACATATAACAATATATAATTGCATTGAAAATAAAATAACATCGTATTTTACTATATAATTGAGATTATCACAACAGCATACATGACCAATATTTATATCAGTTACTTTTAATTTTTTTTAAATTCTTTAGTATTTAATACTACCATAATCTTTACACGAAATCACAATATTATCTTTATTAAGATAAGTGATATTATTCGTGCCCTGCTAATAAAGCTTCCAAAAAATCTAAATCACGTAATAATTTAGTTAATGTTTCATTGCTAATTTTTTGTTGTGCGCGCAAATGATAATATTCTCCTCGTTCAGCACGTAATGCATTCAACCTCATCCGTCTTTCTAATTCTTCAGTTAACATAGAATTCGCATCATTGTTGCCATCTATACGACGACGTAAATTCCCTATAACACGCGCACTTACCTCATTAATAATTTGACTATCAATATTTTCTTCTTGGCTATGTATTAACCGTTCTTCCAGTTTATACAAACTTTCAATAGCTACTTCTGCTGCTATCGCTCGTGCCATACGTTCCTCTTTTCGTTGTAATAATTTATCAGATACTATAATTCCCTGCAACAACCACGGAAGAACAATTACACCACATAGTAAAGAAAACAGAATAACACCAGTGGCAATAAAAACTAATTGATAACGAAATGGAAAAACTGATCCATCTCTCAAAAAAAGTGGTATTGAAAGTACTCCTGCTAATGTAATAGCGCCACGTACCCCAGCGAAAGAAGCAATTAAAATCTCTCGTATACTATATTCACCAAATACCATTGGACGCTTAGTCATACAATATAAACTTATGTTTTTCATCAACCACAACCACCCAAATCTAAGTATCATTAATGCGAAATAAATAAGAATTACGTATACAAATAACATCCATGTTTTAATAGTTGGATCCATTGCTGCTTGTGAAATAGAGGTTGATAAAATATCTGGTAATTGCAATCCCAGCATAATAAATACCATGCCATTAAACACAAATTCTAACATCGTCCAAACACTATTCCCTCTTAAACGCATAGCTAACGGTGCATTGCGAATTATTCCTGATTGCCCAATAGTCATTCCCGAAGCAACTGACGATAATATCCCAGATACCCCAATATGTTCAGCAACCAAATATGCCGCAAAAGGCAATAATAAAAGCAATATTGTTTGAGTAGCAGGATCACCACCGCTCCAATGAGTGATAACCCTTAATGATTTACTATATCCCCAAGTAACAGCTACCCCTGCTAATAATCCACCCATAGATACTTTGATAAATTCTATAGAAGCTCCACTTACACTAAAAACCATAGTACCCATAGCTACTGAAATAGCAAATTTGAGCGATACCAAACCTGATGCATCATTCATCAAAGCTTCTCCTTGAAGAATATCCATAATCTTTTTAGAAATACGTCCTTCCCCCACAATGCCTGAAAGCGCTACTGCATCAGTTGGAGATAAAACTGCTGCCAATGCTAATGCTGCTACGAGAGGCATTTCTGGTATCATCCAATGAATTAAATATCCAATACCAACCACGGTAATAATAACCAATACCAATGCCAATATAACAATTTCTCCCCCATGACGCAAAAACTCACGCATTGGAGTTTTCCAACCATCAGAAAATAATAAAGGGGGAATAAAAAGCAACAAAAATAATTCAGGATTAAAATCTACATGTAATCCAAATCTAGGCCAAGCTAATAAAGCTCCTAATACAATTTGCATTAAAGGTAATGGCATTTGAAATGGCAAAATTCGCGTTATAACTCCTGACATAGAGACAGCTAAAGTAAGAATAAGAATCGTGAAAAAAATCTCCATGCCGTAATCTCAACCGTATCAAAAAAAAAAAATAAATATTTTACCTACGAATATAATATTAGTTTTATATTTACTTCATATTGTATATAAGCATGGCATTAATGCATAATGCATTAAACAAAATGATGAATTTATATATGTATATAACCCTTTGGTTATATACTACGTACAAGAAATCAAAATATTTTTACATTTGCTTTAACAATATAAACACTATGATTTATTATTTAAATATATTCAATATAGTATTGAATGTACCATTCATATATGTATATATACTTACTGTATAACATCCTAGATGTATGGCAATTCTTGTAATAACTCTGTTTGAAGCACTTTAACACTCGTTAATATGATCAAGTTGATTGAATGATAGCAAAAATATAAATGCATATTTGATTAGTTTATATAATTTAAACAACATGATAACAATATGAAATTTCTGTTGATATAACTAAAAATACAAAACATAATCTATGTATATTGATGTTTATAGGCTATATATAAATATATAACATGAGCCTAACTATTCTAAAATCCAACCCATACACAACAACATCTCACACAATAAAACAGACCAAAGTCAATTTTAATGCATTCAAGTTCGTTCAAAAAGGAATATCCTCTTCATCGAAAGAAACATCGGGCGAATCATTAGAAGCTACATCATTCGATGTAGATTCGTCACTGTTATTCATTATGTTCTGATCATCTAATGATACGTTTTCTCCTGCATGACGGCTACCCAACATTTGCATTGTTCCTCCGATATTAACAATGATTTCAGTAACATACCGATCTTGTCCATTTTTATTTTGCCATTTTCTAGTTTTTAACGATCCTTCGATATACACCTGAGAACCTTTATGCAAATATTCTGATGCAATTTCTGCTAATCTTCCAAATAACACTACACGATGCCACTCAGTTTTTTCTTTAAATTCATTCGTTTGTTTATCTTTCCAGGATTCAGTAGTAGCTACTGAAATATTAGTGACCATATTACCATTAGGCATATAACGAATCTCCGGTTCCTGACCGAGATACCCTATTAAAATAACTTTATTAATTCCTCTGTTAGCCACAATGCCTCCGCTAATTACATCGTATGGTTTTTATATAAAACATTTCTATTCAAATAACTATGTGATTGCCATTGCATTAAACAATATAATTAATATACTTCAATCAAAACCAATATTATTAACTAATATTTCTAAAAAATTCCATAAAATAAAATGAATCATATTAAGAATCAGTATTTTATCGAGTGATACGACACTGTATTAGTAAAAAATTTTAAATTATTGCATGAATTTCATGAAAAAAATTAAAAATCACATTTATACTGAAACATATAATAATAATTAATTATTAATTCATAATTAACTTTATTTTTTATGTTTATTACAGTATAAAACATAATTAAACAATAATATTTATATATGTATTATGTATCATTTATTGTAAAACAAATACTAAAAACTTTGCTTAAAATAAATACATAAGTTACTACTTTATATAGTAATATCTACAACAAATCCACATCACCAATAGAATATCAATATTGACCAGATTCAACATAGTTATCAAATCGAGACCATTGTCCGTTAAACATCAACCGTATGGTGCCAATGGGACCGTTTCGTTGTTTCCCTAGGATAATTTCAGCAACCCCTTTCATTTCGCTATTTTCATGATACACTTCATCACGATAAATAAATAAAATAAGATCGGCGTCCTGTTCAATTGCTCCAGATTCACGTAAATCTGAGTTAATAGGATGCTTGTCAGTACGTTGCTCTAAACCTCTATTTAACTGAGAGATTGCTATCACTGGCACTTTTAATTCTTTAGCTAAAGCTTTTAACGAACGAGAAATTTCTGAAATTTCTAATGTACGATTATTAGATAAAGACGGCACTCTCATTAATTGTAAATAATCAATCATAATCAAACTCAAACCATCATGTTCACGACACAACCTACGAGCACGACCACGCACTTCAGAAGGCGTTAAACACGAAGAATCATCAATATATATATTACGTTTTTCCAAAAGAAGTTCCATAGCACTAGTAATTCTTTCTCGGTCTTCATTATTCAGTCGCCCCGTACGAATACGCACTTGATCAACTCGAGACAATGAAGCTAACATACGCATTATAATTTGATCACCAGGCATTTCTAAACTAAATATCAACACTGGTTTCTTCTCAGTCATTGCGGCATGTTCACATAAATTCATAGCAAAAGCAGTTTTTCCCATAGAAGGACGAGCAGCAATAATAATAAGATCAGATTTTTGTAAACCATCAGTTTTTTTATCCAAGTCTTTATATCCGCTAGAAACACCAGTAACACCATATTTCGGTTTATTACATACCTTCTCAATATGAGCAACTGTTTTTTCTAAAATATGATCTATTCCTTGTGGATTAATATTGTGATTACTTTTACTATTTGAGATTTGAAAAACGAGAGATTCAGCTAAATCTAATAGCTCGTCACTGCTTCGACCTTGAGGATTATATCCGGCATCAGCAATTTTATTTGCTATCGCAATCATTGCGCGTATTACCGAACGTTCACGTACTATATCGGCATATGCAACTACATTAGAGACACTAGGAACATTCTTTGACAACTCTGCTAAATATGCAAATCCTCCCACTAATTCTAATTTTCCTTGAATCTCTAAAGATTCCGACAGTGTTATTAAATCAATAGGTTTATTCCTTTCTAACAAACATTTCATTTCATTAAAAATAATTCGATGAGCATAATTAAAAAAATCATCAGAATTTACTTGTACTGATACATATTCCCACTGAGTATTATCTAACATTAAACCACCCAATACTGATTGTTCAGCTTCTAATGAATACGGTGGTATCTTTACATTATTTACTTGTTGATCATGCGAAACATGCATTGTCTTAATATTTTCTCCGCATAAATTTTTATTTTTATTAACAAGAAATATCTAAATTTGTAAACATGAAAACCATATTTCCACCATTACAAATACCTGTGTAACACCCAAAATAACTAAACTAATGCCAATCATAAAATCATATATACAAATATCATACCTATGTATACTGGGATTGTTTAAAATATTAAAAATGAAATTAAAATACATTTTGTATCTAATAATACAATATTTTTACTAATATAATATGAAAATACTTACAGTTTAATCGATGATAGTATAAACATACAGTACATAAACATCTTTTTATAGATAAAAAATAAAATCATTATGCGTAACCATCTTTCAATATTATTTATTATTCATTTACTGCAAACTATATGCTATAAACGTAAAAGACACAATTAATTAATAAATCTACATTTTTATATGTACTATAATTACTTTTTAGTATCATCTTTTTTTCAGGGATATATCAAATAACTGTTGATTTATACCTCCTATATTGACAATAACATAACTATATCATCAATAATTTAAGGAACAGTATGAATACTAATATCCAAAAAATATTAACTCAAATTAAAAAACTGTGCGAACAACGATGTGTACGTTTAACACCGCAACGCTTGGCGGTCTTACGATTGATATCCCAATACAACGGAGCTATAAGTGCTTATGATTTACTAGATTTACTACGACAATCTTCGCTACCCCACGCAAAACCTTCTACTATTTATCGCGCTTTAAACTTTCTGTTAGCACAAGGATTTATTCATCGTGTTGAATCTACTAATAGTTTTATGTTATGCCACTATTTTTTTGAATTATCACATAATTTTGCTTTCTTTATTTGTAAAAGTTGCAAACAAGTTACCGAACAAACAACAAAAGGAATCGAAGAAATTTTACAAAACATGGCTCAAATCACAGGATTTACTATGTTTAATAATATTATTGAAGCACACGGATTATGTCCCAAATGTATCAATATTAAGTTGCACTCACATTACAAACCCTAATTATTTATATATGTACTAAAATTAATACAAATATTTTATATATACATCATGAATCTTTAATATTATGATAATAAAAAAAATCAATTAAAACTAACAATTTATCCATAATTGCGCCGTATATTAATATCAACTTAAATTAAAATTTTAATACTTTAGAATCCACATAAACTCGTAAGGCTACTTTGTACATACACTTATTCTATACACTCTTATTCTTAAAAAATAAAATCTATTATCTGTAAATTAATAGAAACTTGAAGCAATACCTATAAACACTAACATACCTACATAATTATTACTCAAAAAAGCCTGAAAATATTTCATTCGTTTTCTTTTATTAAGCAATATTTGTTGCCACGTAAATAATACGATGACACCAAATAATGAAAAAAAATAAAATGCTACAGTAAATCGTTCTTTCCATCCAATAATTCCCAATATAAATATAATACACAACTGAAACATTCCTATTGCAAATTTATCCATGTCTCCAAAAAACACAGCAGATGACTTTACTCCCACACATATATCATCCTCTCGATCTATCATAGCATATTGTGTATCATACACCACTGTCCATACAGTGTTCATCAGAAACAATAACCAAGCAGTACTATTTACAGGACTATTAATTGCGGTAAACGTCATTAAAATAGGCCAACTAAATAATATTCCTAACATTAATTGAGGAAAATAGGTGTATCTTTTAAGATAAGGATATATCCAAGACAATATCAATGCTACTACAGATAACAAGATAGTAATAACATTAAAACTTAGAACCAATATGAATGCAATAAAAAGAAGTATCACTAATACCACTAATGCCTCCTTTTTTGTGATCCTCCCAGATGATAAAGGACGCATTTTAGTACGTTGAACACGACTATCAATATCGTAATCAACATAATCATTTATGATACAACCTGAAGAACGCATACACAATACGCCGACAACAAACACTATCAAAATCCCTTTATCCGGGATACCTTGATGTGACAACCACAACCCCCATAAAGTAGGCCATAGTAATAGAAAAAACCCAATAGGTTGATTAATGCGCATTAACTGTGCTAGATTATAGCACTTTTTAATAAAAAAAAGCCCGTTTGACATAAAATTAGTAATTAATATAATCATTGTAACTTTTTACCAATAACAATATCAATCATCGATAATGTTATCACAGTATATACAATGGCATTGTGGATATTTATTTCACTTATATTTCATGAAATAATTACGTATTACCGCAATCGTATCCATCGCCGATTTATCAAACCAATAAATATTATGTCATATACAATAGGAAGCAAGCATGAAATATTTTTACAAACAACATGACCGTACAATAATGAAATATATCATGTATACATATGATCATCGTAAAAAAATATAATTTTCTTTTTTTCTATATAGATTCTCTTAGATAATACGAATTTTATCATTTTAATAATGGCGTATTTCTTATGTCACACTTTCTATTCAACTTAGAAATACACATCAGCATTATGTTGATTCTTGCATTGATTCTCGTATGTGTTTATGAAGCTATTAATGGTTTTCATGATACTGCTAATTCTGTAGTCACTGTAATTTACACTTGCGCATTACGTTCTCACAGTGCGGTGTTAATGTCAGGAATATTCAATTTCTTAGGCGTAACACTAAGTGGTTTGAGTGTTGCATATACAATTATCCATTTACTTCCCACTCATTTTTTTATGAATTCCAATACTAACCATATTTTAGCTATGATTTTTTCCACATTATTTGCAGCGATACTATGGAATCTTGGAACATGGTATTTCAGATTACCTACTTCTAGTTCTCACACTCTAATCGGAACATTAATTGGGATCGGATTAGCACATGCAATTATTACACACTGTCCAATGGTGCAAGGATTGAATATCCCAAAATTAATTAATATTTTTTTATCATTAATAATATCACCAATAATAGGTTTGACGCTATCTAGAATAATTATGTTAATATTATGTAGATACTGGAACAGCAACAAAAAAAATAAAAACATTCATATCACTCCAACTCAACAAGCAGAAGAATATGGAAAACCTCAACCATCATTATGGACTCGTATTATATTAATTTTATCTGCAGCTGGAGTTAGTTTTTCTCATGGCGCAAACGATGGACAAAAAGGAATTGGTCTTATCATGTTACTGCTAATAGGAGTAGCTCCAGCAAACTTTATGTTGAATATGCATGCTAGTACTCATGATATATCCCGTACTCGAAATGCCGTGGATGACGTTTATAAATATTATACTCAACACTATAATAATTTTAAAACTATCATGCCATCAGAAATCACATCTATGCCCATATCAATAGCATTAAACCAAATAAAAGTTATTGTTCCTTCCATCAAAGACTCTACGCAAATTTTTATAAAAAATAACAACGTAACATATTTTAATAAATATCTATCTGCTTCAGAAACAGAGATACAACTAAGAAAAATTTTCCACGATTTATCATTAACTCTTACTATTATCAATAACGCTTTACTGTTGCTTGAAAATTTGGATAATTATGCTCAATTAAACGTAGATCAACGTTCCCAAATGAGACAATTACTCATCTATGTAGTAGATGTTTTAGATCAAATCATAGTACTCCCAGAAACCTCGTATGAAAATAAAAATTTCCTTAAACACTTAAAAAAAAATTTGTTGAACACCATTGAATACGCACCAACTTGGATCATTTTGGCTGTTGCATTATCATTATCTTTAGGTACGGTAATTGGGTGGAAACGAGTTGCTACTACTATCGGGGAAAAAATAGGAAAAAAGGAGATGACTTATGCGCAGGGTTTATCAGCCCAATTAACTACAGCTATATCTATAGGCACAGCAAGTTACGTTGGAATGCCTGTATCAACTACTCATGTATTATCCTCATCCATTACGGGGAGCATGCTAATTCGGGGATGGGGAGTACAAGGGAAGACGATAAAAAACATATTAATTACTTGGTCATTAACTGTACCTGTGTCTACTATATTAAGCGGAAGTTTTTATTGGGTTACATTAACACTATTACATAAATACATTCAAATATAAAACAAAAAAGTATAAATAACTTCTAGATTTCTTACACATAACTACTGAAGATATCTGTCAAAAAAACCAAACAACATCCTCTATCATCAATTTATCTGATTAATCTAAGAATAATTGCATACAATTAAAATGGTGTATATAATAAATTATGCACGTTTTATTAACATAGAATTATCAATAGTAACAGAGAACCCATAATATCTTAGCATCGGTTTTACTGTCATAGTGTGTGTACTACAAAATTTTGAAAGACATTTTTTTAAGTCAATGGACCCCCCCAACGCAAGAATATCATGAAGAAACAATTTCCCTATTTTTGAATTAAGAATGCCTAATTCTTGAAAACGACACCAAACATTGGATGCCAACATATCCGACCATAAATAACTATAATACCCTGCAGAATAATCATTAGAAAAAGTATGTAAAAAAGAGTGAGGAAAACGATCCCAATCCATTGAAAAATGATACGTTGATATTTGTTTTATTACGTCATTAAATATTTTTAATACACTCCTCTTTTCCCCCGGAATATATTCATGATGTATTCGTAAATCAAATAATCCATATATCACTTGACGTAAAAGATACGATGATGATTGGTATGTTTTTGTTTTTAATAAGTTATTTATTATATGATCAGGTAACGGTTCTTGTGTTTGACAATGCATGGAAATTAATTGTAATACATTAGGTTCCCAGCAAAATTTTTCCATGAGTTGACTAGGTAATTCTACCACATCCCAAGGTACCCCATTAACTCCAGATATCTCTGGAATATCAATGCGTGTCATAATATGATGTAGTACATGCCCAAACTCATGAAATAAAGTAATGACATCATGATGCGTCAGCAAACATGAAGATTTTTGATTTTCTGAACGATTAAAGTTACAAGTTAAGTATGCGATGGGTTTTTGATTAGCAGTATTATTCCGATACATCATGCTCACTAACTCATCCATCCAAGCACCCTCTCTCTTATCATTTCTAAGGTATATATCTAAATAAAATCCTCCTATCCACTCATTTTCTTCGTCAAAAATATCAAAAAATCGTACATCAGAATGCCATTTCTCTATGTTATAACGTTCTTTAATAATGATTCCATAAATGCGATTCACTACTGAAAACATTCCATGAAGTACCGTTTTTTCAGTAAAATAATAACGTAGTTCTTCATTTTTAATAGAAAAAAGATACTGTTTCTGTTTCTCTCTATAATATGCAACATCCCATGGATATAAAGATATACAAGAACATTTATTTTTAGCAAAATTTTGTGTTTCTAAAAATTCTTTATATTCGTAAGGGCGTATCTGGTCGGATAGGTTTATAAGAAAATCAAATACTTGCTTTGGGCTTTGTATCATTCTGTTTGCTAAAGATTTTTCAAGATAAGTACTAAATCCCAAAATTTGTGCTAACTCATAGCGTAATGCAAGAATTTCATCCATTACCAAAGTATTATCCCATTTTCCGCTATTAGGTCCTTGATCAGAAGCACGAGTATTAAAAGCCCAATATAGTTCTTCTCTCAGTTCTCGGGTATCACAATATAACAAAACTGAAGAATAACTAGGATATTGCAATGTAAATAACCATCCTTTTTTTCCACGAACTTGTGCTGCTGCACGAGCAATCTCTAATATATGATCTGGTATTCCGGATAATATTTTTTTTTCAGTAACTAACTTATTCCAACCTAACGTTGCGTCAAATACATTATTGGCATAATTTGAACTTAATCGGGATAATTTAGAGGTTATATATGCATATATCTTTTTATTCTGTGGAGACAAATAAATTCCTGATAATTTAAAATTACGTAAAATATTATTTAACACTTTTTTTTGTATTGAACTTAACTGTTGATAAGCATCTCCATGTCGTAATAATTGATACGATCTATACAATCCATAATGTTGATTGACCCAATTTCTATATTCAGAAATAAGTGGTAAACTTTCTTCATAAACTTTACGTAATTCTAAATTATGTTGCACAGAATTTAAATGCGTTATCGGAGACCAAGTGCGTTGCAACTCATTTTCTGCAATCATCAACGGATAATATAACGTGTCCCAAGTAATACGTTTCTCAGATGCAATCTGCTCTACCGTATTATAACAATGAGTCAATACTGTTCGCACAGCCTCTTTTATATGGCTTACCTTAATAGAGGAAAACGGAGGAAATATAGAATAGCTTAACAACGGATTATTATCCATAAAACAAACCTTAAAAAATTATAGCTATCGTATAGCCAATTTTGAAATCTCACGTTGTATTAAAATCATATACATAAACAGGTTATACATACATCCAGATATTATCTGTAAACTTATTTATTTAATTAAATAGGTCTTTATTGACGCATCATTTACAATCATTTTACTGTTTATCAATTTACGTAAAATTCAATAAATACATCATTATTTTATATCGGTGAGGAAGGATTTGAACCTTCGACCTATACGTCCCGAACGTATTGCGCTAACCAAACTACGCTACTCACCGTCGTGTTATAAGTATGGTTGCATATAACTCGCGATTCAACATAAATATTCTGATTTTATTGACACAATCAACCACAACAAAATTTAGAATTTACTAATACGATTTTATCAATAAGAATACCACTAAACAGATATCTAAATTAAAATATTTATTTTATCATGTTTTATCAAAAGTTGAAATATACACAAACATCATATTAAATAATATAAATAATTTGCATACATTTATTAATAAATAATCTATTCGTATACATTATTATCTAACAAATGTATAATCTAAATTATGCTTAGAATTAATAGTCTTACTATTTACATTATTATGGAGAAATTTTAATTATGAGTTTTATATTACCTTCTTTAACTTACTCATATGATGCTTTAGAGCCATTTTTTGATGAAAAAACTATGGAGATTCATCATACAAAACACCACCAAGCATACATTGATAACGCTAATGCAGCGCTAATTGATTTACCTGAATTTTCTAATCTATCTGTTATAGAATTAATAAAACAATTAAATCATTTACCTAATCACAAAAAAACTATATTACGTAATAATGCCGGAGGACATATCAATCATAGCCTTTTTTGGAAGTATCTTAAAAAAAATACTGTACTTCAAGGATCATTAAAAGATGCAATAGAATATAACTTTTCAAGTATCTCTTCTTTTAAAGATCATTTTGAAAAAACCGCCATTAGTCGTTTTGGATCTGGTTGGGTATGGCTTATAAAACAAAATAATATTTTATCTATAGTATCTACTGCTAATCAAGATAACCCATTAATGGGAACAGATATTTCCGGAACAAATGGACACCCAATTCTTGGTCTAGATGTATGGGAACATGCCTATTACTTAAAATATCAAAATCGGCGATTAGAGTATATTAGATCATTTTGGAGTATAGTGAACTGGGATGAAGTACACGAGCAATTCAATCAAGTATAAAATAGTTATTAATTAAACTAAAAGATATGAGTTTTATATACACATGTCAAATTTGATGGCATTCTAAACACAAACAAGTTTACGAAGTACCATTGATCATAATTTCAGTTAGCTCGTAAAAAATTATTAACGAGCTAACTGAAATTAAAAAATACACACATAAATATACAGTTAAACATTTAATAAAGAAATATCCGACACCTTCAAAAATAAATTTTTAACTTTATTTAATAAAGTTAATCGATTGATTCTTATCTCTTCATTTTCATCCATAATCATAACATTATCAAAAAATGCATTCACCGCATTTGATATCGTTACAACAACAATTAATGCATCATAATAACGATGTTGTGCGCACAATACCTGCAGTCTTTTTTCAATCGAAATTACCTCCATGGCTAAACTTATTTCTTCTGGCTTTTTTAACAAAAAATATTGCACATCATCATAAGATATCTGATGTTTTAATAACATATGAGATATGCGTTTATAAATTAAATTCAATTTAACATTCTTCTCTTTTTGTAATCTACAAAAATCAGTGACTGCTTTTATCCGGTCATCGATATCTACTATGCTATCAGATTTAATACTTAAAACTGATTTTATAACATCTAATTTGTAACCTCTCAAAGAATACCACGAAAACAAACGATTATACATAAAATCATAAATATCATTAATAGCTGTCGCATTAATTAATTGAGAACCATATAATTGTACTGACTTTTTTATTAGATCACATAAATTTATTGGTAATTTTTTATATATAAGAATACGTAAAATTCCAACTGCAGATCTCTTTAAAGCAAACGGATCTCTGTTTCCTTTTGGTAATTCTTTAACTCCAAATATACCTGATATAGTATCTATTTTATCTGCAATAGATATAACACAAGAAATATGAGTGGTAGGTAATGTATCTTCAGAAAAACGAGGTTGATAATGTTCCTTTTGCGCTAATGCTATTTCTTCCAATTCACCATCACGACGAGCATAATACATACCAATAGTTCCTTGAGTTGAAGGAAATTCAGATACCATATTACTCATCAAATCACACTTACACAAACGCCCAGCGCGTTTCGTTTGTTCTATATCTATACCTATTTTTTCAGCTATCCATCCGGATAATGTTTCTATACGCCAACTTTTATCACGCAAAGTACCAAGTCTGCTATGAAATAAAACAGCATTTAATTTAGGTATATAATCTTCTAAACGACATTTGTTATCTTGCATTAAAAAAAACTCTGCATCCATTAAACGTGGAGTTATCACATTTTCGTGTCCAGCAATAATTTGTTCGTAGTTATCTGAAATCGTATTTGATACAAAAATAAAATACGGTAATAAAACTCCACCTGTAACATCGTATACAGGAAAATACTTTTGATCGTATTTCATAATATGAAGTATTACCTCACATGGTAATACTAAAAATTTATTATTAAATTGACCAGAAAGAATTACAGGCCATTCTACTAAAGAAGTAACTTCTTCTAACAAACTCTCTACACTCTGAGCATCTACAATTCCCCCAAGTTTTCTAGCCTCTTTTTCTATTTCTGAACATATTATATTTTTACGTACATCATAATCTGCTATTACCCAACCATCTTTAGTCAAAATATCTGGATAATGATCTGCATGTTCAAGAGTAATTTTATTCTCTTCCATACATCTATTACCATATAATATTCGATCTGTTTTTATACCAAAAAAACAACCCGGAACAAGATATGTATCTAACAATATAGTCATAGTACGGACGGGCCGAACAAATGGAATATCTATATCGCTCCAACGCATCATTTCATAATCATTTAATTTTTCTAAGGAGGAATTAACTATTTTACATAATAAATATTTTAAATTTTTATGCGTTGCTATATTTTCATCGTATGCCAATATTTTTTGAAAATTATCGGTGTGCAAAATACTTTTGACATTCATATTATTAACTATATGATTAATTTGAGTATCTGCATTTTTAATACATTTATCATACATATCACTAGTATCTGATTGATTAACACATTCTATATTAGTATTGAAGTCACTTCTTACTGTTATATTAGCCTTTACCGCTAAGCGACACGAAGATGCAAACCACTTCACTTTATCACAAAAAAAATTACTTTTTTTAAACTCACTAACAATCTGATAAAAAAAATCTTTTCCTAATCTTTTTAAAATTTTAGATGGCAACGACTCAGTACCAACCTCTACTAAAAAAGTATATACTTTCATTATAAAATTATCCTTGCATTATATTATAATTTCTTTATACACATAGGAAATCCTAATTTTCTGCGAGATATATAGTAAGATTCTGCTATCATTTTTGATAATTTACGAATACGTAAAATATAATTTTTTCTTTCTGTAATGGAAATTACTTTCCTAGCATCTAATAAATTAAAAATATGTATTGCTTTTAAAACTCGTTCATATGCGGGCATAAGTAATGGTTGCGTCATAGTAATCAAATATTTTATCTCATTTTCATATTGACTAAAAATTTTAAACAAAAATTTAATATCCGTATGTTCACAATTATAAATTGATTGTTCTAATTCATTTTGATAGAATAAATCTCCATACGTAACAGGCCCTAATACACTATGACTCCAAATCAAATCATAAACACGATTGACCCCTTGCAAGAATAAAGATAAACGTTCTAAACCATAGGTTATTTCTCCAGTAACAGGTCTACATTCTAATCCACCCATTTGTTGAAAATAAGTAATTTGTGTTATTTCCATACCATTCAACCAAACCTCCCAACCTAATCCCCATGCCCCAAGCGTAGGGTTTTCCCAATTATCTTCAACAAAAAAAATATCATTTTTTATATGATTTAATCCAAGTTCTTTTAAAGAATCTAAATATAATTGCAGCATATTTTTTGGAGAAGGCTTTATAATTATTTGGAACTGATAATATTGTTGCAATCTATTGGGATTTTGACCATACCGACTATCCATTGGCCGGCGAGATACCTGAACATAAGAGAGAGCAATAGGCTCTGGACCAATAGCATTAAAAAAAGTCATGGGATGCGAAGTAGCGGCCCCAACTTCTATATCTAATGGTTGAACTATAATACAACCATAACTTTCCCAATAACTTTCTAATGTTCGTATTAGTCCTTGAAAGGTTTTTGTATCATTGTTATCGTACATTTTATCTTATCTATTTAAAAAATCATTTTGATTGCACATCTACTTATAACAATAAATATTCATTTCATTATTGTTGATGACATTTATAATATAACAAAACTTAAAGTTATAATTACAGAAAATAATTTCTATCATGTAATGCAAAACATCTTAAATTAAAAATCAATATATATTGATATATATAGGACATCAAAAACATCAATATTAATATTTTTATATCTATTTAATATTAGGTATTATATATTCATATATATAATAATGAGATGATTTTTAAATCAGTTGCTTAAAACAAATTCATTCTACATCGATCATTATAAATATGCTATACAACAAAATAAAAATTCACATTCATATATTATGAACATGTAGTTTTATTCTTAATCTTGATAAGACATTACATATTTCAGAAATCTACACGCATTAGGGTATAAAATGATTTCTCAAGAAACACCGATCATAATAATTTCTTATCTAATAATGTTTATTTTTATCATTACCGTAATACCATTGGGTTTATTTCCTTGTTTTTTTTCTGGATTTTTAACTTATGAAATTATAGTATCTCTTGCATCTTACTTTGAACGATTTATTGGAATCAGTCGTGCTCGTTGGATTTCAGTAGCATTTATTGTTATAAACATAACTATTGTTATAGTCATAGGAGTTATTAATTGCACCAATTTTTTTACAGAAGATATCAATAAAATTAGTATTTCCATTGAAATTAATAGAATTTTTTCTGATTTTAAAAAAAGACTTCCTGATTTTTTACCTTCTTTTTTACCAAATACTACCGAAGAACTAAAAGATCAAATATTTACTTGGATCGAATCAAACTCAATTCTTATCCGAAATATGGGACACACTTTTCTACACGGATTTATTACCTTACTAGTAGGAGTAGTGGTTGGTATTTTAGTATCTTGCTCTAAATCTACAAAATATTATACTCATGATACATTTTTCATTATTCAATTATCAGAACGTATATATAATCTTTCTAGAGCATTTCGCAATATTGTTTTTGCTCAAATTAAAATTTCTTCCGTAAATACACTGTTAACATCCATTATAATTTTTGTTTTATTACCATTAATTGGACAATCTTTACCATTAGGAAAGACTTTAATCATCATTACTTTTGTTTTGGGTATGCTACCAATCATTGGTAATCTTATTTCCAATATTATGATTACTATCGCTGCTTTATCTATCTCGTTAAGCATTGGATTAATGATGCTTATTTATTTAATATTAATTCACAAATTAGAATATTTTTTGAATGCCGAAATTGTTGGAAATAAAATCAATGCTAACCCTTGGGAACTAATACTTGCAATGATTTTGCTAGAATCAATATTCGGATTAGAAGGCCTAATAGCAGCTCCAATTTTTTATGCCTATTTAAAAAATGAATTACGTTCGAAAAAAATAATTTGATATTTTAGTGTTAAACTCATTCACATAATCAACTAATTTATTGATTAAATATCGGAAACTATAAAATCAAACCGAACTCTATCCGTATATTTAATTAATAAAGCCCGGTTTGATTCTTACATTACATTAAGAATTAAATTTATCACTATTTAATTTCTATACGCCTTGGTTTTAATGTATCTGGTAATATTCTTTCCAAATGTATGTAAAGAATTCCATACTCCAGATTTGCACCTGTTATTTGAATATGTTCGGCTAATTGAAATTTTCTTTCAAAATCATGCTCAGTAATACCCTGATACAAATAATTTTTAGAATTTTGATGGGAATCAATATGTATCCCTTTAACTACTAACATATTATCATGCATTGTAATATCCAATTCACTATTCGTAAAACCAGCTACTACAATAGAAATACAATATTTGTGTTCACTAACTAATTCAACATTATAAGGTGGATAACTTCCATTACTTTGCCCGATCTCCAAAAAATTAACTAATCTATCAAATCCAATGACAGAACCATACAACGGCGAAAAATCGAAATTACGCATATACAGCACTCCTAATCAAGTGATTGACTAACTTTAACAAATGTACAAATATAATAAGATTTAATTACTGTATCTTCTACTATAATATCATTACCTATATTATAATACTATTTGTGCTTATAATATCAATACATAATTACATAATAACAATCTATTAACTGGAAAACCATTTTTACATCAAATTCACATGAAAATATTTACAATTTAGTAATCTACATTTGTTGCTTTCAATGCATTCTTTTCAATAAATGCACGTCTTGGTTCAACTAAATCACCCATAAGTGTAGTAAATAAATGATCAGCTTCTATTGCATCTTTTATTGTTACACGTAACATACATCTGTTTTTTGGATTCATAGTTGTTTCCCATAATTGATCTGGATTCATTTCACCTAGTCCTTTATAACGTTGTATTATTAATCCCTTTTTAGATTCTTGCATAAGCCATTCCATTGCTTGATCAAAAGAATGGACCCGTTTACGATATATCCCATATTCTATATATGCATCTGAAATACACAATGCATTCATTTTCATTCCAAAAGATACCAATTTTTTATATTCATAACTTTTAATAAAATCCATACTTAATACATAATCTATATTTATACCGTATGTTCGTATACGTAATACCGGTTCAAAATATTTATGCTCATGACGTTTTAAAATAATAAAATCATAACTATTTCCATATTCTTCAAAACCACTCAATGAGTCAACTAAAGATCTCACCCATATTTCAACATTTTCGTAACAACAACATTGTTCCTCAGATAAAACTGAATGATAAACTAATCTATTCAATAGTATCTTGGGAAATCGATGCTCCATTCGAACAATGATTTTTTGTATTAAATAATATTCAAAAACTAATTGTTCTAATATTTTTCCTGTTAAAGGAGGGGTATCAGGATTAATATAGAAACGAGAACTTCCCACTGCTATTGATATTTGATATCTACTCATTGCTTCCTCATCTTTAAGATATCGTTCTTGGCGTCCTTTTTGAACTTTATACAAAGGAGGTTGCGCAATAAATATATGGCCTCTTTCAATAATTTCTGGCATCTGCCGATAAAAAAAAGTCAACAACAAAGTCCGAATATGTGCGCCATCAACATCTGCATCCGTCATAACTATAATATTGTGATATCTCAATTTATCTGGATTATATTCATTTGGACCAATTCCGCATCCAAGAGCAGTAATTAACGTCATCACTTCTTGAGAAGTCAACATTTTATCGAAACGTGCTTTTTCTACATTTAATATTTTGCCTTTAAGCGGCAATATTGCTTGATTTTTACGATTTCTACCTTGTTTTGCAGAACCACCAGCAGAATCTCCTTCTACCAAATATAGTTCAGAATAAACTGGATTTTTTTCTTGACAATCGGCTAATTTACCTGGAAGTATTGAAAAATCTGACAAACCCTTACGACGTGTCAAATCCCTTATTTTTCTCGCTGCTTCTCGAGCCCGGGCAGCTCCTATAACTTTATTTATTATATTCTTAGAATCTATTGGGTTTTCTAAAAAAAATTCTATTAATTTTTCATAAACTAATGACTCAACGGCAGTTTTCGCCTCCGAAGACACCAATTTATCTTTAGTTTGCGAAGAAAATTTTGGATCTGCTATTTTAATAGATAATACAGCAACAAGCCCTTCTCGAGCATCATCTCCTATAGTTAGAACCTTAACTTTTCTATTATATCCTTCTTTATCCATATAAAAATGCATTGTTCTTGTAATAGCTGCTCTTAAACCTGATAAATGAGTCCCTCCATCCCGTTGAGGGATATTGTTAGTAAAAGAATATATCTTTTCCTGAAAGTTATCATTCCATTGTAATGCAACCTCTATATTGATTTCTCCTTTATTGCCTAAGCAATAAAATATATTAGGATGAATTGGTGTTTTATTAACACTTAAATACTTTATAAAAGATTTTACTCCGCCTGAGCAATGAAAATTTTCTTCTTTATTATTACGGCAATCACGCAAAATAATTACGATTCCAGAATTTAAAAATGACAACTCTCTAAAACGCCTAGCTAAAATATCATATTGAAACTCAGTTTTACCCGTAAATGTTTTAAGACTTGGCCAAAAACGCACTGTGGTGCCGCTGTGCTCACTATCGCCTATAATTTCCAAAGGTGATAACGGTTTTCCTTCACAATACACCTGTTTGTAGGTTTTAAAATCTCTTTGTATTACTAATTCTAGTCTCTCAGACAATGCGTTTACTACTGACACTCCAACACCATGTAATCCTCCTGATACTTTGTAATTACTATTGTCAAATTTACCTCCAGCATGTAATATAGTCATGATAACTTCAGCTGCAGATATTCCCTCTTCTTCATGCAGACCTGTGGGAATACCGCGTCCATCATCCTGTACCGAAACAGAATGATCCTGATGAATTATTACTACTATTTTCTGACAATATCCCGAGATAGCTTCATCAATAGCATTATCTACTACTTCAAATACCATGTGGTGCAATCCTGTGCCATCATCAGTATCTCCAATATACATCCCAGGACGTTTTCGTACCGCGTCTAACCCTTTTAAGATCTTAATACTTGAAGAATCATAAGCACTCAACATGACCTTGTTCCTGTATAAATACACATATAATATAAACAAATTTTTTCAAAAAATATATAACCCAAAATAACTACAACTGAAGTATCATATTTATAAATATGAACACACACATGCATGCATAATCATTTGATCATGCAGCAAAGATTTACTTATATAAAGAAAATATATTGATTATTCCATTTTTAATTTGGAAATGTATAATCACTTAGATAATTTATCCGTTTTGGTGTTATTGTGATTACGCACTATCAACTAAATCACACTTCATAACATTAAAATACATGTTAGGTTACAATCTGTAAATCATTATTATATCCGAATTGGCATGACGATATATGTTGCTCCATAACATTGCTCTGTGCCCTCAATTTGCACGCTAGATATTGCATTTGTTAAATAAAACCTCACATAATAAGCATTCATTACCTGAAGAACATCGATTAAATAATCTACATTAAAAGATATTTTCATATTCTGACCTGAATATAAAACGTCTAAAATTTCTTCTGATGCTTCATGTTCAAAATTATGCGCGGTTATTTTTAATTGATTAGTACTTAAGGCAAATTGAATGATACGAAGTTTTTCATTTGCAAGAATAGCTGCACGTTTTAAAGCCTGCTTCAAAAGATCACATTCTATTTCCAAAACATTTTTTGGGCGTTTTACAAAAATATCATGACAATTCGGAAACACAGCATCAATCAACTTAGAAGTAAAAGTATAATCATCTGCCTCCATACGAATACTATTATTATTCGTGCGAATATTAACTAATTTTTCTCTGACGTTTAACAAACGTAAGATTTCAATAACTCCTTTTCGAGGTATGATCACTGATTGATCGGGTAACAATGAATCCATAGTTATTTCGCAACTTGCCAAGCGATGTCCATCTGTCGCAACAATACGTAAAACATTTTCCTTAGTTTCAAAAAACATACCATTTAGACAATAACGTACATCTTGATGACCCATAGAAAATTGGGTTAATTCAATCATTTTTTTTAAAATATCTTGAGATATGACTAATTGTAAGTTACTATCCCAATTTTCTAATTTAGGAAAATCTGACGAAGAAAATGTAGATAAATGAAATTTACTACATCCAGAACAAATAATTAGTTTTTTTCCCTCTAATACTATAGAAATTTTTGATAGTTCGGATAAACTGCGACAAATTTCGAAAAACTTACGCCCTGGTACTGCAACGGATCCCATGGGACACTTATCTTGTAACATAATTCGAACCGTTATCTCTATTTCTAAATCTGTAGCAGTAATACACAAACAATTATCATTGACTTCTAATAATACATGAGTTAATATGGGGATCCTCGGGCGTCCGCTAAGGATGCCCATAATCTTTTGTAATGATCGATATAACAACTTTCTATCTATTGAAACATCCATAACTGAACTTGTTAAAAACAATATTCCAAAATAATCACGCGTGATGTTATTTTGATTAAAGACTCAGTAATATATCGTAATAATATAGTGTGTAAAATATCAAAACGCAAACACATTGATGTGTAAAAAAATAAACGACACGTTCATACAAATAATTACCTTCATTAGTATTATTCCAAATCAACAATCATCACTAAAAATAATAAAACAAAACTCTAAATATTTTTGACTTCGTCTATACTATCCTATAGTATAAGCGTTAATTATCAACGCAAAATAGTTAAATAACACAATTAAATAATTTTATTATTATTATCAAGTAAATACACAAGAATATAAATATGAAACGCACCTTTCAGCCTTCCATATTAAAACGCAATAGAGCGCACGGGTTTAGAGTAAGAATGTCAAGAAGACAAGGCCGTAAAATATTATCCAGACGTAGATCCAAAGGACGCGTTCGATTGGTTGTGTCTGTATAAACATTCACTAAAATTTTATTAGTTAGTGTGCAACCAAATGAATAGAAAATTTCTACCTAAACGGGCACGTTTATTGACTTTAAATCAGTTTATTTTTGTATTTCAAAAACCAGAGCGTGTTAAAACAATTGGAATCACTTTGTTCAGTCGATCCAATCGATTAGGATATCCTCGTATTGGGTTATCTATCTCAAAAAAATATGTTAAATGTTCTCATGAACGCAATAGAATAAAAAGACATATGCGCGAAACATTTCGTACAAATCAATCTAACCTATTAGATAAAGACTTTGTTCTAACTATTAGTTCAAAAGAGATTATTCATTGTAATAATAAAACATTGATACAAAAGCTCGAACAATTATGGTATCACCACTATTTGTGTTAATAGAAAAAAGCATAATATGGCTGATACATGGATATCAAATCAGTATTAGTCCCATATTGGGCCATCATTGTCGTTTTCAAAAAACATGTTCTCAATACGGGGTAGAATCAATACGTAAATTTGGAGTATTACGAGGTATTTGGATAACATGTATTCGTGTTTTGCGATGTCACCCTTTAACATTAAATAGCGATAAAGATTTTAAATATTATTCATATTCACATATTCAGGACATAATCAATATGGATTCGCAACGCAATTTCTTTGTGATAGCTTTTTTAATTATGTCGTTTATACTATGGCAAACATGGCAAACAGAATATCACCAAAGAACGAACATTAATAAAATAGATATACAACATGCAAATACATATCCATTGATTCGTGCTGAAAATAATGATGAGATCAAACATGTTCATAATACAAATCCTGTGATTACAGTAAAAACAGATGTATTGTCGCTCAAAATAAATACTTATGGAGGAGATATTGAAGAAGCATATCTATTAAATTATTTAGAGAATTTACATTCTAAGGAGCCTTTTCATTTATTAAGTACTTCACAAGAATTTACATATCAAACAACAAGCGGACTAATAAACGAAAATGTTCCGAATAAAAAAAAACTATTGTATACTACCGAAACTAATCAAAGTACATACTTTATACCAAAAAATAAAAACAAACTACAGTTAACTCTAACACATTACACCTCCGATGGAATTACATATACTAAGAATTATATTTTCAATAGAAATGATTACTTCATATATTTATTTTACACCGTAAATAATATGAGCACTTCTCCATTAAAAATTAAGTTGTTTGGCGATATCATACAATCTGAACACTATCCAAAATCACACAATAACAGCAACAATGACGGAGATAATTTTCCTTTATACTCTTATCGAGGATCAGCATACTCTACTGATAAAAAAAAATATCAAAAATATAGCTTTAAAGATATAAAAAATATGAACTTAAACATTAATACTTCTAAAGGTTGGATAGCAATGTCACAAAAATATTTTGCGACAGCTTGGATACCCATTACTCAAGGAAATAATACATTTTATACTACATATCATGATAACAATAGTGTTTCTATAGGTTTTCAATCTGATTCAATATCCCTCCCAATAGGAGAAACAGGTACATTCCAATCTATATTATGGATAGGTCCAAAAATTCAAGAAAAAATGAAAGAAATAACTCCAAATTTAGAACTAGTAATTGATTACGGATGGTTATGGTTTATTTCTCAACCATTGTTTAAATTATTGAGTTTTATTCACAGTTACATAGAAAATTGGGGTATATCTATTGTTATAATAACATTAGTGATACGTCTAACCATGTATCCGTTAACCAAAGCGCAATATACTTCTATGGCAAAAATACGCATGCTACAACCCAAATTATCTGCAATACAGGAGGCATATAAACACGATAAATATCAATATCATCAAAAAACTATAGAGTTATATAAAACAGAAAAAGTGAATCCGTTAGGGGGATGTTTGCCTTTATTAATTCAAATGCCAATATTTTTGGCTTTATACTATATGTTGTCAGGTTCCGTAGAATTAAGACACGCTAAATTTGCTTTCTGGATTCATGATTTATCTGCTCCGGATCCTTATTATATATTGCCTATATTAATGGGAATTAGTATGTTTTTCATACAAAAAATGTCTCCTGCTACAATTAGTGATGCGATACAAAAAAAAATGATGACGATCATGTTAATAATTTTTACTATATTTTTTTTCTGGTTCCCATCTGGTTTAGTATTATATTATATAGCGAGCAATATGATCACCATCATTCAACAATACATGATTCATAGAGAATTAGAAAAACAAGGATTACACAATAAAACAACTCACAAAAATATTTAAAAATTTATAGATTAAAAATACTTACACATTATCATATATCTTAAAATAACATAAAAATGAACTATACAACAGATACAGTGGTTGCTATTTCCACACCTCCAGGACGTGGAGGTATTGGAGTTATACGAATATCTGGAAAATCAGTTCCTATAATTGCTGGTAAATTATTAGGCAAAATACCACATCCCAGAACAGCAGAATATTTACCATTTTTAGACACAGATGGATCCATACTAGAGAAAGTAATAGCCTTATTTTTTCCTGAACCAAATTCTTTTACCGGAGAAAACATACTAGAGATTCATGGACACGGAGGTCAAATAATTCTAGATATATTATTGGAACGTATTTTAAAAATATCCTCTGATATTCGAATAGCACACCCAGGGGAATTTACTAAACGAGCATTCTTAAATAATAAGATAGATCTCATTCAAGCAGAATCAATAGCTGACATTATCGATGCTACTTCATATCAAGCTGCAAAATCAGCATCAAATTCTTTACAAGGAATGTTTTCGCGTAAAATACATATAATATCAGAACAACTTACTAATCTACGCATGTACGTCGAATCATCTATTGACTTTTCAGAAGATGAAATTAGCATCATTTCATATGAAGATATTAAAAACAAATTGAAAAAAATTATCAACAATATACAACAAATGCATAAATCAACCTGTCATGGTGTTTTGCTCCGTGAAGGAATAAAAATAGTAATTGCTGGAAAACCAAACGCTGGAAAATCTAGTTTATTTAATGCGTTAATTGGAATTGATAGAGCAATTACAAGTACGATATCTGGAACCACACGAGACACATTAACTGAATGTATTCAGTTAGATGGAATAACATTCCATATCACTGATACTGCTGGACTACAAAAGAACAGTGACAATGAAATAGAACAAATTGGAATGAAACGTGCATGGGAAGAATTAAGTAATGCAGATCATATATTATGGGTAATTGATCCTAATGATCACATAAATACAGAACATAGCATCACACTACAACATGTAGAAAAAATATTGTGTTATAAAAATAAAAAAACTCCGATTACAATCATACATAATAAATCCGATTTAACTAATAATCCAATCGGAATCAATATGATCAATGATTATACAATCATCACATTATCAGCTTTATTTGACGATGGAACGAATTTATTAAAAGAACATTTAAGCAATAATATAAAATTAAAAATCCAGAAAGATTACTCTTATAATCTTTCTGAAAATCAAGGAAATTTTATCGCGCGTAGACGTCACTTAAAAGCGCTTGAAAAATCTTCTCAATTTCTTGTGTCTGCTCAAACACAACTATTGTCTGCTATGACAATCAATGAACTCTTCGCTGAAGATCTAAGATTAGCACATAAGGAATTGAGTAAAATTTTGGGAAAATTTACTCCTGACGATCTACTAAAAAAAATATTTTCTACATTTTGTATTGGAAAATAATGCATGATAAACGCGCATAATCAATTTTCAAATATTTTTTACAAATATAAATTTCCTTGAAAATCTGTAATTAGAATGTTGTGTTCGGATATAACTAATAAATAAAAAATAACACTTATTTTTTTGATCGCTTCTTCCAATTTAAAATAGAAAATTGTCGTATTCTACTAATAATAGTTTCCCCAGGAGGTACATCTCGAGTTACTGTAGTTCCGGCTCCAATAGTTGCGTTTTTTCCAATAGTTATTGGAGCTATTAATTGACTATCCGCTCCAATAAAAACGTCATCACCAATAATAGTATGATGTTTCTTGATGCTGTCATAATTGCAAATAATAGTGCCAGCTCCGATATTTACTTGATCACCAATGTTTGCATCACCTAAATAACTAAGGTGTTTGACCTTAGATTTCTCGCCCAATTGAGTATTCTTTATTTCTACAAAATTTCCCACATGACTTTTTTTCTTTAATTCAGTTCCTGGTCTCAACCGAACAAATGGACCAACTTTACTTTGAAGACTTATTTTTGTATTTTCAATAATTGAAAACGGATATATTTCTACATCATCTTCAACCACTGTGTCTTTCAATATACAACTTGCGCCTATTTTAACTCTATTCCCCAAAGAAACATGTCCCTCAATGATCACATTTATATCAATATACACATCTTTTCCATGTACTAAGTTTCCTCTTAAATTAAATCTATTTGGATCAGCAATCATCAACCCTGACAATAAAAAACATTGTATTTTTCTTTGTTGATATTGTTTATCTAAATCAACTAAATCTAATTTACTATTTACTCCCATTATTTCAAATAGATCCGCGGGACACATGGTGTGTATGATGTAACCCGATTGATGGGCTATCTTCACTATATCTGTTAAATAGAATTCATTGTTTAACTTATGCGCTGTTAATGCGCTTAACCAATGCTTTAAATGCCCAGAAATAGCAATAAAAATGCCAGTATTAACTTCTTTAATTTTGTTGTGATCATCATTGATTATATCATTGTGTTCTATTATATCAACAACATTCCCTTCCTGATTTCGAATGATACGTCCATATCCTTTTGGATTAGGCAATGTAGCAGTTAACATGCTTATATCACACTGGGATTTAATGGCATGTAATTGTCGTAATGTTTGATAAGAAACAAAAGGAACATCACCATATAGCACAAGAATTTCTTCTCTATCACCGAAAATAGGTAGCACTCTCCGAACAGCATCTCCGGTCCCAATAAGTTCATTCTGCAGTATCCAATATACAGGAATTTTATACTGATCCGCATTAATTTTTTTTTTGATCATTTCTCCTTTGTATCCATACACCACATATATGGACTTAACACCTACCTTTATCACAGAATCGATCAGATGTTGCAACATAAACTTACCGCCAATCTGGTGCAATACCTTTGGTATATCAGACAACATTCTATTACCTCTACCGGCAGCAAGGATAATTGCGCTGAAATCAATATATGACATAATTTATATATTTCTTTGGGTTATTACTTTTGATTGTATCTACTCGTATTATATTATCATATGATTACATATGCTTGTTTTTTTTGGTCAATTCCATTAATCTAAGTTTTGCAATAGCTTTAGATATATCTGAAGCTATTTTTATATAATCTTTATCAGCGTTATGGCGATAATTCTTAATATGTTTTTCAGCTTCATATTTAGCTTCCATGGCTTTTTTTTCATCTAACTCTTCCGCGCGAATGGCTGTATCCGCCAATATCGTCACTACATTTCTCTGAACCTCAAGTATACCTCCAGATATATATACATATTCTTCATGATCATATGATTTTACTATACGCAATATTCCTGGCTTAATCGATGTAAGTAATGGAGTATGCCTGGGAAAAATACCCATTTCACCTTCAGTACCTGTTACTTGAATTTTATGCACCATACCAGAAAATATCTTTCTTTCGATAGAAACAACAGTTAAGTAATACGTGTGCTCAGACATTCTGATATCCTTTACTTTTTATCAATAAAATAAAAAAATTTTAAAGCGTTTTATTTTTTTCTATAGCCTCTTCTATAGTTCCTACCATATAAAATGCTTGCTCTGGAATATGATCATATTTTCCCTCTATGATTTCTTTAAATCCTTGAATAGTATCTCTTAAAGCAACATATGTACCAGAAAATCCAGTAAAAACTTCTGCAACAAAAAAGGGTTGCGATAAAAACCGTTGAATTTTTCTAGAACGTAACACTATTAACTTATCTTCTTCTGATAATTCATCCATACCTAAAATCGTAATAATATCTTTCAGTTCTTGATAACGTTGCAGGATAGATTTCACATCACTCGCCACATCATAATGTTCTTGTCCCACAATCAGTGGATTTAATTGTTGACTATTAGAATCTAATGGATCTACTGCAGGATAAATACCAAGAGCAGCAATTTGACGACTTAAAACTATAGTTGCATCTAAATGAGAAAAAGTAGTAGCAGGAGAGGGATCTGTAAGGTCGTCCGCAGGAACATATACTGCTTGCACAGAAGTAATTGATCCTAATTTTGTAGAAGTAATGCGTTCCTGCAAAATACCCATTTCTTCCGACAATGTTGATTGATATCCTACTGCTGATGGAATACGTCCTAATAATGCAGAAACTTCAGTTCCAGCAAGAGTATAACGATATATATTATCTATAAACAACAATACATCATGTCCTTCATCTCTAAATTTTTCCGCTATAGTAAGACCACTCAAAGCCACGCGCAACCTATTCCCAGGTGGTTCATTCATTTGACCATATATCAAAGCAACTTTATTAATAACATCAGAGTTTATCATTTCATTATAAAAATCATTACCTTCACGAGTGCGCTCTCCGACACCAACAAATACTGAGTAACCAGAATGTTCTACAGCAATATTACGAATAAGCTCCATCATATTTACGGTCTTTCCTACCCCTGCCCCTCCAAAAAGACCAATTTTTCCTCCTTTAGAAAAGGGGCACATTAAATCAATTACCTTAATACCGGTAACTAAAAGTTCTTGATTGGTAGATAATTCAGAATAAAATGGAGCAGATCTATGAATAGACCACTTTTCTTTTTCATTAATTGGTCCTTTCATGTCAATCGGCTCACCCAATACATTCATTACACGACCTAAAGTTTCTTTACCTACTGGAACTTCAATAAAACGTTTTAAATTGACTACTACTAACCCGCGTCGTAACCCATCTGTACCACCCATTGCAATGCAACGTACTATACCTCCACCTAATTGTTGTGCTACTTCTAATATTAACTTTTTATTAAAATTATCAACATACACTTCAAGAGCGTGATATACAGTCGGTACCGCATCTTGATGAAACGCAACATCAACTACTGCTCCAATAACCTGGACAATTTTCCCAGAACTCATATTAATTACACCTCTAACTATCTTTTAAGTTTATATCACAGAAGCTCCTGCAACAATTTCTGTAAGTTCTTCCGTAATTTTAGTTTGTCTAGCTTTATTATAAAATAACTTTAAATCATTAATAATAATTTCTCCATTATCCGAAGCTGTCTTCATCGCCGTCATTCGAGCAGATTGCTCGCTAGCTAAATTTTCTACTACTCCCTGATAAACTTGTGATTCAATATATCTTTGTAATAAACTATTTAACAATATTTTAGAATCCGGTTCATATAAATAATCCCAATATTTAGTTTGTAATATAGAGTTTTTTGAGGGAATAATCGGTAGAATCTGTAAAATCTGAGGAACTTGAGTTAAAGTATTAACAAATGTATTATATGCCAAATATAATCTATCTATCTGATTACTATCATACAACTGCAACATCACTTTCACAGACCCAATTAACGCTGACATTTTAGGAGCATCTCCAATTCCATGGACACAGCTGACTATTTGAGTTTGTTTTATAGAACGTAAAAAAGAAGCAGCTTTTGATCCAATAATAGCTAATCTAATCGTTATTCCCGTATTATTCCATTTGCTAAAATCGCATAATAACGTTCTAAATAAGTTAATATTTAATCCTCCTGTTAACCCTCTATCTGTAGAAACTACCCAATAACCAACAGATTGAATGTTTCGTTCTAAAAAATAAGAATGTTTATATTCTAGTGTCCCTGAAGAAATATGATTAATTACTTTACGAATAGTTTCTGCATACGGCTTACTTATTAACATACGTCTCTGTGTTTTATGAATCTTAGCAACAGAAATCATTTCCATGGCCTTGGCAATTTTCTGTATGTTACGAACACTATTTATTTTCCCGCGTATTTCTTTTGGACCAGACATATTTTTGTTCCATCATGTAACTCGTTTGCGTTTACCAAGATTGATTTGATTTAAAAGTCTCAAGTATACTTTTAAATTTATTTTCGACATTAATATTATATACGCCATCATTATCAATGATTTTAATCAGCTCCTTTTCTGTATGAATCATATATAATATTAATGCAGACTCAAAATCATTTATCTTTGAAACTTCAACATCTTCTAAATAACCATGCACTGCTGCAAATAAAATAATGGATTGACATGAAACAGACATAGGTACATATTGTTTCTGTTTTAATAATTCAGTTACTTTTTGACCATGCTGCAATTGTTTTTGAGTAATCTCATCTAATTCTGAAGCAAATTGAGAAAAAGCAGCTAATTCACGATATTGGGCTAAAGCAGTACGAATTCCCCCAGACAACACTTTCATGATATTAGTTTGAGCAGATCCTCCAACTCGAGATACTGAAATTCCTGGATTTACTGCAGGACGAATTCCTGAGTTAAATAAATGAGACTCTAAAAAAATCTGGCCATCAGTGATAGAAATAACATTAGTTGGAATAAAAGAAGAAACATCTCCAGCTTGAGTTTCAACGATAGGTATTGCAGTTAACGAACCAGTTTTTCCTATGACCTTTCCATGAGTACATCGCTCCACATAATCAGAGCTAACTTTAGAAGCTCGCTCTAACAAACGAGAATGCAAATAAAATATATCCCCTGGATATGCTTCACGTCCCGGAGGACGCCGCAGCAATAGAGAAATTTGACGATAAGCTACTGCTTGTTTGGAAAGATCATCATATACAATCAACGCATCTTCTCCATGATCTCTAAAATATTCTCCCATAGCACACCCGGCATAAGGAGCTAAATATTGCAATACAACTGATTCAGAAGCAGATGCAAGAACCACAATAGTATTTGACAACGCATGATATTCTTCCAGTTTTTTTACAACATTAGCTACAGTTGTTGCTTTTTGACCAATAGCAACATAAACACATTTCACCCCACTATGACGTTGATTAATAATAGTATCAATTGCTAATGCAGATTTTCCAGTTTGACGATCTCCTATAATTAATTCACGTTGACCGCGTCCAATAGGTATCATAGAATCTACAGATTTATATCCTGTTTGAATAGGCTTATTTATCGACTTTCGATCAATCACACTAGGCGCACTGGCTTCTACCGGCAAATAAGAAGAACATTGTATTGCTCCTTTATTGTCCACAGGAACCCCTAATGCATTTACTACTCTCCCCAACAACGCTGTTCCCACAGGAACTCTTAATATATTTCCTGTACATTTTGCCACCATTCCTTCAGACAAATTTAAACATGAACCCATAACTACAGCCCCGACAGAATCACGTTCTAAATTCAATGCTACAGCAAACTGATCTGATGGCAAAGCAATCATTTCACCTTGCATAACATCAGTTAATCCATGTATACGAACTATTCCATCACCTACGGAAGTAATAGTACCTTCATTACGAATCTCACACGTTATATCAAACTGAGCAATACGTCGTTTAATTAATTTGCTAATTTCACTTGAATTTAATTGCATCACCTTTTGTACCTAAAAACTAACATTAAAATATTAAGATTGTAGAATATTATTTAAGCGTAAAATACGTCCACGTATATTTCCATCAATTACAGTATCTCCAACACGAATAATTAAACCAGCCAGAATATCTTTATTTACTTTGTGTACTACATTCACTGTTTTAGATAAACGTTTAGACATTATATCAGTAATTTTTTTTAGTTGCCTATACTTCAAAGGCCAAGCAGAAACAATTTCTATTTCTACAGTACGAGCATACATAGCGCATAAATAAGTAAACTCTTTGCACACAATTGGTAACAACAATAAACGATGATTTTCTGCCATGATATAAATTATATTTCTACCAAAAACATCAATTTGTTTTTTTTGATAATCTTCACAAATAGTAATAAAAATATCTGATAATCTTTTCGGTTCTAAACATCTAACAAATAAAGATTGTACTAATCTATTCACACTAATCTTAGAAAATAAATCAAGAACTGATTCCCACTTGCTTATATCTTTTTGTTCTACAGCTATATCAAATATAGCTTGAGCATATGTACGAGCCACTACAAACATACTAGACATTTAATCCTCATGTGACAACGTATTAATAATATTATTTACAAGATCTGTATCAATCATTTCAGTTATAGAATGTTCTATAATTTTCTCTATACCCTCAATTACAAGATTACCAATTTGCTTTCTTAATTCATCAATAACACATTTTCTTTCATAAAGAATCTGTTCTCTCGCTTGGGACAAAATTCTACTTTGTTCCTTTTCGGCTTCATGCTTAGCTTCATTAATTATCTGCATTTTACATATATTTGCTTGGTTTATAATGTATTGAGCTTTTATCCGAGCCTGTCTTAAACAAATCAAAGCTTCAGCATTAACACGATCAGATTCTGTTCTAGCATGAGTAGCAGAAGCCAAATTATCAGAAATTTCTTTTTGACGTTTCTCAATAATAGACATAAATGGATACCATACATACCTCATACAAAACCAAACAAACAAAATAAATGAAATAGTTTGACCTAATATTGTTGCATTAAGATTCACGGCACAAATCCTGATATCTGATAATCAATATAATAAATACACACATTAATTTTAATTGTTAAACTGCAGAAAACATCACATACAAACCAAGACCCACAGTAATCATCGGTATCGCATCAACTAATCCCATAACAATAAAAAATTGAGTACGAAGAATAGGAATGAGATCCGGTTGACGCGCAGCTCCCTCCAAAAATTTACTACCTAAAATTCCAATACCAATAGCTGCTCCTATTGCTGCTAATCCCATCATTATCGCTGCAGCTATATACAACATATCAAAATTTAAATGTTCCATAATTAATAACCTCTTTACATCTTCTGTATTATATTATTCATTTCAACACCGATCATGGGCTGTAGATAAATAAATCACCGTTAAAACCATAAAAATAAAAGCTTGTAATATAACAATTAAAATATGAAAAATAGCCCATGGTAAATTTAAAATCCATTGCCCCCACCACGGCAATAAACCAGATATCAAAACAAAAATCAACTCACCAGCATACATGTTGCCAAATAACCTAAGACTAAGCGATACCGGTTTAGATATCAAACCAACAACTTCAAGAATAAAATTAATAGGAATACATGTTGGATGGTTAAATGGATGATACACTAGTCCTTTAAAAAAACCACGAATACCATTAGTATAGATATTGTAATACACAACAAGTACAAATACATTTAAAGCTATCGAAGAAGTAATATTTACATCAGCAGATGGCACAACACGTAAAACAGGCAATCCTAATATATACTGAGCTATAACAGGCAATAAGTCTATAGGAAATAAATCCATAGCATTCATTAAAGAAATCCAAACAAAAACTGTCATAGATAACGGCGCAATTAGTTTATTTTTTCCATGAAACATGTCTTTCACGTTGTCATCAATAAACAATATCACTAACTCGATAAACACTTGGAGTTTTGTGGGTGCTTCATAAGTTGCCACTGTAGCCAAACGACCGAAAATCAATAAAAATAAAACAGCTAATAATATTGAAAAAAACATCGAATCTACATTTAATACCCAGAATGAAGAAATGTTTTCCGATCCTACTAACGAAAAAGTACTTAAATCAAATTGTAGATGATATAAATGATGTCCAATATATTCCTGGGAAGTGCCTTTGATTCCTGACATAGTCTACCTTTCAAAAAAAATATTGGTTACAATATCTTATATATACAAGAATACTATATTTAATAAAGTTATATACATTATATAATGTTTAAAAATGATGTTGTATTCGAATAAAAACAATAGAGCCTTCAATTAATATTATGAAATCAAATACTATCAGAAAATAATAAGAACACTGGTTTTTATACAAACCCACACTAATGTAATAAAAAAGAATTATAATAACACTATGAATTAGTTAATAAATTTTCATGTGACACACTACAATTTATAAAACAAAAAAAATCAAACTACAAGTTTGATGTGACATAAATAATACTGTAACTTATTTTTGATAAATATTAATTAAGGTGTATTCATTAAAAATTACGAAATAATGAATCTGCTACATATAACTAAAAAATTTTGTATAATTCTGTTTTAAACAAATTCAAGACACAAAATTTAAACATATACCAAAAACAACCACATAGAACCTACAAACTAATGTCGTATATAACCAACTTATCTTAGTAGTATATCTACTACCATTACTTTATCCTATAGAAATGTTGAAAAAACATCACCATGTCACACTCTACACTCCCATTATCCTCTACATAATAACCACAACAAACACACGGTAATGAACAAGTATTACTTATATCAATAATAAAAATCCATTATTTAACAAAATTCACATGGTCTATACTTAACAAACCGTGTTTTTTTAACCAAACCAATAAATTAGAAATAGCGGCAGGAGTTATACCAGAAATTCGAGAAGCTTGCCCAATAGAATAAGGTTTATAATTATTAAGCTTTTCAATGACTTCCTTAGATAATCCAGTAACAAGATTGAAATCTATATCAATCGGTAATAATGTATTTTCATTATAAATATGTCTTGCTATTTCTTCTTGTTGATGACGAATATAGCCTTCATATTTTATTTGAATTTCAATTTGCTCGAATACTTGATGATCCAATATAGATGGACCAAAAGTACTTAGTTGGGATAACTTTATGTAATTAATTTCTGGTCTTCTTAATAGATCTTCACCATTTACTTCATGTATTAAAGGTGTTGTAAGAAAATTATTTAACTGAGCAACATCTACACTATACGGAAAAATATAAGTATTACGCAATCTTTGACGTTCTTTTTCAATATTTTCTTTTTTGCAACAAAAAGATCTCCATCTTGCTTCGTCAATTAAACCTAATTGTTGCGCTATTTCAGTCAATCTTAAATCAGCATTATCCTCACGCAAAGACAAACGGTATTCAGCACGAGAAGTAAACATACGATAAGGCTCTTTAGTTCCACGTGTACATAAATCATCTACGAGCACTCCTAAATACGCCTGATCTCTTCTAGGATACCATCCTTCTTTATTTTGAAAAAATCTAGCTGCATTAATTCCAGCCAATAATCCTTGGGCAGCTGCCTCTTCATATCCAGTAGTTCCATTAATTTGACCAGACAAAAATAACCCAGAAATAAACTTACTCTCTAATGTTAACTTTAAATCACGAGGATCAAAAAAATCGTATTCGATAGCATATCCTGGCCTAATTATATGAGCATTCTCTAATCCCTGAATTGATTTAATCATTTGTATTTGCACACAAAATGGTAAACTGGTAGAAATACCATTAAGATATATTTCAGGTGTCGTCAAACCTTCAGGTTCTAAAAAAATCTGATGAGCACTACGATCTGAAAAACGGATTATTTTATCTTCTATAGATGGACAATAACGAGGCGATATTCCTTTGATTAAACCTGCATGCATAGGACTTTGATGTAAATTCGATCTAACTATTTCATGTGTTTTATTATTAGTATGAGTAATAAAACAAGGCACTTGTTTAGGATGTTGTTGTTCCGATCCTATAAATGAAAAAACAGGGATGGGACTATCGCTATACTGTGCTCTCAAAGAACCAAAATTTATTCCTTTGGTGTGCACGCGAGGAGAAGTACCTGTTTTTAACCGGTTAACCCGAAAAGATAACTCTTTCAACCTCTTTGATAAAAACGACGATGACTCCGCATCTCCAGATCGCCCTCCTCTAAAATTATTCATCCCAATATGAATCTTACCATTAAGAAACGTTCCTGTTGTTAACACCACGGACGTACCAAAAAATTTCATTCCTATTGTTGGAGCAATTACCCCAACAACCTTGTTACCATTAATTATTAGATCTTCTACTGACGCCTGAATAATCAACAAAGATTCTTGATGCTCAAGAAGATTACGTATTGCTTGGCGATATAATATTTTATCTGCCTGAGCACGTGTTGCTCTAGCAGCAGCGCCTTTACTACTATTAAGGACTCTAAATTGAATTCCCGATTGATCTATAGCATAAGCCATCGCCCCACCCATAGCATCAATTTCTTTGACTAAATGTCCTTTCCCTACTCCACCAATAGCCGGATTGCAAGACATCTGACCAAGAGTATCGATATTGTGAGTAATCAAAAGCGTATTACATTGCATCCTAGCAGAAGCCAAAGCTGCCTCTGTCCCAGAATGACCTCCTCCCACAACAATAACATCAAAGTGAGTAGAATAAAACATACGCCAACCTCATTGCACAGTTAACAACAATCCCCAAAACTATTCCAAAAACTTTTCTTTTTAGAATAAAATCGTATACCTAATTATACTTACTAACATACAACTCCAAACGAACCTTTTTTATATCCTTCTATATCCTTAAAAACAATCCGCCTCAATGATCAAATATTTTTATAATTGTACTTGAAAAATTAAAAAATTCAATGAAAAAAATAGATTAAATCACTTGTTTATTGAGGACATCTGAAGTAATACTGATTACTGTAGGTAATTAGGATTATATTAGTGAGATTATTGTAATAGTATATAAGATTCAAAAATAGAATTTGAAACAATTGTTATTATTTATTAATTTTACTGCAATGACAAAGCTATGGAAACGCTTGAATTAATATTTCTAGTTATGCTATCGTAAGATGTGGTATTTTTACTATGTAAATAATAAACACGTGAGTTTAACTATACATTTCATTTTCAATAAAAAAAGCGGTTAAGCAATCAAAACTTACATATATCTCATGTGTTATGATTAAAAATTTTAAAAATTGATACATTTTATCATTGATATTACAGGCTTGTAGCTCAGGCGGTTAGAGCGCACCCCTGATAAGGGTGAGGACGGTGGTTCAATTCCACTCAGGCCTATAATAAAATCAATGCATTGAACTTAATTTAGATAGATAATGGAATGGTTAATATGCAATAAAATTTGCATATTTATGCATGCCTATAATACGTATATGCGATTGATCATTACAATCATTTTAACTATCTTAAATATATCGAGTGCAGATATCAGTAATCTTTAACTATGATTTTTCATTTTTTAAATTGTATTGAATATGTGTTAAATAAAAAAATCGATTTTTATGATTAAAATTTCATCTTTATAAGAAATAAATAGGAATTTGTGATATATATAGGTAATTAAACAATCTCAAATCAAATAAACTTAGCACATATGTATCCATATTAAGGTCGCAAACACTATGCCAGTTCGGGTATTAAGAAAATTGCCTGCGATAAAAATTTTACAGAACGAAGACATTTTTGTTATGCAAAAATCATGTAATACTTTTAAAGAACGAAATTCTTTAAAAGTATTGATTCTTAATTTAATGCCAAAAAAAATTGAAACAGAAAATCAATTCCTACGCGTACTATCAAATTCTCCTTTACAAGTTGATATTCAATTATTACGCATAGATAATCATGTTCCCAAACACACACCTGTCGAACATCTAAATAAATTTTATTGCAGTTTTCCAGATATCCAATATAAAAATTTCGATGGTTTAATTGTAACCGGAGCTCCTTTAGGGTTGATTGATTTTGAAGATATAACCTTTTGGCCTCAAATTAAGCAATTATTTTTATGGGCAAAAGAGCATATTAACTCAATATTATTTGTTTGTTGGGCAGTACAAGCAGCTTTAAAAATACTATACAATCTTCCTAAATTTACTCGACAACATAAATTAGTAGGAATTTACCAGCATAATACTATTAATTCACATGCACTTTTAACCAAAGGATTTGATGAAATATTTTTAGCACCTCATTCTCGTTATTCGGATTTCCCTAAGGATGTAATTTATCGGAATACAGATTTAGAAATTTTAGCAGAATCTGATGAAGCAGGCGCATATTTACTTATCAGTCAAGACAAGCGTTTAATATTTATCACTGGACATCCAGAATATGATGCGATGACTTTACATCAAGAGTATTATAGAGATTTAAAATTAGGATTAAGTCCGATGCTACCAGATCATTATTTTCCTCAAAACAATCCTAATTTAGCGCCTAAGATCAACTGGAGAAGTCACGCGTATTTATTGTTTGCCAATTGGTTAAATCATTATGTGTACAACATAAATATCACAAAACATTTCAGTTCTGTTTGAACAAATTGAATAAATAATAAATCATATTTTCTATTTTTAGAAAATCAACTTACAAAATCTAAGCTCAAAAAATTATAAATATTTCACACTCGTACAATTTATTCAAAACTACAGTTTTGTACTTATTGTTACTATAAGTGTAAAATAACTACGTATTTCAACTTTTATATGAAATTGATGATATCAATTAACTAAAAAATTATATTTATATATAGACAAGAACTCTTTAATTTATATAAATATGTGTGGAGATATGTATTATATTTATAAAAAAATAAATAGTTTTTCGTCATATTTATACATGATGCATAAGGTATGATATAGTTCTTTATATACATTACCCAACTCAATAGATATAGTAACGTCAACAAAGTATGTTGCGCCGAATAGCTTACTTTAAATTAAATTCTTATGCACTTACTTTTTACAATAGAACATAAGAAAATAAATCATGAAAAATATAAATCCTAGTCATACTAAATCCTGGCAAGATCTCAAACGTCATTTTGACGATATGAAGGACACATCAATTATCGATTTGTTCAATCAAGATAAATATAGGTTCAGTCGCTTCTCTAAAACATTTAACAATGAAATTTTAGTAGATTATTCAAAAAACTTAATTACAAACAAAACTATCATGAAACTAATATCCTTAGCTATTGAATGTGATCTGATAGCAGCTATTTCAGATATGTTTCGTGGTGAAAAAATTAATCGCAGTGAAAATCGTGCTGTACTACATATAGCTCTAAGAAACATAAAAAATACACCAATTTTAGTAGATGGATTTAACGTAATGCCACAAATAAATGTAGTACTAAATAAAATGAAACAATTTTGTAATCGGGTTATTCAAGGTAGTTGGACAGGCTATACAGATAAGATAATTACAGATATTGTTAATATAGGCATTGGAGGTTCCAATCTTGGGCCCTATATGGTCACTGAAGCATTAAAACCATATCAAAACCATTTAAACATGCATTTTGTTTCTAATATTGACGGTACACATATTTTTGAAACATTAAAAAATTTAAATCCAGAAAATACACTATTTGTAATAGCATCAAAAACTTTTACCACTCAAGAGACTATGACCAATGCGCTTAGCGCACGTAATTGGTTTTGTAAAGTTTCTTCCAATGCACAACATATATCGAAGCATTTTATAGCATTATCTACAAATACTATAGAAGTGCGTAAATTTGGTATTAATCCGTCAGACAATATGTTTAAGCTTTGGGATTGGGTAGGCGGACGTTATTCATTATGGTCATCAATTGGTTTACCGATAATGCTATCGCTAGGAGTTAGTAATTTTGAATTATTACTGACCGGAGCTCATGATATGGATATGCATTTTCATAACACACCGTTACATGAAAATCTGCCAGTAATTTTAGCGCTTATTGGTATCTGGTACAATAATTTCTTTCAATCAGAAACTGAAGCCATTCTTCCCTATGATCAATACATGCATCGTTTCACAGCATATTTGCAGCAAGTAAATATGGAATCTAATGGAAAATGTGTAGATCGAAATGGACGCCCTATTACTACATATCAAACTGGTCCTATTATATGGGGAGAACCTGGGACTAATGGACAACATTCATTTTATCAATTGCTTCATCAAGGTACTAAAATGGTTCCATGTGATTTTATAGCTCCAGCAATCAGTCATAACACTATATCTGATCATCATGAAAAATTAATATCAAATTTTTTGGCTCAAACTAAAGCGTTAGCTTTCGGAAATACACATGCAACATCAATTCAAAAATATATAAAATCTAAAAAAAATTACAGAAACGAACAATATGTCGCTCCTTGTAAGTTATGTAAAGGAAATAATCCTAGTAATTCTATTTTAGTTAAAAAAATCACCCCTTATACTTTAGGAGCTTTGATTGCTTTATATGAACATAAAATATTTACACAAGGTATTATTTTTAATATTTATACTTTTGATCAATGGGGGGTGGAATTAGGAAAGCAACTGGCTGACAGTATTTTACCGGAATTAAAATATGAAAATATCACCTCTAAACAGCATGACAGCTCAACTCGCGGTTTAATAGATTCTTACAAATTTTGGCGTAATCAATGTGGTTCTTGATTCATAAAATCGTGTTCAATTATATAGTTAAGACATTAGGAATAATTTGTCTTTATTAGTATTTTGTCATATTTAAAACATTCTATGATCTTCTCAGAAAAAGATAATACATGACATTCCGAGTAATTTTTTCACGATATAAAACCCAATGATTTGGAATTATACTAGCATTAAAAATATTTCTATTTTTAGGGGTTTCTATATAAATCCAAGATTTTTTTTTCAATAGATTACATGTTTCTAATAAAAGAATAACCTCAGGTATGATATTGTCCTGAAAAGGAGGATCAAGAAAGATTACATTATAAGTCATAATTGATTGTTGTAACCAAGAGCGACAATCAGTATATATTATCTCACTGTTATATGCTGAAAAAGACTGCGTGACTTCCATCAACGCAGTGGTACAAATACGATTATTATCTAAAAAAGTTACTTTACTAGCCCCTCTAGATAATGATTCTAAACCTAATGCGCCGCTTCCAGCAAAACAATCTAAACATACCGCATTAGAAATAATAGGATTAAGCCAACTGAATAACATTTCACGCATACGATTAGTAGTTGGTCGTATCTTAGCATTCCGAAGGATTGGTATATTCCTTCCTTTCCATTTACCACCAATAATCTTGATTTTTCTGGATACACCTAAATGTAATTTATTTTTCATGCATTCGCTATATTTCTGAGTTTAAAAATAACGATTCACAGGATATCTTTATCTTTTAAAATAAATATTTTTATTATGAACCACAAATCATCAACTTGTTTTATTCCATATAAATCTAATTACTTATACATAAACTATAAAAATATTACAATTATAGTTTTTGATACTTCTTCATATATCTACCACCCATTTATTTTTGTTATACTTTCTATTAGTTGCATTTACGTTATATAATCATATATGGCGTATTACATCTAAATATTTCGTGTTTTTAAAAATACAAAATAAACAATATCAATTAAAATTAATTAACAAAATATCTAAAAAAACATAAAAAATAATGAAAACAAAATCACATATGTTGATAATAATTATGAGGTAAATATATATATGAATCGTGCATATAATTTATTTAGCAAACTGAAGCAAAGTTTATTAAATACTCGAAAAAAATTAGGTGATAATATCATGGATTTAGTTCATGATAAAAGAATTGATACAGCTACGCTGGATAAAATTAAGAATCAGTTATTAATTGCAGATATAAATATACACACTACAAAAAAAATCATTAATAATTTGAGAAATTATATTAATGTTAATGGAAACTGTGATGAAAAATCTTTTCACGATACATTACGTAACGAAATGTTAAAAATAGTTACACTCGTCGACAAACCGTTTTTTTTACAAGAAAAAAAACCATTTATTATGTTAATAGTAGGAGTTAATGGTGTGGGAAAAACTACTACTATTGGAAAATTAGCACATTATTACCGATTAGAGAATAAAACTGTAATGTTAGCAGCAGGAGATACCTGTAGAGCAGCAGCTGCTGATCAATTAAAAATTTTAGGAGAACGTAGTGGTTGCGTTACAGTCATCAAAAAAAATACCACTGCAGATTCTGCTTCAATAGTTTTTGATGCTATTAAAATAGCTAAAATAAAATCTGTTGATTTACTTATTATAGACACCGCAGGAAGATTACAAAATAAAATACATGCTATGGAAGAACTAAAAAAAATTATCAGAGTAATAAAAAAAATTGATACAGAAGCACCTCATGAAATCGTATTAGTTCTTGATGCCAACATCGGACAAAATTCTATAAATCAAGTACGTATGTTCAATGAAGCTATTAAAATTACAGGAATAATTATGACTAAATTAGATGGTAGCGCTAAGGGAGGAACTCTTTTATCTATTGCTGATCATTTTTCAATACCAATAAGATATGTTGGAATAGGGCAAAATATTGATGACTTACAACCCTTTATATCACACAATTTTGTTGAAGCTATTTTAAAAGAACAAACTCAATAACAAAAATACTCATAATTTATATTAGTATCTATTGAGAACAAGATACTAATATAAATAACAATAAAAATAATTACATCAACAATTATTAAAAATAATGTCATTAATATTTATTATGCTTACAAGCAGTTTCATCCAAACAGACCAATTTATAAGAATTAAAATCAGCACTTGTCATGCCTTTAAATAGAAAAAAAATCATAACCCTAGCATATTGATTCAAAGACATCATTTAATACAATAGCACAAATTAATAACAATGAATCAAAAAATATAACCTCTAGGATACTGGATACTTTATACATAATCTACAATCATCAATGTTAATTGAAATTCAGATTTCATTGCTAAAATGATTTAACGAATTATTGGATGGGATTAAATGGGAAATAATTAATGATAACAGGTAATTTTATGATATTATATATACAATTTAAATTAATAATAGCATCAAATGATGATTGTGTTATTGCATATAATATTTAGTGTTATGTATCAGTTCTATTGTCGACACAAAATTTTTTAATAAAAGTTCTAATGCAATTGAATATGTGTGCATTAATGCACATATATTATCAGCATACGCATGGTTATTTTAGGAGAATAAATGCCTAAATATATACAAAAAAATATAACTTTGGTTCCTCAAGGGAACTTAGAAGCATATATAAGAGCCGCCAATGCCTACACTATGTTAACAGCAGAAGAAGAAAAAACGCTAGCTCAACGCTTATATTATCATGGAGATTTAGATGCTGCAAAAAAACTCATTGTATCGCATCTAAGATTTGTTATTCACGTTTCTCGTAATTATTCTGGTTATGGCTTAGCGCAGGCCGATTTAATACAAGAAGGTAATATTGGATTAATGAAAGCTGTCCGGAGATTTAATCCAGAATTAGATGTTCGTTTAGTATCATTTGCTGTGCACTGGATTAAATCAGAAATCCATGAATATGTTTTAAAAAACTGGCGTATTGTAAAAATCGCTACTACTAAAGCACAGCGTAAACTATTTTTTAATCTACGCAAAACTAAACAACGTTTAGGTTGGTTTAATGCAGGAGAAATAGAAGTAGTTGCAAAAGCACTAAATGTAACTAGCAAAGACGTACGTGAAATGGAATCTCGAATGTCAGCACAAGATATGAATTTTGAACAATCTTCAGATGACGATAATCGAGGAATATCAATAGCACCTATGTTATATTTACAAGATAAAATCGTTTCTTCTAATGAAGAAGATGAATGGATCGATCAGGTTGGTAATAAACTAAATGCAGCTATAAACACTTTAGATAAACGCAGCCAACACATTATTCGTGCCCGATGGTTAAATGTAGACAATAAAAGTACATTACAAGAATTAGCTAATCAATACGGTGTTTCCGCTGAACGAGTACGTCAATTAGAAAAAAATGCAATGAAAAAAATGAGATTAATCATACAAAATTAATTAGATTTTTTTAATTTGATTTACAAAACCAAACGATATAAAAAACCATTAGCACGTGTATATAATTTATTAATTTTAATTATTTGACTATAAGCTAAATTATTTGATATAATTCGCGATAATTAATAATTGCAATGTTGTGTATATTAAGTTTATAAAGTAATCATATAACTATATAATACAGAATCAACTGTAAATTTATTTTTCAATATCCAGATTGATTATTAGCACCTGACGCTTTTTTTAAATATTTTCTACTCTACATTTTTATGAACACCTCATATAATCAAATATGATCATGGAGTAAATTATGACAATTATCGGTCATACATTGGGATTTCCCCGTATTGGATTACATAGAGAACTAAAGTATGCTCTAGAATACTATTGGAATGGGAAGATAAAAGAAAATAAATTACTAGAAATAGGTCGTACATTACGCAGACGTCATTGGAAACAACAGAAAGATTCCGGTATCGATTGGATCCCAGTAGGCGATTTTGCATGGTATGATCATGTTTTGACTACTAGCATGATGCTCAATAATATTCCAAATAGACACCGAACTGATCAAGAAAATGATAATTTAACAACATTATTTAGAATAAGTCGAGGATATTCTTTCAACAAAAAACTAATACCGCCTGCAGAAATGAAAAAATGGTTCAATACAAATTATCATTATATAGTACCCGAATTTGTTCACACTCAAGAATTTAGATTGAATTGGATGCAATTATTCGATGAAATAGATGAAGCTTTGTCTCTAAAATATACAGTAAAACCAATACTACTTGGCCCAATTAGTTATCTTTGGTTAGGAAAAGTAAAAGGAAAAAAATTTGATCGATTATCACTATTACCTAATTTATTATCAGTATATCAAGAAATATTAGATATATTATCATCAAAAAATATTGATTGGGTACAAATTGATGAACCCATATTAGTTTTAGAGCTACCGTTCCAATGGCTAGAAGCATATCTAAGCACATATGAACAACTTCATGGTACAGTTAAATTGCTGTTAACTACTTACTTTGATAATATATATCATCAATTAGATATTATTACACAATTAAAAATAGATGGTCTACATGCAGACCTAGTTTCCAACTCTGATAACATACCTTTACTTCATGCACAATTACCAAAACATTGGGTACTATCAGCAGGAGTAATTAACGGACGTAATATATGGAAAACTAATTTACATAACTGGTTTAAAAAATTATCCCCTTTAGTGGGAGAGCGTAAATTATGGATAGGTTCTTCCTGTTCTTTTTTACATAGTCCTATCGATCTAAATATAGAGACAAAACTAAAAAAACACATTAAAGAATGGTTTGCCTTTGCAGTACAAAAATGTTGCGAAATAAAAATGTTATGCACTGCTTTGAACGCTAAATACGCAGACGACTCGACACACGAAGATATACTTAGTGAATATTACGTGTCCAATAATTTGAGATCTGATTCCAGTGCAATTTATAATATACAAGTTAAAAAACGTCTCGAAGATATCAATGAAATTGCACATTCTAGATGTGCTCCATACGCAACACGAGTTACATTACAGCATAAGAAGCTTAATTTACCATTGCTTCCAACAACTACTATCGGTTCGTTTCCTCAAACTAAAGAAATTCGTAAACTTCGTTTTCGTTTCAAAAATAATCAAATCAATAAAGAAGATTATCATCTTAATATCAAGAATTATATTAAAGAAATTATTATAGAACAAGAAAAATTAGGTTTAGACGTTTTAGTGCATGGAGAACCAGAACGAAATGACATGGTAGAATATTTTGGAGAAAATTTAAATGGATTTATATTTACTCAAAATGGATGGGTACAAAGTTATGGTTCACGTTGCGTAAAACCTCCAGTAATTATTGGAGATATTAGTCGCTCAAAACCCATTACTACAGAATGGATCAATTACGCTCAGTCATTGACTAAAAAACCAATAAAAGGTATATTAACTGGGCCTGTCACTATAATGTATTGGTCATTCCCACGCGAAGATATACAACGAAAAACAATAGCACTACAATTAGCATTATCGATACGCGATGAAGTAATCGACTTAGAAAAATTTGGCATTGGAATCATACAAATTGATGAGCCAGCCTTACGAGAAGGATTACCTTTAAAACATTCTGATCAAAAAAAATATTTAGAATGGGCAATTGATGTCTTTAGGATAACTGTATCGTCGGTGAAAGATGAAACTCAGATTCATACTCATATGTGTTATTCTGAATTTAGTGATATCATGGATAGTATCCTAGCATTAGATGCAGATGTAATCAGCATAGAAGCATCTAGGTCAGACGAAAAAATGTTACAATCTATACAATATGTAACCAAGAATTTAAACGAAATTGGACCAGGAATATACGATATTCATTCTCCAAATGCACCAACTCAAAACGAGCTTATCACAAAAATTAATCAATTGTTAAAATATATCCCAAAACAACGTTTATGGATTAATCCTGATTGCGGGTTAAAGACGAGATCATGGCCTGAAACTAAACAATCATTGAGTAATATGGTGTCTGCGGCTAAATTATTACGCAAACAATCATATTTACCATAAATTATCGCAATAATCTTATTCATTGATTGTATACAATTAATATCCAGATAAAAATTACCATTTTTACTAGTGAAATCATGGTCATTGAAATTATCTATTTAAAGAACGATTATTAGATAAGTTACAATTAATATTATTTAATTTATAAAATAAAAATTTGGAAAAATATTCCACTAATTTTAAATACTTGACAATAGCTCTTAAAAAATCACGCAATTAGATTTATTATGACTATAATTAATACATTTCACTTAGGTTTAAAGATCAGGGACCTTCAAGGAGCGACTTTAGCTATTCTTCCAGGCGATCCTAATAGAGTAAAAAAAATCGCTTCTTTAATGGACGAATCAAAATATATTTCTAGTCATCGAGAATTTACTACTTGGTCTTCAAAAATTAACGGAGATACAATCATTGTTTGTTCTACAGGTATAGGTGGTCCATCTACTTCCATTGCAGTGGAAGAATTATCCCAATTAGGCATACGCACATTCTTACGTGTAGGTACTGCAGGAGCTATTCAAAAACACATAAAAATAGGCGATATATTAATTACCACTGCAGCCGTTCGCTGTGATGGAGCAAGTCAACATTTTGCTCCATTAGAATTTCCAGCAGTAGCAGATTTATCGTGTACTATGGCTTTAATTAAAGCAGCTAAAAACATTGGGATTAAATCACATTTTGGTGTAACCGTATCTTCAGATACATTTTATCCTGGACAAGAAAGAGAGGATACATATTCTGGACGAGTTATTCAAAAATTGCGCGGATCCATGGAAGAATGGAAAAACCTGGGAGTTATAAGTTACGAAATGGAATCTGCAACACTACTAACTATGTGTTTAGCTCAAGGATTACGGGCAGGAGTGGTTACAGGTGTTATTGTAAACCGTACACAAAAAGAAACTCCAAACATTGATTTGATACACCATACTGAATACATGGCAATTAAAGTTGTAATAGAAGGTGCTCATATTCTTATGAATAAAAACAATACTTTACATAATTATTTAAAATAATATTAATTGTCACTTTTGAGATCTTTTAATTCATTCAAAATATATTTCATAACTTGAAAAATTTTTGAACAACATATTTTCTTTAAAATCAAAGAATCTTAAATAAAATTTAATATGTTGTATTATCTAAGAAAATATGTTGTTTAAAACATAATATAAACCTTATGTCGTCTAGTTGTATTCCTAGATTATTGATATATTGCATATCAATAATAATGCATAATTACTATAAGATTATGTATCAATATATTTTATAACAGAGAATATATGCCAATTACCTCATTTCACTTATATAACATAATTAGCATGTTCATAGGTTTCTTAATATCTGGAATATTTTTTCAGATTATAAGAAAAAGTTACATTAAAAAATACCATAATGACTACGCAGCTCATAAGAACGCCTTATCTGTCATGACACAAAATTTAAAAAATGAGTCTGCTTCACGTTATAATATAGAACAGAAATTGCAAAAAGAATCACAAATAGTATATGAACTACATGGTAAATTATCTACCGCCGAAGAACGTTTGAAATTATTAGATCATTATCATCAAAAATGTGAAAAACTAAATCACGAATTACATATGCAATTAAATTTAAATCATGCTCAAGAATTAAAACTACAGGAATTAAACATTCGGTTAGAAGAACATAAATTAGCAACAGAAGAAAAACAAAAATTATTTATCGATAATGAAAACCGATTAACTATGCAATTTGAAAATTTAGCAAATCGTATCTTTGATCAAAGCGGATATAAAATAGATAAGCAAAATCGAATAACTCTTGAAAAAACATTATATCCATTGCGAGAACAACTAGAAGGATTTAAAAGTCAAATAGAAAACAATTTCTCAAAAGAGGAGCAATCGAGACATGCTCTGACATATGAAATTCATAATTTACATCAATTAAACACGAAAATTACTCAAGAAACTATCAATCTAACACAAGCATTGAAAGGAAACAATAAAACACAAGGAAGTTGGGGAGAAATAATTTTAACTCGCGCATTAGAAGCATCTGGTATGCGTGAAGGTCATGAATTTCATGTACAAGTCAGCATAAAACAAACTGATGGAAACAAATTACAACCTGATGTGATTATACATTTACCCCATGGTAAAGATGTAATAATTGATTCTAAAGTATACCTAGTAGCTTATGAACGTTATTTCAATAGCGATAACGAAAAAGATCAACGATCAGCTATTATTGAGCACGTAAATTCATTACGTGCTCATATAAAATTATTAAGTAAAAAAGATTATCAAAAATTATTTGGATTAAACACATTAGATTATATTTTGAAGTTTGTTCCTATTGAATCAGCTTTCATGCTAGCCATCAAAAAAGAAGCATCATTATTAACAGATGCTATGCGATATAATATTATGTTAATCAGCCCTACAACACTATTAATAGCTTTGCGCACCATAAATAATTTATGGCGTTATGAATATCAAAATTGTCACGCTAAAAAAATTGCTGATAAAGCAGGACGATTGTACGATAAACTACGGTTGTTTATGGATGACTTGAATAAAATTGGCCTCTATCTGAATAAAGCAGAAGTTATTTATAGCGCAGCAAAAAATAAATTTTCTGAAGGAAAAGGTAACATTATAAGCCAAGCAGAAGGTTTTCGAGCACTTGGAGTACAAATAAAACAACCAATTGTTGCTAATGTGATGTCGTCACATGACATATTTTTATGTGATAAACAAAATAATTCTTCTGATCCATCCAATTTTGAAGATAATCTCACTAAAAATACATCTCATAAATCTTTATCAAATCCTTGAAACAAGCATATTTACATATGTGACTTGATAAAACTATAATGCTATTTTAGTGAAATCAATATTTTTGATAAATAGAAATGTAGTTGGTAAATATTACGATATATAAACGAATATGAATAATAAATATGAAAAAGACATAACTCATTTTGGTTTTAAAAACGTTTACAAAAATAAGAAAGCATCATTAGTGTCTAATATATTCCACACTGTAGCATCGCAATATGATTTAATGAATGATTTAATGTCATTTGGGATACATAGAATATGGAAACAATTTGTGATTTATCACAGTGAAGTATATGTTGGATGCAATGTACTGGATCTAGCTGGAGGTACTGGAGATTTAAGTATTCCATTTTCCAGATTAGTAGGTAACACAGGAATAGTAGTATTAGCAGATATCAATTCTTCCATGCTACATATAGGACAAAAGAAACTACGCAATTTAGGCATACTAAATAATGTGTTATACATTCAAGCTGATGCTGAATCTCTGCCTTTTTCTGAAAATACTTTTGATTGTGTTGCTGTTTCTTTTGGATTACGTAATTTTACAAATAAAGAGCAAGCATTATTTTCAATACATAGAGTACTAAAACCTAAAGGAAAATTATTAATTTTAGATTTTGGGGTACCCGTGTTTAAAATATTAAATAAAATATATGATTTATATTCATTTCATATTTTACCAAAAATAGGTGAATGTGTAACTCAAGATATTAATAGCTATCGTTATCTTGTAGAATCTATTCGTATGCATCCAGATCAAGAAACTTTAAAAAATATGATAATAAAAGCAGGATTCAAAAATGTCGAATATTTCAACATGACTTTCGGAATTGCTGTATTACATTACGCTTATAAATGTTAAAATGATTTATATTAAGTAAGTTATGAAGATCAATAATATTGCTATTCGTTTATACTATTAAAACAATGAATATTTATTCGAATCTTACAAAAGTATTTCATATCGAGTTCACAAACCTATAATATCCAATTGTTTTATATATTAATAAAAAACAAATTATTTGTATCTTTATGTTTATAACAATAACATATAAAAACAGTGATACCATTACCGTATGAATACACACCCTACAATACAGTGCATGAAAAATATATTCATATTAAAATTAAATGAGATCTATAATAGGATGTGTAATAATAATAATAAATAAATAAATACGAAATTTAATTAAATAGGAGTACCTAATATTTAGTTTAAACATTACTAATATTCATTGTATGTACATCAAACTGATATTTCATAAGACAAATTAAATTGGCATTCAATACTCATAAGCTTCTATTAAAAATAAATATTAATTAAAAATATTTTCAATATAACTATATTTGATAGTAGTGTAGGAACACGAGGTAAATTTATTGAACCGAAAGTAACCCTCATAAAGAGATATGCTTAATCATTTCAAACAAATTATAGGAAATCTGATGTTTTTTGATGAACTATATCGACTTTTTTCCATAATAAAAACAATATTAAATTATGGATTGAGTGATTTCGTTCCCACTCATCGACTAATTTTTCCATTAAGAATAGGTAATAGATTTCTTTTGCACTCTTTAAATAAACATTCCCAACTGACTTTAGGGGAAAGATTGCGTTTAGCATTACAAGAGTTAGGTCCAATATGGATCAAATTTGGTCAAATGCTTTCCACTCGACGAGATATCTTTTCAGATGCCGTTGCAGACCAACTATCAATATTACAAGATCGTGTGGCTCCTTTCGACGGAATTATTGCTAAAAGGTATATAGAACAATCTATTGGAAATTCATTGGAAACATGGTTTAAAGATTTTCAAGAGATACCATTGGCATCTGCATCTATTGCACAAGTACATTCTGCCAGATTAAAAAAAAACAATAAAGATATAGTAATTAAAATTATTCGACCAGGTCTTTTACCTATTATTAAAGTAGATATATGCTTAATGTATAGATTGTCCAAATGGATTTATAAATTTCTACCAGAAGGACGTAAATTTAAATTTTCAGAAGTTGTTGCAGAATACGAAAAAACTCTGTTTAACGAACTGAACTTACTAAAAGAAACAGCTAATACTATTCAATTAAGAAGAAATTTTAAAAAAAGTCAAATATTATATATACCCAAAGTATATGTAGATTTTTGTAATGAAAATGTTATGGTTATGGAGCGTATTTATGGTATACCTGTATATGATTTGGTTGCGTTAAAAAAACAAAAAACTAATATGAAATTATTAGCGGAACGCGGAATAGAAGTATTTTTTACTCAAGTATTTCGAGATGGTTTTTTTCACGGAGATATGCATCCTGGTAATATCTTTATTAGTTATAAACATCCAGGAAATCCAAAATATATTAGTGTTGACTGTGGGATTATTGGGTCTTTAAATAAAAAAGATAAATACTATTTAGCAGCAAATTTTATAGCATTTTTTAATCGTGATTATCGTAAAATAGCTGAATTACATCTTGATTCAGGTTGGATACCCGTTGATACCAAAATTGAAGATTTTGAATGCGCCATGAGAACAGTATTCGAACCAATTTTTGAACAACCATTAGAAAAAATTCCTTTTAGTAAAATATTGTTGTACTTATTTAATACCGCACGACATTTTAATATGGAAATACAACCTCAATTAATTTTATTACAAAAAACTTTATTATATATCGAAGGAATAGTTAGACAACTATATCCAAATCTGAATCTTTGGACATCTGCTCAACCTTTTTTAAAAAAGTGGATGCGGGACCAATTAAAATTATCAAAAACAGTATGTACTTTAAAAGACAAGATACCTTATTGGATAGATAAAATACCGGAATTACCTACATTGTTATCTAATGAATTTAAACGTTCTTATATCTTACAAGAAAAAATAGAAACATTAATAAGAGAATTAAGCATTCAGCGAACTAATCACGGTCAAGCATTATTTTTATTCGGTGTTGGCGCAATGTTAATTACTAGCAGTATTTTCTTATACATACAAGATAAATACTTAAAAATTTTTTCTATTTTTTTATTTTCAGTTGGCATCTTTATTTGGATAATAGGTTGGAAACGCATTATTTAAATCCACAATAATACTGTTACTGTTTTATTGAATTGTATTTTCTAATACAAGTTCATGTGAACATGCAAATAAATATCTTATTTTAAATAAATGTTAAAATAGAAAAATATAGCTAATTTCAATCATAAATTTAAAACTATATTTAATGACATCATGCAATATTTTCAATATTATTAATTGCAACAATATTTAATGATTATTAAAAAACTATGAAATATAAAGATTTACGTGATTTTATAACAATCTTAGAACATAGAGGAGAGTTAAAAAGAATTAAATTTCCTATTAGTCCTGATTTAGAAATAACAGAAATTGCTGATCGTACTATTAAATCTGGAGGTCCAGCGCTCTTTTTTGAAAATCCTAAAGGATATGCAATACCTGTTCTTTGTAATTTATTTGGCACCCCTAACAGGATAGCCTTAGGGATGGGAAAAGAAAACATTTTATCTTTACGTGATGTTGGAAAATTACTTGCATTTTTAAGAGCACCTGAATTACCGACAGGAATGCATGATTTTTTTTCTAAAATACCTCATTTTCGTCATATCCTACATATGCCCATTAAGCGTGTCAGTACAGCTCCGTGCCAAGAAAATGTTTGGTGCAACCAAGATGTAGATATCACACATATGCCAATAATGCGTTGTTGGCCTCAAGATATATCCCCTGTAATTACTTGGGGTATCACGATCACCCGTGGTCTAAAAAGTAAACGACAAAACCTTGGAATTTATCGTCAACAAGTACTATCTAAAAACAAAATCATTATAAGATGGTTATCTCATCGTGGTGGCGCATTAGATTTTCAAGAATGGCATAAAAATACTTCAGAAAAAAGATTTCCAATCACTATAGCATTAGGAGCTGATCCAGCTACTTTGATAGGAGCAGTAGTTCCTATTCCCGATACGTTATCAGAATATGCTTTTTCTGGTTTACTAAGAGGTTGTAGAACTGAAGTGATCAAATGCATTTCATGCGACTTAGATGTTCCAGCTAATTCTGAAATTATATTAGAAGGATATTTAGAACGAGATGAAATGGCAATGGAAGGTCCTTTTGGAGATCATACAGGATATTATAACACTACTAATAAATTTCCAGTATGTACTATTACCCATATTACCCAACGGAACAACCCAATTTATCATTCTACGTATACTGGGCGACCACCAGATGAACCTGCAATTCTTGGAATGGCGATGAATGAAGTATTTATCCCCATTTTACAAAAACAATTCCCGGAGATTATAGATTTTTATTTACCTCCTGAAGGTTGCTCATATAGATTAGCTATTGTGACTATAAAAAAACAATATATTGGACACGCTAAACGTATAATTTTCGGAATATGGTCCTTTTTGAAACAATTTATGTATACTAAATTTATTATTATATGTGACGACGATATTAATGCTCGAGATTGGAATGATGTAGTATGGGCGATAACCACACGAATGGATCCTGATCGAGATACCATAATAGTAAAAAATACTCCAATTGATTATCTTGATTTTTCTAGCCCAATTTCTGGTTTAGGCTCTAAAATAGGTATTGATGCAACAAATAAATGGTCAGGAGAAACTGAAAGAGAATGGGGTATTCCTATTCAAATGAAGGATACAGTGCGACATTATATTGATAGTATTTGGGACAAATTAGACATACTACTTTATAATAAAAAATAATACAGTTCAAATACACCAAATTAAATACATAGCAATATTTATAAATATTTAGCGATACAAATAAAAGATATACTGCAATTTATATGAATAAATCATCGCATATACATATGTATTGCTATATTAAAATAAATTTATATAAGCTCTCCATTCATCATAACATATAATCATTGCTCTGAAGTTCCAAGTATAATATTATGAATAGGTTTGTAATTATGTACTTTGTAACTACGAAAATATCCATGTATGCATACACATAGATAATAAATTTTAATTAAAATTATTATATAAAATAATCCATTTGCGAATATTACATTCTATCTCGACAATAAAATGATTTTTAACAATCATATTCAAACAAATACAAATATAATTTACTGTCTATATTTAGTTCATGCAACAGTCACATAAACTCTCATACAATACTACAAATAAATGTATTATACACAAAACCAACATCAATAATTAAATTAATTTAAATATTAAATAAATTAAAATAGTATTCTAATCATAATATTACAATATTTATATTTTTATATGAAATATTCATATACTTATTAGGAGGGGGTATGAAAAAATTGCATCTCATTTTGATAGTAATTTATTTGATATTTTCATTCAAAAGCATTGCCTCTTCAATTACAGAAGGCAGGCAATATGTTCGACTAAATAAACCTATTCACAATGCACCGCAATTATTAGAATTTTTTTCTTTTTACTGCCCACATTGCTATCAATTCGAACAAATTTATCATATTTCCAATAATATAAAACAAACATTACCTAAAAATGTAAATTTTTATAAATATCATGTAAATTTTTTAGGTAACTTAGGAAAGCAATTAACACATGCTTGGGCTGTAGCAATAGCATTAAGAATAGAAAATAAAATCAGCCCTATATTATTTACAGCAATACAAAAACAACAATCTATTCGCACTGTAGAGGATATTCGTGCAATATTCATTAAATCTGGTGTCAAAGAAGAAGAATTTGATATCGCTTGGGATAGTGTATTAGTAAAATCTTTAATTTTGGATCAAGAACAAGCAGCAATAAATTTTCGTTTAAAAGGAGTACCATCAATATTCATTAATGGTAAATATATGATAAAAAACGAGAAATTAGACATATCATCCGTTAATGCTTATATAAAACAATTTTGTGAGTTGCTAAATTTACTTATAGATAAAACATAATCCTTATATATTGCACATCATCATTACGCTAACATATATAAATAAGTATTTTATTTGTATTAAAGTTATTTCGAAAAATGACTTCATTGATTTTATTATTTTGTTGTTTATAATAACCTTACAGTTAATAGTTTTACTAAGTAACAATCTAATATTCTCTTTATTTTTCTGTAAAATTAAGTCGTATACAAACATTATTATGGCTACAATCATAAATAGTCCGATAATTCTAGTGGATGGATCTTGTTATATACACCGTGCATATCATGCATTTCCCCCATTAATCACTAGCTCTGGAACCCCAGTGTGGGTAATATACGGGGTAATCAACATGATAAAAAGTCTATTGATACGATATCAACCTACTCACATGGTAGTTGTTTTTGACACAATAGGAAAAACCTTTCGTAATAATTTATTTGAACAATATAAAGCTAATCGTATTAAAACCCCTAAAAATTTATATACTCAAATTGATCCATTATGTGAAATAATACAAGCGATGGGGTTACCAATTCTGAGAGTGCCTGATGTAGAAGCAGATGATGTAATAGGTACATTAGCTGTATCTTGCGCGCGATCAGGAAATTCTGTATTAATTAGTACAGGAGATAAAGATATGGCTCAGATAGTATCCTCTCAAATAACTCTCATAAATACCATGTCGAATATTATTCTCACTCCTAAAGAAATAGAAAAACAGTTTGGGGTACCACCAACTTTAATAGCCGATTATTTAGCATTAATAGGAGATCGATCTGATAATATTCCTGGAGTTCCTGGAATAGGAAAAAAAACTGCTCAGATTTTATTAAATAAAATAGGTAACTTAAAAAAATTATACGATCATCTAGATAAATTTGATATATTAAATTTAGGTCTACGTGGTGCTAAAGCAATACAAAAAACATTGCAAATCAACAAAGAAGTAGCATTTCTTTCTTATAGGTTAACAACTATTCAAACGAATCTATCTTTAAATATATCTGATTATCAACTGTTAATACAACGGATAAATATGAACACTTTGTCATCTTTATTCACACAGTATGAATTTACAAATTGGTTAATAGATTTACAATCAGGAACATGGCTGGATAAATATCACCATTTTAAAAATACCCCATCACACCGACAATCCAATAATACACTGTTCTCTCAAAAAAATAATTTATTATTAAATTATTCCAAAGAACAAAAAACTATCAAAATAATACACAATATTGAAATGTTGTATCATTGGGTTGAAAAAATTAACACATCCAAATTTTTCATATTTAGTATACATACAGATATATTTCATGTTTCTACAGCTAATATCATAAGTATATGTTTATCTATAGATACTAAAGAAAACGCGTATATCCCTATAAAAACTGATTCAATTAATAATCATCAGAATTTTTTATATCTTGAGGAAATATTATCAATTCTACAACCAATTTTAGAAAATGAAAAAATAAAAAAAGTTAGCCAACATCTAAAATTTAGCTACTCTGTTTTTAAACGTTATAATATAAATTTAGTTGGTATGGAATTTGATGTTATATTAGAATTATATACACTGTATGGTACTTCTAATTATCACGATATAAAAAAATTTTTAGATAAGGATACATTTGATGCTGTTACAAATTTTAAAAAAAATTATGAAAATTATAATAAAAAAAATATAATTTCAGATCTTCAAAATATACAATTACAGTCGCTATATGCCTCAAAATTCATCAAATCCTTGTTTAATCTACACCATACTTTATGGCCAAAAATAGAGGAAAATGACAAACTAAAAAAAATATTTGAAGAAATAGAAATGCCTTTAATATCTATTTTATCCCGCATTGAAAGTTATGGTGTATTGATTGATAAACAACTACTTAATACACATTCAGAAGAGTTAGATTCGCGAATTCATGCATTAGAGCTAGAAGCATATCAATTAGTAGGCACTCCTTTTAATCTTGCTTCAACTAAACAATTGCAAGAAATATTATATAATCAGCAAAAGTTACCAATTTTAAAGAAAACACCTAAAGGGGCTCCTTCAACCAATGAAGAAGTATTAAACAAATTATCAAAAAAATATCCAATTCCAAAAATTATTTTGCAGTATCGTGCTTTATCTAAATTACAATCTACTTATATCAACAAACTAATCGCTATGATCAATAAAAAATCAAATAGAGTACACACTTCGTATAATCAAACTAGAACTTCTACGGGACGACTTTCCTCTACTAGTCCTAATTTGCAAAATATTCCAAATAGAAATTACGATGGAAGAAAAATACGTCAGGCTTTTATTGCTCCTAAAAATTTTTTAATTGTAGCAGCAGATTATTCTCAAATAGAATTAAGAATTATGGCGCATCTTTCTCAAGATACTAAATTAATCAATGATTTTCTTTCTGAAAAAGATATTCATACTGCAACAGCTTCTGAAATATTTGTTACTGCATTACACTCAGTTACTGATGAACAAAGACAACGAGCTAAAACTATTAATTTTGGATTGATTTATGGAATGAGCGCATTTGGATTAGCACGTCAATTATCAGTAACATGTAAAGAAGCTCAAAAATATGTAGATCGTTATTTCAATCGTTATCCTGGTGTTATGAAATATATGCAACATATTCGAGAACATGTTAATAAATACGGTTATGTATCTACATTAGACGGACGAAAATTATATTTACCAGACATTTATTCCACTAATATTTCACAAAAGAAAAGCGCTGAAAGATCAGCAATTAATGCTCCTATGCAAGGGAGCGCCGCTGATATTATTAAAAAAGCAATGATATCCATCGATAATTGGTTGCAAAAAAATGAAATTCCAGCACGGATTATTATGCAAGTACATGATGAATTAGTATTCGAAGTACACCATGATCTTATAGACCCGGTTATAAGAAAAATTAAAACATTAATGGAAGAATGTTTTATTATGGATGTACCACTAAAAGTAGATATTGGTGTTGGAAAGAATTGGGAGCAAGCACATTAATACATAAATTTACATCAAATTAATATTAAAAATACAATGATAAATATCACTACATGTTGCATAACAATCACATTATAATAATTTATTTATGTAAATTATATTTTAAAAAATACACTATTTTAACCAATTATTGAGGACTTTTTTCAATGATTTTATTCCATATTTTCTTACGACAGAAAAAGGTTCAACCTGTATATGTGTTTCAAATATCATCTGCATATCTTGTTTTATTTTTTTATATGTAATTTGCAAAATATTTCTAGAAATTTTATCTGATTTGCTTAATAAAGCAAAAATAGGAACGTTTAGGGAAAGCGCACTTTCAATTGTTTTTTGATCTAAATCTTTTATTGGATACCTAATATCCATTATTAATATTAATCCTCTTAAATTTTCTCTCTTTTTTAAGTATTCGCATATAGCATCGTGCCAATAGTTTCTTCTTTTTTTGCTTTTTTTAGAATAACCATAACCAGGAAAATCAATAAGACGAATACCCGGACTAATTTCAAATAAATTAATCAATTGTGTGCATCCTGGTGTTTTACTCACTTTAGTTAATTTTTTTTGATAAGTTAAAGCATTAATAGCACTAGATTTTCCGCTATTAGAATAACCAACGAAAGCTACCTCCATACTTGTTGTTTCGTTAGGTAAACAATAAACCGCAGGTACACTTATTAGAAAATAAGCAACACGATAATTATATGTCATAACACAGTAAATATTAAAATGAATTATTTAAATTAATATAATTTTGTTCATTCAAAAATCAAATAAATTAACAAAATTTATTTGATAAACCCTTCAAACAACCAATTTATATATGAATATGAAAATAATTGTTTTGTTCCTTGATAAAATTTTTTGTAAATTACTATCTATAGTCAATAAATAATGTTGTATTTTTATTTTTTTCACATATAATACAAAAAATTTTTAAACGCTATAATACAGATCAAATTCTACAGGATGTGGTGTAGCAGATACTAGTCTACTGTCTTCTTGACACAATGAAATATATGTATTGATATAATCTTGGGTAAAGACGTTCCCTCGGGTTAAAAACATATGATCTTCGTATAAATATTTTAGTGCTTCATCAAGAGATGAAGCCACATGTGGTATAGATAATGCTTCTTTTTTAGAAACAGTATATAAATTTTTATCTACAGGTTCTCCAGGATGGATGTTATTCATGATGCCATCTAATCCAGCCATAAGCAACGCAGAAAACGCCAGATAAGGATTGGCAGAAGGATCAGGAAAACGAACTTCAACACGGCATGATGCATCATTTCCTAATTTTTCCACAAACGATGGAATACGAATGGCACTGGACCGATTACCAGCAGAATAAGTCAACATTACTGGAGCTTCATAATTTGGAACTAAACGTTTATACGAATTGGTAGTTGGATTAGTTATAGCATTTAATGCTTTAGCGTGACGTAAAATACCTCCAATATAAAATAAAGCGATATCGGAAAGTTTGCCATATTGCAAACCTGAAAACAAATTAGTATCTTTTTTATGCAAGGATATATGACAATGCATTCCTGACCCATTATCATTTATAATAGGTTTAGGCATAAAAGTTGCGGTTTTTCCAGAATTATGAGCAACATTGTGGACCACATATTTGTATATTTGTATTTCATCAGCTTTTTTAGTAAGAGTGTTGAATCGAGTTGCTATCTCATTTTGGCCCGATGTTGCAACTTCATGATGATGAGCTTCTACGATTAACCCCATTTTTTCCATTGTTAAAGACATAGCAGATCGTAAGTCTTGAGAGGAATCTATTGGGGGCACTGGAGCGTATCCACTTCTTATTTTAGGACGATGACCTTTATTTCCGTCTTTATAAACCCTACCACTGTTCCATGAAGACTCTCGATCGTCAACAACTACATAAGATCCTGATATTGTTGTCGAAAAACGCACACTATCAAATAAAAAAAATTCTGGTTCAGGACCAAACATAACGTTATCAGCAATACCAGAATTATACAAAAACATTTCCGCCCGTTTAGCTATAGACCGTGGATCCCTATCATAATTTTTCATAGTATTAGGGTCAATTACATCACAACGAATAATTATTGTGGCATCTTCATAAAATGGATCTATCACGAAACTATCAAGATCAGGCATTAATATCATATCTGATTTATTAACATCTTTCCAACCTTTAATAGAAGACCCATCAAAAATTTTGCCATGATTAAATAAATGATCATTAACCTGTGTTGTAGGAATAGTAATGTGTTGTTCTTTTCCTTTGGTATCAGTAAAACGCAAATCGACAAATTTTATTTGATTCTCATTTATAACAGAAAAAATTTTTTCAATATTTTTCATATTTATTCTCTCAGCTATTATAGATCACATGATAATGATAATATTACTTGTATAAAGGCATTTAACAATACTCTTGTGAATAAGATTCTTGCGATCAAACAGTTTTCAAAACTTTATTTGATTAAGATATCTATATTCAAACTATACCATATTTTAGTACATAAAATATTTGAATCAGATCTGTTAATCCTTTATTGAAACCTAAAATTTGTTGGATATAACACTGATTTCTTATATTACTATTATCTTGATAAATAATTTAATATAATAAAAACAAACACACTTATATGCATAACGACTATCAATTATTTTTATCATTTCTATAATTCAACATAAAAAACAGTTAAAGCCCAAACATGCTATAATCATTTTTATGTATTTATATACTTCATGATATTTATAAAGTACACAAATATATATACATTTTTATTTTCATATAAATTTAAAAAATGCATCTATATTGTAAGCAACATTGTCAATATCAACAATAGTTTTAGAGAATTAAACATATATTAACAATGATAACTGTTGTTTTATAAATAAAAAAATTATATATACTACATGCGATAATACAAACTTACATAAGAACAACATAACGATCTTATATTTTGATAGACTTTTATAATTATCATATTAGACATTCCTTTTGTCTTAAATATCAATTTCATCACTCAAAATAATATTGATTTTTTAATTGTATACATAGTCAATATTCATTTTTTGGTAATTAAATCTTCTTCTATTTCCCTTAACGCAAGTACGGTATGCTTATCATTATTATTTTTTTTAATCAACGTTTCTTTTCCACCAATTTGCAGTTGCCGCGCGCGCCGCGCGGCAACTAATATTAAATCAAATATATTACCAACTTTTTCTACAGCATTCTGTACAGTTATACGTGCCATTTTAATTTACCGCATATTAAAAATTTATTTATTAGTTTAAATTAATATTGATTGGGTATATATACTACTTTATTCTTTACATATCTGGTAATAATAAATTATTTATTAATGTTGCATAACGTATTTCTTGATGTGCTATTCGTAATTGTTCAGATAACATAATTGATTGTAAATGTATTAAAGCGACATCAAAATTATCATTTACAACGACATAATCATATTCTTTAAAATGGCTAATTTCATCCATTGCTTGCTTCATACGTATAGCGATCACTTTCTTTGTGTCTTGTCCTCTCAAATACAAACGGTGTGCCAATTCTTTTTTTGATGGAGGTAAAATAAAAATAGTATAGATGTTTTTTGATATTTTATTTCGAATTTGTTGAGCTCCTTTCCAGTCAATATTTAGTATAATATGTACCCCAGTATTTAGCATCATTTCAATATTACTTTTTGCAGTACCATAATAATAATTAAAAATTTTTGCATATTCAAAAAACATATTTCTATCAATCATATATTTAAACATTTTTTTTGAAACAAAATAATAATCCTTCCCATGTATTTCTCCAGGCCTTTGAATACGTGTGGTATAAGAGATAGATAATTTAGTTTGATAAATAAAACGATTATATTGCATTACAGTTTGAATTAATGTAGATTTCCCTGCTCCACTAGGGGCGGATATGATGCACAATATTCCTGAATTCTTTGTCATAAAATGATCATGTATATATATACATATATATATATATATTTAATTATATAAATAGTTAAAATTTATAAATATATATCGTATTAATATGTGTACACATATTTTTATTAAATATCAATTTAGTTCCCATTCATTTTCAAACCATTGTTTGCATGAATATATTGATATTATCTCAAAAGAAGATCCTTGATCAAAACATTTTCGTAATTTAATTATACTAAAGTATATATTGTCACCATGAAATTACTGAAAATTATTTAGTTTCATCGCGGATCTTCTTTGAATTAATAAAAATTTATAGCATAATATATGTATGTTGTATTGTTATTTTGTGACATTATTTTTTTGTTGTGTTTCAAGTAAATTACATACTTCTTTGAAACTTTTAAGTTGTACATCAGATAAAAGGGAAAATATACGGTCTAAAATAACATTGTGTGTATCTTCAGCAACACGTAATTTATCACGTCCTTTTTCTGTAATATAAACGTATTTTACTCTACGATCTGTAAGACTCTGTTGTCGCCGTAACATTTCATCTTTTTCTAATGCATCGAGAACTGTTACTACAGTTCTTGATGAAAATCCCATATAATTTTTTATGTCTGTTGCGCTGGTTTTGCCAGTAGTAATAAGATGTAAAATTTTCATCTTAGACATTGAAAGACCTTCATTAATTAATTGACCATTTATTTCTTTGCGTAAACGGTGATAAATACGAGATAAGGATTCTACCATGTTTGAAATATCTGTTGATCTATTCATAATTATTTGTCTCTATATTGAATCAATAATGATAATAGGACTGTATTTGGCAGTATCAGTTAATAATAGTCTAAAACAGTAATTATTATTTGAAGTATTGTTTACTGAGAATAATAAACTTTATAGACAATTATTTACATCTGATAATCAATTATATTTTTAATTAACTATTACAGTGTACACCTCCTAACTTATTGCAATTTTACTAAATTAAAATTTTGATTTTATTAAAAAATAGAAAACATGATTCATTCAGAATATATATATTCTGGTATTTAATTTATTTTGTTTTCTATTTTTATTTTATCGGAGTTTTTTTAAATTTGAAATATGGCTATTGGAAAATAAAACTTCTTGTAGATTTATTAAAAAATAATTTTTTTTATATTTTATGATTTATTTTTAATTTTATAATTTTATACATCTGTAAGTAAACAGATCTAAATCAAAAAAAAACAATATTATTATAAAATATAAAATAATTTTTTATTTTTTATACAAATAAAAATAAAAAATTATTTTATATTTTATAATAATATTTTTTATTAAATTATATATTCTTTCTTTTAATTCACATGCACTCTTAAAAATAATAATATTAAAGGATATATATCAGTTTTTTTATAGTAAAATATTAACTATATAAATTTATGTAGTACTTAAATAAAATAAATTTGAGTATAAAAATTATTATAAAAATTTAAATTTTTAATAATTGAATCCACTCTATAGATCAGAGAATCTCCATAAAATTAAAATTTTAAGTACATTATATTTTTAGTATCAATTAATATGTTTAATCAAATTGATTCATCAGACTAAATTTCATGTGATGAAAATAAAAAATAATTAAGAATTATAAAATTGGAAGGTTATACAACAAATTCAGATTTTAAATATAAAAATTTTAAAAAGCAGATAGATATCTTATCTAAGAAGATATATTATATCATTCAATGTTCTGAGTTTGTTCTCGTATTTGTTCAATAAATATTTTTAAGGAGATTGCTAATTGAGTAATGTAAGAATTGATAGATTTGGAAGTTAATGTATTAGCCTCCCTATGTAGTTCTTGTATTACAAAATCTAATCGTCTACCAACAGCTCCGTTTTCATCAAGAATACGATGCATCTCTTTAATGTGAATCGTTAGACGATCTACTTCTTCTGAAATATCAATCTTTTGAGCTATCATTAATAGCTCCTGCTCCAGTCGTACTGGGTCAGTATAAACGCAAACATCTTTCATGTATTCCAAGAGTTGTTTTCTTTTACACTCTAATACATTAGGAATATACTGGCGAATTTTATTCACTTCAGAGTACATTAGATGTAATCGTTCTATAATTTTATTTTTTAAAAACACACCCTCTCTTTTTCTATCTTGTATTAAATTATCTAATGTTTTTTTAAAACATATTAATAATTCAGAATGAACATTATTCTTCATATTATCCAAATTATTTTTTTCATACGTTATTACTCCTGGCCAAGATAAAATATCTATTGGATTAATTTCCCCTTCATTAGTTAATGTTTTTATCCATTTTGCATATAAAACGAGATTGTTCACTAATGGTTTATTAACAGAAACCGTCTCTGTATTACTGTCACAATTCTTATTTATTTGAATATGTAAAACACATTCTACTCTCCCTCTAATAAGAGAATCTTTAATATTTTTACGAATTACCCATGACAAACCATAAAGATATTTAGGTAAATCGATATGAATATCTAAATAACGTTGATTTAAAGAACAAATTTCCCAGGTAACATTACCCCATGTATATTTTTCTTCATTCTTTGAGAACGCAGTCATACTATGAATCATAATAATCACCTAAATTTGTTAATATGTATAATTTAAAAAATACAATAATTTTATTTTGTCATCTATCCTGTCATTAGAATAGCCTCTCCACACACATATATCGGTGTAATTTTAAAAATTTTCAGAATTTATTTAATACCCATTCAATTTTTATTAAATTAATTGAATAGATAGTAGTATCTACAACACTATAATGGACTTTAATTTATAAAACTATTGTTCGTATCCAAAAATAAAAAAACTACAATTAAAATGCTTAATTTTTTTTCAAAAAATTTATTTTGCTATATAATATAGCATATATATAAATACTAAACACAATGGATTTAAAATATATAAAATAAAATCTGCATACGATATATACACATATATAAAAAGTATATTATGTTTATTTTTTTATGATCTTTTATCATTAAACTATTTGTGAACTTGTAAAAAATTATTGAAAAAATAAACGACTATTTAAAAATTTATATTAATAAAAGTTGCTATAAACATTCAGCATAATATAACTATAAATACTCTATTAATATGTATATAACTATATAAATTAAATAATTAAAGTTGTTTATTTGAATGACAATACACAAAAATTGCTATGTATAATTAACAGTATTTTACATTGAATGTCCAAAACCATTCGACCCACGTTCGGTAGGTATAAACGATTTAACTACAGAAAGCTTAACTGGAAGTATTGGTATAAAAATTAATTGTGCTATTCGTTGTCCGGGATATACAACATACTTTTTTAAACCACGATTCCATAAAGACACCATCAATTCTCCTTGATAATCTGAATCAATCAGTCCCACTAAATTTCCCAAAACAATACCACATTTATGGCCTAAACCTGAACGAGGTAAAATAACACCTGCTATTTCTGAATCAGCAATATGTACCGCAATACCAGTAGAAATCAAATGAGTTGTCCCAGGACAAATGGTCAACGGTTTATCCAAACAAGCTGATAAATCTAACCCAGCAGATCCTAATGCAGCGTATTTTGGAAAAGAAAAATTCTTATAAACCTTATCATTAATAATTTTAACATTAATTATTTTCATTATAACGATTAATAATTTAATTAATAAGTTGTTGTGCTAATAATTTTTTTTTTCTTAAAGGTAATACAACACTTCCTTTATTCCAAAATAAATATAAAGCATTATCATCACTGTTAAATCCTTGGTTCATACGAGAAATATTATTGGCACAAATTAAATCCAAATGTTTACTAATTCGTTTGTCTTGAGCATATTTTTTTATATTATTAGTTTCAGCAGCAAAACCCACGACATAAGGACGGTTTTCAATTAAAGACCCTACTTCCGCTACAATATCGGGGTTTTTAATCATAATTATTTTTAAAGTATTTTTATTTTTTTTAATTTTTTTAAGAGAAGCATGACAAATACGATAATCTGACACCGCTGCACAACCAATGAAAATTTGTTGATTACAAATATCTCGCATAACTGCTTCTTTCATCTCTAATGCAGAGATAACATTAATACGATGTACTCGAATAGGGGTGCGTAGATTTACTGGACCTGCAATCAATGTAACTTTCGCTCCCTTATCTGCAGCGGCTTGCGCGATAGCAAATCCCATTTTTCCCGAACTATAATTAGTAAAAAAACGAACAGGATCTAAAGCTTCGTGAGTCGGACCAGCAGTAATCATGATACTAAGATGACTCAAAGAACTATCGCAATAGAAATAATGCTCTACATATTCAGCAAGTATTTTTGGATCTGTCATACGCCCATACCCAATATCATGACAAGCTTGACATCCATAATCTGGGCCCCATATTAAAACTCCTCTTTTTTTTAGAATGTTTAAATTAGTTTGAGTTGCAATAACTTTGTACATTTGTTGGTTCATAGATGGAGCAACAGCAATAGGAGCCGTTGTAGCTAAACATAAACTACATAGTAAATCATCAGCTAATCCTACAGATAATCTAGCTAACAGATTAGCTGTGGCCGGAGCTAGTAAAACTAAATCGGCCCACTTAGCTAATTTTATGTGAGGCATTGTAGTTTCTATTTGAGTGGTTAAACGATTGTCTAATACTGGATGACATGATATTGTTTGAAGACTTAAGGGAGTAACAAATTTTTTTGCAGATTTTGTCATAATCACTTTAACTTCTGATCCTCGTTCTTTTAAACATCGAACAAGATCTATAGTTTTATATGCCGCGATACCACCGCTTACTCCTAATATGATATGTTTGTTAATTAATCCCGTCATATTACATTTCAAAATAAAATACTTAAAAAATTCATAATTACATTGTAATATAACATAAAAACTTCATATAATATATCTTAACTATTATATATAACAGCTAAGATATATGCGAGAATGTATATAGACAATGATGAAATAAAATTTCATAAATAAATCTACTATTTTACAACATATCTAGTGCTATAAATAATTTTTAAAAATTATTTAATTTTCTTATTTTAAATTGTGCAAAAATAAAACAAGTAAGTAATTATAATTATGTTTATAATCCTAAATTTAGGTACCTTAAGCAGTATCAAAACTAAAAAACCAAAAAATAAGAATAAATAAAAATATTTTATTTTAACTTTAAAACAATTATTCGTAACAAAAATAAAAGGAGAACGTATGGCGCGAATGTGTCAAATTACAGGAAAACGTCCCATGAACGGAAATAAACGATCTCACGCAATGAACGCAACGAAACGTTGGTTTTCACCTAATATTCATTCTCATCGTTTTTGGGTAGCAAGTAAGAAACGTTTCGTTGCGTTACGGTTATCTGCTAAAGGAATAAGATTAATTGATAAGTTTGGGATTGAACATTTTTTACTAAAATATATTCCAAAAAATAAATAATATTCAACAGGAATAATCTAATGGCCAAAGAAACACGAGAAATAATCCGGTTATTTTCTTCTTCTAAGAATGGACATTTCTATAGCACCACAAAAAACAAACGCACTAACTCTGAAAAAATGACACTAAAAAAATTTGACCCCGTTGTGCGAAAACATGTAAAATACATAGAAGGTAAGAATGGTTAAATAAATAAAAATCAAAACTCAACAATATATAACAACCCTGCACAGCCTCAATGTTTTTTGAGGCTGTGCAGGGTTGTTTAGTTTAACTATTATTTAAAATATCGCTATATTCATCTATCTGTATTTTGCATATTTATAGAGTAAAATGTTAAATCAAATCACATTATATTACATGTATAGAACTTTAGACCTACACAATTTTCTCTTTTTTAGAGAAAGAAGTATTGCTGTGTTTTTTTTCAGTAATACATAGTTTTTCAATAACCTTCTTAGCAATAAAAGAAGGCATAAAACGATCTAATTCACCACCATATTGAGCAATTTCTTTCACTAATTTAGAAGAGAGTGACGCCCATATATCTGTGGATACCATAAATATAGTCTCTACTTCATTTGAAAAATAATTATTAATTTTTGCAAGTTGTATTTCATATTCCAAATCTGATCTACTTCTGAGACCACGAATTAAAATATTCACTTTTTTTTTTTCATCACATTTATGGTTAGGTCATTGAAACCAAACACTGTTACATGATCTAACATTGCAGTCGCCTGCTTCGCAAATATTACGCGTTCTTCAAGACTAAATAAAGGATGTTTTTGTGAATTTTCAGCTACAGCTAAAAATATTTTATCAAAAATTTTATGAGCTCTAATAATTATATCTAAATGTCCATAAGTTAATGGATCAAAAGTCCCTGGATACATAACCTGAATTGTCATGAGAATATTAATAATTATGTTTTATTACAATAAAAAGACCACAATATATATACGTATACATATTATATACCAAACATGGAAAACTCAACTTCGTCTATGTAGACTATAATTCTCAAATAAGAATAATAAAAAAAATGACTTATTCAACAATTGTTAACAATCGATACAATAGATATAAAAATAAATTATAACAACGTTTATAAATTAAATTATTCTCAATTTATATTTTTATGAATAAAAATATTTTTTAAAATTATCCATTGATAACAGCTATACCCCATGCAATATATAATAATACTTTTATCTATTATATTTTAGTATAATTTCATATCATAGTTAGAGTATAATGCTCTATCATTCATAAATATTTTAATATTAAAAATCTCAACTATCATAATCTAATTTATAACCATTATAAAATACCGCATAATAGGTTATCTTTTGCACTAATAAATAGTTTTGTCTAATAAATACAATAGTTGTTGTAGTGCTCCTTGATTATTTTGTAGTACTTTCATAGCTCTACAGCCATAACTTAAACGACATTGTTGATTTACCAGTAACATAGCAATAGCCTTCACTAAAGATTCCGTATCAGTTACTGTAATTAATCCATTTGATTTATATAATTTAACACAAATATCATTAAAATTAAAAGTGTATGGCCCCATAATCAATGGAATAGAATGTGCCGCTGGCTCCAACGGATTATGTCCTCCATGTTTTACTAAGCTACCCCCAATAAACGCTATATCTGAAACACCATATAATAACATTAATTCTCCTATAGTATCATTAATAATTACTTGTGTCGCTTTAGATGGAATAATCCCACTACTTCTCATGATATAAGAAAATCCAGCTTGTTCAGTAATGTTTTTAACATCAACAAAACGCTCTGGATGACGTGGAGCCAGAATCATCAATAAATCAGGAAACCTTGCCAAAAGATGTTTATGCGCTTTCAGCAATAATATCTCCTCTCCTGCATGAGTACTGCTAGCTATCCATACCTTCCGTTTTTTGATCCAATTTTTTTTTAAAAATGAAATTTTGTTTAATAAATCCTGATTCATTTCAATATCACATTTTAGATTACCCATAACAAACAATTGATTTTTTTTTAATCCTAATTTAAGAAATCGAGAAGCATCTTCTTTATTTTGAGCAGCAATTAACGTAATACGTTCCATAATTAGTGAAATAAAATGACTAAATCTTTTATATTTAATAAAAGAACGAAATGATAACCGAGCATTAGCAATAATGAAAGGAATCTCACGTTGATATAATATATTAATGAGATTTGGCCATAATTCAGTTTCCATGGTAATAACTAATCGGGGCTTAACTTGATCAATAAATCGTTTCATAGCACCAGGTAAATCATAAGGTAAATAACTGCAGTGTGCGTTATGATGAAACTTAGATCGTGCTAATTCTATTCCTGTAGGAGTCATCGCAGTTAATGTAATTGCTATTTCTGGATAACGCTGCTGCAAAGCACGTATCAAAGGGATCGCTGCTAATGTTTCTCCTAAAGACACAGCATGCAGAATAATACCATCAGATTGAATAGGTTTTTTGTAAAATCCATAACGCTCCAACCAATGTTTACGATACGATGGCGATCGTCTGCTACGCCATAATAATCGTATCCATATTATAGGTTGAGCAACATACATAATAATACTATATATTGCAATATATAGTTTAAACATATAATATCTCAAGTTAATTATTACATTTATAATTACTAATTTAAGCATTTTACATGTATTTAATTACATATCAATAATCATTGATGTCTTATATTAAATATTTTAATAGTTAATTCTTAAAAATTTAAAATAATTTTGTTTAAAAACTATCTCAAATAGACTACTATTTTCATTAATTATATTTATGAAATATTTTTTTATTTTATATTAAAAAAATAAATTATTAAAAATATATTTTAGAACTAAATATTATATTTTATATGTACAATTATTAATTACTGATTCAATATTTGTTTATCCATTCAAATAAATTTTTTTAATAATGATTAAAATTTAATTATCCACATCATTTTATACATGATGCTTATAATAAATAAATTATATAAATTAAAAAATCTAATTAATTTTCCGTACAACTAAAAAATAAATATTTATCCAGATAAATACACATAATAAAAACGCATCATTCTTTACTTGAAAGAATTTGTATTAACATCAATTTATTTTTTTTAAAATTAAATTTAAAAAAATCTATTCACTAACTATTATTAATATATAATAATCACAAATTGAAAATTTGTTGGCATATATCAAATACATTTAATAGAAATTTACATATATAATACATTTACTTATTTTAAACATTGATTAAAATTTAAATATCATAAAACCATTTTTTTTAATATTAAATAATAGGATTAAACTAACGTAGATACTCTATTCTTCAATACTATCACACATTTGCCTAATTTCACCGTAATGATGAATTAATTCACTCTATTCAAAAAAATAAAAATCATGTTAAAAACAATTTTTATTTCTATAATTTTAATATTTTGAAGAATTTATTTTCTCTATATAAACAGATTTACATTTCTATTTTAAATTGAAAAAATAATTTATATTTTAATTATATAATTATGCATAATGAAATATATTTCAAAATATCGATGACTTCGGCGCATCATACATCAATCTTCATTGATACAGTAAAAATTTTAATTAACAACATCTCCCGATGTTATATATGAATTAAATATAAAAATAATTTTGATTACCTATCAGATTAAATTGTAAATTCATTTTTATTATATATAGACTCTGATTATATCTTATTTATTAAATTTATATTGATAGAAATTTTATAATAAAAATAAAACAGTAATTTATTTATAAAATATGAATTTTTTTGTAAAATGAAAATAATAAAATAGAAGTATCATTTATTTTTATTAATATATTTTTTATTTACTAATAAAATATATTTTATATCTAATAAAACATTAATATCTACTTTTATTTAAAAATTTCAATTTCTATTAAATAAAACTAAACAATTAAAAATAAAAAAATAAATAACGAACATATTCGAGCATTTTAATATTCTAAAACCATATTTAAATTTTACAATCAATATGATATCAAGAAATATGACAGCACTAGAATAATGAAAATATTTTGATACTTTTTATTAAAAAATATATATAATTTGTTAATTATGAACTAATTATTTGAAGTGATATATAATCAGATGTTAAATAATCTCAATTAAAAAAATAATGATATTCATCACCCACATATAATGTGTATCTATCATCCTTCTCAAATATATAATTATTTACTTTTAAACCACATCGAATACTATTACTTATAATAAACAAAGATAATTTAAAAACATTAATTTGTAATAAATCATTACAAATTAATTTTAAAAAAATTAATTTTAATAAGTACAAAAAAAGTGTTGAGGTATATTTTCATTTGATAATTTTTTGCAATGATTCCCAGACATGTGTAGGAGTTAAATGTTTCATTTTTTTAGTTGAAGACCGTAAAGCAACTTGATTTTGACCATATGTTCCAATTAATTTAGGGTTAGTTGGTCCATATAATGTCACATTAGGACATCCAAGAGCTGCCGTTAAATGACTAAGTCCAGTATCAACAGATATTACTGCAGTTGCCCCAGATATTTGACAGGCAATCTCTTGTAACGTTAATTTTGGTAATATTATTATTTGGTTACAATATAATCTTGCTAACTGATTAGTACGTAATTCTTCACTTTTCGTCCAAAAAGGTAATTTAATGAAATATCCCGCATTAATAGCGTATTGAGCTATAATACTCCAATTAAATTCCGGCCAAAGTTTTTGAAGTTTAGTAGTAGAATGAAAAAATATTAAATAAGGAACATTATTTTTTTGAAGTGGAAATAAATGCGCAATATTATATTTGCCTATGCAAGACGGGACAGGATATTTTAAACTAAAAGAAAACAGCTGTCGAATGCGTTCTACAGCATGTTGACTTTTTTTAATGTAATGTCGTTCATGATAAACAAAAGAACTCATGGGCTCTCGTACACTTGTATAATCCATACCATATTTTTTTCCACGTGTAATACACGTTATCAATAATGATGTCTTCAATAAACCCTGAGCATCAATAATTACGTCGTATCTCTTTTTTAATTGTATACAACATTCACGGTATCTCTTCCATGAAGAGAGTTTATACCAATTTTTTATCCAAAATCTAAGATTTATAGGAATAATTTGATGTATTGCGGGATGCCATCTAGGGATATCAGAAAAAGTTTCTTCTACAACCCAATCAAACAATATATTTGGTACAACATTCGATGCATCAGTAACTGCAGGTAAAGTATGTATAATATCCCCCATAGAAGAAACTTTTATGATTAAAACTTTCATGATGATTATAATATCTTTTCTTTAGTTAATCCATTAATAATGTTTTTAATTCCTTGAAAACTTGATCTGGAGTAATAGTCATTAGACTGCTATGATAACCATATAAACTATCTCCATTTCTTATTGCATAATATCCTTTCACATGACGAATCACAATAGATTGAGAAAACAAAGGGGGAGTAAACTTAGGATTACTAGGCCCATACAGTCCTATTACAGGACGTTTCAATGCACAAGCTATATGCATTAAACCAGAATCATTACTAACAATTCCTATACATGTCGCTATAATTGCAATCGCTTCGCCTAATGATGTGATTCCTATAAGATTGTTACAGTGTTGTTTCAAATTATTGAGAATACTATGTTTAATAAATCTATTAATTAATTGATCTTTAGGGGATCCTAATATTACCACATGATATCCATCACGAATCAATCGAACAGCTAACGTTATATAATGATAATGAGGCCAGCTTTTAGCTAATCCAAATTCTGCGCCTGGGCATAAACCAATCAATGATTTTCTATAAAAATACAAATTAAATTTGCATAATACATTTTCAATTTGTTTGTCACTCACGCTTAATCGAGGTAACGGCAACGGATCAGGTAAATTACAAAAATGTGTTGCAACATTATAATCGCATGCTAAAGCGGCGTAACGTTGTACCATCAACGGAAAGGATGTTTTGTTAAGTATCCTCAAATCATTTAAAATACCATATCTCATTTCTCCACGCCATCCAGTTCGAACTGGAATACCTGCAAAAAATGGTATTAAAGCAGATTTAAACGAATTAGGTAATATTATTGCTTGTTGATATTGCTCATTTTTTAAAAATTTTCCGAGGTGGTAACATTTTGATAACTCTAAAGATCCATGTCTATAAGGAATAAACAATGTTTGACTAATTTCAGGCATATGACTAAATAGATCCTTACACCATATTGAAGTAAGTACATCAATATTAATATTGGAACAATATTTCTTCATTAACAATTGATACATACTATGTGAGATCACGGTATCGCCAATCCATGAAGGACTAATAACTAATATTTTCATCGTGAAAATATTAGTTATTATTTACCATTATAATGATTAACATTATTGCAAGATAACCAATTTAAATAATGATATATACCTTGATTAATATTCATAAATTCCTTACAGTAACCTGACTTTCTTAACTGAGAGATATTTGCCTGAGTAAATATTTGATAATGATCGCTTATTTTTTTTGGCATAGCAATATATTTAATGTTCATATCTTGATTACAAAAACTTAATACAATACTAGCAACAAACTCAAATGATTCAGACTTGCCTGTTCCACAATCAAAAATTCCAGATATATTATTGTTCCAAACCCAAAGATTTATATCAACTATATCTTCAACGTGTATGAAATCCCGTTTTAATTCTTTACTTCCAATAAACAGTGTTGGATGTTTTTTGTTTGTAATTTTCCGATATAATTGAAATATTATACTAGCCATACTGCCTTTATGTGCTTCATAAGGACCGTAAACATTAAAATACCTTAATCCACAAACTTGAGATGAAACTTTTGGCAATACAGAACGCACATACTGATCAAATAAAAATTTGGAATAACCGTATATATTCACAGGCTGTTCATATGTATGGGGAGGTACAAACGCGCTGGTATCTCTACCATACACTGATGCAGAAGAAGCATATATAAAAGGAATTTTATTGTTAACACAATAAAATAATAAATCTTTAGAATACTGATAATTATTCTCCATCATATACTTACCGTCCCATTCAGTAGTGGAAGAACAAGCTCCTTCATGAAACACTACATCTATGTCTTTAATATAAGAATTAACAGAACTATTAAGTATCTTATTAATGAAGTAATTCTTATCCATATAGTCCGCAATATGCAAACTGTTCAGATTTTTATATTTTTCCCCATTCTTTAAATCATCTACTACCAGAATATTTTTGTATTCAATTTTATTTAAAGATTTAACAATATTGCAACCTATAAATCCTGCTCCTCCAGTGACCACAATCATACATTCTCACATCGTTACATATATATTAATAAACAAAAATTCACACAATAATTTGAATTATTTTTTCAACAACGCAACATCATGAAAAATAATTCTAAATATTCAGTAAAAAAATATATTACTTTAAGTTATTTACTATGTACAATATAGCATATTTTATATTAATAATTTTATATTATGATTACTTTTTCTGAGTTCTGCGCTATCCAAAAACAAGAGTATATCATAAAGAACATGTATTTATTGAATTATTTATAACAAAGTGCACTAGTTTTTTATTTAAATGTAGAATATAATACATTTTCGCGATGTATTTGTGATATAGAATCGTATACATGTATTTATGTTAATTCATGATATTTATCATTTAACGCAATATCAATACTATCAAATCCAAAAATATGCATTCAAACATAAATGATGTAATCATTCATAGATCACTAGTTTTATTAAAGCTGTGTGCATGACACTGTATAATATACACATAAATTTTATAGTATACTACATATAAAATTTATTTTTTTAAATAAGTTTACAACCCATGTATATATTAGAAATCATAACATTCTTACAGCAACATATAATACTTAGCGCAATATGGGTTCTTTTGTTCATTGCTACATTGTATACTGTGATTAACAATTGGTTATTCGGACATTCTGAAATATTACGTGATAAAGCAATTTATCTTATAAATAGAAAAAACGCGATGGTAATAGATATTCGTAGTCAAGATGACTATTACGCAGGACACATCACAAATAGCATTAATGTTTCAATAGAAGAAATTAAAAGTAATAATATTTGTAAATTAAAAGGATTAAAACAACATCCGTTGATTATTGTACACGATAATAATGTACTAGCACACTCAATTAAACAACATCTACTGCATGAACTAAAATTTAAAGAAATATATGTACTACACGGTGGTATAGTGGGATGGAAAGCTGATAATTTTCCTCTTTTATCAAAAAAATAAAATATAAAATAATGAGAACAAAGAATGGCTTATATTGAAATTTACACAAAAAAAAATTGTCCTTACTGTGAACGCGCTAAAGCATTATTAGAAAAAAAATCTTTGAATTTTAAAGAAATTTCTATAGATCGCAGTGACGTGCCAGACAATATAAAAACAGAAATGAAACAACGATCTGGTGGTCGTTCTACATTTCCGCAAATTTTTATAGACGGTCTACATATTGGAGGATCAGATGATTTAGTACTTTTAAATGATCAGGGAAAATTAGATCTAATCTTAATGAATAAAAAAGTTAGTAAATAATTATTTATACTTATCAAATACTAAATGTAGTACTACTAAAGGTGTAGTTGTGTTAGAAAACAACAGTAATAACGTCTTATTTCATGTACAAAGAATTTATACCAAAGATATTTCATTTGAAGCTCCGAGCACTCCTGCAGTATTCCAAATCAATTGGAGTCCAAAAATTAAAGTAGATTTAAATAGTGATGCTAAAAAAATTCATACCGACTTATATGAAGTAGTGTTGTGTATTACTGTGATTGCAAAAATTGGGGAAGATACTGCTTTTTTATGTCAAGTCAAACAAGCCGGCATTTTTCATGTTGCAGGGCTGAACAAAACACAAATGGTACGCTGTTTTAGCGCACATTGTCCGAGTATTTTATTTCCCTATGCCAGCGAATGCATTAGCAGCCAAGTGTCTAGAGGAACTTTCCCTCAAATTAATTTAAACCCAATTAATTTTGATACTTTGTTTATTCAGTCTCTATACAAAAAATATGATGATACATTTAAACTTTGATGTCTTAAAGTAAGCAGTTAAAAAATTATTGTGTCTATTATATATCCTACTATAACTGTACTTGGAGCAGGTTCCTATGGAACAGCTATAGCTATTGCGTTATCTAGAAATGGGCATACCATATTGTTATGGGGACATAATGTGACTCATATTCAACAACTCAAAACTAGTCGATGTAATCAAAACTATTTGCCTGATATCACTTTTCCGTCATCATTATACTTAGAAACATCATTATCTGCAGCTGTATCTACATGCCGAAATTTATTGATTGCAGTGCCCAGTCATGTTTTTAGTCATGTTGTGATGCGATTAAAACCAAATTTAAAGAACAATACTCGTATCATCATAGCATCTAAAGGTTTAGAACCAAAAACTGGACGTTTATTACAAGATGTAACACATGATATTTTAGGAAAAAACATTCCTATCGCAATTATATCCGGTCCAACTTTTGCTAAAGAACTCGCTATGGGATTACCCACAGCAATATCATTAGCTTCTAATGATACTAGATTAAGTTATGATCTACAAAATATACTGCATTGCAGTAAAAATTTAAGGATATATAGCAACACAGATACTATCGGTATTCAAATAGCTGGAGTAGTAAAAAATATTATTGCTATTGGGGCAGGTATTTCTGATGGCATAGGATTTGGATCCAATGCGCGAACAGCATTAATTACCCGAGGCTTAGTAGAAATGTCTCGCCTCGGCATAGCGATTGGAGCTATGCCGGATACTTTTATGGGTTTATCTGGATTAGGAGATTTGATATTGACTTGTACGGACAATCAATCACGTAATCGTCGCTTTGGTGTGTTATTGGGACAGGGTTTCAATATACATCATGCTCAAAAAAAAATTGGGAAAACAATAGAAGGATTCTGTAACATAAAAGAAGTATATATGTTATCCGTTAAATACAAAGTAGATATGCCTATTACTGAACAAACATATCAGATACTATATCAAAATAAGAATGTTCATGATGCAGCTCACTCTTTATTAGAACGCACACAAAAAGAAGAAAAAATTAATAGATAGTTAAAATCATTAATAATAGATTTGAATTATCATTCATACTATAACAATCAGGTAAATGCATGACTTTAAATATATTAGAAATAGTTTGGAGCAACATTAAAATCGAAGCAAGACTACTAATTGACTCTGAGCCTATATTGACTAGTTTCATACATACGGTCTTATTAAGACATGCAAACTTTAAAGATGCATTAATTTATATATTATCCAAAAAATTAACCACTCCAGATATATCTACTCTTTCTGCAACTAAGATATTAGAAGACATATGTAGAACTGATGACAATATCATTACTTCTGCTGCACAAGATATTTATGCAATACGTTTTAATGATCCATCTATTACTAAATATTTTACTCCTTTTTTGTATTCAAAAGGATTCCATGCATTGCAAACGCATCGTATTTCTCATTGGTTATGGAATCATAATCGTAAAGAATTAGCTATGTATTTTTATAACCACATTTCCACCACTTTTAATGTAGACATTCATCCTGCTGCAAGCATCGGATATGGCGTTATGATGGATCATGCAACCGGAATAGTGATTGGAGAGACATCAGTTATAGAAAACAATGTATCTATAATGCAATCTGTGACTTTAGGTGGAACCGGAAAAATAAGTGGAGATCGTCATCCTAAAATTAGACGAAAAGTAATGATTGGAGCCGGTTCTATTATTTTAGGTAATATTGAAGTAGGATATGGAGCTAAAATTGGAGCTGGTTCTGTTGTACTACACTCTGTACCACCTTATGCTACAGTTACAGGAAAACCTGCTAGACTTATAAAAAAAATCAATAAATTACAATAAATTAATAACATATTACATAAAAATATATGTTGTATTATATACATTTCTATTAGGAACCATAATCTAAAACACCACTGTACATATCAAGCCCTAAGAATAAATATATTTCTATAATGATTAGTATATTAAAAATATACTTATATTTTTAACTATAAAATATATAATTGTACATTAAAATGAAGATATATGTGTATCTTAATATGTAATTGAAATTACACATAATATATACCATGGTCATCTACATATCATGGATAATATCTGCTTTCATATTTCAATATTTTAAAAAACAATCCTCATGATATAATTCGTATAATTAAGATCATTTATTGAAATAATCACCTTATAACTTTAAGAAAGATATATAAATTTAAAACTAATGTACTCCAATACCAATGATATATGGGTATTGTTATTGTACATCAATAACGCTTCCAATATTCAATATTTAGAAAACATATTGGATAATTTTTTTAATTTAATTAAAATATCAATAAATTAAAAACTCGCAGCAATTTTATATATAACTATCATGTATATTTAATATTATCTTATATTTTATACAAAACATAGTTGTAGTCTGCTGAAAACAACAACATAATAGAGTTCTGTATTTATGATAAAAAAAATAGGAGTATTAACAAGCGGCGGTGATTCACCAGGAATGAATGCGGCTATTCGAGGCGTAGTACGGACAGGCCTTTCTGAAGGACTGGAGATTTATGGAATATATGATGGTTATTTAGGATTATTTCAAAATCGAATGATACCATTGAGTCGTCGTAGTGTTTCAGATATTATCAACCGTGGAGGAACGTTTCTTGGTTCTGCTCGTTTTCCTGAATTTAAAGAGGATGCTATTAGAGCAACAGTTATTAACAATATCCATCAACATAGCCTTGACGCTCTCATAATCATTGGAGGAGATGGATCTTATTTAGGTGCTAAAAGATTGAGTGATATAGGATTTCCTTGCATCGGATTACCTGGAACTATCGACAACGATGTTGCCGGAACTGATTACACCATTGGGTATTTCACCGCTTTAGAAACAATCGTGGATGCAATTGATAGATTGCGCGATACATCTTCTTCACACCAACGTATTTCTATTATAGAAGTGATGGGTCGTTGTTGCGGGGATTTAACTATGGCAGCGGCGATAGCTGGAGGTTGCGAATTTATTATAGTTCCTGAAGTAGAATTTAATCCACAAGATCTAGTGGATGAAATTAAATCTGGGATTTCAAAAGGAAAAAATCATGCAATAGTAGCTATTACAGAACGTATTTGTAATGTATTTTATTTAGCTCAATATATTGAAGAAAAAACCGGTAGAGAAACCCGCGCTACCGTCTTAGGATACCTCCAACGTGGAGGTAAACCTGTTGCATATGATCGTATTCTAGCATCTAGGATGGGAGCGTATTCTATTGATCTACTATTAAAAGGTTATACAGGACGTTGTATTGGGGTACAAAATGAAAAACTGGTACACCATGACATTAATGATGCTATACAATATATGCAACGCCCATTTCGACAAGATTTATTAACAACAGCTAAAAAATTATTTTAAATTTTATAAATTAGCATGCATAACTTATCTCCTCTAATCATATACTATTAGATCAACAATATCGTATTATGTAACACGATATTGTGTAACTTATGTATAAGAATCGCTTATTTAATGTACAAAACCATTAAATATCATTGTTATGCCAACGAATATACTGCTTTCTTTACACATTTTTAAGAAAGATATAATTTCTTGTGTTTTTCAGCAGTTTGTACTATCATGGCGAAACTGTTAGCGTTTAAAGAAGCGGCTCCTACTAATACACCATCGATATCTTTTTGATCAAAAAATTGAGTAACATTTTCTGGTGTTACAGAACCTCCATACTGAATTATTATTTCATCGGCTACAGATACATCATAACTTGCAATATAATCCCGAATTGATTTATGCACCATTTGCACGCTTTCTGGAGATGCGCTCACACCGCTTCCTATAGACCATATAGGCTCATAGGCAATAACTGAATTCTTCAATGCTTCTATACCAAGTAATTTGATGACTGTTTTAATTTGATTAATACATATTGATTGCGTGCATCCAGAATCATATTCTCTTTTATTTTCTCCTATACACAAAATAGGAATTAATCCGACCTTTTTTAAGATAAAAAATTTTTTAGCAATATATGCATCATTTTCTTTATGATGTATTCTCCGTTCAGAATGACCTATAAGTACATATCGTACGTTACAATCTTGTAACATTTCTGCAGAAATTTCACCGGTAAATGCTCCAGATAAATGAATATCAACATTTTGAGCACACAACTGAATATGAGTATTATTTAATAAATAACGCTTAACTATATCTAAATACATCACAGGAGGAGCTATGGCTACACTACATTTAGAAATGTTACAAAATGTATTGACTAATGTAATAGTTAAATTAGTTATAGTATTTTTATTGCCATTTAATTTCCAATTTCCTATTACCAATAGCCGCCGCCTCACATTTTTTTCTCCTACAGAAATCACTTAATAATAATGATTATAACACATTAATACTAATGAGCATTAAATAAAATAAAATAAATCCTTGTTAATTCACGATTAGTACTGTTTATAAAATTAAAAGATGGACAATTATATATACATTGCAACATACTGCAACCTTGAAAAAGATGCAGAAATAATAAAAATTTTGTAGTATGCTGTTTTTTTAGTTATAATTATAGAAATCATAAATTATAACCTATTCATGTTACCAATAACGTTCTTGAGTCATATGACCTGGGTTGCATCGTAAATGATCTTTCATTCCGTATTTTTTACTCAATATTTCTTTCGTATCTTGTATCATTTGTGGGTTTCCACATAACATTACGTGACTATCGTTAATATCCAATTGTAATCCTACTTCTTTTTCTAAAGTATCATTTTCTATCAAAGTAGGTATGCGACCAAAAAGAGAACTAGAAGATTCTTCTTGACTTATGATGGTTTGCACACGCAATTTACCACTATAAAAATTTTGTAATTTTTTTATTTGAGATAAATAATTCAAATTTTTATAAAATCGTACTGCGTATACTAATATAATGTTTGTAAATTGATGTAATCTTTTATCATGATCTTCAAGTATTGATAAATATGGGCCAATTCCTGTACCACTAGCCAACATCCATAAATTTCTACAATTTGGAATTTCATTGAGTATAAAGCGTCCATATGATTTTTTAGTAAGCATGAGAGTATCACCGGGACGTAAAGTACATAATAATGGGGTGCATTTTCCTTTTAGTATAGTGGTGATATAAAACTCTAAATTTGGATTATGCGGGGCATTAAGATATGAATAAGCCCGTTGCACGATTATATTATTTATATTGATCCCTATTTTAGTAAATTGTCCAGCAACAAATGTATTTACTGGAGCTCGTACGACAAGACTAAACAACCAATCCGTCCAATGTTTTACATCAATAATTTTTCCAGTGACCCATGTAGACATCAAGTTTACCTGTATCCAGTATCAGTTGTATTCAAATATTTAATATTATTAAATTAACCTCATTGATATAATCAAGAATTAGTAATTGAAATTCGTAATTTATTACTATCTAACTTTTTAACATTAATATAAAACGCTGACATCTAATTTTTATCCAACAACAACCAACAAAAACATATCATAATTATTATTTATTCAATGAACATAATTTTGATAGCACTAACATCATAACCACTTCATCAGAGATACCTGAATATTATAATTTTTCACAAAATCATTTTATATATAAGATTTTTATTGATAAAACCAAACACAATATAATAACCATTATATCGCAATGCATGTATAATAATGTTTTAACTATGGTAATATAACATGGTTACAGACTAATCTATAATGAAAAAATCTACAATATCCAATTCAACCTTACTTTAATTATTCGATTATTTTTATAAAAAATTTTCGTGATACGTATAATTCAATTATAATTTTAGCATTATATCATCATTAAAAAATTATACATTGCTATGTATATCAATAAAATTATTAGTATCATGAAAATACACAAAAATTTTACAAGTTATTCATGAACTTATAATCATTAATAAACACATACCTAGCTCTCTTTGAACGTAACTACGCTGCACACTTTCTAAAAATTTAGTTTACTAAATATAATAGTTTATTTTAAATAACTGTAAATACTGTTTATACTTCATACAACCAATTGTTATATTTTAAATTTCAACTATAATTTTTTCAAAAATATGTCAATTGTACGTTAATTAGGAATTAATATCCTATTATTATACATTTACATATATTGTGTTTACAAAAAATAAAAGATACAATTCTTGTATGTTTTATTAAATCTACTTATACAGTGTATACGCAATTATTTGTAAATATCCTATATTTCATTTTAAATAATCCAAATAATTATCATATATCAAAAAAATTATATCAAATAAATATTTGAATTACTTGATGAGATTAAAATGTTACGTATTTACGCATGTAATTATATAAATTCTCGTGTAATTACGTAAAAATATCAATAAATTATAGTAATCATAAACAAAAAATAATAGTTGTGATTATCGATCAGAATCGATATTGATACGTACGATATAAAAATATTTCTATTTCAAACATATACAAATAAGAATTTTATTAACTATCACTAATATATAACATGATAAATTATAGATTACTTTTTATTATTGATGATATTTGGGCGTATATATTTGCAATACGTGCAACAATATTGTGAATTTTTATACAATTTATCATGACCCACGCATTTAAATAGTTAAATATACAACAATTGTTGTTAACAGTCAGAAACATTTGATTATACATAAACACTCAAAAAAATCTAATCTTATTAAGGATTGTGAAATAAATTTATAATTTACATTTATTGTGATATTATATTAGTTTATCAAAATATAATATTTGAATGATATAAGAATACATTATGAAAAAAAATATTCATCCAAAATACAACGAAATATCTGCATATTGCTCATGTGGAAATATTATTAATACTAAATCTACTTTAAATCATAACTTGAACATAGACGTATGTAATTTGTGTCATCCATTTTACACAGGTACACAACGTATACTAGATACGCGTGGGCGTGTAAACATTTTTAACAAGCGCTTTGATCTTTCTGTTAACACTAATTTCTTACCTATTGACAAAAAATCAAATAAAAAATAAACATAGATCTTATTGACTTAAAAAACATGCAACACAATAGTAATAAAATATCGGTATTCTGATAGACAATAGATATGAGTGAATTAAGTTTTATTGATATAGATGATTTGTATCAAAACACATGTAAATTATAGTTATTACCAGAAAATTATATTAATAATATCACTATCATTAGATAAAGCCATATTAAATATGGTCACTAAACCATTAGTGCACATAAATACAATTTTCTACACTTAAAAAAACAAAGATGTTTTAGCAACATAGGTAGGTTTAGTTATTATTATGAACATAAAAAAATCCACAATTAGTGTTAGAAGTGGTTTAAATAGCGACGAACAACATGGATGTGTTGTACCTCCCATTACTCTTTCAACAACTTATAATTTTTTTGGACTAAATCAACCTCGTCCTTATGATTATTCACGACGTAAAAATCCCACTCGTGATGTAGCTCAGCAAACTTTATCAGATTTAGAATATGGAAAAAACGCAATCATGACAAGTAGTGGTATGTCTGCTATTTATTTGATATGCTCTGCTTTGCTTGAACCAAACGATTTATTAATAGCGCCTTATGATTGTTATGGAGGTACTTATCGATTATTAGATGCCTTAAGTAAAAAAGGTGCATTCAAAGTACTATTTATTGACCAAAATGACATACAGATTTTATTAAAATCATTAACATACAAACCTAAACTAATGTTCATAGAAACCCCAAGTAATCCTATGCTTCGCGTAGTAGATATTCATACTATCTGCAATTTCAAAAAAGATATCTTATATGTCGTAGATAACACATTCATGACGCCAGTATTTCAAAATCCATTAACTTTAGGTGCAGATTTAGTAGTACATTCTTGTAGTAAGTATTTGAATGGACATTCAGATTTAATAGCAGGAGTAGTAATATCAAAGGATACATACATTTCTGACAAATTAACTTGGTGGGGCAACACGCTTGGTATTACTGGAAGTGCTTTTGATAGTTATCAGTTATTGCGTGGCATGCGTACTTTAATGCCGCGTGTTCATCAACAACAAAATAATACAAAAAAAATTATTGATTTTTTTCAAAAACAACCCCAAATCAATGCGTTATACTATCCGGGATTACCAACTCATCCTAGATATAATATTGTTTGTCAACAACAAAGTGGATTTGGATCAATATTTAGTTTCGAACTTAAGGGGACTACAAATGTATTGCCACAATTTTTAAGATCATTAAAATTATTTACATTAGCAGAATCATTCGGGGGGGTAGAGAGTTTAATTGCTCACCCAGCCACTATGACGCATGCTGCTATGCCAGAAAACGCTCGGAAAAACGCTGGAATCAGTGACATGTTGCTGCGTGTGTCAGTAGGATTAGAAGATAGCGACGATCTTATTGAGGATTTAAAACAGGCATTTGCGTCAATACAATAAAATATCTTTATACTACTATTAGGTACATTATTGCAATAGTCTTGTTGTGAATAAACTTTAATGAATGTATGCTATAAATTTTTATTGATCAATTAAGTAATCACAACATTTATATATAAATTGATATTTTCAATAAATATTGTTGAACGTTTAATTAATGGAACTGTATCTATCTAGATCTTATTTGCAACACAAACACATATAATTAATTTAATTTACTAAAGTAATAACATATAAACGGACATTTTTTCAATTAGTTATATTCATTAAAATACCCACAATACAGTTTTTTAAAAATTATTAATTTCAATGGTTATACATATAATGATGATTTTTATTTTAAAACTAACATATGGTATATGATTATTACAATTGTCAATATTGACATGGATAGCTTCTATTTTATAGTTTCAAGAGGGAAAAAATGAGTATGTTCCATGCCACTCAACAAGCCATATTAAATCAATATTTAGCTGAGTTACAAGAAGGAAATATCAATGTTTCATTTGAATTTTTTCCTCCACGCACTGATGAAATGGAACAAATTTTCTGGAAAACTATAAACAAATTAAGTAAATTAAATCCTATTTTCGTTTCTGTAACATATAACGCTAATTCTGGAACACGCAATCATACTGATAAAACGATCAAAGATATAAAAAAACATACTGGATTAATAGCAGCTCCTCATTTAACATGTATTAACGAAACCCCTCAAGCGTTACAAATTATTGCTCAAGAATATTGGAATAATGGTATTCATAATATTGTTGCATTAAGAGGCGATCAAATGAAAAAAACTTATCAATCGTCTATGTACGCTGCAGATTTAGTATATTTATTAAAAAAAATTGGAAATTTCGATATTGCAGTGGCTGCTTATCCAGAAGTACATCCAGAAGCAAAGAGCGCTCAATCAGATTTAATCAATTTAAAAAAAAAAATAGACGCCGGTGCGAATCGTGCAATTACTCAATTTTTTTTTGATGTAGAACAATATTTAAGATTTAGAGATCTTTGCGTATCTGTAGGAATTGATATAGAAATTGTTCCTGGAATATTACCTATTTTTAATTTTCGTCAATTACAACATTTTATTACTTTTACTAAAGTAAAGATCCCGCATTGGATATATGTAATTTTTAATGGATTAGATCATGACTTAGAAACACAGAAAATGCTTGGAACATTCGTAGCAATAGACATGATCAGAGTCCTTCTTAAAGAAGGAGTAAGAAATTTTCATTTCTATACTCTTAACAGATCAGATCTAACATATGCAATATGTCATACTTTAGGAATAAAAAATAACAAATATAATGTATAAACAATCCTGTCAAATTAATTAAACAATCACACCCACCCCAAATCATGCATTTAAAAATGATGATTTATTTATTAGATTCTCTTAAATATACGTATCTCGAAGATCTGAACTTTTAAATAAATAATCAACATTGTACTATATTAACCATCAATCAAACACACTATATATTTTGTATATGTATTATGTAATGAATCTATATCAACATTGTTCAGTTATAAATGGAACTCTTGAGCATATATATTTATAAATATTTACGTTACAATACGAAGAATGAAGTTCAACATAGCATGTGTGTAAAACAAAAAGGATTCTTTGAATGAAGATATGTACTACTCTACATTAAAAAATAATTATACCTAAATTATAGGGTACATTACGTATATATTTAAATTTATGTATATTTTATATATGGCGCATAAACTGAATAATTAATAAAACATATGATTTATTTTAAAAATACATGTAAGCAACCAACAATATTAATATTAGACTCTGGGGTGGGTGGTTTATCTATTTATACTGCGATACAAAAATTGTTACCACATGTACGATATTTATATTTTTTTGATAATCAAGCTTTTCCTTATGGTGAACACTCAGAATTGTTCATTATAAATCGCGTAATTTCTATAATTAAAGCTGTACAAAAACAACATCAATTAGATCTTATAATTGTTGCTTGTAATACTGCTAGTGTAGTATCATTAAAAATATTACAAAATCATTTTCTATGTCCCATAGTTGGAGTAATCCCCGCTATTAAATTGGCGTCTAAATTAACTAAAAATGGCATTATTGGAGTATTGGCGACACATCGTACTGTGAATCATGATTATACCTGGGGTCTTATACGACGCTTTGCCAATAAATATAAAGTCATGTTATTAGGTACATCTGAACTAGTAAACTTGGCTGAATCCAAGATATATGGAAAAAAAATACCAATATCAATCCTTCGGAATATTCTCACCCCCTGGTTAAACATGAAACAACCTCCTGACACTATAGTACTAGGATGTACTCATTTTTCTTTATTAAAAAAAGAACTAATCACAGTATTATCCTCAAATAGCTACTTAATAGATTCGAGACACTCAGTGGCTAAATATAGTTTACGTTTGCTAAAAAAGAATATAAATGAACCTACAAAAAATTTTTATTTTTGCAAACCAAATAAAATCTATTGTTCTATGAACACAGAAAAAACTATCAAATTAAAATCCATTTTATTATCTCATTACAATTTTTTTTCTCTAGAAATTTTATCAATATAATCTGGACACATTATTATATTCCAATACAAAACATACAATATTTGTTAGTTAAATTAGTAATCGAATAATTTAATTATTATACTCACAGATACAAAACATATATTTATATTGAATAGTAAATCATAATTTTCTCTGTCGAATTATTTCATCCAGATTTATTGTAGAATATAAAAATTTTTATATTAATAGATTGATATGCATTGCATCGTATAGATACGTCTATTAAACTCAATTAATCCTATTAACGAACGTGTAACAAATTCACAACAAATCATAAATTGACTTTTCACGAAAATATGTTTTTATTCAATTATATTAATACTACTTCAACATTTCTAATTTTAATGTTGATAATACAAAATCAATTATATTTCATATATTCAAATCTTATTCAAAATTATTTAATTGTGAAAAACCAAATTTATAATTATATTGTTTTATTTGCATGTTTACGTAAAACTTGTTAGAATATAGACGATTTTTGGTGTGGGGCTATAGCTCAATTGGGAGAGCATCTGTTTTGCACGCAGAAGGTTAGCGGTTCAATTCCGCTTAGCTCCATGATGAATGCATATATAAAGTAATTATATATTTCCTGATAGGAAATAATAAAAATATCAAAAATCTCACATGTAATATTATCTTAACAAATTTTAAATTATGTCAAATCGATTACTATGAGTTTTCTTATCTATATAAAATATTATTTATAATAGGGTGCGGTAGTTCAGCTGGTTAGAACATCGGCCTGTCACGCCGAGGGTCACGGGTTCAAGTCCCGTCCGCACCGTATACTTGATCATCGCAATACAAGGGGTGTAGTTCAAATAGGTAGAACGTCGGTCTCCAAAACCGGGTGTTAGGAGTTCAAGTCTCTTCACCCCTGTAAAAGATACAAATAGTATTTAAACTTCACCATTCATATTAACATACATAGGCATGTATAATAGCTTTATAAAGAATATAGGATGTTGTTAACCTATTTATCTATATTTGTGCTTTATTTGTGATATTTTTATTTTCGATTAGATATCAATTTACAATATCACACTGAAGAATGAGTATATCGTTAAATCAATACCGTATTCACACTATGGTTACCCATGTTGTAAGCTATATAAAATCCGCACCAATAATTTAATAAACTGAAATCTTGCTTATGTTCTATGATCTTGTAATAAACTAAATTTATAATCTAAATGTTAAATATTAAAAATATACAGTATAATGATGCAATTCACCTATTATTTTATTTCAAATAAACAGATTTTATTAAACAAATTTAACAATAAAATTGATCGTCTTTATTCAAAAAAAAATAACAATTATTACCACAATAACGAGAAACAAATAATAACAAAATTAATTTACAATCATAATCAGTAATTGAGAAGAAATAACATTATTTCAAAAATATTATTGCCAAATATCGTCATATATGATACATAAAACATAACTCAGTTACATCATATAACTGAATCGAATGTATGGTTATATAACATAAAAAGTATCTACTAAAAATTTTAAACACAAAATAAAGTGCTTTAATATTTTTCTAATATCAACAAGTTACACATTTCTACTCTTAACGCATGATTGAAACCAATTTTGACATAAAACAAATACAAAACCCCAAAAATAATATTCACACATAATATTCTTAACTCTTATGCTTATAAGAACATAAAAATTAATTTCTTTAAAAAATTATTGTTAATTTTTAATACAATATGTAATAGGATGGTCATTTGAAGGTTAGCTGTAATTATACGATATGCAACTAAGTGTATATATACGCAACAGTGTTTCACTGTACACTAAAAATATTATTATATTATTTAATTTTAAAAATAGAAGATCTTCTATAGAATTAACACAATAATAGACTTGCATCTATATTGTTATATATAGCCGGAAATACATAGTTATTTTAAAAATAAAAAATTATTTTTTAACATTATTATGCAACGTTGCAAATATTTCAGTTCTACTTGAATCTAATAAACAATATGTAATTTCCATATACTTTACAATTGATTCAAAAATCGTTTTATTTATACAGGTGTTTTAATTAGGTTGTTATTTCATTCATTAAATCATACGAGGAAAAAAATATGAACGGAGCTCAGTGGACCATAAAAGCACTGAGAGACAAAGGTGTAGAAGTTATTTTTGGTTATCCAGGTGGAGCAATTATGCCGATATATGATGCATTATTTGGTTCTGAATTAGAGCATTTATTATGTCGACATGAACAAGGAGCAATCATGTCTGCTATAGGATATGCTCGAGCTACTGGAAAAATTGGTGTATGTTTTGCGACTTCTGGCCCAGGAGCTACTAATCTCATCACTGGATTAGCGGATGCATTATTAGACTCCATCCCTATAGTAGCTATTACTGGACAAGTAGGATTAGAATTTATTGGTACTGATGCTTTTCAAGAAATAGATGTACTAGGTTTATCTCTAGCTTGCACTAAACATAGCTTTTTAGTTTATTCATTAAAAATGTTACCTAATATTATTGATGAAGCATTTTTTATTGCTGCTGAAGGAAGACCAGGTCCAGTGTTGATAGATATACCAAAAGACATTCAATTATCCACTGGAAAATTAATATCAAACTACTGTATTAATAAAAAATATATGTGTAGTATTGCAAATGATATAGAAAAAGCTCGGGTGCTAATGCTAGAAGCATACCAACCAATCCTTTATGTAGGAGGAGGGGTAGGTATCGCTGGAGCAGTCACTTCACTACGTACATTTATTTCTAAAACAAAAATACCTACTGTAGTAACATTAAAAGGACTAGGTGCACCGGATTATACAGAAGACTGTTATTTAGGAATGTTAGGAATGCATGGAAATCAAGCAGCTAACTTAGCAGTACAACAATCTGATTTATTAATTGCAATAGGAGCTCGATTTGACGATAGAGTAACTGGCCGATTACATAATTTTGCTCCGCAAGCAAAAGTAATTCATTTAGATATTGATCCTTCAGAATTTAGTAAGCTGCGATTGGCGCATGTTTCATTATCCGGAAACTTAAATGATCTATTATCTGCATTAACACAATCCTTGTCTATTAGTCCATGGAGAAAAAAAGTAAAATCTTTAAAAATGAAGTACCGTTGGTCTTATCAACCACCGGATGATAAAATTTATGCACCAACCTTGTTGAGAACAATCAGTGAAAATGCTCCTTACGATACTGTAGTAACCACAGATGTTGGGCAACATCAAATGTGGGCTGCTCAACATATGCAATTTAGTCGTCCGGAGAATTTTATTACTTCTGGAGGTCTTGGAACTATGGGATTTGGCACACCAGCAGCCATTGGAGCTCAAATTGGACGACCCAATCATATGGTGATCTGTATTTCTGGTGATGGATCATTTATGATGAACATACAAGAACTCGCCACTATTAAACGCAAAAATTTACCTATTAAAATTGTTTTATTAGATAATCAACGTTTAGGAATGGTGCGTCAATGGCAACAATTATTTTTCAACAAACGTTACAGCGAAACTACGTTAACAGATAATCCCAACTTTCTTGTTTTAGCTAAAGCATTTGATATTCATGGGATATGTATTACTCGTACATCTCAAATTTTAGATGCGATCAATATGTTATTTACATACACAGGACCTTTTTTACTACATGTATTAATTAATGAATACGAAAACGTTTGGCCATTAGTGCCACCTGGCGCTTCAAATGATGCTATGTTGGAGCAGTAATATGACACATTATTCGTTATTGATAAAAGCCAGATTTTGCCCAGAGGTACTTGAACGTATTCTTCGAGTCATTCGTCATCGTGGATTTGAATTACATACATTAAATATGCTGTCATATAGTAAGTTCAGCAAAAAAAAAATAAACATTTTATTAACTGTTTCCAGCAAAAAAGCAATATATTTATTATCTACGCAACTAAATAAATTAATGGATATATATTATATTAAAATTGAATGAATTAAAAAACCATAATTTAAATTTCATACTTTATTCAACTATATTACCGCGGAAGATATCAGATGAATACATCAAATTTTATTTGGTTTAATGGAGAAATCGTACCATGGCAGGAAGCTAAAGTACATGTAATGTCTCATGCTTTGCACTATGGATCATCAGTATTTGAAGGTATGAGATGTTATAATTCACATAAAGGTCCCGTTATATTTCGTCATCGCGAACACATACAAAGATTGTATAATTCCTCAAAAATTTACCAGATACCTATTTCTTGGAGTATTGATGATTTAATGCAAGCCTGTAGAACTATTATTCGAAGAAATAATTTAACTAATGCATATATCCGTCCTGTAGTATTTATTGGAAATGTAGGCATGAAAATTAATCCGGATCCCGGATTTACCGCCGACATTGCTATAGCAGCTTTTTCTTGGTTACCTTATTTGGGAGAAAACTCTTTGAAAGAAGGAATTGACGTTATGGTATCTTCTTGGAATAGGGTTCCAGCAAATACTCTTCCAAGCACAGCAAAAGCTGGTGGAAATTACTTATCATCTATGTTAATTAGTAATGAAGCTCATCGAAATGGTTATCAAGAAGGAATAGGCTTAGATATATACGGTTATATTTCAGAAGGTTCCGGTGAAAATTTATTTGAAGTTAAAAATAATGTTATTTTAACACCACCATGTGCTTCTTCTATATTACCCGGAATTACACGCGATGCTATCATTAAATTAGCAGTAAATATTGATTTAGAAGTACAAGAACAAATATTGCCCCGTGAGTCTCTATACATAGCCGATGAAGTATTTATGTCTGGTACTGCTGCCGAAATAACTCCAATACGTAGTGTAGATGGAATTAAAATAGGTACTGGAGCATGTGGACCGATTACTAAAAAATTACAAAACTTATTTTTTAATTTATTTACCGGAATCACTAAAGATCAATGGAATTGGTTAGATCCAATTAACTAACAATACTAAATTAGTGTAAATATTAGTGCTTAAAATAATCAATATTCAATAACATCATCATAGGATAACTTGGAGTTGAAATATGCCTGAATATCGCTCCTCTACTACTACGCGCGGTCGTAAAATGGCTGGCGCTCGAGCATTATGGCGTGCCACGGGCATGACTACTGAAGACTTTGGTAAAATGATTATCGCCGTGGTTAATTCTTTTACTCAATTTGTTCCTGGTCATATACATTTACGAAACGTAGGAGCATTAGTGTCTGAACAAATTAATATTCATGGAGGAGTTGCAAAAGAATTTAATACGATCGCAATAGATGATGGAATTGCTATGGGCCATAGCGGCATGCTATATTCTTTACCATCTAGAGATCTTATTGCTGATTCTGTGGAATATATGATTAACGCCCATTGTGTTGATGCTATGGTATGTATTTCTAATTGCGATAAAATAACACCTGGAATGTTAATGGCAGCACTGCGTTTAAATATCCCAACTATCTTTGTATCCGGTGGACCAATGGAATCTGGTACAATAACTTTATCTAATCAAAATGTTAAGTTAAATTTAATTAATGCAATCACTTGTTCCGCAGATCCTAACATTTCTGATACTGATCAGCAAAAAATTGAATCCGAAGCATGTCCTACATGCGGATCCTGTTCAGGGATGTTCACTGCTAACTCCATGAATTGCTTAACAGAGGCATTGGGGTTAGCACAACCAGGTAACGGATCGTTGTTGGCTACCCACTCTGATCGTAAAAAATTATTTTTAAATGCTGGAAAATATATTGTTCACCTAGCTAAATCTTATTATGAAGAGAATGATTATTCTGTTTTACCGCGCAATATAGCTAATAAATCTTCTTTTGAAAATGCAATGATGTTAGACATTGCAATGGGTGGTTCTACTAATACTGTATTACACCTACTTGCAGCTGCTCAAGAAGGAGAAATAGATTTTACTATGGCAGATATTGACAAATTATCTCGAAAAGTACCACATTTATGCAAAGTAGCCCCAAATACTCAACAATATCACATGGAAGATTTTCATCGAGCTGGAGGAGTAATGGGTGTACTTGGCGAACTACATCGTTGTAATTTATTACATCAAGATACACGCACCATATTGAATAAATCTTTATTAGAGACGTTATTAAATTATGATATTGTTTCGTGTAATAATTTGGAATCAAAAAATATGTATGCTGCGGCACCGGCGGGAAAACGTAGTATACAAGCTTTCACTCAAAAAAATAGATGGATTTCGTTAGATTTGGATCGTTGCTCTGGATGTATTCGTTCTCGTGAGTATGCTTACAGTCAAGATGGAGGTTTAGCAGTATTATATGGTAATCTTGCTGCAGATGGGTGTCTTGTAAAAACAGCTGGAGTTCATACAAACCTTAAAAAATTTAGTGGACCAGCTAAAGTTTACGAGAGTCAAGAAGAATCTGTTCGAGCAATTTTAACAGGAAATATACATTCTGGTGATATTATTGTAATTCGATATGAAGGACCAAAAGGTGGACCAGGTATGCAAGAAATGCTATATCCAACATCCTTTCTTAAATCTATGGGTTTAGATATGTGTTGCGCTTTAATTACAGACGGTAGGTTTTCAGGAGGAACATCAGGACTATCCATTGGCCATATATCTCCAGAAGCAGCTAATAAAGGATTAATTGGATTAGTACACAACGGGGACATAATTAGTATCAATATCAACATGCGCAGCATCACCTTGGAAGTCTCTGAAGATATACTAAAAATACGACATGCAACGGAAATTGCTCGAGGAACTAAAGCATGGACCCCAATCAACAGAAATAGAAACATATCTACTTCTTTAAGAGCATACGCCCACTTAGTAACAAGCGCAGATAAAGGCGCGGTTCGTGACAAATCTAAATTATTAGGATAACATCCTGAATGAAAAAATTTTATTCTTTTTCTCATGCACCATGTCCTGCAGAATATCTGCGCACTGCTTTGCGTTCCCATGTATACGAAGTAGCTCAAATAACTCCATTGCAAATTATGAATAAATTGTCAGAACGTCTTGAAAATACAGTATTAGTTAAACGGGAAGATAGACAGCCAGTACATAGCTTTAAACTACGTGGAGCTTATGCTATGATATCGAGTCTTAATGAAACACAAAAATCTTCTGGAGTTATTACCGCGTCAGCAGGTAATCACGCTCAGGGGGTAGCTTTTTCTGCTACTCATCTAGGTATTACGTCTGTAATTGTTATGCCTATAAATACTGCTGACATAAAAATAGATGCGGTACGCGATTTTGGAGGGAAACCGTTATTATGTGGAGCTAATTTCGATGAGGCTAAAATTAAAGCCATGTATTTAGCTGATAAACATCAATTAACTTTTATTCCTCCATTTGATCATCCAACGGTAATCGCAGGTCAAGGAACATTAGCGATGGAATTGTTGCAGCAAGATGCGCATTTAGATCGTATTTTTGTTCCAGTAGGAGGAGGGGGATTAGCTGCAGGTGTATCTGTATTAATTAAACATCTTATGCCTCAAATAGAAGTTATAGGAGTTGAATCAGCAGAATCGGCTTCTTTATGCGCCGCATTATCAGTTGGTATGCCAGTATGGTTGCATAAAGTGGGTCTATTTGCTGAAGGAGTAGCTGTACGATGCGTTGGCAACGAAACATTTCGTTTATGCCAGGAATACCTAGACGATGTAATTACAGTAGATAATGATGCAATTTGTGCTGCAATAAAAGATTTATTCGAAGATGTACGTGCTATTGCTGAACCCTCAGGTGCTTTAGCGTTAGCTGGAATGAAGAAGTATATTCAAAAACATTCAATCCGCGGTGAAAGATTAGCTCATGTTCTTTCGGGTGCCAATATAAATTTTCATGAACTACGTTATATTTCAGAACGTTGTGAATTAGGAGAACAACGAGAAGCATTAATGGCGATTACTATCCCAGAAAAAAAAGGTAGTTTTTTGGAATTCTATAAAATATTAGGAAACAGATCAGTAACGGAATGTAATTATCGATTCAATGGATCTAAAAACGTTTGTGTTTTTATTGGTATACGTTTAAAACAAGGGCATTCCGAAAGAAAAACGATAGTACAAGAAATACTTTCTAATGGTTTTCACGTGGTAGATTTATCTGATAACGAAATGGCTAAATTGCATGTTAAATACATGGTAGGAACACGTTTATTTCAACCTTTACAGGAGCGAATTTTTAGTTTTGAGTTCCCAGAAGCTCCGGGAGCGTTATTGAAATTTCTTCATACTTTAGGTGCTAATTGGAACATTTCTTTATTTCATTATAGAAATCATGGCACTGATTACGGACGTGTTTTAGCCGGATTTGAACTATCCAATCAAAAAGAACCAGAATTTAAAGAATATCTATCTAAATTAGGATACGAATGGCACGATGTTACAACTAATCCAGTATTTAAAGTATTTTTAAATTAATAAAACATTGCGATAAAAATCATCAAATTATTTTAACATTATTTAAAGAGACATTTTATGAATAAAAATTATTTTAATACATTAACTTTTATGCAAAAATTAAAACATTTGAAAAAATGCCGATTTATGAGTAACAATGAATTTTCCAATGGAATTCAATCTTTATTATCTAAAAAAGTAGCCATAATAGGCTGTGGTTCTCAAGGTTTGAATCAAGGTTTAAATATGAGAGACTCAGGTATAAACGTTGTATACGCTTTACGTCGTGAATCTATTATTAATAAAAAAGAATCTTGGGAAAAAGCGACACGAAACGGATTTTCTGTAGGAACTTATGACGAAATTATTCCCAAATCAGATGTAATTATTAATTTAACTCCAGATAAATATCACACATCAGTGATACAAGAAATAGAACCCTTAATGAAACATGGAGCTACATTAGGGTATTCACATGGATTTCATATTGTAGAAGTTGGAGAAAAAATTCGTCAAGATATTACAGTTATAATGGTCGCTCCAAAATGCCCTGGTACAGAGGTTCGTCAAGAATATCAAAGAGGATTTGGAGTACCTGCTTTAATTGCTGTACATGAAGAAAACAATGCATATGATATGGGCATGACGTTAGCAAAATCTTGGGCATTTGCACTTGGTAGTCATCGAGCTGGGGTATTAGAATCTTCGTTTATAGCAGAAGTGAAATCAGATCTTATGGGAGAACAAACTGTTTTGTGTGGAATGTTACAAGCCGGATCTATTCTTTGTTTTGATTACATGATTAATAATGGTGTTGATGCTGCATACGCAGGAAAATTTATTCAATGCGGATGGGAAGTCATAACTGAAGCATTAAAACAAGGAGGCATTACATTAATGATGGATCGATTATCTAATTCCGCTAAAATACGTGCTTTTATATTATCTGAAAAACTAAAAAATATATTAAAACCAATTTTCGAACAACATATGGAAAATATACTTAATGGAATATTTTCTAAAGAAATGATGTTAGATTGGGAAAATAACGATTCTAAATTACTTAATTGGAGAAAACAAACCAGTCAACTTCCATTAGAACAAGCTCCAAACTATCAACAAAAAATTCAGGAACAAACGTATTTTGATTATGGAGTATTAATGGTAGCTATAATCAAATCAGGTGTAGAGCTATCTTTTGACACAATGATAAAATCTGGAATAGCACCAGAATCAGCCTATTATGAATCATTACATGAATTACCATTAATCGCAAATACTATAGCTCGTAAAAAATTATATGAAATGAATATGGTAATTTCTGACACCGCAGAATACGGTAATTATTTATTTTGCGACACAGTAGTACCTTTGTTAAAAAAGACTATAATACCTAATTTAATACGAGGTGATTTAGGTATGTCATCCGAAAATATTAATGTTGATAACATTGTTTTACGCAACACCAATAACATGATTAGAAATCACAAAATAGAAAAAATTGGAACTCAACTAAGAAGCTATATGCGAAACATAAAAAGTCTATCATTTAATTAATAGTTAAAAAATAAACTTTCCATAATTATAACGACAGTATTGCAATGAAAGATTATTACATTAACTTCTGAATAAACATGAATTCTTTTTGAATAAAAAACAATGAAATCATTTTGTATAACTACTGATACAAATGAACTTTAAATGTTCAACAACATATATAACAACAAATACACTCACAATAATTATTGTAAAATCATCATAAAATAAATTGTAAGGAGGATAAATGAATCAAATTATCGTACAACTGACCGATTCTAATTTTAAAGAAACAGTGTTAAACTCTACTAATAATCAAAAAAATAATCTTTTTTTAATTGATTTTTGGGCCAACTGGTGTAATCCCTGTAAAGCAATGATACCCATTTTAGAAGATATTGCTGTTGAATTTAGTGACATACTAAAAGTAGCAAAATTAAATATAGATGAAAACCCAATAACTACTAAACACTACGGAATTAAGAGTATCCCAACTTTATTATTAATTCGTCATGGAACAGTGTTATCCACTCAAGTAGGGTTGCTGTCTAAACAAAAATTACAAGAATTTTTGAAGATATATACAAACACAGATACTGGTTTAAAACATTCATAATTTTTGAAATTATTTTATATGTTAGTAGACGTTTCTTTGAGATTACAGTAGAATGATAGCTCACGTGTATATGATTAATCATAAATATTTAAATTTATAATGGAATCTAAACGTATTGCTACTATTACATGGTGGCAATACAGGTAACACAATTTAATTTGCACAATTAATTATAACCATAGTTTCAATATGATTGAAAAGATTACCGATAAATTTTTGTAAATCTATTTTCTGTAATAATCCGATAGTAAATATAACACTTGACGTGTGTTCGTGCTCGATATTGCGAGCTTAGAATAAGCAATTCCAATATGGGTTATAAAGGAAAATATTACATTATGTTGCATGTATACTTTATATCTGTAATACCAACAGTATTATATAACTCCAATTTAAGAATCCATAATGATGAATCTTACGAAATTAAAAAACATACCAGTTTCTGAATTAGTACATCTCGGAGAAGGTATGGGTCTAGAAAATTTAGCACGTATGCGTAAGCAAGATATTATTTTTGCTATTTTTAAACAACATTCTAAAACTGGAGAAGACATTTTTGGAGATGGCGTATTAGAAATATTACAAGACGGTTTTGGATTTCTTAGATCAAGCGATAGTTCTTATCTTGCTGGACCAGATGATATTTACGTGTCTCCCAGCCAGATTCGTCGTTTTAATTTACGCACTGGAGATACTATTTCTGGAAAAATTAGACCCCCAAAAGAAGGAGAACGTTATTTTGCATTACTCAAAGTCAATGATGTAAATTATGATAAACCAGAAAACGCTCGTAATAAAATTTTATTTGAAAACCTTACTCCACTACATGCCAATTCACGATTACGTATGGAACGAGGAAATGGCTCTACAGAAGACCTAACCGCAAGGGTATTGGACCTAGCATCACCGATTGGGCGCGGGCAACGCGGTTTAATTGTAGCACCCCCTAAGGCTGGAAAAACTATACTTCTTCAAAATATTGCACAAAGTATTAGTCATAATCATCCAGACTGTGTATTGATAGTACTTCTAATAGACGAGCGTCCAGAAGAAGTTACTGAAATGCAACGCTTGGTACACGGGGAAGTAATCGCATCTACTTTCGATGAACCAGCTTCTCGTCACGTTCAAGTATCCGAAATGGTCATTGAGAAAGCTAAACGATTAGTGGAGCATAAAAAAGATGTTATTATTTTGTTAGATTCCATTACTCGATTAGCGAGAGCTTATAATACTATAGTACCTTCATCCGGAAAAGTGTTGACAGGAGGAGTTGATGCCAATGCTTTACATCGTCCAAAACGCTTTTTTGGCGCTGCTCGTAATATGGAAGAAGGAGGCAGCTTGACTATTATAGCCACTGCTTTGATAGATACTGGATCAAAAATGGATGAAGTAATTTATGAAGAATTTAAAGGCACTGGTAATATGGAACTACATTTGTCAAGGAAGATAGCTGAGAAACGTGTTTTCCCAGCTATTGATTACAATCGTTCTGGAACTAGGAAAGAAGAACTATTAACCACTCAAGATGAACTTCAAAAAATATGGATTTTAAGAAAAATTATTCATCCAATGAGTGAAATTGATGCCATGGAATTTATGATGAATAAATTATCTATGACTAAAACCAATGATGAATTCTTTGACATGATGAAACGCTGTTAATTTATTACAATAATTATTATTATACTGTATTAAACACATGTTATAAAATAGACTATTTACTTTTTTATATCCATGATTTGTCAGATTTTTACATAAAAAATTTTTTTAATGATCATTTGTATAAAATTTTAATTATTCTATACAGTGGAATATTGTTGCTCCATGTATATTCTTTGCAATAATTTGTTTTCATGAATTAAATGATGCGATTTTATCAAAAATGATTGCAAACCATATATTTCTCATATCTTTATGTATCAGTAATAAAATTTAAATTAATTATTTCAATATATATATATATATTACACAAATACCGATATGTGATAAAATATGCGTACACTAATATTGAAGATATATATTTACACATAGTATCCTTTCGTCTACTATATAGATTTATGTATACAGCAATGTATACAAATATTTTAAAAATACATTATAACTATAAAACATTCTGTAATTTTCATAGATTTCTTTCTACGTGTTGTTTGTAATAAAATTTAATGAGCAGTATATATGTAGGAAAAATTATTAGCACAAATTGATCGATTCATATTCTTATTAATATAAATCTGAATATCTACTCATGTAGATTTAGGCGTTCGTAGCTCAACTGGATAGAGCATCGCCCTCCGGAGGCGAAGGTTTCAGGTTCAAATCCTGTCGGACGCATTGATTGATTCAAATTTTTATGAAAAATTGAAGTTGATCTATGGTGATTGTAGCTCAGTTGGTAGAGCTCTGGATTGTGGTTCCAGAAGTCGTGGGTTCGAATCCCATCAATCACCCCATTAAAAATAAATGAAATACAGCGAAGGTGGCGGAATAGGAAGACGCACTAACTTCAGGAGTTAGTGTCTTATCAAGACATGAGGGTTCAAATCCCTTCCTTCGCAGCAGGATAATTGCCATTATATTATCAATGTAAATGATTTATTATTAGTATTTCAATATTCTTTAATGGAGAATATATAATATAAAAATCACATGAAAGTTTAATAAACTATCGGCGAGTAGCGCAGCTTGGTAGCGCTCCTGGTTTGGGACCAGGAGGTCGGAGGTTCAAATCCTCTCTCGCCGACTCTTATAAACCTTACAATGATGAGAATCATTGTACGTTTTTATTGCATTTTTTTAATTTTTAAAAATTTTACATGCCTATGTTCATAAAATGATTGTTAAATACAAATTAGAAACATAAAATTACGAATGTTTAATCAAAACATGAACTAATGCTTCATTGTTTGCTGACTGCGCTATGATGATATCTGTCCAACCCAAACGTCTAGCTAAATTAGCTAGACGTAAACTTACTACGATTAATTTACATCGTAGTAACCAAGATGTACGATAGAATTCAGGAATTAAATAATACAGTTGTTGTAGTATTTCTCCAGAAGTAACTACTACTATTTTAATATTTAATTCTAATAGCTTAGATGATTGTTCTTCTCCATCATACTGCAATGGCAGTCTACTATAACATTCGTAGGATGCAACAAATACTCCTCTTCTTTGAAGGGTATGGTCTAAAATAGTACGTCCATTATTACCTCTCAAAATAAGAGCACGTTTTCCATAACTATACATTAGTTCGGGTAGTCGTAATAAATTTTCACTAGTTTCCTGATATTTAGGATATTTCACCAATATTCCTGATAACTTGTGCATCATTATACTGGTCGCGTGACCAATGGAATAATATGATAATTTAGTAGGCCAAGATATTCCTACGTCAAGTAACTGATTGTGAGCATATTTAATTGCATTCTGTGATACAATACATAACAAATCTCCTTCAGAAAGTAGATTTAACTGATATTCTAATGACGACAATGTTTTTCCTGCAGAAAAAAAAATTAATGGTAAATGATACGCAAATTTACCAAAATAAAGTAATTTCTTCACCAATTGCTCTCCATGTGGAGAAGGACGAGTAATTAAAATATTCATAGTTTTTGTCAACTACATTAAATTTTATTTGACACACAATTGCATCAAATCAAATCAAATCAAATCAAATCAAAAACATATTATTGTTTAAATTTAATTAATAAATCTTCAGCAAGAAGAAAACCTAATTTTTCTGCTTGATCCAAAGGTGCTCTTCCTTCGGTACGAATAATTTTACTACCATCAGGTAACCCGATAAGTGCTCGTAACCACACTTGATCCTCTTTAATTTCAGCATAACTAGCAATTGGTAAGTGACAATAACTTTCTAAATAAGTAGTAACCGCGCGCTCTGCTCTAACGCACAATGAAGTTTCTCGATGATATAATGGAGATAATAAGGATACAATATCAATATCATCTGAACGACATTCAATAGCTATGACACCTTGTCCCATTGCTGGTAATAAATCAGACGGATCAAAATAAACGCGAATATACTCATGTAAGTGTAACCGTTTTAATCCAGCTACAGCTAAAACTATTGCATCATACTGTCCGTATTGTAATTTTTTTAATCTAGTATCTATATTACCTCTCAAATTACCGATGACCAGATCTGGGCGTTGCGCTCGTATTTGACATTGTCTACGTAAACTTGATGTACCTATTGTGCTGCCAATAGGCAATGTATCCATATTAGGGTATTTTACGCTAACAAAAGCATCACGTGGATCATTGCGTTTACACAGAACTGGAAGAGTTAATTCATTTGGCACAGGCACCGTAATATCTTTCATAGAATGGACAGCAATGTCAGCGCGAAAGTTTATTAAAGCGTATTCTAATTCTTTAATAAATGCGCCTTTTTTAATTTTATTTTTTGAATCAATATTTAAAAATTTATCTCCTGTTGTAATAATAGGCATTAATTCTATGTGTAATGTTGGATGATAACGTTTTAATTCATCATAAACATATTGAGCTTGAGAAATAGCCAGTCGACTTTTTCGAGTAGCAATTTTTAAAATTTTACTTTTCATTAATATAATTATGTTAAAATATATAAATCTAATCTTCAATTAATATAAATATTTTTACATATGCAATTTTATTATAAGAAATAACATTTATTAAAAATTCGTAAAACAAATAAATAATTTGATTAATTCAATCAGTTTTACTTTTTTTGTAATCAATTATTAAAATAAATCGTTAAGTTCAGATTGCTAATCTTGTACACATCATAATTTTTTGATATTTGAAAGATTAATATTCCAATAAATAGTTATTCGATGAGTTATGTAAGAAGTTCTTTCCAGATGTTATTACTTATAATTATTTTAATAATACCACATTCAATACTTTTAATTTTATATTATTTTTTGTCAATATTAAAAATAAAGAATTCTGCATAAAATAGTTTGATCATTATTAATGAATAAATTAATTCCATTTATTTAAATTCAATACTTCGATTATTGATAAAAATAAAAAAATACTATTTGTGACATAACACAGATTTAAAAATTTTTAGTTATTTAAAATACTATCAATTTTATTATAATAGTGTCAAAAAAAATACTTTTAACAAAAACTGTACTCTTAAAAAATGATGTTTTTATTTTAGATAAAAATACATCTTTATAGATCATTCCAACATAATCATATTTATAATGATTCAAAAATTAATTATAATTTAAATATGTTAATCATTTGTAAAATTTATAAAATTAAAATAGATAACAAAAGATAGATATTATGAAAATAATATTATTTCTTGAAATTTACATAAGATATTTTCTAAACAGAACGAGCTATATTCTTTTTATACATGATTATATATTATGTAACCATATTTATTCATTCTATTTTACAATGTAACCAACAATATTTTCATTTTTTTTGAAGAGATTGCATAAATACGATAAAATCAAACAATAATTGAATACAATAAAATATTAAAAAATTTTCAAAAATTAGTGAGTGATGCACATTTAAATTTTTTATATCATGTGGAGGGAATATGCGATTTACCAAAATGAATGGATTGGGCAATGATTTTGTCATCATAGATGCTATCACACAAAATATACATCTTACTGCTGAAAATATCAAACATTTAGCAAATCGATGTTATGGAATTGGATTTGATCAATTATTAATAGTAGAGCCTCCCTATGATCCAACAATAGATTTTCATTGTAGAATTTATAATGCGGATGGAACAGAAGCAAACCAATGTGGTAACGGTATGCGTTGTTTTTCACAATTTGTCTACTACAAAAAATTAACTAATAAAAAACAAAATATTCATATTAGCACTCGCACCAATCACATCATTTCATCCATCATGAATGAAAATCACGTATCTATCAATATGGGCTCACCTATTTTTGATCCGACACTTATTCCATTTTATACGTCACAATATCAAAAAATTTATATTTTATTCTTACCTACAGAAATCATACTATGTGGAATGGTATCCATGGGTAATCCTCATTGTATTATTTTAGTAGAATCAATAAAAACTATCCAAGTTACTTCATTAGGATCAGCATTAGAAAATCATCACTGTTTTCCAGAACGAGTTAACGTAAGTTTTATGCAAATAATCAATCGTAATAACATTCAATTACGAGTATATGAACGCGGCGTAGGAGAAACTCAGTCTTGTGGAACCGCCGCCTGCGCGGCAGTTGCCGTAGGTATTCAACAAGGGTTATTATATGAATCAGTAAACGTAAACTTGCCCGGAGGTACTATATCAATAAATTGGAAAGGAGCAAGTAATGCATTGTACATGATTGGATCAACGTCTTATGTATATGATGGGCACATTAATTTACAAAACATACAATAAACCTGCGACAAATATTATTTTTCAACGCACATATTTTTATATTTAAAATTTAATTAATACCTAATTTTATGTGTATGATGATCGTATATATACATCTTTCATTGACGAAAGATATAACGATTCTAATTTAACAACATTAAAGGTACAACTTATGCATTTTTACCGTACATTACAACCTTTTCATGCTATAACTCTAGATTTAGATAACACATTATACGATAATTATCCAATAATAAATCAAGCTGAAGAAAAATCACTATTGTTTTTACAACAATATCATCCCGCATTATCTAAAATACAAAAAAAGGATTATTATCAAGCACGTAAAACACTTCGACTTACGGAACCAGATATTTACCATGATGTAAATTATTGGCGTTGGAAATCTTTAAAAATAATTTTACTACAATCAGGTTTAACTAAACATGAAGCACAATTAGGAGCTGATTATACTATGGAAATTATTATACATTGGCGCAACAAAATCAGTATCTCTTTTAGTACACATGATGTATTATCAGCATTAAGTTCTAAATGGCCATTAATTGCAATCACTAATGGTAATGCAAATCCTGTTTTTTGTGGATTACAAAAATATTTTCAAGATGTATTACGCGCTGGAATTCATGGCCGCGCTAAACCTTATACAGATATGTATTATTTGGCTTCTAAGCGTTTTGGAATATCCTGTAAAAATATTTTACATGTAGGAGATGACTTAAACACAGATGTAAAAGGAGCTATACATGCTGGAATGCAGTCCTGTTGGATTAGCCAATACAATTTAAATCGTTTTTTTTCAATTGATACAAAATTGTTACCACATTTGAAAATTTCAAAATTAGCATCATTAACATATTTATTATAATATGCGTAATTGTGTTGATTCACATATTTATAAACGATTATTTACCATGCGTGCAATATTTTAATTAATATTTATAATCTTCTTGATCCACTAAATGACAGACAGCAAGAAATAATAACTTCTAATAATTTTAAAAATATATTGGTGTTATCTAAAATAGTAACGGACCACTCGAATATTAATAATAATCGTACTCCTTAGTTACAATTAGTAAAAAATATATACCATAGTTAATAATGGCAATTATTTTTACGAATACAATCGTATTGCATACGTATATTGGTATTCAAAAAACAAATAATTTGTGGACTAATGCTTTCGTGGATTGTCAAATAGATAACTACATGCTCATTACGTATGATGTAAATTTATTACCAAAAAATTTTCAAATTCTTGATAAGAACCACCAATATTCAACTTTTTTAAAAAATTAATACGCACGTTTACTTAAATTAAACAAAAAATAAATATAGCGTATGCAATCTATGCACTCTATCAATACAGAGAAAGATAAGATTGGGATAATCTAAGTAAAAACATTAATAGAAATTCAACATAAATGTCATAGTTCCGAATTTAGAACCTTTACTACAAAATATATAATCCGTTCCGGATTAGTAGATTTTCATGAATTATTAATATATATATTATTTTAAAATTATCCAGATGTTTTAGATTATCAAAAAAATTTCTTAATATTTTATTTGGTAGATGAATTTCAAAATATCAATATACCTCAATATGATTAATTTACACCGTCATCAGGGGTGATGACAAATTTTTAATCATTGTTGAGATGATGATTGTTTATTTATAATTGAAAAGGAACATAATTAAAAAAATTTTTAACAATTTTTAGAAAATTTTGAAGATATAAAATTATAAAAAAACTACCGATCACTGATAGTATCTGAAGATACTACAGATATCCCCATTTTTTTAAACATATTTCGTTTTAAAAAATTTATAAACACGTAAAAATAAAAGATTTTTATCGTTCTGATATCGTAATAAAAGAAATTATATTCATAGAAAATAACTTAATCAATTAAAAAGAAAAATGAAATAGTTCACTAAATGCGCATATTGTTTTATATTGAAATAATTTTCAAATCTTTTTTATAAAAAAATTTTTTATTAAAAATAATGTATCTCACCAAATATACAGAGGGACAGGATTTTTTGAACACAAAGAAATTAAGGATATTATCATAGCTTATTAAAATTTATTGTTCACGAAATAGTAACACTGATTACATACGAAGTATGTACACCTAATAGAAGAATTAGTCAACATACTGTAGAAATTATTTAATAAATAATATCCGCTCATTTAAGTCACTTAAGCTTGTGGAAAGCAGCTTATTTATTTCAAACAAAAATTTTTTAAAGGAAGATCTGCTATTGCCTTTAAAATAATTTATTATGTTGATAGATTCTTTAAGAAGTCAAATACCCACCAATTATACCTTTTCATGAACAAATTGTTGTATTGTTAGACAAATTGGATTATGGGATATGTATAAAAATACATCAACACCAGCATATTATGAAAATATACAAATGTTGAAGAGTTGATAGCAATGAATGAACAATACAAACATTCTATCAGAATTAACAATAAATACGCATCCGTTACAACAATTTTTATCGTATATTTATTTTTATAATAATTTGAATAAAATTCATCTAACACTTATCCAGATGCAGTACAACACATGATGCTACATCCTTCAAAAGGATTAGAATTTTCCCAAGTATTCATTATAGGCTTGATTTTCCAAATTATTATTTCTTTAACTAACAAGGATTTATTAAAAGAAAACCATAGATTCATTGATATTTGACATCACACGTTCTTACATAAATTAACAATTAGTTTATGCTGAAACTCGTTATATTTACAGAAAAAGGTCATTCAATCACTATCTGGATTTTGTTAAAATAAATTACCAATAGGACTTTTTAAAAGTATGTTGACATCATTCATCAGGAGCGCAGCCCTGTTATTGGTAGGGGCTTGTATTGCTATTTTATTAAATTTTCAGAGAGTTATTACTCTAATCCTCATTAAGATTATTATATAATTCAAACATATCTATATTGAGATAGAAAATGTTTATAAATATTTGACAACCTTTTCATTCTAGGCGTAACATGCCCGCTCTAATCTGAAGATTAGACTTATAATATCTCAGTAAATAACATCCACAGATATATTTAAATATATTATCATAATTGAATTATATTTATTAAATAAATAAAAAACCTTACGAATTATTTACACGTTACAGATATTTAATACCTCATGGCGACTATTTATAACTGTTCTTTTGTGTTATGTAATGCATATTATCGACATTATGTGACAAAAAATAGTTATTGGGTTATCTAATTTTAGTTATTGTGATCATAGCGTATGACTAATTGTATTCTTTAAGGAAACAATAATATATGTTTAATATATTTCAATTAAAAAATAATCATTTATTTCGTATTAATGAAAAAGATAAAACATCATTATTAAATAATATTATTTGGATTGATATAATAGATTCACATGACGATAACCATAATTATATGCCAAATATATTACTTCACCAAAAAATAAAATTTTTTAAACTGAAAGATATCAACAAAACTGAACGTTTTTTTAAAGATAAAAATGGATTACACATTCATTCTTTTTTCCTTACATATAACAACCAAAAACAAATGGATAACTCTAGTGTGTTCTTTACCATTCACAATGGATGTCTATATACCTCACGTAAAAAAGAATTTCCGGTATTTTATATGTACCAAAAACATTTACATAATCATTTGTTGATTAATGGAAATGCTTATGAATTATTATTAAATTTATTTGAGGTAAAACTTGATGATCTAGCAAATAAAATAGAACATATTTATTCCACTTTAGAAACATTGAGTTCTGTCATTATGAACGGTCAACAAATCGAAGAATACGATCATGCACTTTCTGATTTAGCTATATTGGAAAATATAGGTTGGAAAATCCGTGTTAACTTGTTAGATACTGAAAGAGGAATAAAATTTTTAATACGTAAAGTAAAATTATCTGTAGTACAACAACAATATGCTAATAATATTTTAAGTGAAATTACATCGCTATTACCTCATAATGAATATGTATTTCATCAAGTAAGCTCTTTAACTCAATCAGCAATGGGATTTATTAATATCGAACAAAATAGAATTATAAAAATTTTTTCAGTTATTTTTTTACCCCCAACTTTGATAGCATCTAGTTACGGCATGAATTTTAAATTCATGCCAGAATTACAATGGTCATTTGGTTATCCTAGCGCCATTATTTTAATGATTCTATCAGGACTTGCTCCATACATCTATTTCAAATATAAAAATTGGCTATAAATATTAATAATATGATGATTGGTATCAATATACATAATGTTCATTATAAACAATACTAATGTGATTAAGCTGAAATACTTTAACATCGCATTCTGAATGTATCTTTACAACGTAAAGATACAATAAAAACTCGATATTTTTAAATATGTATATTAATTATCATCAGTTAATAAACTTGTAAAATATTTTCAAAAATAATTATTTATTTTACAATTAAAAATTTTCATATTTAATTATTTTTAAAAAAAAATTCGTTTAACAAAATTATCATTCAAAATAATATCTATAATGTATTAACTTTTAATTGATATAATGTGAAATCACATTGATGTATAATATCAGTTATTGCTACATTTCAGTAAAACAAACGAGGTAATTAATGTTTCGCGTCGTTGTGTCTGATTTAGATGGTACCCTGCTGACGCCGGACCACCGATTAACATCTTTTACTAAAAAGATTCTAAAATTGTTAACTGCTCGTAATATTCATTTTGTTTTTGCTACTGGTCGACATCACACGAATGTCATGCAAATACGTGATAATTTGAAAATTAATTCTTATATGATCACTTCCAATGGAGCTAAAATACATAATGCCAACGGAAAATTAATTGCTTCTTATGATTTACCTACAGAAATTACAGCTGATTTATTACGTATAGTACACCATGATTCTCAAATTATTACTAATATTTTTTATAATGATAAATGGTTGATCAATCGATCAAAACCACATCAAAGTTGTTTTTATAACGGATATGCATCTGATTATCACATATATCAGAAAGATACATCACCCTTGCATGGTATCTATAAAGTATATTTCACAAGTAATAATTACAAACGATTGCTATCTTTAGAAAAAAAATTACATGCACGATGGAATCATCGAATCAATATTAGTTTTTCACTCCCTACATGTCTTGAAGTGATGCCAGAAGGGGTTTCTAAGGGACAGGCTTTAGAGAAGGTAGTTAAATTATTAGGATATCAACTAAAAGATTGCATTTCATTTGGAGATGGCATGAATGATCGAGAAATGTTAGAAATGACAGGAAAAGGATGTATAATGAGCAACGCACAACAAAGACTAAAAGACGCCCTTCCTTCCCTAGAGATCATTGGAAGCAATAAGGATGATGCAGTACCTCATTATTTACAATATATTTATTGCCAATAAATAATCCATTTCTTCATTAACGAGTAATATTAAACCATAATATTTTTCAAAAATATTATGGTTTAATATGTAGTATTACTCAATGAGTAACCATGCAAATTTACTACACGAAGTATCATGTATATGATCCTATATCTTGCATTCATATATAATAAAATATTTGCATCATTTTAATAAACAATAAAAACATAATTTTAATAATCGATAAAATTTTTTAAAAAATCACATTTTTAACATGAAATATTATACACTACAGTAGTGAATGCATGGAATATATATTATTCTATTAAAATCAGATTATTGTATTTTAACGAAACATATAAATATATAAAATTTTATATATTTATTTTTTTAAACAACCATGCGCATTAGTTAATATGATAAAAATCTATTAAAAATAAAAATTAAAATATCCAATATATTTACATATGAAATAAATTAATTTTTTAATTAATCATTAATCATACACATAAATAACTATGTATTCCATCGAGTAACATTTGAGTAGAAATCATTACTAATAACAAACCCATTAACCTTTCCAATGCACCAATACCTTTACTACCCAATAAACGCGAAAATATATTAGACAACATCAAGATCAACATAGATAATCCCCAAGCCACAATTAATGCCAAAATTAAAAAATTAGTTTTTTGGGGATATTGATGAGACAATAATAACAACGTTGCTAGAATTGAAGGACCCGCGACTAAAGGAATAGCAAGGGGTACTAAAAAAGGTTCTTCTCCATCTAAAGACCCAGTAGCATTGCCTTCTTCTGAAGGAAATATCATTTTTATGGCAATTAAAAACAACACGATACCTCCGGATATTGAAACTGTTTCAGTATGTAAATTGAGAAATATTAAAATATATTCACCAACGAATAAAAATCCTAACATTAGTAATAAAGCGATTACCATCTCTCTAATTATTATAACTTGACGTCGTTTTGGTTCTAAATCTTTTAATATGGACATAAAAATTGGTAAATTTCCGATAGGATCCATGATTAAAAACAATAAAACTGTAGCTGATATCATTTCATTCATTATTATTTTCCCAAAAGTTATTTGCGTTTTATGTACACCGCGCTTTTTATAGCGTAAATTATAAATATTAATTATAAACATAATTACAATATATTACTTATAATACATGCATGACATAGTATGTATGTGTAATTTTTTCATATAATATGCAGTGTATTATATGAAAATGTTCAGTATTTTATACTACTTGAGATGCATATATTTTGATACTTAATAATAACTGTGAGATTGACAATGAAAAATGTTGGGTTTATTGGATGGAGAGGAATGGTAGGTTCAGTATTAATGAATCGTATGAAAGAAAAAGATGATTTTAACCATTTTCACTCAATATTTCTCTCTACATCTCAAATAGGAGAACATGCTCCAAATATTCAAGGATCACAAGAATTATTTTTACAAGATGCTTATAACGCCGATCTACTTAATTCTTTAGATATTATTATTACATGTCAAGGCAGCACGTACAGTAAAATTATGTATCCAAAATTAAGAAAAATAGGATGGACAGGGTATTGGATTGATAGCGCTTCATTTTTAAGAATGCATGATGATGCAATTATTGTGTTAGATCCTGTTAATCAAAGATTAATAGAACAAGGTATAAATAACGGCATCAAAACATTTGTAGGTGGTAATTGTACTGTAAGCTTAATGTTGATGTCTCTAGGTGGATTATTTGCTCATAATTTGATCGAATGGATCTTCACATCTACTTATCAAGCGGCTTCTGGATGTGGAGCGCTTGCCATGCGTGAGCTATTAATACAAATGGGTCAAATATACAATATAGTGACTGATTTATTAACACCTCCTTCAACAGCTATTCTAGATATTGAACATATAATCACTAAGTTTAGTAAAACTAACTCCTTGTTAGTAGATTGTTTTAAAGTTCCTTTAGTAGGCAACGTTATTCCTTGGATCGGTGATTATATGTTCAATGGTCAAACTCAAGAAGAATGGAAAGGTCAATCAGAAACTAATAAAATTCTCAATACTTCTAAAATCATAACAGTAGACAGCCTATGTGTACGTGTAGGTGCATTACGTTGTCATAGCCAAGCATTTGTTATAAAACTAAAAAAAGATATTCGTTTAATAGAAATAGAAGAATTACTCCGATCTCATAATAAATGGGTAGAAGTTATCTCAAACGATGTTACGCAATCATTAGAAAAATTAAATCCTGTTATGGTGTCCGGAACACTTAAAATACCTATTGGCCGGCTAAGGAAACTGCATGCAGGCAACCAATATATTTCAGCTTTTAGCGTAGGTGACCAATTACTTTGGGGCGCCGCTGAACCATTACGCAGGATGTTACGTCAATTATTATAATTTTTATTTATTCTTACAAAATTAAATTTACAAATATATAATTAAAATAAGAAAGTAAATAGTACATACAAATACCAAAAACTATCAATAAACTAATTGATAGATGCACCTATAGTTCTATCTTATTAAGAATATTTTTTATTAAAATAAAAATAAAATATTTAATAAAAAGAGTGCGTTCCACGTTGATGCTGCGTTGTATCTAATACCCCTTTTAATTCTGGAAAAAGTTTCTTTAAGGTAGTTTCAATTCCTTCTTTTATGGTATAGCTAGCCATTGTACAGCCATTACATCCCCCGTAAAATTTAATAACAGCTAATAGATCTTCGGTAATACGTATTAAAGATACACTGCCTCCATGTAGCTCTAACTGAGGATTAATCTGAAATTGCAATACACGTCTCACTCGCTCTTCCAATGAATCATCGTTCATCTTGTTGTTTGTATTATTGAATTCTTTAGTAGCGTTAGGAGCTTTAATAGTAAGTTGAGAATCTAATGAATTCATCATTACATCAATTTTCGCAGATTTAAGAAAAAATGCATATACTTGATCAATGCGTACAGAAAAAAACTTAAGATCAATAACTATATCGCTGGATTTAAATTCTTCTGGCGGACAAAAACAAACACCACATTCTGCATGAACTGTACCTGGATGAACTACAAACACTCGTATTTGAGTTCCTGGTTTTTTATCCACTAGCAATTTAACAAAATGTTTTTGAGCAATTGGGGTTATATAAATCATATGATATGATACCTAATTTTTTTAAAGATATAATACTTCATAGTATATCGCGCATATACGCATAAACTGTATTTTTTATATACCTCTCAACAATATATATATATTATTTTTATGTGTTTACTTTATAAAGTCATACTATACAAATTGTGTTTATGCGTATAAATTAAAAAATCCATTAACTATATTATTCATATTGCAAAGTTATTATAACCAATTCATTTCAAGATATGAATAATATAAAACCTAAAATAAACATGATACAACATATTTGATATATCTTAGTGCTTTAAAAATTTGATTTCTATTGACAGAAAATTAATTATTATATTTTTTAAAAAAAATTAAAAAATGTTTTAAAAAAATATATAACACAAAAAAACCAAAAATTGTATCTTGCATAAATAATTATTAATTCATAGACATATCATGTTTTAATAACAGATATTTACGAATACTTAAATCCACGAACAAATAATTATGATATCTACGTATAATCCATAAAACACCTTTATCATATAAGTATATACAGTGTAAAAATTTGAATAATAATAATCATTCATTTTCTGACAGCAACAACTAATTCTAATAAAATATTTTATAATACCGCTACTAATCACAACTTAATAAAAGTTTAAGGAACCTTAATATTAAATTTTTAATTTTTTATCATTAAAAATATAATGAGACCTTTCTTTTTTTCAATTAGATTAGTATTGCTCATGATTCAGAAATCTATAGCTCAATACTTATTAAAATAATTTATAATTATAATAATTAATACGACTAACTTCATACATACATTACATATATGTATTCCAAATTCTTAACATACTATATCAGCATAAATTATAAAACACGATAACTTATAATTTTATATTATTCAGTGAAAGAAATACATAATTTCAATTACATAAGTATAACAACAGTAATTAATTATCAATTATGGATCAATGTCAATGTAAAAATGAGATGAAAACTATAATACACAACGTTTTCAAACCCATTATTTATCTTTTGTACATAAAAACATTCTGTACCCTACAACAATAAAATACTGTAAATCACTCATTGTAAACATCATTACATTGTATCAAAACATTCCATCTATATAAAACTTAAATTAATTTCCGTACCCGTATGTGATCGCATTCATTAATCCATTATTAAATTTATTCTGATCTACAAGAATAAATAAGTTTCTGAGTTGTATCTGGATAAAGATTTGTACTACAATAATAACATGTTGTCATGTGCTGAGAATAAATAGTATTATTGTAATCGTTTATATATATTATATATTGGACGTATATTTATAAAAATACGATGATTTGAACGCTTCATATTTTTATATCTGTGCATTTATCGATCAGTTAGATCCTTCATATAAAGTGATGAAACGTATAAAATGAAGAAATCATTTTCATATCATAATAATATGTTTAAAAAAAATAATGTTTTTTTAATTGGCCCTATGGGAGCTGGAAAAAGTACCATTGGGCGTCAACTAGCAAGTCAATTAAATATGGAATTTTTTGATTCTGATCAAGAAATTGAGACTCGTACCGGAGCAAATATTAGTTGGGTCTTTGACGTAGAAGGAGAAGCTAAATTTCGTGATCGTGAAGAAAAAATCATCGATGAATTAACGAAAAAACAGGGAATTGTATTAGCTACTGGAGGTGGTTCTGTCAAGTCTTACATAACACGAAATAATCTTTCCGATCGTGGATTAGTAGTATACTTACAAACAACTATTGACAAACAATTAATGCGAACACAACATGATAAAAGGCGTCCATTGCTAAAATCACCATCGGTGTCAAAAAATACTCGCGCATTATTAGAAGTGTTAGCAAAAGAGCGTAATCCGCTATACGAAGAAATTGCAGATATAAGCATCTCTACTAACGAACAAAATATCAGGAGTGTTGTTAATAAAATTATTGCTCTTCGCGCCCAAAGTGGTATATGACGTTCATTATTATCAATTAATCATTGTAATATTAAAAGTTTTCACGATTTTATTATGGAAAAAATTATCATAAAATTACAAACAAGAAGCTATCCAGTGATTATTGCGGACAAATTGTTTAATAATTTTTCATCCTGTTGGCCATTAAATGTTGGGGATACAGTAGTTGTAATTACCAATGATCGAGTAGCACCTATCTATTTAAATATATTATCTAATTTATTGATCAAATCAGGGATCAATACTGATCAACTAATTTTGCCAGACGGTGAACAAAATAAATCTCTAACTACATTAGACACAATATTCACTAAATTACTGAAAAAAAATTATGATCGCAGTACAATACTTATTGCTCTTGGTGGAGGTGTCATTGGAGATATAACTGGATTTGCAGCTGCAATATACCAACGTGGCATACGTTTTATTCAAGTTCCAACAACATTACTTGCGCAAGTAGATGCATCCATCGGAGGGAAAACTGGTATTAATCATACACTTGGTAAAAATATGATTGGGGCTTTTCATCAACCTATTGCAGTTATGATTAATCTAGACGTCTTGAGTACGTTGACGACGAAAGAGTTTTCTTCTGGGTTATCTGAAATCATTAAGTACGCCATAGCTCTTGATTCTAGATTTTTTAGTTGGCTAGAATCCCATTTAGATGATTTGTTAATTTTACACTTGCCATCTTTAGTATACTGTATTCGTCGTTGTTGTGAATTAAAAGCATCTATAATTACAATTGATGAACGAGATCAGGATATTAGAAGTATTTTAAATCTTGGTCATACCTACGGCCATGCCATTGAATCATACTTAGGTTATTCACAATGGTCTCACGGAGAGTCTATAGCCGCAGGTATCATGATGGCAGTAAATACTGCATTGCGTTTAAATCAATTTAATTTTAGTGACGCAAGACGTATAAAAATATTATTAACGCGAGCAGGTTTACCCGTTCGCGGCCCAAAAGAAATGACATCAGAAAACTATTTGGAATATATGACGCGCGACAAAAAATCAACATCAGGACAGATCAACTTAGTTTTACCTGTTTCTATAGGCAACGTAAAAACCGTCTCTAACGTAAACCATGAGTTAGTGTCTTTATCCATTGAAGATACTAAACACTAATAACTGTATTTAGTGGTTAAAAGTATTAAAATTGAATATATATATCAATATATGAATAATATCGACGTATATGTTTATTTTTTATAGTGTAACTCAATTCAATTATCATCAATGGTAACATTTAATTAGGTTCTTTATTTTAAATTATATTTGGGATCCATGTATACATTATGCAATATAAAAATATTAGTAATTTACACCTACAGTTAATTGCGTCCATATACAAACTATATACAATCTAAATCCTTGTTGGTAACAATTCTGTCTTGATAGATTTAAAAAAATTAAAATATTTTTATATACAAAATCATAATATCATCCTCCAATTTATCTGTCTGTTTGATTGATTAAATTAAAATAAAAAACTATTGTATAAGATATCATCTTTAATGGAAATTATATGAAACGTCTCTTAATAGCTCCATCTATTTTGTCAGCTAATTTTTCTAAATTAGGAGAAGATATTACCAATGTGATATCTGCTGGAGCAGATATTTTACATTTTGATGTTATGGACAATCATTACGTTCCTAATTTAAGCCTAGGATCTATGGTGTTACGGTCACTACGTAATTACGGCATTAATATCCCTATCGATGTACATTTAATGGCCAAACCAATAGATCGATTAATTTCGGATTTCGCTGCTGTTGGAGCAAATTATATTAGTTTTCATCCAGAAGCAACAGAACATATTGATCGATCACTACAATTGATTAAAGAATACGGATGTAAAGCGGGATTAGTTTTAAATCCTAGTACTACCCTTAACTGTCTGGAATACGTAATGCATAAAATAGACCTAATTGTATTAATGTCAGTCAATCCTGGTTTTAGCGGACAACTATTTATTCCTATGATTTTAAATAAAATACGTCAAACACGTCAATTCATAGATAATTCCAATTATGATATTGATCTAGCAGTAGATGGAGGCATTAATATAAAAAACATACATTCAATTTTAAAAGCCGGAGCAAACACGTTTGTTATAGGGTCAGCCATCTTTGGATCTTCAAATTATTACAAGGTTATGCATGATTTTCGATCTGTTTTGAGAAATCAATAACGAAAGATGTTTAGTATTTTATTCGTAGATAAATAATTAAAGGCAACATTATATGTTGTTACCATAGTTTTCTATGTAAAAAAAAATTATTTAATGTATTATTTATTTATTTTATAAAATAATTCTATTTTTAAGTTATGTAATTTAATAATCATACAAATTACATGTTTTTATTATGCAACCTTACAATAATAACATTTTATTTGTTTTATTATAAACACTATGGAACATATCTGTATGAATAAACCAATTTTATTTAGTGGGGCTCAACCATCAGGTAAACTTACTATCGGTAATTATATCGGAGCGATACGTCAGTGGGTTAAAATGCAGTACGATTATCAATGTATCTACTGTATAGTAGATTTACATGCAATTACAAATCGGAATAATTTACACCAATTATACAACACATCATTAGATACATTAGCTTTATATTTAGCATGCGGCATTGATCCTAATAACAGTATAATATTTATTCAGTCTCATGTTCCAGAACATAGTCAATTAAATTGGTTATTAAATTGTTATACGTACTTTGGAGAACTAAATCGTATGACCCAGTTTAAAGAAAAATTAAAACAACAAAAAGAAAATCTTAATATCGGGCTATTTAACTATCCAGTATTAATGGCGTCAGATATTTTATTATATCAAACTAATTTAGTTCCAGTTGGTTTTGACCAGAAACAACATTTAGAATTAACACGTAACATTGCCGAACGTTTTAATCATGCATACGGAAGAATTTTCGTTATTCCAGAAATATTTATTCCTACACGTGGTTCTCGTATTATGTCTTTATTAGAACCAAATAAAAAAATGTCCAAATCAGATAGTAGACCTGGTAATACGATTACTCTTTTAGACGATATTAATATAGTATCAAGAAAAATTGAACACGCTGTTACCGATACTGATGAACCCCCCATGATTAAATATGATCCTGTTAACAAACCGGGTATTTCTAATTTATTAGAAATACTTTCTGGAATAAGTGATCAAACTATTATGTGTTTAGAAGAGGTTTTTAAAGACAAAACGTATTCCCAGTTAAAAAATGAAATTATTAAATCAGTCTCATCGATGTTAAAAAAATTACAAAGTCGTTATTATACTGAACGTGTTAACGAAGACAAATTACGTAATATATTATATGTAGGAGCAAAAAAAGCACAAAAAAGAGCTAATGCTACTTTAAACAAAGTGTATAAAACAATAGGATTGAGAGATTAATTAAAAATAATCAATTTAAAATTATCATATTAATAACGGCAATATGTATATTTGTTAAAATTTATCAAAATACACATGTAACAATATCTTCATCAGATTATTAATTTCATAAATTAATATCTATTACAGAACACTCAAATTAATCATCCATACTAATTTTGGTTATTGAAAATAAATAAAAAATTTAATGTACTAATTACAACTGTATTTAATTTATATTATTTATATGTAAATAAATTGTATTTTATGTATTCATTATTATTACCTTTAACGCAATAAATATAAAATACATTTTTGAGAACTATTGTTTACTTAATGATTAACTTAATCTGTAAGACCATGATCTGAAACTTTTAACTACATGACCATGACATAATTAAACCTATTATTACATCTAATTATAGAACTATAATGAATAAGATCCTTATCATTGATAATTATGATTCTTTCACTTGGAATCTTTATCAATACTTTAGAGAAATGGGCGGTATCGTGGAAGTTAGAAGAAACGATTCTTTAAATACTACAGATATCGATCAATTATCTCCCGAACGTTTGGTAATTTCTCCTGGACCTGGTACGCCAGACAACGCGGGTGTTTCCTTAGATGCAATTTATTATTTTCATAAAAAAATACCCATCCTTGGGGTATGTCTTGGACATCAAGCTATAGCTCAGTTTTTCGGAGCTAAATTAAAATATGCACAAAAAGTAATGCACGGTAAAATTTCTTTAATTCATCATAATGGGAACGGAATATTTAATGAGGTAACACAACCTTTAAATGTAGTTCGATATCACTCCCTAGTAATAGATCCAAACACTATGCCATCATGTTTAGAAATAACTGCATGGAACAAAGTTGATGATAAATGTATCGAAATCATGGGTATTCGCCATTGTAATCTATTCGTGGAAGGTGTGCAATTTCACCCAGAAAGTATCTTAAGTGAACAAGGATATCAGATATTAAACAATTTCATGAAGTATTAACTTCATAATATTTTTTCAAATTTGTTAAAAACTTAAATGTGATTGTTGTTATTTGCAGTAATTATAAATCATGATGCTACACTCCAAAAACATATTTAGTATATTTGATAAATAAAAATAAATGTTTATCTTCATACATTCATCTTATTTTTAAAATAAGATGAATGTATGACTTCAATACTAATCTTCAGTGTAACTTATTTAACGAAATACTTAAAAATTGTCCTTCATTTAAAATTGAATTCAATCATACACTGCATATACATTTTATAATTAGTTTATTTATTAAAATTTAAAAATTAGTTATGCCATGTCATTCACTAATGAAAAATATAAATCAAGCGATTGCATCTAATATATGCATAGATAACAGTAATTTTAATATAATGTACAATACATAATTTTTCATTTTATGATCTGAATACAAAAATTCATACAAACAATATATTTTTAAAATATGTTGACGATTATAGTCATATTAATCTTTAGACACAAAATATGCCATAAATAACTTATAATTCAATTTATAAACAATTATATTGATTATAAATTATACAATGATACTCCAAATTAAAAATACTATAACTCATCTGAGTTAAATAATAAAAAAAATTTTTTAATTTTAATTACATAATTGTACCATTTTAATACGTAATTACAACTGATTATCAAAACAGTTGCGATGTTAACACTAAAAATCACAAAATATAAATAATTAAAATTAAAAAATTTTTTTATCATTTCCTAATACACATAGGAAATACTTTCAATTCATAATCTGTCAATATATATATTTACAATATTTCAGTTCTAATATTATAAAATATTTAAATTGTATTCACCTACAATAAATATATCATTATATTTAAATGATTAAATTTCAAAATATTGAAATGTCTCGTGCATCTTCATCATAAACTAAAAAATTTTTAAAAAATATAAATCTGTTAAATCATTGATGCAAAATGCATTATGCCACATTATATATTCATAAAATGAATATTATTCAGATATTTAAATTTGTATATTTAGATATGTATATTTAAATGTATATACTCAAAAATTAATAAAATCATACAGTAATCGTAATTATATAAAACATAAAATTATCTTATAATAGGTATAAACTATGAAATCATTTTTTGTTAAATTCATTTTATTCATTTCTATTATTTCTCTTGCTCTTACTGGTATTATCTGTTAACCTTATAAAAGGAGTTTAGGAAATGTTGAGGATGGTTTATGCCTAAAATCTGACGAATTTTATACATTAATATATATTGTCAAAATTATTTACATTTCCATAAATTGTTGAAAAATTAAACTATTATAAGTTTTTACTATCATATAAATTTTTGAAAAATGTGATTAATTACCGGATATGTTATTACTACGATATAACTAAACAAGCAAGGTAAAGACACAATGCTATGTCTGGCCCACAACCATTCTTTAAAAAAGAATACAATATTGTTATTTATAACACTACTTTGTTACAAAATATCATACGGTATGGTCAATGATGTTATACTTGTTAAATAGTCGTCTTTTCATTTGCCTAAATAGTGAAAATTTTATTAAAATACTTATTTATTAAGAGTTATTTAAAAAGATAGATATATTAAAATCGTTTTTGTTTATGCAGTGTGTGTTTTCTGCATCAAACTTAGTGGATAATCATACCACTTCTTTGCTATGATTTTTATTGAACTACAATTCAATAACAACAGCATCGTTGTCTGTTATTGAAGTTAGGGGAAGGAATAACAGCAAATAAAAATAAGTATACATATATTTATTTGAGATATAGTTTTATCAGAAAAAATGGAGATTTTAATAATGACAACAGTCAATCAACTTGTTCGTAATGCACGTCCAATAAAAACTTTTAAAAGTAATGTACCAGCGTTGGGAGCCTGCCCACAAAAAAGGGGGGTGTGCATGCGCGTATATACTACTACCCCAAAGAAACCAAATTCTGCATTACGAAAAGTATGTCGTGTTCGTTTAACTAATGGATTGGAAGTAACTTCCTATATCGGAGGAGAAGGCCATAATCTACAAGAGCACGCTACAATTCTTATTCGAGGGGGGCGAGTTAAAGATCTTCCAGGTGTTCGGTATCATGTTATTCGTGGCGCTCTTGATTGTGCAGGAGTGAATTCCCGTAAGAAAAGTCGCCGAAATACGGAACAAAACAACCAAAATCATAGCTTGAAATATTAAATCTTTTTTATTTTTTTAATTTAAACTAAATTAAAAAACGGTTCAGTTAGTTAAAATATAATAATTTTTTATTAACTATTTTTAGTTGAAATAAAGATATTTATTAGTCCAATAGGAATTATAATTAATGCCACGTCGTCGCATCATTACAAAACGCAATATTCTTCCAGATCCAAAATTCGGATCTGATCTTTTGGCAAAGTTCATCAACATTTTGATGTTAAACGGGAAAAAATCTATTGCAGAGTCAATAGTATACTCTGCCTTAGATATTCTATTTACACAATCTAATAAAGACCGTTTAGAAGCATTCGAGATAGCTCTAAACAATGTGCGCCCAATTGTAGAAGTAAAATCTAGACGTGTTGGTGGTTCTACTTATCAAGTGCCAGTAGAAGTGCGTCTCGTACGTAGAAATACTCTAGCGATGCGGTGGATTATTGAAGCTGCTCGAAAAAGAAATGATAAATCTATGGAATTACGTTTAGCGAGTGAACTTGTAGATGCTATAGAGGGTAGAGGGCATGCTGTTAAAAAACGTGAAGAAATACATCGTGTTGCAGAATCTAATAAAGCTTTTGCCCATTATCGTTGGTAATAAAATTTTCTGAATAAACATCATCTGATTTTTTTTCACCTCTAATAATGATTGAACTGTTAAGTGTTATTTATTCAAACATATTGAAACGCTGCATAAAACAATAATCTTTCAAAATAGAGCAACATTTTTCTTTAAATTATAACAATATTATTGAGGATATTAATGACTCGTGTAACACCGATCGTGCGGTACCGTAACATTGGGATAAGCGCACATATTGATGCTGGAAAAACTACTACTACTGAACGAATTTTATTTTATACAGGCGTAAATCATAAAATTGGAGAAGTTCATACTGGTTCTGCAACTATGGATTGGATGGAACAAGAACAAGAACGGGGCATCACAATTACTTCTGCAGCTACTACCTGTTTTTGGTCAGGAATGGCTAATCAATTTAAGTCGCACCGTATTAATATTATAGATACTCCTGGACATGTGGATTTCACCATTGAAGTAGAACGTTCTATGCGTATACTTGATGGGGTAGTAATGATTTATTGTGCTGTAGGAGGCGTACAACCTCAATCTGAGACAGTGTGGCGTCAAGCAAATAAATATAAAGTACCACGTATTGCATTTATAAACAAAATGGATCGAGTAGGCGCAGATTATCTACGAGTTGTAGAACAGTTAAAAACTAGATTATTTGCTAATCCCGTTCCTATTCAATTAGCTATAGGTTCAGAAGATAAATTTACTGGCATTATAGATTTGATCAAAATGAAAGCTATTCACTGGAATGAATCAGATCAAGGCGTCACTTTTAGTTATAGTGAAATACCTGATAATTTAATAGAATTATCAGATGTTTGGCATAAGCATTTAATAGAATCTGCTGTTGAAGCATCTGAAGAATTAATGGATAAATATTTATCTAATAAAGGTCAATTGACAGAACAAGAAATTAAACAAGCGTTACGTCAAAGAGTATTAAGCAACGAAATCATATTAGTAACATGTGGATCCGCTTTTAAAAACAAGGGGGTACAAGCTATGCTAGATGCTGTTGTAGAATACTTACCATCCCCAAGTGATATAACATCTATCACAGGTGTACTAAAAGACGGATCTACTCAAGTGCAGCGTCATGCCAATGATAGCGAACCGTTTTCGGCCTTAGCTTTTAAAATAGCTACTGATCCATTTGTAGGAAACTTAACTTTTTTTCGAGTTTATTCAGGCGTAGTGAGCTCCGGAGATAGTGTTTTAAACCCCATAAAATCAAAACGTGAACGATTCGGTCGAATAGTGCAAATGCATGCAAATAAAAGAGAAGAAATAAAATCCGTTCATTCGGGCGATATTGCTGCAGCTATTGGTTTAAAAGATGTTGATACTGGAGATACTTTGTGTGATCCATCTTCCCCAATTATACTTGAACGTATGGAATTTCCAGAACCCGTAATTTCTGTGATGGTTGAAGCTAAAACTAAATCAGATCAGGAAAAAATGGGTTTAGCTTTAAGTCGTTTAGCTCAAGAAGATCCATCGTTTCGTGTATGGATCGATAAAGACTCCGGGCAAACTATCATCGCTGGAATGGGTGAATTGCATTTAGAAATTCTTGTAGAACGTATGAAAAGAGAGTTTAATGTTGAAGCTAATGTAGGTAAACCTCAAGTTGCTTATCGAGAAACCATTCGAACTAGTGTAAAACAAGAAGGTAAATTTATTCGTCAATCAGGAGGTCGAGGTCAATTCGGACATGTTTGGTTACGCATTGAACCTATGCATTCACATGAAGAAGAAAATTATAAATTTTTAAATGAAATTGTAGGAGGAGTCGTACCTAAAGAATACATACCTGCTGTAGATAAAGGTATACAGGAACAAATAAATAACGGTATTCTCGCTGGATACCCAATTGTAGATGTTTGTGTAGCTATTTTTGACGGTTCTTATCACGAGGTTGATTCTTCAGAAATAGCATTTAAAATAGCAGGATCTATAGCATTTAAAGAAGGATTCATGAAAGCTCATCCCGTATTATTAGAACCTATTATGAATGTAGAAATTGAAACACCTGAAGATTACATGGGAGATGTTATTGCAGACTTAAATCGCCGAAGAGGAATGATCAGCGGTTTAGAGAATTCTACAATCAGTGGCAAGATAATTTGCGCTCAAATTCCTTTATCTGAAATGTTCGGCTATGCTACCAGTTTACGTTCACAAACTCAAGGGCGTGCTTCTTATTCCATGGAGTTTTTAAAATATAACGAAGTACCTAACAGCATAGCGCAAATTATCATAAGTTCTCGTCAAATTAAACAATAATAAATAATATTTAGGTTCAATGATTTTTGAAAAATTATAAAAATAGACCTAAGGAGTTTAGAGGTGTCCAAAGAAAAATTTAAACGCGTAAAGCCACATATTAATGTAGGCACTATTGGCCATGTAGATCACGGAAAAACTACTCTAACTGCCGCTATAACCACTGTTCTATCTAAAAAATATGGTGGTTATGCACGTGCTTTTGATCAAATTGATAATGCTCCAGAAGAAAAAGCACGAGGAATTACCATAAATACTTCTCATGTTGAATATGATACGGCATATCGACATTATGCGCACGTTGACTGCCCCGGGCATGCTGATTATATCAAAAATATGATAACTGGAGCTGCGCAAATGGATGGCGCAATTTTAGTAGTAGCCGCCACTGATGGACCCATGCCACAAACCCGTGAGCATATTTTATTAGCTAGGCAGGTAGGAGTACCTCACATTATTGTGTTCATGAATAAATGCGACATGGTAAATGATGAAGAATTATTAGAATTAGTAGAAATGGAAATGCGAGAATTACTATCTCAATACGATTTTCCAGGAGACAAAACACCAATTATTCGAGGATCTGCTTTAAAAGCATTAGAAAATGACGAAATATGGTCTAATAAAATTTTAGAATTATCAGATGTATTGGATAATTATATCCCAGAACCTAAACGTGTTATAGACCAACCATTTTTGCTCCCCATTGAAGATGTATTTTCTATTTCTGGTCGGGGTACAGTTGTAACTGGTCGTATTGAACGCGGTATTATCAAAGTAGGAGAAGAAATAGAAATTGTTGGTATAAAAGATACAATAAAAACCACATGTACTGGAGTGGAAATGTTTAGAAAATTATTAGACGAAGGGCGTGCCGGAGAAAATGTTGGTGTTTTATTGCGTGGTACTAAACGAGATGAAGTAGAACGCGGGCAAGTTCTATCTAAACCTGGATATATCAAGCCGCATTCGCATTTCGAATCAGAAGTGTATATTTTAAATAAAGATGAAGGAGGAAGACATACACCATTTTTCAAAGGGTATCGTCCTCAATTTTACTTTCGTACTACAGATATTACTGGTACCATTGAATTACCAGAAGGGGTAGATATGGTAATGCCTGGCGATAATATCAGAATGATGATTCATTTGATTGCTCCGATAGCTATGGATGACGGTCTTAGATTTGCTATTCGAGAAGGTGGTCGCACTATAGGAGCCGGCATTGTATCTAAAATTATATCTTAATTATATAGTGATACATATGATTCTGTAGTCATATAGAGCCGTATATTATAATAATATAGTAACGTATTGATATGCATGAAAAGAATGAAAATAAAAAAAAAATGTATGCATCAGAAATAACTAAATGGATTAGCATTGCAGGATTAGTTGCGATATCTATTATTGGAAATTACGTATGCCACAATTACAGTGTTGTAGCGAGAAGCATAGTAATTCTTGTTATCATTATTGCTGCTATATACATTGCGTCAACTACTAAAATAGGAAAACTAATAATCATATTTGGAAATGAATCACGTACTGAATTCCGGAAAGTAGTATGGCCTACTTATCAAGATGGCTTCAACACTACTCTAATCGTAATAGGAGTAACTATAATTATGTCATTATTACTATGGGGATTAGATACTATTTTAATTCATGTGATATCATTTGGGCTGAGGCTGTAATATGACTGAAACTTTAAAGAAACGTTGGTATGTTATTCAATCATTTTCTGGATTTGAGAATCGTGTAGCTCATTCCTTACGTGAGCATATTAAACTACATAATATGGATGCAATGTTCGGTGAAATTATGGTCCCAACAGAAGAAGTAGTTGAAATGCGATCTGGACAACGTAGAAAAAGTGAACGTAAATTTTTTCCCGGCTATGTACTGGTGCAGATGATCATGAATGATTCTAGTTGGCATTTAGTAAAAGGTGTACCACGTGTTATGGGTTTTATTGGAGGAACATGTGATAAACCTGCTCCTATTGGAGATAAGGAAGTTGATGATATTATGAATCGATTACAACAAATAGGTGATAAACCTCGCCCTAAAACGTTATTTGAACCTGGTGAACTTATTCGCGTCAGTGATGGGCCTTTTTCTGATTTTAATGCGGTAGTAGAAGAAGTAGATTATGAAAAAAATCGGCTAAAAGTATCAGTTTCTATTTTTGGAAGAGCCACTCCAGTAGAATTAGATTTTTCTCAGGTTGAAAAATCTTAATATACAATTAGCAGATAAAAATGATATATTTAACTTGCACAGAAAAAATAATCATTGTTTCGTGGTTATAATTAACATGTCATCAATCAAAATAAAACCCGAAAATATTATTGGCTAGGACAATAAATATGGCAACAAAAAAAATAAAATCATACATTAAACTGCAAATTTCTGCTGGAGCTGCCAATCCCAGCCCTCCTATTGGACCTGCTTTAGGACAACAAGGCGTTAATATCATAGAATTTTGTAAAGCATTTAATGAAAATACCGCACAACTTGAAACAGGATTACCAATACCAGTTGTCATTACTGTTTACAGTGACCGTTCTTTTTCATTTGTTACTAAAACTCCTCCTGCTTCAATATTATTGAAAAAAGCAGCAAATATTCAATCTGGATCCAAAAAACCAAATATAATAAATATTGGGAAAATATCGCGCACTCAAATTTATGAGATTGCAAAAATTAAAGCTGTTGATATGACAGGGGCTGATATAGAATCAATATCGCGTTCTATCATAGGTACAGCACGCTCTATAGGGCTCGAAGTGGAAGATTAATTGATATGACGGATAAATTAAGCAAAAGAATGCGTATGATGCAAAATTGCGTAGACACATCTATACAATACAATGTGTTAGATGGATTAAAATTATTAAAAAAAATGAAAAGAGTTAAATTTATTGAAAGTGTTGATACCGCTATTAATTTAGGAATTGATGCGCGTAAATCTGATCAAAATATACGTAATAATGTGATTCTGCCACATGGTATTGGTCGCAATATTCATGTTGCTGTTTTCACTCAAGGAGACAATATAGTATCAGCTAAAAATGCAGGAGCTGATATAGCTGGACTAGAAGATTTATATGATCAAATAAAAAATAAAAAATATCGACCAGATGTAGTAATTGCATCGCCTGATGTCATGAATATAGTAAGCAAATTAGGCCCTATTTTAGGACCAATAGGATTAATGCCTAGCCTTAAAATGGGCACTGTATCTCATGATATAGCAGAATCAGTCAAAAATGTTAAACTGGGTCAAATACGTTATAAAAATGATAAAAACGGAATTATTCATTCTACTATCGGAAGAATTAATTTTGATATCATACAACTTAAAGAAAACTTAGAAGCATTAATAGTATCCTTAAAGCAATCTAAACCAGTCCTATATAGAGGAACATATATTAAAAAAATAACTATTGCCACTACTATGAGTAAATCTATATCTATAGATCAAAACAGTCTTTGTGTTACAACCTAATTAATATTGATAGTTTTATTAATAAGATTCTTTACATGATCTGCAAATTAGTTTAAAATTTCATTGAAAATGCGGAGACCGTTGTGTTATGTTAATGGATGTTAACATAATTTTTTGGGATTTTTATTATTATGAGACATGTATTACACATATTCACGATTATTAATTATCCTGAATTTATATAATTACATTTATTACCTATCCGATAGATACAGACGATTAACACTAATTTAAAAAATTTTTATATTTAATAACACATAGTTTGAATTAGTTTTATGAACATGCAATAAATTTATGATTAGCTCATTCATGTATCTATACGTATAGATTTACAGAACGGTGTTTATTAATGGCATTAAATCTGAAAAAAAAAGAAGAAATTATCTGTACAATCCATAAAACAGCAAAAAGAGCTTTATCTGCCGTGGTGGCATCTTTGAGTGGTATTGCTGTTAATGAAGTAACTAAATTAAGAAAAGAAGCGCGTGATCTTAATGTGCACATACATGTTGTTCGAAATACGCTCATGCAAAAAGTAATTGAAAATACGTCTTTAACATGTTTGCGAGAAGTTCTAACAGGGCAAAACATTATTGCATTTTCTGTGCATCAACCTCGTGATGCCGCGCAAGTTTTTGTAAAATTTACTAAAATATATGAGCATTTTAAAATAAAAGGCGCAGCTTTCGAAGGGAAATTTATTCCTGCGTCTCAAATAAATCTCTTGTCTAATTTACCTAATCGTAATGAATCTATTATTAGATTCATTACGATTATAAAAACAAGTGGTATAATAAATTTAATACATATTTTACATATATTATCTCATCAAAAAAGATAAATGATAATTTAAGTTGTTTAATAAAAAATATTGTAGGTATTTTGAATACACAATGATTTTAATTATGTAATATTTTCAATATTTTATATTTTTGGAAATTTTTATGTCTCTTACAAAAGAAGAAATTTTAGATGCTATTTCCAATATGTCTGTTATGGATATAGTCCGGCTGACCTCTATGATGGAAGAAAAATTTGGAGTATCTGCAACTTCATTAGCTACTGTTACACCTGATACTTCTTCAGCAACAATCGTAGAAGAGCAAACCGAATTTAATGTGTTTTTAACTGCTATTGGCAGTAACAAAATTCCTGTCATTAAAACTGTGCGTAGTATCACTGGTCTAGGATTAAAAGAAGCTAAAGAATTAGTAGAATCTGCGCCTGTCATTTTAAAAGAATCAATAAACAAAGATGACGCTGAAACCCTAAAAAAAACTCTAGAAACAATAGGTGCATCTGTCGAAATAAAATGAAAACAAATCCAACAATTTATTATTGATGTGTTTGTTGGCTATATATAAGATTTTATTTCCATATATATGGAAATGGTATTTAGTATTTAACAAATAATAAAATATGATACTTCTAAAGTATATATTCGTTTAGAAAATAAAATACATACATGATTTATATGTCTACATCTTAAAGTAAGACATAGTAAGTTCATCACTATATTATTTATTATATAGCAACAGATAGCTTGTTTCTTAAAAAACAATCACCCATATTAACTATCGAGGGAACTGTATGGTGTATTCTTATACTGAAAAAAAACGTATTCGTAAAGACTTTGGAAAACGCCCTCAAATTTTAGATATTCCATACCTGCTTTCTATTCAAATTGATTCTTTTCAAAAGTTTATTAAACAAGATCCAGAAAGACAATGTGGATTAGAAGCGGCTCTTAGATCTGTTTTCCCCATTAAAAGCTATAATGGAAACGCTGAATTACAATACATCCAATATCAATTAGGAGAACCAACATTTGATGTAAAAGAATGTCAAACACGCGGCGCCACTTTTTCTGCCCCGTTACGCGTGCGTATATGTTTAATTATCTATGAACGCGAGGGTTTAAATAACATAATAAAAAACACTAAAGAACAAGAAGTATATATGGGTGAAGTTCCTCTTATGACTAACAATGGTACTTTTATCATCAATGGTATCGAGCGAGTTATTGTATCTCAATTACATAGAAGTCCCGGTGTATTTTTTGATAGTGATAAAGGAAAAACACATTCATCTGGTAAAGTATTATATAATGCACGTATTATTCCATATCGTGGATCTTGGTTAGATTTTGAATTTGACTTAAAAGACAATTTATTTGTTCGCATTGATCGACGACGCAAGTTACCAGTAACAGTAATATTACGTGCTTTAAATTACACTACTGATCAAATTTTAAATATATTCTTTAACAAAGTAATATACGAAATTCAAAATAATACATTATATATGCATTTGATCCCTGAAAGATTACGTGGTGAAACAGCATCTTTTGATATTACTGTTAATGGTGTTACATATGTCAAAAAGGGACGTCGTGTTGCAGCTAAACACATCCGTCAATTAAAAAAAGACAAAATTTCAAAAATTGAAGTACCCATAGATTATATAATTGGAAAAGTTGTTATCAAAGACTATTTTGATAAAAATACAAATACCCCTATTGTCACAGCTAATACAGAAATATCTACTGATATATTACACAACCTAATTCAATCAGGATATGAATCCATAGAAACATTATTCAGCAACGATCTAGATTATGGTAATTATATCTCTGAAACTTTACGTATTGACACAACTACAAATAGAGTTGATGCATTAGTAGAAATTTACCGTGTAATGCGTCCAGGAGAACCACCAACTAAAGAAGCTGCTGAACATTTATTTGAAAACTTATTTTTTTCAGAAGAACGTTACGACTTGTCGTCTGTAGGAAGAATGAAATTCAATCGTTCATTACAACGAGCACAAATAGAAGATTTAGGGATATTAAAAAAAAATGATATTGTTGATGTAATAAAAAAATTGATTGATATTAGAAACGGTAAAGGAGAAGTAGATGATATCGATCATTTAGGAAATCGACGCATTCGTTCTGTAGGTGAGATGGCAGAAAATCAATTTAGAATTGGATTAGTTAGAGTAGAACGTGCAGTAAAAGAACGATTATCTTTAGGTGACTTAGATATGTTAACGCCTCAAGACCTCATTAATGCTAAACCAATCTCAGCTGCAGTAAGAGAGTTTTTTACTTCTAGTCAATTATCGCAATTTATGGACCAAAATAATCCATTATCAGAAATTACTCATAAACGTCGTATATCTGCTTTAGGGCCAGGAGGTTTAACTAGAGAACGCGCAGGATTTGAAGTCCGTGATGTCCATCCCACACATTATGGTCGAGTCTGTCCAATCGAAACTCCAGAAGGACCGAATATAGGTTTAATTAATTCATTATCTGTATATGCTCGAGCTAATAAATACGGATTTTTAGAAACTCCATACCGAAAAGTCCAAAATGGTGTTGTCAGTAATGACATTCATTATTTATCTGCAATTGAAGAAGGTGATTTCGTTATTGCTCAAGCAAATACAAACCTAAATTCAAAAGGAGAATTTATTAACGATCTGGTAACTTGCAGAAATAAAGGTGAATCTGGTCTTTTTAAGAAAGACCAAGTTGATTACATGGATGTATCCACACAACAAATAGTTTCAGTTGCTGCTTCATTAATCCCTTTTCTTGAACACGATGATGCTAACCGTGCTCTTATGGGTGCAAATATGCAACGCCAAGCCGTTCCTGTTTTATGTAGCGAAAAACCATTAATAGGCACTGGAATGGAACGCGCAGTAGCGATAGATTCCGGTGTTACTGTGGTAGCTAAGCGCGGCGGTATCGTTAAATATGTAGATGCATCACGTATTGTAATACATGTTAATAAGAATGAAATACATACTGAAGAATCAGGAATTGATATCTATCACTTAACAAAATATATTCGATCTAATCAAAATACCTGTATAAATCAACATCCGTGTGTAGCTTTAGAAGAATCAATAGAACATGGAGATGTTATAGCAGATGGTCCGTCTACTGATTTAGGAGAACTAGCTCTAGGTCAAAATATGCGGATTGCATTTATGCCTTGGAATGGGTATAATTTCGAAGATTCGATGTTGGTCTCAGAACGCGTAGTACAAGAAGATAAATTTACCAGTATACATATTCAAGAGTTAACCTGTATATCTCGTGATACTAAATTAGGACCTGAAGAAATCACAGCTGACATTCCAAATATAGGAGAAATAGCTTTATCTAAATTAGATGAATCTGGAATTATCTATATCGGAGCAGAAGTCATAGGAGGAGACATCCTCGTCGGAAAAGTTACACCCAAAGGAGAAACTCAATTAACGCCGGAAGAAAAATTATTACGCGCTATTTTTGGTGAAAAAGCATCCGATGTAAAAGATTCATCTTTACGTGTCCCCAACGGAGTTTGCGGCACCGTAATTGATGTACAAATATTCACTAGAGACGGTATTAATAAAGATAAACGTTCATTAATAATTGAATCCGATAAGTTAAAACAGATTAAAAAAGATTTACATGAAGAATTACAAATCTTTGAATCCGCTTTATTTGATCGTGTCTACGATGTATTAATAGCCAGTGGAATTGATAAAAAGAAATTGTTTGAAACTAATCGCAATACTTGGTTTAATATGGTCTTATCAGATGTAGAAAAACAATGTCAATTATCGCAATTGGCTAAACAATATTTTGATTTAAAACACGAGTTTGAAAAAAAATTAGAAATTCAACATCGTAAAATCACTCAAGGAGACGAATTAGCCCCCGGTATTTTAAAAATAGTTAAAGTATTTTTAGCTGTAAAACGCCAAATACAACCTGGTGACAAAATGGCAGGAAGACATGGAAATAAAGGAGTAATCTCTAAAATTAACCCCATCGAAGATATGCCATACGATCAGCACGGAATACCGGTAGACATTGTACTCAATCCTCTTGGAGTGCCATCTCGAATGAATATTGGTCAAATTTTAGAAACACATCTTGGTATGGCAGCAAAAGGTATTGGAGATAAAATCAACTTTATGTTGCAACAACATAAAGAAGCCAATCAATTAAGAAGATTTATGCAACAAGCATATAATTTAGGAGAAGGTTTACGTCAACACATTGATCTTAATTCATTTTCAGATGTAGAAATATTAAAATTAGCTAAAAATTTAAAAAAAGGAATGCCTATTGCTACTCCAGTATTTGATGGCGCTACAGAAAAAGAAATTAAGGATCTTTTAAAATTATCTGGATTACCTGCCTCTGGTCAGATTACATTGTTTGATGGGTGCACAGGAGAAGCATTCGAAAGACAAGTTACTGTGGGTTATATGTACATGTTAAAATTGAATCATTTAGTCGACGATAAAATGCACGCGCGTTCCACTGGTTCTTATAGTTTAGTAACTCAACAACCCTTAGGTGGGAAAGCTCAGTTTGGAGGTCAACGTTTTGGTGAAATGGAAGTATGGGCGCTAGAAGCTTATGGTGCATCATATACTTTACAAGAAATGCTAACTGTAAAATCAGATGATGTAAATGGACGAACTAAAATGTATAAAAATATTGTTGATGGCAATCATACGATGGAACCTGGAATGCCTGAGTCTTTTAATGTTTTATTAAAAGAAATTCGTTCTTTAGCCATTAATATTGAACTAGAAGATTAATGTTTTAACATAATCTCTATATAATAGACATATTTATCAGCATACAGTATTTATCGTATTTAACAGGTATAACTCTAATAAAGGCTCATCTGTGAAAGATTTACTAAGATTTTTTAAAATACAACATACTCAAATAGAAGAATTTAATGCAATTAAAATTGCACTTGCTTCTCCAGATATGATTAGATCATGGTCTTTTGGTGAAGTAAAAAAACCGGAAACTATTAATTACCGTACTTTTAAACCTGAACGAGATGGTTTATTTTGTGCACGTATTTTTGGCCCTATTAAAGATTATGAGTGCTTATGTGGTAAATATAAACGTCTAAAACATCGTGGAGTAGTTTGCGAAAAATGCGGAGTAGAAGTAACACAAAGTAGAGTACGACGTGAACGTATGGGGCATATCGAATTAGCTTCTCCTACTGCTCATATTTGGTTTCTCAAATCATTACCATCACGTATTGGTTTATTATTAGATATGCCACTACGTGATATAGAACGCGTTCTATATTTCGAATCCTATGTAGTAGTTGAAAGCGGTATGACTAACCTCGAATGTCGTCAGATCTTAACTGAAGAGGAATATTTAGATGCATTAGAAGAATTTGGAGATGAATTCGAAGCGAAAATGGGAGCCGAAGCCATTCAAATTTTATTAAGAAATACAAATTTAAAAAATGAATGCGAATACTTACGAGAAATATTAGAAGATAGTAATTCTGAAACGAAACGAAAAAAAATAACAAAACGTATAAAATTAATTGAAGCATTTATATATTCTGAAAATAAACCTGAATGGATGGTTTTAAATGTGTTACCAGTATTGCCTCCAGATTTAAGACCATTGGTTCCATTAGATGGAGGACGTTTTGCTACTTCTGACTTAAATGATCTGTACCGCCGCGTCATCAATAGAAACAACAGATTAAAACGATTATTAGATTTATCTGCTCCAGACATCATAGTACGCAATGAAAAAAGAATGCTACAAGAAGCGGTAGATGCATTGTTAGATAACGGGCGTAGAGGACGCGCAATTACTGGTTCTAATAAACGTCCTTTGAAATCTTTAGCTGATATGATTAAAGGTAAACAAGGTAGATTTCGCCAGAATCTTTTAGGAAAACGTGTTGATTATTCTGGTCGTTCGGTAATCACTGTGGGGCCTTATTTAAAATTACATCAATGCGGATTACCAAAAAAAATGGCTTTAGAATTATTTAAACCATTTATTTATGGAAAATTAGAATTGCAAGGTTTTGCTAATACTATTAAAGCAGCTAAAAAAATGGTAGATCGAGAAGAAGCTGTGGTATGGGATATTCTGGATAACGTAATTCGAGAGCATCCAGTAATGTTAAATCGTGCCCCCACATTACATAGATTAGGAATTCAAGCTTTTGAACCAGTGTTAATAGAAGGAAAAGCCATCCAATTACATCCATTGGTTTGCGCCGCCTATAACGCTGATTTTGATGGCGATCAAATGGCAGTGCATGTACCATTAACATTAGAAGCTCAATTAGAAGCTAGAGCTTTAATGATGTCTACTAATAATATTTTATCTCCTGCTAATGGAGAACCTATTATTGTCCCATCTCAGGATGTAGTATTAGGTTTGTATTATATGACTCGTGAACGTTTAAATGCTAAAGGAGAAGGAATGATATTAACTGGTCCAAAAGAAGCAGAATATCTGTATCGTTTAGGTTTAGCTGAACTACATGCTCGCATTAAGATACGTATTACTGAATACGAATATGATGATAAAAATAGAGAATGGTCAGAAAACACAAATCTTGTCAATAGTACGATAGGACGTTCTATATTTTGGATGATTGTTCCGAAAGGATTACCATTTATATTAGTCAATCAAGTATTAGGAAAAAAAGCTATATCCACAATGTTGAATAGTTGTTATCGTTTACTAGGGCTGAAGGCGACTGTTATCTTAGCCGATCAAATTATGTATACTGGATTTGCATATGCTGCTCGTTCTGGAGCTTCTGTCGGTATCGATGATATGATGATTCCTTTGAAAAAAGCTGATATCATCGATGAAGCTGAATCTGAAGTGGCAGAAATACAAGAACAGTTTCAAACTGGATTAGTGACAGCAGGAGAACGCTACAATAAAGTTATCGATATTTGGGCTGCCGCCAATGAACGTGTTGCACAAGCAATGATGGATAACTTAGCTACTGAGACAGTGATAAATCGTAATGGACAATCAGAAAATCAAGCGTCATTTAATAATATTTTTATGATGGCAGACTCTGGAGCTCGTGGATCAGCAGCACAAATTCGCCAACTTGCCGGAATGCGTGGTTTAATGGCAAAACCAGATGGATCAATTATTGAAACACCTATCACTGCAAATTTTCGGGAAGGATTAAATGTATTACAGTATTTTATTTCTACGCATGGAGCACGTAAAGGATTAGCTGACACTGCTTTAAAAACAGCTAATTCTGGTTATTTAACCCGTCGTTTAGTAGATGTCGCTCAGGATTTAGTAATTACTCAAAACGACTGCAATACATTGTCCGGTATCGTAATGGGCCCTGTTATTGAAGGTGGAGACGTAAAAGAACCGCTACGAGAACGTGTATTAGGTCGAGTTTTAGCGGAAGCTGTTCTAGAATCCAATAATTTAGGTAATAATAAAGTATTGATAGAACGTAACACTTTATTAGACGAATATTGGTGCGATATTTTAGATGAACATTCCATTGATACCGTGAAAGTACGATCGGTTGTGACTTGTGATACTGATTTTGGTGTCTGTTCCCAATGTTATGGCCGAGATTTAGCTCGAGGGCAACTTGTAAATAAAGGAGAAGCAATTGGTGTTATTGCTGCTCAATCTATAGGTGAGCCAGGCACCCAATTAACTATGCGTACCTTTCATATCGGGGGAGCTGCCTCCCGATCTGCTTTAGAATCAAGCATTCAAATTAAAAATACAGGTACTGTCCATTTAAAAAATATCAAATCCGTAATTAATGGAGAGGGAAAATTAGTAGTAATATCGCGTAACACCGAGCTTAAAATTGTTGATCAATTTTCTCGTACCAAAGAAAGCTATAAAGTACCATATGGAGCTATAATAACTAAAAAAAATGAAGAAAAAGTCGTACATGGAGAAATAGTAGCTTATTGGGATCCACATACTATGCCAGTAATTGCTGAAGTAAGTGGATTTGTCCAATTCATTGATATGGTAGATGGCCAAAGTATTGTTAAACAAACAGATGAATTAACAGGATTGACTTCCATTGTCATATTGGATACCTCTGAACGTGTAAGTGGCGGTGGCGCTAAAGATTTAAGACCTACATTAAAAATAGTAGATGTTAATGGTTATGATATTTTTATTCCAGGTACAGATGCGCCTGTTCAATATTTTTTACCTGGTAGAAGTGTAATTCAATTAGCTGATAGATCCAGAATTATTTGTGGAGATATATTAGCAAGGCTACCGTACGAAAGTAGCGGTACTAAGGATATCACTGGCGGCTTACCGCGTGTTGCCGATCTCTTTGAAGCACGTCGTCCAAAAGAATCAGCAATTTTAGCAGAAATTAGCGGGACTATTTCTTTTGGAAAAGAAACCAAAGGAAAACGTCGTTTAATGATATCTCCTATTGAAGACGGTGACATTTACGAAGAAATGATTCCAAAATGGCGCCATCTTAATGTTTTTGAAGGTGAATATGTAGATCGTGGAGATATCATTTCTGATGGCCCAGAATCTCCACACGATATTTTAAGATTACGTGGAGTACACGCTGTAACTCGTTACATTGTAAATGAAGTACAAGATGTTTATCGTCTACAAGGAGTAAAAATCAACGATAAACATATAGAGGTTATTGTGCGTCAGATGTTACGCAAAGCCACTGTAATCCGGTCAGGAAGTTCTGATTTTTTAGTAGGTGAACAAGTAGAATATTCGCGCATTAAAATTGCTAATCGAAAATTAGAAAATGAAGGAAAAGTAAAAATAAGTTTTATACGTAATCTATTAGGAATAACCAAAGCTTCATTAGCGACAGAATCATTTATTTCTGCGGCATCTTTTCAAGAAACAACACGCGTACTGACAGAATCAGCTGTAGCCGGAAAGCGAGATGAACTACGCGGTCTTAAAGAAAACGTCATTGTTGGTAGGTTGATCCCGGCTGGAACTGGCTACTCTTATCATCAAGAACGCATACATCATCGCCATACCAATAATAAGAAAGAAACAGAAAAATATTCAATAACAAATTTTTCTGCTCAAATTACAGCAGATGAAGCATCGACGAACTTAACTGAACTATTAAATGCAACTTCTACTAAATAAACAGAATTTTTAGAAATATGATAACCAGAAAACTATATTGCAAAATTACGTTATCAGCATAAATTTAGTATTATATGAACTGACATTATTACTAAGCTATACTTTAATTTTAAACTACAATTTCATATGTTAAAACTAAATATGAATGTACAGTTTTTATTCTCTCAAGCAACTCTTTAATCCATATAAAATGAACAATTGATAATTATGTAGCCATCTAACTTTACTGATACAATAAACTATATTTATAAATACATAAACAGACATCACCTGATGTATATTAAAAGTTGTAATTTGAAGCAATATAAATACTTATTTATCTAGCCAATGAACAATAATCTGAATCAAAATAAAAAATAAATATTACCATAACAACGTTTACATTTTTTTGTATACAAAAGTTCCTCCTTTTCTCCAATCTTTATAAACTAAATGAATTCTATTCGATATGTCCTTAAAAAAATATTGCGTTACAAATTTTAAATAGTAAAAACAATACTAACTACTAATTTTTTGATTTACGCATATTCAGATAATCCATTATTATGATACATAATCATTTTGATTATCAAAAATATCTAAGTAATCACATGCTCTGAATAAAAATAGAATAATTTTTTAAACAATTAATGCCTAAAATGACGAATATGTGTAAAAATCATCGCAATATCATATCGATCAGCAGTTTTAATAATCTCCTGATCTCGAATAGATCCTCCTGGTTGGATAATACAATTGATACCTATTTCGGACGCAATATGCAGCACATCAGAAAAAGGGAAAAAAGCATCAGAAGCCATCACTGACCCTTTAACATTCAGTATGTCTTGTCGTTCTTGAAAAGAAGTAGCTATTTTTACTGCAGACACTCGATTCATTTGACCAGTTCCAATACCTATAGTTTGACAATTTTTCCCACAAACGATTGCATTAGATTTAACAAATTTAACCACTTTCCAACAAAACAATGCATCTTTCATTTCTTCTTTTGTTGGTTTCCGAATAGTAACTATCTCTAAATGTTCTAAATTCGTCATAACATCACAATCTTGTATTAACAATCCTTCATTAATTCGTTTGAAATCTACATCTGATATTCGTGGGCTCCACATACCACATTTCAATACTCGTATATATTTTTTACTAGATATAACACTAATACAATCTTGATTAATGTTCGGAGCAACAATTGCATCGACAAATTGTTGACTAATAATAGCTTGAGCTGTTTTTTTATCTAGAGATCTATTAAAAGCGATAATTCCTCCGAATGCAGAAATTGGATCTGATTGATAAGCTTTAACATACGCAGCACAAATAGTATCAGATGTAGCTACAGCACATGGATTAGTATGTTTCACAATCACACAAGTTGGTTCATCAAACATTTTTACACATTCTAATGCTGTATCCATATCTATTATATTATTATAAGATAATGGTTTTCCTTGTAATTGATGAGCAGCTGCAATAGATCCTGTCTTTTTTTTGCATATATCCACATATAATGCTGCGCGTTGATGTGGATTTTCTCCATAACGCATATCTTGTTTTTTTATAAATTTAAGATTCATAAAAGTTAAATTTTTAGGAAAACAAGAATAAGATTGACTGTAATTATCATCATTAGTAATAGATTTGTGATAGTTACTTTGTAACTGATGATTAAAATAATCAGAAATTGTATTGTCATATTCAGTAACATATTTAAACGCTTTTACTGCTAAATGAAAACGAGTGTCTAAACTGATGAATCCATTACAACAATTGATTTCATCCAGAATTTTTTTATAACTATCACTATTGACTACAATAGCTACATGTTTATAATTTTTTGCTGCTGCCCTCACCATACTTGGGCCACTGATATCAATACGTTCTAACATTTCTTCTTGAGAATATTTTTTATTTTTTATAAGAAGGGAGCTAAATGAATAAAAATTAACTACTACCATATCAATTGGTGAAATATTATATTGATGCATAACAGCATCATCTAACCCTCTTCTCCCAAGAATTCCAGCATATACTTTATGATGCAATGTTTTAACACGTCCATTCATGATTTCAGGGAATGCAGTATAATCAGAAATTTTAATTACTGGCAATCCAGCATCAGACAATATTTGAGCAGTACCCCCAGTAGATAACAATTGAATGCCCCGTTGAATTAATGACCGCGCAAATTCTAGAATATCGGATTTATCAAACACACTAATCAATACACGACGAATTAACAATGATGACTGCACCATAATGTCCTCACAAACAATAGTTGAACTACACTATGAATATAGCTTCATGAATATTTACACAAATATATATAATCATTATATTATTATATAACATTTCTTAAAACATAAAATAATCTGAATATTTTTGTAGTGATAAAAATATCATGTAAATGTTTTACACAAAACCTATCACATTATAAAATAATATAAATACTATTGACATCAGTCAAAATCAATGATAATGATGTACTTGTTTTATTTTTTAATACTATGATTAGCAAGATAGCTCTTTAACAATCGAATTTTAGATAATTTATGTGGGCACTTGAGCAAATATGAGATATAAGTATTATTCCATTGTAAAACATAAAAAGTTAATTCATTAATAGCTGTTAATTAAAATTAACAAACTTACTTTTACAAATGGAAACTAAATTAAAATTGAAGAGTTTGATCATGGCTCAGATTGAACGCTGACGGTAAGCTTAACACATGCAAGTCGAGCGGCAACAGAGAGCTGCAATTTTTCATATGTGGCTCTGTCTGGCAAGCGGCAAACGGGTGAGTAAAGTCTGGGGATCTGCCCGATGGAGGGGGACAACTATTGGAAACGATAGCTAATACCGCATGAAGTCTTTACGACCAAAGTAGGGGATTTTTATTATTAATAAAAACCTTATGCCACCGGATGAACCCAGATAGGATTAGCTAGTAGGCGGGGTAATAGCCCACCTAGGCTACGATCCTTAGCTGGTCTGAGAGGACGATCAGCCACACTGGAACTGAGACACGGTCCAGACTCCTACGGGAGGCAGCAGTGGGGAATATTGCACAATGGGGGAAACCCTGATGCAGCTATACCGTGTGTGTGAAGAAGGCCTTCGGGTTGTAAAGCACTTTCAATGGGGAAGAACTTAATATTGCTAATATCAATATTAATTGACGTTACCCATACAAGAAGCACCGGCTAACTCCGTGCCAGCAGCCGCGGTAATACGGAGGGTGCGAGCGTTAATCGGAATTACTGGGCGTAAAGAGTACGTAGGTGGTTTGTTAAGTCAGATGTGAAATCCCTAAGCTCAACTTAGGAACTGCATTTGAAACTGGCAAGCTAGAGTTTCGTAGAGGGGGGTAGAATTCCAGGTGTAGCGGTGAAATGCGTAGAGATCTGGAGGAATACCAGTGGCGAAGGCGGCCCCCTGGACGGAAACTGACACTCAGGTACGAAAGCATGGGGAGCAAACAGGATTAGATACCCTGGTAGTCCATGCCGTAAACGATGTCGATTTGAAGGTTGTGGACTTTGAGCTGTGACTTTCGGAGCTAACGCGTTAAATCGACCGCCTGGGGAGTACGACCGCAAGGTTAAAACTCAAATGAATTGACGGGGGCCCGCACAAGCGGTGGAGCATGTGGTTTAATTCGATGCAACACGAAGAACCTTACCTACTCTTGACATCCAAAGAATCTTATAGAGATATGAGAGTGCCTTCGGGAACTTTGAGACAGGTGCTGCATGGCTGTCGTCAGCTCGTGTTGTGAAATGTTGGGTTAAGTCCCGCAACGAGCGCAACCCTTATCCTTTGTTGCCAACGAGTCAAGTCGGGAACTCAAAGGAGACTGCCGGTGATAAACCGGAGGAAGGTGAGGATGACGTCAAGTCATCATGGCCCTTATGAGTAGGGCTACAAACGTGCTACAATGGCGTATACAAAGAGAAGCAATCTCGTGAGAGTAAGCAAACCTCACAAAGTATGTCTTAGTCCGGATTGGAGTCTGCAACTCGACTCCATGAAGTCGGAATCGCTAGTAATCGTGGATCAGAATGTCACGGTGAATGTCACGTTCCCGGGCCTTGTACCGCCCGTCACACCATGGAAGTGGGTTGCAAAAGAAGTAAGTGGCTTAACCTTAGGGAGGGCGCTTACTACTTTGTGATTCATGACTGGGGTGAAGTCGTAACAAGGTAACCGTAGGGGAACCTGCGGTTGGATCACCTCCTTATTTTATCAAAATAGTATAAGCAAAAGTGCCCACATCAATTATCTAACGTTCTTATGTTAATTAAGACAACTATATTATAATTTTAATACCAGTTTAAATTTTATTGATTGCTAGGACTCGGTCCCCTTCGTCTAGAGGTCTAGGACACTGCCTTTTCACGGCGGCAACAGGGGTTCGAAGCCCCTAGGGGACATTATAGGTATAATGTTTTCAAAATAAATAAGAATTGTTCTTCTAAATAAAAATTTGGTATTTTCGTTCTTTAACAATTAGGAAAAACTTAAAAATCTTAAAATTAAAATATTTGTATTAAACAAATATACTGTTTTACAATTACCCTATAAATTAAGGATTATATGATATTTTTGAATACAAAAATTTATAAATATATACCCTATACTGATGTACTCTAAAAATATAATTAGGATGTCTACATCACAAAGTAGTTGTAATTTTGATAAAATTTAAAAATCTGAGGATTGCGAAGTTAAGTAATTTAAGCGTACACGGTGGATGCCTTGGCAGTCAAAGGCGATGAAGGACGTGCTGATCTGCGAAAAGTATCGGTAAGCTGATGTGAAGCGTTTGAACCGGTGATTTCCGAATGGGGAAACCCAATGCAATTTAAATCGTGCATTATTATTCAGTGAATTCATAACTGAATAAAGCAAACCAGAGGAACTGAAACATCTTAGTACTCTGAGGAATAGAAATCAATTTGAGATTCCCTTAGTAGTGGCGAGCGAACAGGGAACAGCCCAGAGTTACATAATGTTGTTAACATATTAAGAGAATAATTTGGAAAAATTAGCAATATAGAGTGACAGCCTCGTACCTGAAAATATGTTAATTACCGTAACTCAATGAGTAGGACGGGACACGTGGTATCCTGTTTGAAGATGGGGGGACCATCCTCCAAGGCTAAATACTCTTGACTGACCGATAGTGAACCAGTACCGTGAGGGAAAGGCGAAAAGAACCCCGGCGAGGGGAGTGAAATAGAACCTGAAACCGTGTACGTACAAGCAGTAGGAGCGTGAATGTTGTTTATTTGCGTGACTGCGTACCTTTTGTATAATGGGTCAGCGACTTATATTCTGTAGCAAGGTTAACTGTAAAATAAGGGAGCCGTAGGGAAACCGAGTCTTAACTGGGCGCTAAGTTGCAGGATATAGACCCGAAACCCGGTGATCTAACCATGAACAGGTTGAAGGTTAGGTAACACTGACTGGAGGACCGAACCGACTAATGTTGAAAAATTAGCGGATGATTTGTGGTTAGGGGTGAAAGGCCAATCAAACCGGGAGATAGCTGGTTCTCCCCGAAAGCTATTTAGGTAGCGCCTCGTAAATTCATCTTTAGGGGTAGAGCACTGTTTCGAATAGGGGTCCATCCCAGACTACCAACTCGATGCAAACTACGAATACTAAAGAATGTTATTACGGGAGACACACGGCGGGTGCTAACATTCGTCGTGAAGAGGGAAACAACCCAGATCGCCAGATAAGGTCCCTAAGTCATGATTAAGTGGGAAACGATGTGAGAAGGCTTAGACAGCCAGGATGTTGGCTTAGAAGCAGCCATCATTTAAAGAAAGCGTAATAGCTCACTGGTCGAGTCCGCTTGCGCGGAAGATGTAACGGGGCTAAATCATGCACCGAAGCTGCGACAATAGAATTTTATAATTAATATTCTAAATTTATAACAATTTATAATTATTAAATATAACAACTATTGGGTAGGGGAGCGTTCTGTAAGCCTGAGAAGGTGTGTTGTAAAACATGCTGGAGGTATCAGAAGTGCGAATGCTGACATAAGTAACGATAAAGCGGGTGAAAAACCCGCTCGCCGAAAAACTAAGGATTCCTGTCCAACGTTAATCGGGGCAGGGTGAGTCGACCCCTAAGGCGAGGCCAACAGGCGTAGCTGATGGGAAACAGGTTAATATTCCTGTACTAGATATAACTGCGATGGGGCGACGAAGCAAGCTAGGTTCTCCGAGGATCGGTAGTCTCGGTTTAAACGTATAAGTGGAAAGATTTGGAAAATCCATTCTTTTAACACTGAGGCGTGATGACGAGTCATTAATATGACGAAGGAATTAATGCTATACTTCCAGGAAAAACCTCTAAGCTTCAGGTTATATCTAATCGTACCATAAACCGACACAGGTGGTTAGGTAGAGAATACTCAGGCGCTTGAGAGAACTCGGGTGAAGGAACTAGGCAAAATGGTGCCGTAACTTCGGGAGAAGGCACGCTGGGATGTAAGTGAAGGAACAACATATTGCTTCTGGAGCTGAAACCAGTCGCAGATACCAACTGGCTGCAACTGTTTATTAAAAACACAGCACTGTGCAAACACGAAAGTGGACGTATACGGTGTGACGCCTGCCCGGTGCCGGAAGGTTAATTGAGGGGGTTATCTTCTTAAAAAAAGAAAAGCTCTTGATCGAAGCCTCGGTAAACGGCGGCCGTAACTATAACGGTCCTAAGGTAGCGAAATTCCTTGTCGGGTAAGTTCCGACCTGCACGAATGGCGTAATGATGGCCAGACTGTCTCCACCCGAGACTCAGTGAAATTGAATTCGCCGTGAAGATGCGGCGTACCCGCGGCAAGACGGAAAGACCCCGTGAACCTTTACTATAGCTTGATACTGAATATTAAATATTGATGTGTAGGATAGGTGGGAGGCAATGAATTAAGAGCGCTAGCTCTTATGGAGCCATCCTTGAAATACCACCCTTTAACATTTGATATTCTAACTTAGATCCGTTATCCGGATCAAGGACAGTGTCTGGTGGGTAGTTTGACTGGGGCGGTCTCCTCCCAAAGAGTAACGGAGGAGCACAAAGGTTAGCTAATCACGGTTGGACATCGTGAGGTTAGTGCAAAGGCATAAGCTAGCTTAACTGCGAGAATGACGGTTCGAGCAGATGCGAAAGCAGGTCTTAGTGATCCGGTGGTTCTGTATGGAAAGGCCATCGCTCAACGGATAAAAGGTACTCCGGGGATAACAGGCTAATACCGCCCAAGAGTTCATATCGACGGCGGTGTTTGGCACCTCGATGTCGGCTCATCACATCCTGGGGCTGCAGTAGGTCCCAAGGGTATGGCTGTTCGCCATTTAAAGTGGTACGCGAGCTGGGTTTAGAACGTCGTGAGACAGTTCGGTCCCTATCTGCCGTGGGCGTTGGAAGATTGAGAGGGGCTGCTCCTAGTACGAGAGGACCGGAGTGGACGCACCACTGGTGTTCGGGTTGTCATGCCAATGGCATTGCCCGGTAGCTATGTGCGGAAAAGATAACCGCTGAAAGCATCTAAGCGGGAAACTTGCCTCAAGATGAGTCTTCCCTGAGGATTAAAATCCTCCTGAAGGGACGTTAAAGACGATGACGTTGATAGGTCGGGTGTGTAAGCGCTGAGAAGCGTTAAGCTAACCGATACTAATAGCCCGTGAGAACTTAACTTCGCAATCCCGAAATTTTTAAACAACCAATTCACAACTATATAAAACAAAACACAAACATACAAACAACAAACATACTGAATCATCACAAAATATGATTAATTAATCTATCAAATCGAACTTTATGTATTCTATAAAGTAACTGCCCTACTCTTGTAGGATAATCGGATATATGCTGTAATGAAGTATAATGCATTACATGATTCGTATGCATACGAATCATGTTTAATTCTTTATATTGTTGATGAAACAAAAATTTACATGGATCATGTACAAGCAAAGCATTCTCTAAATCAAATCTTACAGATCTAGGATTTAAATTATTTCCCGTAATCAACTGCCATTCATCATCTACCCAAATGCCTTTAACATGATACCCATTATTACCTTCTCTCCACATCCGCACCAATAATTGCTTATTATCAACATATTTTTGTAACTTTTTTAAAAAATAACGCAAATTCAATTCGTACAAATACGGTAAAACACTAATTAGTGTAAACGGATGATGTTCAGGAACATAAAAATCATTAGCAATCTTATCTCCTACGATAATTTCTATCTTTATTCCTCGACGTAATAAAAAAACCAAAGCACGTATTAACACGGTAGGCATATTAAAATAAGGTGTACACAATACAACTTTATTTTGTGCTGAATAAATCAAATGATAAATAGTTTTATTAAGATCACTATTCTTACCTAACCCAACTAATGGAGTAATCGATAATTCATGAAACGTAGCATTACCCTGATAGCAATAACAAGCTCTTCGTAAATTACGACGTAGTAACCGAATATTATTCCTACTTTTACTTAATTTTTTTAAAGAATCTCCATATCCCAAATTATTAGTTACTTTTGAAGACAACAACTCTTTATCAATATAATTCAGCATGATATCAGATAATTTCTGATTACGTATTACGTGATATCGATCATATCGATATTTAGTATGCACATGCAAATACTCATTACTTAAATTGGCGCCACTATACAACACCTGATCATCGATAATAAAACCTTTGAAATGAACAACCCCCAATGCTTCATTTATATTAATTGGTATTCCGTGTATTGCGATATCAGAATAAGGGTACTGTTTTACGATATCTACATACCAATCAATATTTGTGTATTTTTTAGACACACCACCAATACGCCCTCTTCGAGCACGATGCCAGTCTACTAAAATTCTAATTTTAATTTGAGGACGCAATCGTTCAACTTGAAGCAAAGCATCAATAATCTCCTTACCACCTTGATCATCATCTAAATAAAGCGTAACTAAAACAATATGATCACATGCTCTATAAATAGCATGCAACAATTCATTCCTAAATTCTTTAGGACTATATAAAACCTTAAAACAATCTACTCTCTGAATAATTTTAGGCAATGCTCTAAGAAATATTTGATGATCATCATATTTATTCAAGTCGTCATGTTTTCTTTTTTTTATCATAACAAACAAAATATCTTATTTTAATTTTTAAAATACACATTTTAAAATATAACAATCACACATAATATCAATAACTCAACAAATTAATCCAAATTATCAAAAAAAACGAACAACTATAATATTCTCAATACGATTGATAAATCATTTTGTATCATAATTAAGCATCATTTTTATGGTGCTTAATTATTTAATTATTTAATAATATACTCATAGATACATATCTCAATCTAAATGACAGCATTCAACGAATAAAAAAACACATTACATCACAAATGACACACACAATTGGTTCCTTAAAAAAATTGATTACACAATAATAATCAACTTAACTATAGTAAAACTAACATATTCAATACACTACAATCATAAAATATAATGTACTACAAATAATAAATATATTATTTCCAGTTAAAATTAAACATTCTTTCTTTATACAATAAATAACAAACACTATAGAGAATATTCCTCCTCCCTCTTCATTATATGTCTCCAAAAGCACTGAATTATCATTCATACCACCGCTTAAAAATAAAATTTATATAATACAACAATTAATGTTCTGTTGTGTCAGAAAATATATTAATTAATACAACACCAATAATAATTAAAGCAATCCCAACAACAGCTAAACTATCTAATTTTTGATCATAAAATACATATCCTACTGCAGTAATAAACACAATACCAAGTCCAGCCCAACAAGAATACGCAATACCCATTGGTATTGTTTGTAACACCAAAGATAATAATATGAAAGAAAGCGTATAACCTATCACTACTACGATAGCAGGATACAATTTACTGAATCCTTCAGATGCTTTTAAGGAAGCAGTAGCAATGACTTCAGAAAGAATAGCAACAAATAAATATAAATAATCCATAGATTTTATTCTTCATTCTTAAAACTTTTTAATTACATACAGCAGATATTATTCTTGTGTTAAATAAATAAACAAGAAACAAACATGATCACATTAGAGAAACTTTTGAGCGGCAAACAATAAAAAATTTAATAATTTATTGATTGAATAAATAAGTTATAACTAAAACCCCAAACCGTACTAGAATGTAAAACTTTTATACATTTCATCATCTTTCATTTATCATCATTCAATTTCTTTCTCTGTTTTTATTTGACCTTATAAATTTTATGGTGGAGCTGGCGGGACTCGAACCCGCGTCCAGAATTCTTTTTATTCTTAGTAACCTACATGCTTAGGTCTTAAATTATATTTAATTAGTGTAGATATATTAAGACCAATCACTACACCAACTTAGCTCTTGCATACTTAACGTTAAGCCAAAAGCAAGCACTAACGCGCACTCTTATTTATACGACCTCTCTTACTTATTTATCTCAACATCTAAGAGTAGATATTAAAATGAGAGGGAATCTTCAGGATATTAGTCTGATTTAAGCTGCTAAAGCAACAGATTCATTATATGTAGTATTTGTATTTATCTTTTTGAGGCTTTTTACGAGGCCTGCCTCCCCTCGACATGCACTTTAAATAATAAGATACTCCGTCGAATCCAAAATCAGCCTCATTGTTAATAACATTAGGCGAATAATTATATCATCAATATACTGTATATACAACAATTATTATTATTTCATATATTTTAAGACACGTACTTTTTCTTTATTCCATTGATGCATATGTATTATATTTCTTTTATCATATTTTTTCTTACCTTTAGCAATCACAATATTTACTTTAATCCAAGAATTTTTCCAATACAAATCCAAAATAATTGCAGTGTAACCTTTTTGATTAACCTTTTCCATTAAAAATGATAACTCATTTTTTTTTAATAACAACTTACGCGCACGAACAGAATCACTAGACTCATTATCAAACCTAGTAACATTTGACTGAAATATAGAATTACAAATATACGCCTCTTTGTTATAAAAAGATACATAACTATTATCAATGACCACCATTTTAGAACGTGCAGATTTTACTTCCCATCCTAACAATGAAATTCCAGATTCAATTTGTTTTTCAACAAAATACTCATAATATGCGCGCTTATTTTGTGTAATTTTCTTTAAAATTAACTGATTCATAATAATTTTTTTTTAAAATATAACTTTTTATTGTTAAAAATATATTATTAATTGATATCTTTAAATATACTTAATATCAAATTACCAAATCATACCTAAACCCACTCAAACAGGATTTATATGGCTGACATCAAATATTTTATTTCAGTACCGTATAGTGTAGAACAAATGTTTCATTTGGTAAATGATATTAATTCTTACACTAAATTTCTTCCTGGATGTAATGTAAGCAGAATTTTAGAACAAAACAATAACGAATTAATCGCTGAAATCAATATAGCTTCCAATGGGATTGGAAGATCAATAATCACTCATAATTTTTTTACAAACAACAAAAGTATCTCGATCCTTTTAGTAAAAGGACCATTCAAATCATTTTATGGATATTGGAAATTTATTCCTATTACTTCTGCTATTAGTAGAATTGAATATTCTACTCATTACGAATTTCAATCAATATTTATCGAAAAAATTTTTAATCATATTTTTAAAACCAAATATAAAAATATAATTACAGCATTCATTTCTAGGGCTCATATAATATACGGGCCATGTCAGACATTATAACACAAAATAAATAGATAATGAAACTATCATCTTCTGCTAATAGTTACTAAAACATCATGAGCATCAAATTTTAATGTTAAAATTTGATGCTCTACCATTTTATTACCACTACGATAATAAAAAATGTAATACCATATTTTTGGGTTCAAAAATCCTTCTAATGTTGGAGTTCCGATATTAGAAGATATTTCAAGTTTTGTCATTCCAATACGAATTTTTTCGATATCATATTCATTTAAATAATTGCCTTGTTTAATATCAGAGTATTGAGGAATGCATTGCAACATAGTACAGCTTATACTAAAAAATATCATCATTATAAAAAAAAAACTGTTATTTAACATTCTCAAAAATACTTGTAAATACATAATCTTCTTCTCAATCTATTTTATAATTACAATATAAAAATTAATACCCACATAATTATTGTTTAATTGCACTTATAATCTTTTTTGCAATATTAACAATAAAATTATCAATACAATATCATTTTTTTGTTTCAGATATATTCTGAGACCAACCAAGCTTAATATTTAGTGTTCTAAAATAGTTATAGTTATTGGGATGAATCAAATCAAGATAATAATTACTACGTTGAATAAAAATTTCTTCTTCCTTACATACAAAAACAGGAGTTTGATTATCATAACCAATTTTTAATTCAGATGTTACTTTGGAAAATTTCAAACGAATCATACTTTTGCTATCGATCACAACTGGACGAGATGACAAAGTGTGAGGACATATTGGTACTAATAAAATAGCATCTACCGTTGGACTAAGAATAGGTCCTCCAGCAGATAAAGCATACGCGGTCGATCCAGTTGGAGTGGAAATAATTAAACCATCAGATCTTTGGGAAAAAATAAAGTTATCATCAATATATAACTCAAACTCAATCATATGTCTAATTGTGTTTGTATGTAAAATAACTTCATTAACAGCACTACCTAATCTGATCAGATTATTATACCGTTGTACTGTTATATCTAACAAAAAACGCTTTTCATTAATAAAATGACCTGATAGAACATCAGATAACTCTACTAACGCTGAATTAGGATCTAAATCAGTAAGAAAACCAAGAGTTCCACGATTGATTCCAATAACTTTAATATCGTGCTGCGCTAAAATATTTGCAGCTCTTAACATATTGCCATCTCCACCTATAACTATAGCTAAATCTGCATAATTGCCTATATCATTCAAATCACCTACAACCGCTGTTTGTGCATTTAATAAACTCGCAGCATGATGTTCGATCATCACCGTCATCCCTTTATCATATAACCAACGATATAAAATATCATATGTATGTACAGCTTGCGGATAACGAGAATATCCTATAATACCAACAGTACGAAAAATTGAAGAAGTCATATTGTTATTGAATCCTTTCTGTTTTTATTATAACTTTTATTCATAATAAATGATGTCTTGAATACCCGTTATTCATCCTTATAATAACTGATTATAAAACATATGATCAGGAAACGAAGGAGAAAATTCATGATAGATAATAATGTAAAAAAAAATATTGATGAAAATACATCATCACAAAATGAAGAAATAGAAAAAGAGGAACTGTTACAAACTGATTCTACAGCAAATAAAATTATTGATCCCAAAAATGATCAAATCGTTAAATTAAAAATCAAATTAGCTCAACTTCAAGAACACGAACATAATACCGTACTACGTCTTACGGCTGAAATAGAAAATATCCGTCGCCGTAACAATCAAGAAATAGAAAAAATCCATAAATTTGGATTAGAACGATTTATCTTTGAATTATTACCGGTTATTGATAATTTGGAACGTACACTGAATATTTCAGATAATTCTAATACTTTGCTATCCGCTATAATAGAAGGGATTGAATTAACATTAAAATCATTCTTAGACACTGTGCATAAATTTGGATTAAAATCTATACATGAAATTAATGTTCCATTTAATCCCGAGATACATCAGGCAATATCTATAACAGCATCCGAAGACCACAAACCGAATCAAGTATTGACAATGATTCAAAAAGGATACCTGCTTAATGGGAGATTAATTCGACCTGCTATGGTTACAGTATCGCAATCCAAATGACAAGTACTATTATAATTAATATTATTAAAAATTTTATAAATAAAAATAGTGCTTATTATATATTTATTATTTGGTGTATACCACGAAATAATAATGTGCTATAGTTTTTATCTAAGTTAATATAATCATGCCCTATAAAAATTTTTACATAAAAATATAATAATACTTATTCAATTAATTTAAATTGCACCTAATGACTTCACGTTATTAAATACACGCATCCATCATAATATGATACATATCAAATATCATTGTTGATTTGTGAAATAAATCAACAATGATATTTGAAGATAAAATATAAAAATAATCGAACTACTTGAAATCAATCGTCTTCTTATAACATATTTTAATTTATATTGGTTTTCACATTACATTCATTGTTTTAGGTTGCCAATTAATGATCTGTTTGTTTTGTTGCATCAACAACATATTAACCCTAGAAAAATGATGACACCCTAAAAACCCCCTTTGAGCTGACATAGGCGAAGGATGTGATGTAGTTAAAATATAATGTTTTTTAGGATTAATAATGTTTCCCTTTTTTTGAGCATATTTACCCCACAACAAAAATATAATTTTTTCCTTATAAGTATTCAGTATACATATTATTTTATCTGTAAATCGTTCCCATCCAATATCAGCATGAGAACAACTTCTGCCCGCCTCAACAGTTAAAATACTATTAAGCAATAACACCCCTTCTTGAGCCCAACTTTTCAAACAACCATGACTTGGTACTATAAAATTAGGAATATCAGATGCAAGCTCTTTATAAATATTTTTTAAAGAAGGAGGAAGCAAAACACCAGGTAATACAGAAAAAGCAAATCCATGTGCTTGATTAGGTCCATGATAAGGATCCTGACCTATAATAACAACTTTAATAGATTCAAAACTAGTGAAACGAAACGCATTAAAAACATCTTTTTTTTAGGGTAAACCGTAATACCTTGTTTTTTACGGTCCTCTATAACAAACAATATATTTTGAAAATACTGCAATGTTTTTTCTTGTGACAAAAAATGCTGCCAAGTTAATTCTGACGACACAGTCTATTTCTCTACTTTATGTAATGAATCGTACAAAAAATTTTGTTTATCACTAAAATTTAAAAATTCACACACCTGTAAATCTATTTACAATGCTATACCACTAAACTTCATAACGAAGTACATCCAAACAATTAAATAAGCAACTATACATGTTTTCAAATAATTTTTAAAAATATCATAACTATTCTCATATAATTATTTCATATATATCTTATAATGTTTTATTATACATTAATTAATCACCAGTTCATACTAACTAAACTTATTTTTTTGTTTAACCAACATTAATCATGCTAAAATACATACGTAATTTTTCTATTATTGCACATATTGATCACGGCAAGTCAACATTATCTGACCGGTTTATTCAAACTTGCGGCGGATTGAACGAACGTGAAATGACATCCCAAGTATTAGATTCCATGGAATTAGAACGAGAACGTGGTATTACTATAAAATCACAAAACGTAACACTCAATTATACTTCTAAAAATGGTCAACCTTATCAACTTAATCTTATTGATACTCCTGGTCATGTTGATTTTTCTTATGAAGTTTCTCGATCTCTAGCAGCATGTGAAGGCGCCTTATTGATAGTAGACGTTACTCAAGGAGTGGAAGCACAAACTGTGGCCAATTATCGCATTGCCAAAGAAATGAATTTAAAAACTATTGTGGCATTAAACAAAATTGATTTATTAACAGCAGATCCTAATCGAGTATCTCAAGAAATTAAAAATATCATTGGTATTGACACACATAATGCAATACAATGTTCAGCTAAAACCGGACATGGCATATCAGAATTACTGGAACGTGTAATTCACGATATTCCTCATCCTCAAGGGGATCCATACGCTCCTCTGCAAGCACTAATTATAGATTCTTGGTTTAATAAATATTTAGGCGTCGTATCACTAATATGCATTAAAAATGGCAAATTATGTAAAGGTGATGTCCTGAAATCCATGAATACAGAGCAAAAATATACTGTCGATCAAATAGGTATCTTTACTCCAAAACAAGTACAACGAAAAACATTAACTTGCGGAGAAGTAGGTTGGTTAGTCTGTTCTAACAAGAACATCATAAAAACCCCTGTAGGAGATACATTAACTCTATCAACTCGTCCTGCAAAAAATTCATGTCATGGTTTTAAAAAACTTCAACCTTATGTTTACGCAGGACTATTTCCTATCGGCTCTAAAAATCAAAAAATATTTCATAACGCTTTATATAAACTTAGTTTAAATGATGCTTCTCTATTTTATGAGCCAGAAAGATCAGAATTTTTAGGTTTAGGTGTTCGTTGTGGATTTCTTGGATTATTACATTTAGAAATAATCCAAGAAAGATTAAGACGTGAATATTCACTAGATTTACTTGTTACAGCTCCAGTAGTAATATATGAGATATTAACTATTGACAATCAAATAATATATGTAGATAGTCCATCAAAATTGCTTTCTTTAACTAAAATTAAAGAAATACGCGAACCTATTGTTGTGTGTAATATTTTGTTTCCAAAAAAATATCTTGGAGAAATTATTTCTTTATGCATTAAAAAAAGAGGCACTCAAGTTGCTATAGTATATCACGATACTCAAGTTACATTAACTTACAAATTACCTATGTCTGAAATAATATTAAACTTTTTTGATCAAATAAAATCAGCATCTCATGGATATGCCTCATTTGAATACAAATTCAGTCATTTTCAGACATCAAATATAGTATGCATAGAAATATTAATTAATAAAAAACGAATTGATGCTTTAACAGTAATTACACACCAAGAAAAATCTATATATCATGGACGCCTATTGGTTAATAAATTACAAAAATTGATCCCAAGACAACAATTCGACATTGTGATTCAAGCGACGATTGGTAAACGAATAATATCGCGGGATATTGTAAAACAATTACGCAAAAATGTTGTAGAAAAATGTCATGGAGGCGATATAACTCGAAAGAAAAAACTATTATACAATCAAAAGGAGGGAAAAAAACGCATGAAACAGATAGGTAATGTTAACTTACCACATACTGCATTTCTAGCACTCTTTGATGTCAATAACAATAAAAAATAACTTAAAGGATTGTATTGTATGATGAGCACATTTTCTTTGATCCTAGCAATTATTACAGGAATATCAGGTGTTTTCTGGAGTATAAAAAAACTATATATAATGATGTGTAGTCGTGATCAACATAAAAAAATATTCCTTCAAAAATCAACTAATATGTATCAACAATCAAAAAATACTTATTCGTTAGTAATTTCGTATTGTTCAATAATTTCTGAGTTTATATCTTCAATTTTTCCAATATTGTTATTAGTATTCATAATGCGATCATTTATTTTTGAGCCATTCCGAATACCTTCTGGATCCATGATGCCTACTTTGTTAATAGGAGATTTTATTTTAGTAAAAAAATTTATATATGGTATTAAAAATCCTATTACTCAAACAACGTTAATTAATACTGGACATCCAAAACGCGGAGACATAATAGTGTTTAAGTATCCTAAAAATCCTGCACTAAACTATATTAAACGAGTAATTGGAGAACCCGGGGATAAAGTAATTTACAATATTATTACTAAACAACTAACAATATATTCTAACAGTATTAATGATATTACATGTGCACAACTATTACCAATTGTTTACAGCAATATTATTCCTAGCAATTTTATTCAAATATTTAACAATG